>NZ_BAAHYH010000001.1:0-558381 GCF_054657655.1 Thermococcus prieurii | reverse complement strand
GGGTGACCTGAGCTTCAACGACATGGCATACATGGGTGCCGAGAGGGCCGTTAAGGATTTCGGACTCCAGCTCACCCAGCTCCAGAGCAACAGCCCGAACGACTACTACACCAACCTCCAGAGCCTCGCCAAGACTGGCGAGTACGACATTATCATCGCCGTCGGATTCATGATGACCGACGCGGTTAAGAAGGTCGCCCAGGAGTACCCGAAGCAGAGGTTCGTCCTCATCGACGGCTACGACCCCAACATGCCGCACAACGTTCAGATGGTTCTCTTCAAGGAGAACGAGGGTTCGGCCTTGGCCGGAGCGCTCGCCGCCCTCATAGCCCTCAACGACGGTAAGGACACCATCGGTATCGTCCTCGGTATGGAAATTCCGGTTCTCTACAAGTTCGAGGGCGGCTACCGCTTCGGTGCCTACTGGGCGCTTGACTACTACAAGAACCACATAGCCAACAAGCAGTGATTTCCTTCCCTTTGTTCTTCTTCCCTTTAGGAGGTGAAAGCAATGGAAGAGAGGACTCCAGTGCTCGAGATGCGTGACATCGTGAAGGTTTACCCGGACGGCACAAAGGCCCTGAAGGGCGTCACGATTAAGGTCTACGAGGGTGAAATCCTCGGTCTCCTCGGCGAGAACGGTGCCGGAAAAACGACGCTGATGAAGGTTCTCTTCGGAATGCTCAAGCCGACGAAGGGCAAGATTTTTCTCAGGGGTAAAGAAGTCCGCTTCAAGAGCCCCGCTGATGCAATAGCGAACGGAATCGGAATGGTTCACCAGCACTTCACGCTCGTTGAGGTCTTCAACGCCCTCGAGAACATCATCCTTGGAATGGAGGGGCACGGGCTGCTGTCCAAGATTGACGTCGAGAACGCGAGAAAGAAGCTCCAGAAGCTGATGGACGAGCTCAACTTCCAGGTTCCCCTCGACGTCCCCGTCGAAAACCTCCCCGTTGGCGTCCAGCAGAGGATTGAAATTCTCAAGATGCTCTACCGCGACGTCGATATACTCATCCTGGACGAGCCGACCGCAGTTCTCACTCCGATTGAGGTTAAGGAGCTTTTCGCGGTTCTCAGAAAACTCAAGGAGCAGGGGAAGACGATAATCTTCATCAGCCACAAACTCAACGAGGTCATGGAGATAACCGACCGCGTCACGGTCATAAGGAAAGGTGAGGTCGTCGGAACCGTCAAGACAAACGAGGCAACGCCCCAGCTCCTCGCGAGGATGATGGTGGGCAGGGACGTCGTTCTCAGAATTGAGAAGCCCCCGAAGGAGCCCGGTGAGGTAATCTTCCGCGTCGAGGACCTATGGGTGAAGGGTGACAGGGGCGAAGAAGCTGTTCGCGGACTGACCTTCGAGGTCCGCGCTGGCGAGATATTCGGCATAGCCGGTGTTGAGGGCAACGGCCAGAGCGAGTTGATAGAAGCCATAGCCGGCCTGAGGAAGGTCGAGAAGGGCAAAGTTTACCTCAAGGGCGTTGACATCACCGGCAAGAAACCGAGGGAGCTCTACGACATGGGGGTGGCGCACATACCAGAGGACAGAACGCACATGGGTTTAATCCTCGAGATGACGGTGATGGAGAACTCAATTCTGGGAATGCACTGGAGAGAGGAGTTTTCCAGGGGGCCCCTTATCGATTGGGGCAAGGTCGAGGAGCACGCAAAGAGACTGATAGAGGAGTTCGAGGTCAGCGCACCTGGAACGAAAGCCCCGGTAAAGAGCCTGAGCGGTGGAAACCAGCAAAAGCTAATAGTTGCGAGGGAGGTAAGCAAAAAGCCCGAGTTCATCATAGCGGCACAGCCAACGCGTGGTGTTGACGTCGCCTCGACCGAGTACATCAGGAACTACCTCGTCAAGCTGAGGAACGAGGACAAGGCCGTTCTGCTCGTCTCTGCCGACCTGGATGAGGTTCTCCAGCTCAGCGACAGGATGGCGATAATGTACGAGGGTCAGTTTATGGGAATAGTCAAGCCCGACGAGGTTACAGAGGAGCAGATTGGTCTCATGATGGGAGGTGTCAAGGGTGAACCTCAAAAATGAGCTCAGGGGATACGCCAAACCCGTGGCCGAGAGCGTTTTGGCGATACTCATTGGAGCGTTCATAGGTGCCCTCGTCCTCTGGTTCAGTGGTTACGACGCGATTGCCGCGTACCGAGCCCTTCTATCGGGTTCCTTCGGTTCCCTCAGCAACTTTGCGGAGACCCTCAGCAAATCAACACCGCTCATTCTGACGGCGATAACCTTCGCCATAGGCGCGAGAACTGGGCTCTTCAACATCGGCGCCGAGGGAACCGTCTACTTCGGCGCCATAGCGGCCGTCGCGGTAACCCAGAGCGTACGGAATCCTCTGGCCGGAATCCTAGCTGGAATCCTAGTTGGTGCGCTGTGGATGCTCCCCGCGGCGGTCCTCAAGGTGTACAGGGGCGTTCATGAAGTTATCTCCACGATAATGTTCAACTGGATTGCATTCTTCTTGGCAAGCTGGCTTGCCCTCCAAGTCTTTGAGAACCCAATGAACCCCAACAGCACGCTGCCGATTCCACCGGGGGCAAGGCTACCCCTGCTCGTGAAGAACTCTACTCTCTCGCTGGCCTTCGTGATAGCAATAATCTCGGCAATCGTTGTTTACGTGGTAATGTGGCACACCAAGCTCGGCTACGAGCTCAGAACCAGTGGACAGAACCCAAGGGCGGCCGAATACGGTGGCACGAACCCCAAGGTGGCCATGCTCTGGTCCTTCGTCATCGGCGGAATGACTGCCGGACTCGCGGGTGCACTCCAGGTCATGGGAATCCCGCCGAGCTACTCCATCAGCCAGGGGCTCGCGAACGTCTACGGCTACGGTTTCGACGGAATAGGCGTCTCCCTCGTCGGCAGGAACCACCCCCTCGGCATAATCTTCGCGGGGATACTCTTCGGAGCCCTCAACGCTGGGGCAACACAGATGCAGCAAACGGGTGTTCCCCTTGAGATGGTCAAAGTCATCGAGGGCATCATCATCGTGGCCGTCGCCGTGCCCGGACTCCTTGACCTCTTCACCAGAGCGTTCAGGAGGGGAAGTTCATGAACGAGACTATGGTAATCAGCCTCCTGCTCGGCTCCCTGGCGGCGATGGTTCCAATAGCGCTTACGAGCATAGGTGCCGTGATAAGCGAAAGGGCCGGTGTCGTCAACATCGGCTACGAGGGAATACTGATGCTCTCGGCGTTTTTCGGGGCGATATTCGCGGAGCTAGCTCACAACGGATGGGTTGGTCTCCTCGGAGGTGCACTAACCGGCCTTATCATAGGGATAATCCACGGTGTAATCACCGTCTACCTCAAGGGCGACCACGTCATTCCGGGCATCGGTATAAACCTCATAGGCTACGGTGGCGTCGCATTTGGAATCCTAGCGTACTGGGGCACCGCAGGACAGCATCAAGTCCCTCAAAACGCCCAGATTAAGCCCCTCTGGATGGACGCCTTCGGAAACTCCCTCAGCCCTATGGTGCCGATAACGATAGCGGTCGCGGTAATAGTCTGGTGGATGCTCTTCAAGACGCCGTTCGGGCTGAGAATTCGCGCCGTCGGAGAGAACCCAGAAGCAGCGGACGCTATTGGAATAAACGTCGAGCTCTACCGCTTCACGGCGGTTCTCATAGCGAGTGCCTTGGCCGGCGTTGCCGGTGCCTACCTCAGCGTTGACTGGCTCGGAACCGTAACGAAGACGATAGCGGCCGGAAGGGGTTTCATAGCCCTGGCGAACATGGTCTTCAGCGGCTGGAATCCAATAATAGCCCTCGGCGGAGCGTTCCTGTTCGGATTCTTCGACAACTTCGCCATCTACATCCAGAACAACCCGTGGCTCGCGGGAACGATACCCTGGCAGTTCATAGCGACCCTGCCGTACGTCGTGACCCTCATAGTGGTCGCGGGAATAATAGGAAGGGCAAGGCCACCCAAGTGGGACGGCAGGCCCTACAAGCGCGAGTGACCCTTTCATTTTTTCAATATTACTCCCAGCGCGGTTCCCAGAACGATTCCGGTAACGAGCGCCAAGAAAGCGTACGTAACGGCTGTGTTCTCGCCCTGGTTCGGCTTCTCAGGCTTCTCGGGGGTCGAGAGTGCCTTCATTATCGATGCCGTGTTCTTGATGAGCCAGTCGGTGTAGTTCCCCGAGGCCCAGAAAACAGTTATCTCCGCAAGGGGCTTCCCACTCTTCTGGGCGAGTTCGATTGCGGCATTCTTGAGCTGTTCCGAGCTGTCGGAGCCGTAAACTACCAGCGAGCTCTTCTCCGCGGTCGGGACGAGCCGGTCAACCCCTATCGCAGGGACCTCTTCCTCCGGCTTTATCGAGGCAACCGCCTTAATTCCGAGCCAGTCGAGAGCGTACTCATCGGGAGGCATCTGGATTACTGCGGTTGCGTTCTTGGGGGCCAAAGCTTTGTAGGCCTCGACTATCGCAAGGACCCTCTCGCGGAACCTCTCGAAGTCCCTCTCGTAGGTCACCGCGTTGGCCGGGTCTTCCTCGATTAGGGCCTTCTCGGTCGCCTCCGCTATGGCTATGGCGTTGTAGGGGTCGAGCCAGACGCCGTGAGGATTGTCCTTGCCGTTGTACCAGTATTCCTTGGCGTAGTGGAAGCCGTATTTCATGTAGTCGTCCACGAAGAGGGCCTTTCCCGTTACGGTGCCTTCCTGCTCAAGTTCCGCAATCCTCTTCTCAACGGGCAAGTGGCCACCGGTCGTCACTATGACCTGGGCCTTCGAGAGCAGTTCGACCTGCTGGGCCGTCAGCTGGTAGTCGTGCGGGTCAACCCCGGGCGGAACTATCACCTCAACCTTAACTCCCGGGAACGCCTCCTGAACTATTGACGCTATCGGCGCTATCGTCGCCACCACCGTAACGTCCTCCTGCGCAGAGACGCCGTTGAGCGGAACCAGCGCGAGTGTCAGCAGGATTATGAGCGCGAGCCTCTTCATCTTAGGTCACCCTAATTCTCCTTGGCCTTCGCCTTTTAAAGCTCTCCCGCAACCCTTATAACCCATTCCCCTGACTACTACGGGGTGATGTTATGAAGCGCCTCCTTGCGTGGGTAACACTTGCAGGTATCCTGCTGGCCACGTTGGTTCCCAGGGCGTCGGCGGTTGAAATCGACTCCCACGTAACGGTCGAGATAAGCCCCAACGCCGAGCTCATTGGAATCGTTTACTACCTCGCCTTTGGGAGGGACCCCTTCGTCATCGACCGGGGAAGTTACCTGAGCGAAGTTGAGGCCCACTTCGGAAGGTTCAGAAACTCGACCGCGGTGCTTCTCCTGAAGTCTTACATGTCCCAGGGGAGGAGCGTTCCGGAGAAGGATTACCTGCTCCTCAACCTCGAGTACTACACGCTCCTCTGCTCAAATCCACCGGAGCTCGAGCCCCTGACTAACCTTGACTACCCCTGGTTTGAGAACGAGTTCCTGCCGGCACTACGGAAGTTCGCGAGGGAGAGCGACTTCATGGAGTTCTACGAGAGCCACATGAGTTACTACGACGAAGACCTTAGAATATACGAGAACGCCCTCAAAACGCTCCCTCCCGACGAGTTCATGGCCGAGGACGCTGGGATTCAGAACGTCACCTACGAGTTCCTCCACCCTTACCTCGTCGCTATACACGGCCACAGCTTCAGCCCGACCCTTAATGGCACGGAAATCTGGGGCGCCGGTGGAATGCTCCCCCTCGTCAGAAGGACGCCCCAGAGAACGCTGTGGAGCTACAAAACCGCGAGAGACACGATGTTTGGGCTCCCGCTGAACAGGGACTACATAGTGAGCATGAACCTTGACGAGCTCCTCTACCTCGGCTTCATTTACCATGAGCTCGGCCACGACATTACGGTCCCATCAATTTATTCCTACAGTGGCCTCTACAACCTCACTTACTTCATTGACGCCATAAGGAGTGACATGCCATATCTGGCACGCTACGATATCCACTTCTGGAGCAAAACCGGAATGCTCTACGAGGGCTTCGCCGACGCGTGGGAGGACTACGCGATAAGCCAGATAAACGAGAACTACACGCTCCTGGCCATCAACATGCAGAAGGCCTGGGGAGAGTTCTGGATTGGCTGGCTCCTCAACAGAACCGCTTACTACTCGGAGCTGAGTCGAAAAATGGGCAAACCTTTCTCGAACTACGTCTGGAAAATCCTTGATGAGATGAGGGGCTTTGCCTCGCCAGAAAACGTCACTGAGGTTTACTCCCGCGAGGTTCCGGTCACCCCGCTGAGGGCCTTTGATAGGGGTGCGGAGCTGGAAAGGGTCGTCATCGTCTATGGAACGGCAAATCCTGACCCGATCGGGACTGAAAAGGATAAGGAGACGGCCGAGGATATAGCGGAGAACTTGAGGCGGTTCTACTCCCAGTGGGTTGAGCCTGTGGACGTCGTGGTGAAAGCGGACGTTAACGTCACAGACAGTGACCTTGAAGGGGTCGTCGTCCTCGTCGGCGGTCCGGTCTCGAACCGTCTCGTGAGGGAGCTCGATGGCAAGTTCCCGCTTCGCTTCGAGAAGGTCAACGGAACGTGGGTGTTAACTCACGCCGAGAACGTCACGAGCTTCGTCCTCCTTGACGAGAAGAGTCCCTGGAGGAGGGTTTACGGAAACGTGAGCGTCGCCGTTGGAAACCTCGGAAACGTCGCCAACGCGAGCGTCCTCATGGCGATTCGGAACCCCTACAACGAGAGCAACTACCTCGTCTGGGTTGCCGGCGAGAACAGGAACCTGACGGCGCTCTTCACGAACCCGACGTACTACCTCAGCAGTTATGAAGTCTACACGGGAAAAGAAGTGGAGATGGGGTTCTACGTTCAGTCGGCCTCTTCCTGACTTTCCTTTTCCCGGAGTCCGTTGCTCTTTATGTGGGGCTTGCCGATGGCTATGGTGAAGCCCTTGAAGCTGTCGTCCTTTCTGTTGAACTCAATGGCCAGGGGAAGGCCGTTGTCCTCGTTGAAGACGATGCGGACGATTCTTGCCCGCGAGTGGTCGCTGAGGTAGTCCTCCTTCAGGCTCTCGTAGTCGTCGATAACCCTGTCGATGCTCTCGCTGTGCATATCGTAGATTTCCCGCGCGTACACGCTGTGGTTTTTGATTTCCTCGACCTTCTTTTCCCTATCCAAGGTACCACACCCTCAGGCTTTGCGCCACTTCCCGTCGCGGAACTTAAAAACCTTCCTGCGCTCGGCCATCCTGAGGGCTTCCTCGAGCCTGCCCTTCGGAACCTCCATGCCGTGAAGCTCCTTGAATAGCTCGACTATCTCGTCGGTGCTCACGGCTTCCTTCTCCTCAAGGATGTTGCCGACGAGGTTAATCATGTCCTCCACGAAGTTCCAGGGGAAGACTATCCAGGCCCAGTCGATTTCCTCGCCGAAGTAGTCAGGCTTGAAGCGCGAGCCCTTGATTGTCAGGAGCGTGGCAGTCCTTATCTCGGCCGGCTTCTGGCTCTCGACGTAGTTCTTCGCGAGGGTTAAGCTCTCGCCTGTGTCGCTGATGTCGTCGACGATGAGGACCTTCTTGCCCTCGAGGTTGTAGTTGCTACCGTACTTGAGCTTGGCCTTGCCGTCCGGGGTTGCCGTTACTCCCCAGTGCTCGACCTTCAGGCTGACAAGGTCCTTGACGCCGAGGTAGTCGCAGTAGAGCCTCGCCGGAACCCAGCCGCCGCGGGCGAGGCCGACTACAACGTCCGGTCTCCATCCGTCCTCCAAAACCTTCCAGGCCCCTTCCTTGGCCCACCTTTCAATGTCCTCCCAAGAAGCGAGATACGCCGGAAACTTCTTCATTGGATTTCCCTTAACGGAGCAAAAACAACCTTTTATTTAAGGTTTTTGGCGGGGATTTTGACGGGTATTTGTCCATGAAACTGATTTAAGCTGGAGGCGTAGGGGTTTAGGGGATTGCCATGAGGGTTCATCACCTCTACTCCGGCGGAAAGGACTCGAGCTTGGCCGCGTGGATTCTAAGCCAGCTCGGCTACGAGGTTGAGCTCGTAACGGTCACCTTCGGCCTGCTTGACAACTGGAGGTACGCGAGGGAAACGGCTGAGAGGCTCGGCTTCAAGCATAGAGTTCTGGAGCTTCCCCGTGAAATCCTTGAAAAAGCAGGGGAGATGGCAATAAGCGACGGCCACCCGAACAGCGCGATACAGTTCATCCACGAGAGGGCTCTGGAGGCTCTGGCGTCCCTTCCTGAGGTGGAAAGGGTGAGCGATGGGACGCGGAGGGACGACAGGGTTCCGCTCCTCGACTTGCCAAAGACCCGCTCACTGGAGGACCGCTTCGGTGTTGCCTACATTCGGCCCCTCCTCGGTCTCGGCTACAAGACGATACGCGAGCTGACCGAGAGGCTCTTTGTAGTCGAAATCCGGGAGAGCGAGGAACTTGAGAAGGCGGACTACGAGGTCGAGCTGAGGTATCTCCTCAGGGAGAAGGGCATCAACCCGCTCGAAATCTTTCCGAAGAGACACTACCAGTCGAGGGTTCTGGGGTGGAAAAGAGAAATCAGAGCTCGAGGCTGAGCCTCCTGACTATCGGGTTCTCGGCCTCTTCCGGCTTTATCTCCTCGATGCTCTCAATCCATATCTTGGTCCTCGGAACGCGGTGCTTGCTCCCTATCTCCGAGTAAACGAGCTCCTCAACGTGCTCCGGCTTGAGAGCGCGGTACTCCTTGGTGAAGGGCTGCTTGAGCTTACCCCTCTGGAAGATTCCCTTAACGCGGTAGACCTTGACCTCCATTTCCATCCCTCCTTCAGCGGGCCTTTGAAGGTGAACTTTTAAGCTTTATCCGAGGAAGCCTAAAGCCTCTTCAATCTTCACTATCTCCGGACCCGTCGTCAGGTGTCCGACGACGACGCCGTGCGAGTTGGCTATCATGCACGAGCCGACGAAGGGAACGCCCATGTTGGCGGTTCCGACGTATACATCGACCTTGAAGAGGTCGCTCAGCCACTCAAGCTCCTCGTCGGTCGCCTCGGGGTGCACGAGACCGCCCTTGTTGGTAACGACGCCGACGCTTCCAACCGCTGTATAGTCGGCTATGACTCCCCGCTCAACCGGAACGCCGAGTATGTCCTCAATCTTCCTCGCTTCCTCCCTCGTGAAGTCTTTGCTAACTAAAGCGCCCTTGTCGTTGGCGAGAATCAGGTTTCCGAAGGCGGTGAGTCTGCTCTGGAAGGGGACGACCTCCACCTCAATCCCGTACTCTCTGAGCTGGGCGTTTATGAAGTCGAGCTCGGCGTCCCAGATGTACCAGGGGACTATCAGTGCGTTGGAGTTGCCGGCAACGAATATGCCGACGATGCGCGACTTCATGACGCTCGTCTCGATGAGCGGGACCTTCAGAACTTCTCTGAGGGTCTCTAACTTCTTCTCGCCGAGGCCCTCTCTAATGATGGCTACCCTGTCGGTGGCGAAGCCGTAAACACCGAGATATGGAGAGTTTTCAAAATCGAGCCTCTCGATGTGCATCTCTTCACCTCTAAAAAGTGGTTAAAATCAGGCCAGGGAGACCTTCGCAACCCTCTTGCCGTCAACTTCCTCAACGACGACCTTAACGCGGAGCTTGTTGGGTGGCTTCTCGGCACCCCTCTCCCAGAGCTTCTCGTTGACGGCCGGGTCGAGCTTGACCTCCTCGGCCTTGGCGTGCCTCGCTATCCACTCGCGGACGAAGCGAGCCGCTCTCGGGGCCCTCTTCCAGCGCGGAACGCGCTTCTTTATCTTCCTGATGGGAACGACGAATATGACTTCCTCACCGGGCTTAATCATTTAGACCACCTCACTCCTTGAGCTTGGTTCTCCTCCAGTGCCTCCTCTTCGGATGGGTGAGAACCTTCCTGTTCGTCTTGATGATGACCCAAACGGGAACGCGCCTGTTCTGCTTTGCGGCCTTGGCGAGCCTGAGCTTCTTGGCGAGCGGCTTGTACCTTGACATGGTCACACCTCCCTCGCTATGCCTGTTGATGCTTTGGGGATGCGTTTTTAAGCTTTTTCGTGAGGGAAAGAAAAGGGGGTCAGCGCCTCCTCCTGTACAGGAGGAGCGGAAGAACGGCCAGCCCAACTATCGCGGCCGGACCGCAGATGCCCTTGCCTCCACTCCCCTCCTCGGCGGTGACCTCGTACTTGAACTCAACCTTGTTGGGAACCTTGGCCATGAACGCTTTGTAAGCGTCGGCGGGAACCCCATAGGCTATGTAAACGTTGCTCGTGATGAGAATTTCCCTGTCGCTGAGCTTCTGCACCTTCATCGTGACGCTTCCCGCCCTCGTCTTAACCTCGATGTTGGAGGGGATGGACGTGAACTTGTAGCCCGTTGGAAGGCTTATCCTCGTGACCTTGGTTTCGTTTATCGCCGCGTTGAGCCGGTATGGGAAGTTCATGCTACCCAGCTCAAGTTTCGGGTCGTAGGCGTAAACGTATGTTCCGTTGACCTTGCTGACGAAGCCCTTGAGAACCCAGTGGTACTTGACTATGAGGGGACCGCTGGTGTTGGCGTTCAGAATCGAAACCCTTCCCCCAAGGACCTGAACTCCCTCGTTCTGGAACTGCTGGGCGTACTTCTCATAAAGGCTCTGCTCAGCCTTCTGAAGACCCTCGTAGGCGAACTGAACCTTGACGTAGTTTATGTATGCCTCGGGCTTTATGTACTCCTCAGTAGTGTCGAGAACCGTCTGATTGCCCTGAACGGTTATGTTGTTGTATATCTTCATCTCCCAAGTCGTGTAGTTCTCAACACCCTTCTTCCCGGTGTATTGAATCATAACGGGCTCCAGCTTTGAATAAAGAACCATGAGGTCCTCCTTGGTAACACCCTTCTTGAGGTACACGATGGAGTGCGTGAATATTGTGTTCCCCTCGACCTTGACGTCCAGGAGTATGTAGCTTCCGTTTGATTCAACCTTAAATCCCTTCGTGACGTTCTTCAGTTTGGCTCCGGCGGGGAGATGAACGGTGAAGTAGTTCTCCAAGTACATTGAGCCGTTTATGGCGGTTGGGTTAATCTGCGAGAGGTCTGCCACGCGGAGCGCGTCGAGCGCTATCTCCCAGACGTTGTCGTAGGAGTAGTAGCGCGCGAAGTTGAGTATCCTACCCTTTATCACGGTCTCCAACGGCCCGGTGGTGTTGTACCCGATAATTTCTCCCGTTGCGTTTTTGAGCGTTAACCCCATCTGGGAGAGCTTCTGGGCCTCTTGGCTCACGAACACCTTGGTGGCGTTCTGAATGCCCATCTTCAGTATGCTCGCCTTCGTCTGGTTGAGCATCTCACTCGGGCCGTAAACGATGGACACGAGGGTCGCGTTGGCGCTTCCATCCCACGAAACCCAGTACTCGTTCTTCTGAACTTCCTTGTATTCTCCAGCGGCCGAGGCACTCCCTGCGAGAAGTCCGACGAGCAGAAGAGCGACCAGCCAAAATCCAAACTTCTTCATAACGTTACCTCCAACAGTCCTGGGCTTAAAAACGAACGGGGGTATATTAAGTTTGCCCAAAAGAAAGGGAAGAAAAATCAGTCACGCCACTTGCTCTCGTCAAGCTCCCCCTCCGTCTTGGCAACGATTGTGGTTCCAGTGAGGTCCCCGGTAACGTTTACCATGGTTCTGCCCATGTCGAGGATGGCATCGATTCCAAGAATCATCGCGTAGGCAAGCGCAACTGGACTTCCAGACGTCAGGTTGAGGCCAACGCTCTGGAGCACCATCGCAAGCATTATCGCCCCGGCACCAGGAACGCCAGCGGTTCCGATGGAAGCGAGCACGGCCGTAAGGACGACAACGAGCTGCTGGCTCAGCGTGAGCGGGTGACCGATGGCGTTGGCAACGAAGAGAACCGTGACACCCTGGTAGAGGGCCGTTCCATCCATGTTTATCGTTGCACCGAGCGGAAGGGTAAAGGAGTAGATTCCCCTGTCCACCCCCATGTTCTCGTCGGCGACGCGCATTGTAACTGGAAGCGTTCCACTTGAGCTCCTCGTCACAAATGCCGTCAGCATGGCGTCCTTTGCCTTCTTAATGAACTTGATTGGGTCGATGCCGAAGATTTTGAGTAGGATGAAGTAGGTCACGACAATCTGCAGGAAGAGGCCAAGGTAGACCGCACCAACGACTTTCGCCAGGGGGCCGACGACCTTCAAACCTTCCTTGGCCATGACGTAAGCTATGAGGGCGAAGACACCTATCGGTGCGTACTGCATAACGCCCCCAACTATGAGGTACATAGCCTCCGCCAGGCCGTCAAAGACCCTAAGAAGTGTTTCCGCGGACTTTCTAACGCGCTCCTCCTGCCTGTTCATGAGATAGGTTATCGCTATTCCCAGGATTATCGCAAAGAATATCGTCTGGAGAACTACCCCGTTAGAGAGGGATGCAAACGGGTTCGTGGGAACTATGTTTAGAAGCGTGTGAACGAGCGAAGGGCTCTTCGCTTCGATTGCCTTTCCGGTTCCCGAGCCAAGGTGTATGCCCGAGCCAACGTTGAAGACCCTACCAACTATGAGACCAAAGAACACCGGCCATTGCGGAGGTTGCCAGGTAGTAGACTATTATCTTGGCACCGACGCGACCGAGACGAGCGGGGCTTATACTCGCCGCACCGACGACCAAGGACGCGAGGATAATCGGCATCACGAGCATCTTCAGCAGCCGAATGAAGAGGTCGCCGAAGGGCTTGATGTACGTCGCCACGAAGTTCGTCCAGCCGAAGTGGCCCGCGATGAGGCCAAAAATCGCACCTAAAATTAAACCGTAGAGTATCTTCCACAGAACAGGGTAGTCCAGATACTTCCTCAGCAGGCCCATACTTTCACCCCCGCTATTCCAGCAGTTTAACAAGTGTAAACACGCGGGATTAATATTAATACAGAAGAGATTTTAACTTTTTCGCAAAATTTTTGACAAAATGGCAAAGAGTGAGCAGAACTTCATGGGAGTCTCAGGGAAACGTCCCCGTAGAGGACCCTCTCGACCCTCTCCCCGGTGTCGACTAACAGGGCCCCGGACTCGTCTATTCCAACGGCCCTACCCCTCAGGATGACCTCGCCATCCTCGAGTATAACAACCTCCTTTCCTATGACAGCGCTCCTAGTTCGCACAGACCGCAGTATCTCCCCGTGGCGACCGCTCTTAAAGAGGCTGTACCAATACGAGAGGGACCTCAAGAGCCTCTCAAGAACCTCGTTGGGGTCAAGTTTCCGCCCGAGGAGTTCAGCCATCGAAACGGCACCGTCCCTGAGCTCCTCGGGGACCTCGTTATTAACGTTCAGACCTATTCCAAGGAGGGCAAAGGAGTTTAGCTTGCACTCACTCAGGATTCCGGCTATTTTCCGCTCCCCAACGAAGACATCGTTCGGCCATTTTATCTTTCCCCCTATACCGTACTGAGCGAGGGTATCAGTGACCGCCAGAGCCCCAACAAAGACCAGCTTCGGAACGTGCTCGGGGCTGGACTTCGGCTTCAGAATCGCCGTCATCCACAGTCCGCCCTCGGGAGAAACCCAGCTCCGGCCCTTCCTGCCCCTCCCGGAGGTCTGCCTTCTGGCAACGACGACAGTCCCATCGGGCACGTCCTCGGCTATCTCCCTGGCGTAGTCGTTGGTCGAACCAACCTCGGTGAGGCGGATTACCTTCCACTCCACGATTGAACACCGATTCATCGTTCGTCGAAAGGGATTTAAACGATTGCGGAAAACCATTGTTGGTAGTAACAAATCCGTGGGGAAAACCTTAAATCCTCCTTGAATATATCACTCACGGTGATGTAAATGGATGCGTACCAGAGCGTTGGTATTAGGAGAAGGCTCAGGCGCTTCTTCCGAAGGGACGGGAGGGCGTTAATCTTCGCGATGGACCACGGCTTCGAACACGGGCCGACCGATTTTGAGGAGCAGTGGGAGCACGTTAACCCGAGGGTTATCATAAAGAAGGTTGTCAGGGCCGGAATAGACGGCGTGATGATGCTTCCAGGAATCGCGAGGATTGTCGGCGACGAGGTCAAGCCCAACGTCGGGCTTATGGTCAAGCTCACCAGCAAGACCAACCTCCGTCCGAAGGACGACCAACTCCTCCAGAGCCAGCTGGGCTTCGTTGAAGATGCCGTGAAGCTCGGCGCCGACGCGATAGCGGCGACCGTCTACTGGGGTTCGCCTCAGGAGGACGTCATGATGCGCCAGTTCGCGGAGATAGCGAGCTACGCCCACGACCTCGGCTTCCCTGTTGTGCAGTTCGCCTATCCAAGGGGCCCGTACATCAACGAAAAGTATGGAAAGAAAGAGGACTACCGCGTCGTCATGTACGGGGCGAGGGCTGCGGCAGAGAGTGGCGCGGACATGATAAAGACCTACTGGACCGGCTCAAAGGAGACCTTTGCAAAGGTCGTTGATGCCGCCGCCGGTGTTCCCGTCCTGCTCAGCGGAGGGGCGAAGACGGAAAACCCCGTTGATTTCCTCAAGCTCGTGTGGGAGGTCATAGAGGCCGGGGGTTCAGGAGCCGTCGTTGGTAGGAACATATTCCAGCGCGAGAACCCGGAGCCATTCATAAAGGCCCTTCTCAGGGTAATCCACAGGAACGAGGACCCGGAGGAGGCGGCGAAGGCCGAGGGCCTGCTCTGATTTCGGCATCTGTCTAACTCTTTTTCTTTTCTCGTCGTAAGACTTTTAAATTCCTGTACTTTTCTGTGCACCGGAGGTGATGGAGTTGGCGAAAGTTGAGATTATAGACACAACCTTCCGTGACGCTCACCAGTCGCTGATAGCGACGAGGATGACGACCGAGGACATGCTGAAAATCGCCGAAACGATGGACAAAATCGGATTCTACTCGATGGAGGTATGGGGAGGGGCGACCTTCGACGTCTGCATACGCTACCTCAGGGAAGACCCTTGGGAGAGGCTCCACCTCCTCAGGGAGCACATACGGAAGACGAAGCTCCAGATGCTCCTTCGCGGTCAGAACGTCGTCGGTTACCGACACTACCCCGATGATGTCGTTGAGAAGTTTGTCGAGCTGGCTCACAAGAACGGAATAGACATCTTCCGCATTTTTGACGCCCTCAACGACGTCAGGAACATGGAGGTCGCGATAAAGAAAGCGAAGGAAGTCGGAGCAGAGGTTCAGGGGGCGATAGCATACACCACAGGCAAAGTCTTCACACTGGAGTACTACATGAAGAAAGTCGAGGAGCTCCTAAAGCTCGACGTTGACGTCATAACGATTAAGGACATGGCCGGCCTGCTCACTCCCTGGAAGGCCTACGAGCTGGTCAGCGAGATAAAGGAAACCTACGGCGTCCCAGTTAACGTCCACACCCATTCAACAACGGGAATGGCTGTCGCAACGTATCTGAAGGCGGTGGAAGCTGGAGCCGATTACATCGACACTTCCATAAGTCCATTCGCCTTTGGAACGGCCCAGCCTGGAATACAGACGATATGGCACGCCCTTCCCGAGGCCGTTGGAAGCCACCTCGACAGGGAGCTAATCCACAGGGTTTCCCGCTACCTCAAGAAACTGCTCGAGGAGAAGTACTGGGGGTTACTTCACAAGGAGACGCTCATGGTGAACCCCTACGTCCTTAAGTACCAGGTTCCCGGTGGAATGTTCTCCAACCTCATCGCCCAGCTCAAGGAGATGAACGCCCTCGACAAGCTCGACGAGGTTCTCGAGGAGATTCCGCGCGTTAGGGAAGACCTCGGCTGGCCTCCTTTGGTTACCCCGACGAGCCAGATAGTTGGAACGCAGGCCGTTCTCAACGTCCTCTTTGGCAGGTACAAGCAGATAACCCAGCAGGTTAAGGACTACATCAGGGGCCTCTACGGAAGGCCTCCTGCGGAGATAAACCCCGAGCTCAAAAGGCTCGTCCTCGGCGACGAGGAGCCAATAAGGGAGAGGCCAGGAAGCCTGCTCAAGCCCCAGCTTGGGGAGTGCAGGAAGAAGCTTGAGGAGCTCGGCTACCTCCACAAGGAGGAGGACGTTCTTACCTACTGCCTCTTCCCTGAGGTCGCCCTCGAGTTCTTCAGGGCGAGGGCCGAGGGAAGAATGAAGGTTGAACTTCCAAAGAAAACATCAAAGGTTAAGGTCTACGTCAACGGCGTCGAGTTTGAGGTCGGCATTGAGGGTGTTGATTTTAGTGCGCTCAGATACCTGTCGGGGGCTCGGGGAGCCGTCCCTGCACAGGTTTCCGCACCTGCTTCCCATTCGGTCCCTGCCCCAGCCCAGGCATCTGCCGCTACACCGGCTTCTGTGAGTGTTTCACCGAATACTGTTACTGCTCCGATGCCTGGGAAGATTTTGAGGGTTCTCGTGAGTGAGGGGCAGGAGGTTAGGACTGGTCAGGGTTTGGTTGTGCTTGAGGCTATGAAGATGGAGAACGAGATTCCGGCTCCGAAAGACGGGATTGTAAAGAAAATCTACGTGAAGGAAGGCGACACCGTAAACACCGGCGACCCACTCATAGAACTCGGGTAACGAATGGTCGTGTTAAGCCCGCTTCATTGAAAATCTCTTTTTTCCTCCTTTTTTCCGTGAAAAGTCGAAGTATTTTCGGCTTTTTGCCGAAAGACATTTAAGTATGCAATATGTACATTAAGGTGCAGATACTCTATGGAGGTGCAACCATGAACTCGGCTGTAATAATATTGATAGCGGCGGCCATTTACGTCGGTTTGTATTTTAGCTACGGTAAGGCCCTGCAGAACAAGGTCGTCAAGGCCGACCCCAACAGGCCAACGCCCGCTCACAGGCTCTACGATGGCGTTGACTACGTTCCGGCAAACCCCGTGGTTCTCTACGGACACCACTTCGCGTCGATAGCTGGGGCTGGACCTATCGTCGGTCCCGCTATAGCGATGGCGTGGGGCTGGCTTCCGGGACTCCTGTGGGTCTGGTTTGGAAACGTCTTCATCGGTGCCGTCCACGACTATCTGGCATTGATGTCATCGGTGCGTTACGATGGAAAGTCAGTTCAGTGGATTGCTGGGAAGCTGATGAGCAAGAGAACGAGCATGGCCTTCGAGCTCTACGTCTGGTTCTCACTGGTCCTCGTTGTTGCAGCGTTCGGAGCAGTCATCAGTGGCATCTTCGTCAGTACTCCGGGAGCCGCAACCGCGTCGTGGCTCTTCATGCTGGTTGCAGTAATCCTCGGACTGCTCCTCTACAAGTGGCAGATTGACTTCAAGCTGGGAACCGTCATAGGAATTCTCATGCTGATAGGCGCAATATACGTAGGCTTCAAGTACCCGATACACGCAAGTACGCACACATGGCTTATCGCCCTCGGACTGTACGTTATCATAGCCTCCTCACTACCCGTCTGGATTCTGCTCCAGCCCAGGGACTATCTCAACGCCTACATCCTGTGGTTCGGACTGATTCTCGGCGGCCTTGCATTCATAGTGGTCGGCATTAAGGGCACTGGAACCTTCACGGCACCTGCTTTCACCACATGGAGCGCCCACGTTGTCGGCGGAAAGCCCTCACCATTCTGGCCAACGATTCCGCTCATAATAGCCTGTGGAGCGCTGAGCGGGTTCCACTCCATCGTCGGTTCGGGAACCACGAGCAAACAGCTTGACAACGAGCTCCACGGCCTCATGGTCGGCTACGGTGGAATGTTCACCGAGGGCTTCCTCTCGACCCTCGTTATATCCTCGATAGCGGTGTACGGCTTCCAGGTCTTCAAGGACCTGAAGATACCCATAACAGCCGACAACTGGTACAAGGTCTACGCTCCGATAGTCGGCGCAAAGGGTAACCTCGTTACAGCGGGGCTCCTTCAGAAGCTCGGACTCCAAGTTCCAGCGGGCTTTGAAGCCGTCAAGCTCGGAAAGGTTGGCATCTTCGCCAAGAGCTATGCCTACGGCCTCAACAACGCGTTCGGTATTCCCGTTCACGCGGGAGCACTCTTCGCAAGCCTCTGGGTAGCGGCTTTCGCGCTGACGACCCTCGATACCGCCACAAGGCTCGGCCGCTTTGCATGGCAGGAAATCATGGAGATGGCCCATGGACCGGAGTTCTTGAAGAACAAATGGGTCGCCTCGATAATCCTTGTGGTCTTTGGAATCTACATGGCATGGGGAGGCAACTGGCTCATTATCTGGCCGGCCTTCAGCGGTATGAACCAGATGCTCGCCAGCATTGCCCTTATGACAGCGTCGCTCTGGGTTGCAAAGGTTCAGAACCCGAAAGGTGCCTGGAAGTGGGCAGTGATAATCCCGGCGCTCTTCCTGTGGATTACCGTCACGGCGGCCCTCGTGTGGTTCCTCGTTGTCGTCAAGCCAGGAATCTGGGTCAGCGTCATAACCATCATCGGCCTGCTCCTGAACATAATGCTCGTCATCGATTGGTACGCGGCATGGAGGAGACCGGTCGAGGAGTACGCCGCGATGGCCAGCTGAGGCTTTCGTTCTTTAATTTTTCCTTCTGGAGGTGAGAGCTTGCAGAAGATTAGGGACTTCTTGAAGGGATTCGGCGAGGCCTTCAAACATCAGTCCACGGAGTACATAGAGTTCGAATTGAGAGAACTCGAGAACGTCTTCGCGCTCATCCTGATGGGCTCTTTCATAGGAATCCCCAGCCCGCCGACGACGCTGGTTATGAGGCTCATGCCCCACATGGTCAAGGAAATCCGTGTTATGGAGAGTCGCGCTGTGAACCTCGACGATGTCTTCGCTGAAGTCGCCGGAATGTTCGATATAGACTGAGGTGGTAGCATGAGGGAGTACCTCGTCCCCAAGGAGGGCTTCAGGGTCCTTTTTGTCATAGGAAAGGGTGGAGTCGGCAAAACCACGACGAGCGCTTCAATAGCCGTTGGATTGGCCGAGAGGGGCTACAAAACCCTCATAGTTTCCCTCGACCCCGCCCACAACCTCGGCGACGTCCTCATGGAGAAGCTGAGCGACAAGCCTAAGAGAATCCTCGACAACCTCTACGCGAGCGAGCTCGACATGGAGAAGCTGATTAAGGCCTACCTCAAGCACCTCGAGAAGAACCTCAAGAACATGTACCGCTACCTGACAGTCATAAACCTCGAGAAGTACTTCGAGGTCCTCAGCTACTCCCCGGGAATCGAGGAGTACGCGACGCTTGAGGCCATAAGGGAAATCCTGAGCGATGGCGACCAGTGGGACGTTATCGTCTTCGATACTCCTCCAACTGGCCTAACGCTCCGCGTTTTGGCCCTGCCGAGGATTTCCCTCATCTGGGCCGACAAGCTGATTGACATAAGGCGCAAGATACTCCAGAGGAGGAAGGCGATAGCGAAGATTAAGGGCGAGGAGGAGTACGAGATAGACGGGGAGAAGTTCAAGCTTCCCAAGGACGAGGCGGAGGACCCAGTTATGAAGGAGCTCCTCCAGTACAGGAAGGAGGTCGAGTTCGTCGAGAGAGTGATAACCGACCCTGAGAAAACGAGCGTTGTTGCCGTGATGAATCCCGAGATGCTCCCACTCTACGAGACGGAGAGAGCCTACGAGAGCCTGAAGAAGTTCAACGTCCCGCTGAGGCTCATAGTGGTGAACAAGGTAATCCAGCTCAGGGAGGAAATCCCGGAGCTGAAGGTCAAGATGGAGGCGCAGAAAAAGGTCCTTGAGGAAGTCAAGCGGAAGTTCAGGGGCATAGACATCATAAAGCTCCCGATGTTCGCGGAGGAGCCGAGGGGCCTCGAGTGGCTCAGAAGGCTCGGGGGAATGATTCTTGAGGGAGGAGGTTCTTGAGTTGCTGAAATCAGTTAAGAACCCCTTCACCGGGGTTGACATCGTGAGCGAGGGGCTCGTTTCGACGATTATTGAAGATGAGGAGGGGATACAGATATACCTCGCCTTTGCCCGGAACACTCTCCCGGGCCCGGTTTCAAGTGCACTTGCCTGGCCGGTTCAGGCGAGGATAATCAAGGACATCATGAAGGTCCTTGAGGGGGCCGGAATAGAAAAGTTTGAAATACTCGATGACACTACCCTTCAGAGATATCATCCAGGTGGTGTGTGATGGAAGTTAGCTCAACCTTGCTGTTCGCGCTCATGGTCGTTGCCGCGCTGACATCGATTCAATTCTACAAGGGTCGAAAGCTCAACATTCAGCTGATGGAACACTACCTTCGCTCAATCGAGGAGATTGTAAAGCCCGAGGACAAGGACTACGTGTGGCTCGGCGGCTACATCGGCTTCAGGGCGAGCTATAAGGTGAACCGAGACAACATCAGGAAGTTCGAGTACACGCTAACGCTCCTGCCGAGGCACAGTCTCCTCTACTTCCCGATAGCGCTCCTTACGAGCAGACACGACAAAATTTACTTCGTCATCAGACCTTTCGCCGAGATTAAGCGCGAGGCCCACCTCATTCAGAAGGGCTATTACCGGCTCAGCCCGAACATCGAGAACGAGGACTTTCTTCAGAGGGAAACGATTGAGATAGCCGGCAAGGAGTACGAGGCACTCTACGAGAAGAAGCGGGACGTAATCAAACTCAAGGAGCTCGTCGAGAGCCTTTCAAAGCCCCACAACGTCAAGCACGTTTCTCTGACACCCAAAACCAACGTCTTCTACGTCCTCATGAAGCCCGAGCCCGAAGCAATAGAGCGGGACGTTAAGAAACTCGTCCGCTTCGTCAACGAGAAGCTCAGGGAGAGCGCGTTTTCCTCCTGAGCTATTTTCTCGAAAGCTTTATTTTGTTGAACCGCGAGTTATACATGGTGATACCTTTGGTTAGCATACGCCTCAAGGTCGGTCCCAAGGGGCAGATTGTCATCCCCAAGGTTTTCCGCGAAGCTTATGGCATAAAAGAAGGCGGAGAGGTCATAGTTGAGCCTACAGAGGAGGGTCTCGTTATCAAAAAGCCGCCGAGCAAAGAGGAACTCCTCAGAAAGCTCAAAGAGTATCACGAGAAGCGAAAAGGCACTAAGCCGGTAAAACTGGGGGAGCTAAAGGGAATAAGCCTCGAAGACGAGTTCGACGAGGTCTGGGGGATTGAGGAATGAAGCTCTTCATCGATACAAACCTTTTCGTTTATCTCAACTCACGAATTCCAGAAGACATCGCCGACGAGCTCGATGAATTCTACGCGGACCTTACCCAGAAGCATGAACTCTACACGGATGTGCTGGTTCTCGATGAGTTAATCCACGTCTCAAAGCGCAAGTACGGAATAGCCTACAAGGATACACTCGAATTCATAGACGACATTGTTCTGCCCGCTGTTAGAGTCCTTCCTCTAACGTTTCAGGACTACCTAACGGCCAGACAAATAATCATGAATTACAACCTCCGCCCCTCCGATGCCCTCCACGTTGCGGCTATAGAGAACAACGGCCTTCAGGCGATAGTTAGCGAGGATGAAGATTTTGACGTTCTCCCGCTCAAGCGGGTCTGGCTGGGTGGTTGAGATGGAGGTTTACAAGGCCAAGTTCGGCGAACCAACGCTCGGTTGGGTCATTCTCGTTCACGGCCTTGGGGAGCACAGCGGAAGGTACGGACGGCTGATTAGGGAGCTTAACGAGGCCGGCTTCGCGGTTTACACCTTTGACTGGCCCGGACACGGTAAGAGCCCCGGAAAGAGGGGCCACACAAGCATTGAAGAGGCTATGGAAATAATCGATTACATAATTGCGGAATTAGGTGAGAAGCCGTTCCTCTTCGGCCACAGCCTCGGCGGTTTGACCGTTATCCGATACGCCGAGACGAGGCCCAATAGAATCAGGGGCGTCGTGGCATCTTCCCCGGCCCTCGCCAAGAGCCCGGAAACGCCGGGCTTCACGGTGTCCCTTGCGAAATTCCTCGGAAAGGTTGCCCCTGGTGTTGTTCTCTCCAACGGCATAAAACCGGAACTTCTCTCAAGGAACAAAGATGCCGTGAGGAGGTACGTTGAGGACCCGCTCGTCCACGACAGAATTTCGGCGAAGCTCGGAAGGAGCATCTTCGTTAACATGGAGCTGGCGCACCTTAAAGCGGAGAGAATAGAAGTTCCGGTTCTCCTGCTCGTTGGAACCGGGGACGTGATAACGCCCCCCGAAGGCTCAAGAAGGCTCTTTGAAAGGCTGAAGGTAAGCGACAAAACGCTCAGGGAGTTCGAAGGCGCTTACCATGAGATATTCGAGGACCCCGAGTGGGCGGACGAGTTCTATGGAACAATTGTTCGGTGGCTCATAGATAGGACTTACTCGGAGTGATAATTAACTCTTTTTTACGAGCCATAAACTATTTATTCAGCCCTACCTATTCTCTAATGGGGGTTGCCATGTCATGGGAACCTTCGATGATATCCCTCGCACCAGAGGATTTCATAGTTGAGGGGCTCGCCGAGCTTCTAAGTAAGGCGGGTTTCAAGGAAACCAGAAGGGAGTACAAGAGGAGGGGCAAAGCTCATCTCGTGATAGTCACCGGTGAAAGGGAGGACCCTTTCCAAGGAAAGGAAACTCTGGCAGTTGCGTTACTACGGGGAAAGCCCCCAGAGAGCTGGCTCCATAAGGCCCTACGCGGCGAGGACAAAACGTTTCTCGTAGCCCTTGACGGGCTCGAGTACAATCTCGAGGGAGTTAATGTTCTCAGTCCAGACTGGCTCGCGGAGACCTTTAACCGCTATGCGATAGAACCCCCGAGGACGCTCCTTGAAAAGTTCCTTCCCCGCGAATACGAAGAAGAGGGCGTTCTCAAGGAGTTCATTCTCGACGGTCCGCTTGTAGAGCCGCTGTCCAGCAAAAAGCTCGTTGATGAGGCCAAAAACGTCATCTCCTACAAATACGGCGTCTCCAGGGAAGAAACCAGACTAAAAGAGCTACGGCTCGAGTTCAGGCCCGTATACGTTGTATCATGGGTGAGGGAAAGCGACAGCGGCAAGGCCTTCGTTGATGGGGAGCGAGTGGTGCTCAAAACAGAGGGCGAGCTGAAAGGGTTGGCAATGAAGGTCCTGCTGGAAGACGTTGCAACGGTACTGGCAACTGAGATTAGGCTCAAAGAAGGGGAAGACCCCAGGAAGTTCGTAGTCGAGGAGGCGGCAAAGAGGGAATGGCTTGACCTCCGCGTTGTTCATTCGAGGAAGGCTTACGTCCCCGAGTCCGCGGTTGCGGTTTTCTCAATGGGACCGAACGAGGCCACGGTTGTGTTTGACTTTAAAAGAGGACGCGTGAGTGCAGAGGCGGAACCATTAAGCGAGGAGAGGCTCACAGAGCTCGCGAGAGATGCGGTTAGAGCGGAGATAGGAGAGGAGCCCCTCTCAATCGAGGTTGTCAGAAGGGGCCGCTTTACGGTCATGAGGGGAAAAACTGAACGCTACCTCTTCGAGGTCGAGCTCAACTCCTACAGCGGAAGCCTCAGGAGATTCCATCCGGCACTCACCGAAGAGGCCATGTTCGGGGTCGTCCTATCAAAGTACGACGGAGCCAGGGTAATAGGTGTTGAGAGGCGTTCAAACGCAGTGTTCATAGACCTTCTCACGGAGAAAGGCGTGCTTACCGTAAAGCTCGACCAGAGAACTGGGAACATCCTTGAGACCAGCAACCTTGGTGCTCCCATTGAGGTTCTGCGCAGAGTTGCGGGCGATATCGTTGAGGTCGCAAAAAACCTCGAACTGAAGACCTGTCACGTAATAGACCACGGGATAGTTAAGGCCGAGTTCGAGGGAGAGGGGTTCAGGGCATCCATAACATACGAGGGGGAAACCGGGAGAGTACTCGAAGGGGACCTGGAGATTGAGAAGAACATCGCAGTGGAAGTGGCACTGAGGAAGTACAGGGGATTCGCGCCGATATTCATCGAGGAATCCGAAGAGGGGTTCACAGTTACGCTTGAGGGGGACAGGAACGTCGTTAAGGTTTTTGTCTCCCGCTCCGGCGAACTCATGGAGCTCGACCGCTTCCTCAAGAAGGAGGTCGTTGAGGAAATCGCGCTCTCCAAAATCCGCGAAGTTGAGCCGAGTCCCTCGATTGAGGGCCTCAAGCTGTCCGACCACTGGGAGGTTGAATTTACCGGTGTGAAAGCCTTTGGACGGTTGACCATCCACCGGACGAGCGGAGAAGTTCTCGATTTTGACTACCAGTACATAGAAAGCACAATAGCGAAGTCGTTTGAGGAGTTCATCAGGACCACCTACGGAGATTCCATCGAAGTTGAGTGGGTGGCACACAACATTGAGGAGGGCTACGCGGGAATAAAGGGGATTGGAAGGAGGGGAATCTACTTCGGCAAGTACAACACTCTAACCGGGGAGCTAATCGAGCACGACTTCATTCCAGGAAGCGGCATCGCCTCAAAGATTAAACTGGCCCAGCTCGAGGGCAAGTACGCCGTCAAATGACGTCTCTCCTGTCGATGATGTGTTCCAGCTCGGGTCCGGTCTTTATGAGCCCTACAGGAACCCCAACCCTCTCTTCTATTTCTTCCACGAACTCCTTCGCCTTCTTCGGCAGTTTATCGTAGTCGGTTACTCCGAAGGCGTTCTTATCGTACTTGTCGAGCATCGTGAGCGCTATCATAGTTGCCCCGTTGATTCTCGCGGAGTAGCGGGCGAAGTCAAAGTCAAACCAGCCGACGCGCCTCCTCCTACCGGTTACAGTTCCGTACTCAACGAGACCGAGCCTCTCGGCTTCTTCCTGACTCATCTCCGTCGGGAAAGGCCCGGCACCGACCCTCGTCGGAAAGCTCTTGAAGACCACTATGACGTCGTCAACCCTCGTCGGGCCAACTCCGACATCGCTCGCTATGGCGGAGGCTGTGGTGTCCTTGGAGGTCACGTAGGGATAGGTGCCGTAGTAGAGACTCAGCCCGAACCCCTGGGTTCCCTCGATGAGGACGAGCTTTCCCTCGTCAAGCGCGTCGTTCACCTCTTCCGCCACGTCCGTCAGGTAGGGCTCGAGCTCGGGGATGTCCTTTGCGAGCTTTGCCCTCCTCATGACCCTGTCCGCATTAGCCGGCCCGCAACCGCTTCCCGTCGTTCCTATCTTCTCATGTAGGTGGCTGTTGGAGCGGTCGAGTTGCTTGTGTTTTTCCTCGATTATCGCGCAACGGTGGTCTATTCCAACCCTCTCGGCGACGTTGAAGTCCCTGAGATGCTCGAGCTCGTGGAAGAAAACCTCCGGGTCAACGAGGACGCCGGCCCCAACGAGGAGCCGTGCCTTTGTTTGCATGAAACCCGTTGGAAGCTGTCTCACCGCGTATTTCTTTCCGTTGATAAAAACGCTGTGTCCTGCGTTCGTTCCAACGCCGCCGCGCGCTATTATTTCCGGCTCGTCCTTCAGGGCAAGGTATGCTATGATGGAACCCTTGCCCTCGTCTCCCCATTGACCGCCAACAACGATGTAGCTCGGCATGGCTCCTTACCAAAGTTTAAGTCAATAAGGGCCTTATAACGGTTTCGAAATTAACAGAAATTTGTTAATTCCCTGCCGGCGGTCTTGGGAATTTCAACGTCTCGGAGCACAACCTTAAAGTACGTTGGTGCCCAATGTAGTAATGTGATGCCCGATGGTGAAGGCCCCCAAGGTTGACGTTAAGGTTGTCCTGGAAAACGGCAAGTTGCTTCTCGTCGAGTGCCCCAGCGAGAAGGTAATCTGCGAGTTCACCCTGGACGACCTTGCGGAGATTATTGAGTTCCGCTACGCAACGCCCTGGAACAAGAGTAAGGACATCCTTGAAAAACTCGTCATTATCATAAACGACCTCGTTAACGCTTACTCAAACGTTCCCGAGAGGCCCCCCACGAAGGAGGACCTGATGAAGGCCGTGAAGCTCAGGATGAGCTACTCAGAGAAAGAGACTTAAGGGGCCCGGTTCTACTCCCCCGGGGTTGAACATGAAGAACAAGCTAATCGTAATCACTGGGGGAGCCGGCTTTATAGGCTCGCACATAGCCTGGGAGCTGGTCAAGGACAACGAGGTCATCGTTATTGACAACCTCTACACAGGAAAAGCCGAGAACGTTCCGCCGGGTGCGAGGCTGGTTAAGGCCGACATAAGGGACTACGAGGCGATAGCCGAGCTGATAAGCAACGCCGACTACGTCTTCCACGAGGCGGCGCAGGTGAGCGTCGTTGAGAGCATACGCGACCCGATTTTCACCGAGGAGGTCAACGTTCTCGGAACCCTCAACATCATCAGGGCTCTTCTTGAGGGACACGGAAAGCTAATCTTCGCCTCCTCTGCCGCCGTCTACGGCGATAACCCCAACCTCCCGCTGAAGGAAAGGGAACGGCCGAGACCGCTCTCGCCCTACGGCGTAACGAAGGCTACCGTTGAAGAGTACCTTCGCGTTTACCACGAGCTCTACGGTTTACCGGTCGTTGCGCTCCGCTACTTCAACGTCTTCGGGCCGAGGCAGGGCTTTAACCAGTACGCGGGAGTGATAAGCATTTTCATCAACAGGGCCTTAACCGGAGAGCCCCTCGTAATCTTCGGCGACGGAAAGCAGACGAGGGATTTTATCTACGTGAAGGACGTCGTTAGGGCAAACATTCTCGTGGCCGAGAGCAAGCGCGCCAACGGTAGGGTCTTCAACGTTGCAACCGGAAAGCAGACGAGCATTCTCGAACTCGCGATGAAAATAATCGAGATAACAAGGACGACGAGCTCGATAGTCTTCGACAAGCCGAGACCCGGCGACATAAGGCACAGCCTCGCGGACATAACGGAAATCAAAAAGCTCGGCTTCGAGCCCGAGTGGAGCCTCGAGGAAGGGCTTAAGAAGACGGTGGAGTGGTATCAGGGGCGGAAGTAGAGAGTGAAAGTGTAGATCCCACTGGAAGGGGCAGAACACGTTGCGGGGAGGGATACTTTGGGGGGACTGCTCGCAAAGGGTCGGACGCCAATCCAGTAGTAGTGACTGCCACTATTGGCATTGTACTGCCCCAAGATGGGTGGAATTAGGGTTCCTCTAACTTTAGTAGAGCCAAGGAAGGTCCCGTTTAGATAAAGGCCTATGTTTTTAGTCAGATTGTTGAAGGCCACTGAATACAATCCACTTGAGGATAGTGGAATGTTGTCATTCACCACACTATACGACCATAGGCTAAGCTGACTTGGATTGGTGCCCGCAAGTGTAACTGACCCGAGCTGATATGAATAAGATAACGTTGAAAATGATACCCAGTAATTGATACCGATTCCATACAGATAGTAGATACCCCTCCTATACCGATAAAATCCCAAAAACATCGGACCTGGATGATAACTATTAGGAATATCTAAGTTGGCATAGGTATCAATGACGTAGCCTGTGTATCCAAGTGCGGAAATCCTTGAAAGATTCACACCAATCTGGTGTAACGTCATCTCGGACAGCCCTAAATTCTCGGTAAAGTTCCAAAATACCCTGTTTGGGTCAAAATACTGACTTGTCCCCGTTCCGTTGAGGTGTATTATTATCTCCCGCATGGAGTTAGCCGGCACGGTGTAGTTCACCCAGAACCATATTTTATTGTTCGCTGAATCATTAAACGCCCAGAAGTACAGCCGTTTCCCGGAGGAGTCCGTTACGTAAACCTTCGAGAGATTGGGGATGCACGAGGGAGAAACCGTGAAGTTAATCACGTAGTCCCTCAGTTCCGGGTTTCCGGTGTTGTTAATCGTCACGTTTATCTGGGGAACGCCCACGGGTAGAGGAGAGTAGGAAGCAGAGCCAATGCCAATTCCTTCCGATGTAAGGGAAATCCTCCCCAGGCACAAAGTAGTTCCTCCAGTTACTGTCCCTTCTGCGTTAACAATCTCTGGTTCCGGAGGATTTAAGAAAGGGGACACAATGTAGGTAGGACTGGCGTTTAACGTGAGCTGATACACTGCCCCGGCTGAGATACCCGAGTTCGTCGAGAACGTGGCTCTGACGACATCAAGGGTTGGATAAGCATCACCAAGGGAACGGTATCCTAAAATCTCAATTCTGGCGGTGAAATTGACCGGTCCACCCACGTCGTTGGAGAAAACAACGGAGGCCCCGGTGAGGGTCCACCTTTGTATCAACCCTCCTGATTTTGACCAGTGAAGGGTTATCGTCGCCCACCCTACTGGACTCTTTAGTTCACAGCTACCGCTTGTGATAGGCTGAACTCCAAGGGTGATGTTAGGAACAGCTAACCCTATCGTCACAAGGAGCACGAGGGGGATGAAGAGCAGTAACGTGAACTTCTTAGACTTCAGACGACGCATCACCGAACATCGGCGAAAGGACTTAAATCTTTAACCTTTTGGGGACAAAGTAAAAGAACAGAACACCAAGAATCGTAACCAATCGTTAAGATTTGGTCGCCTGCAACTCCTGCGCCCTCTTAGCCAGCTCCCCGAGCTGGGCCTCAAGCTTCTTAAGCGCTTCCTGTGTCTTCGCGATTGCCTCATCGTACTCCTTTATGCGCTCCTCGAGGTATTCGATGGCGCTATCGAGGTTCTTCTCGACGGCGTAGCCGGCGCCAACGCTCACAATCGCGTTCTCCTTGTCGGTTATCTTGCCCTTGAGGAAGGAACCGGCCCCAATCGGAACGAGGATTTCAACCTCCCCCTCGGTCTTCTTGAGCTCTTCCAGCGTCTCCTTGACGGCCTTGAACTCGTCCCTTCCAAGGGTAAGGAGCTCAAGGTTCTGGGCCAGCAACTGAGCCTGGGCCTGCAGGAGCTGATACTCGTAAGCGAGCTTCTCCATCTCCTTCTCAACCATCGCTACCACCGGAGAAACTACGGAGGGAGGCTTTTAAGGTTTGGGTTAAAAGAAAAGGGGAATCAACCGAGGATTTCCTCAGCGATTCTCTCGGCAATCTCCTTGAGCGCTTTGCTCGCCGGGCTGTCAGGGAAGGCCTCGACAACCGGCTTAAGCATCGCCATGCTCTTCGGAATGGCCTTGTCGTAGGGGACCTCTCCGATAACGGGAATCCCTTCGGCCTCGGCCCACTCCTTAAGGGCGGTAAAGCCCGGGTTCAGGTCGGCCTTGTTGATTATCAGGTAAGCAGGTTGCCTGAAGTGCTGGACGACCTTGTAAGCCCTCTGAACGTCGCTGAGCGAGGCGGGAGTAGGCTCGGCAATCAGTATCGTCAAATCGGCCCCGCCTATGCTCGCTATCACCTGACAGCCAATTCCAGCAGCGGAGTCAACTATCATGTGCTCCAGGTTGAGCTCGTCCATCAGCTTCTTCGCCCACTCCTTCTCCTCGGTGACGAGCTTACCACTCTCGGGCCTTCCGACGTCGAGCTGGGCCGAGATTATTGGGAATCCGTACTTGGTAGTTGCCTTCCTGATGACGCCGGAGCGGGCCTGCTCAAGGGTTATAGTGCCCGGAACTGGGCAGACGAGGCCACAGACGTTGCAACCCTCGCAGGTGAGCTCGTTGACGACGTAGTTGCCGTCCTCGTCAATGTAGATGCTCTCGTATGGACATCTTTCATAGCAGATTCCACAGCGGACGCAGGTCTCGGTGTTTATCTTAGCCACCTTCGCTCCTATGTGCTCCCTCTCTTCCTCCCACTCCTCAACGCCGAGGAGAAGGCCGAGGTTAGGTGCTTCGGCATCCGCATCAACCGCTATGAGCCTGTACCTATCCTTCAGGAAGTAGAGGAGCGACGCCGTTATCGTGCTCTTCCCGACGCCACCCTTACCGCTCGCAATCGCTACCTGCATCACTCACCACCCCCGAGGAAGTCGGCAACCTTCTCGGCCAGCTCGCGGAAGATTTTCGCCTCGGGAACGTTTTCAAGCACCACAGGCCTTCCGCTTACGTAGCTCCTCACGATGTTTTCGCTGTAGGGGATTTCAGCAACGACCTCAGCGCCGTAGCTTTCAGCTATCTCCCTGACCTTCTCAACGTCGCCGAGGTCCGAGCGGTTGACCACGACCCATGTCTTAAGCTTCATCAGCTTTCCGAGCTTTAGAATCAGCTCGGTGTCGTGGATTCCGAGCGGGGTCGGCTCGGTTACCGCGATGAGGAGCTTCGACCCCTCTATGGCCTTCGAGACGGTGTTGCCGGTTCCTGCCGCCGTGTCAACCATCAGGAGCTCGTAGTCGAGGTTTCTGGCCCTCTTCTTGGCCTCGACGACGAGGGGCATAGAGCGCTCCTCGCCTTCCCTAAGCTTCCCCGTGACGAGGGTGAAGCCGTAGGGCGTTTCCGTCACGTAGGTGTGGCCGATGACGCGGAAGGCTTCCAGAATCGCCCCCGGAACGGGGCAGACTATTTCACAGGCCCGACAGCCCGAACAGAGGTTCGGCATGAGGAAGGGCGTCCCGTCCTTGAGGGTTATTATCGCGTGCTCCTCGCAGACTTCTGCACACTTCCTGCACTTGGTGCACTTTGAGTAGTCGAACTTCGGCATGAACTGGTTCACAGGCTCCTCGCTGGCCAGCTCAACGCCGAGGAGCAGGTGGTCGTTCGGCGCCTCTACGTCCAAGTCAGCTAAGACCAGCTTGAAGCGCCTCGCAAGCTCGACCGCAAGGTTAATCGCGACTGTTGACTTTCCGGTTCCTCCCTTTCCACCGCTCACGGCTATCTGCAAGCTCTCACCTCCGGAAATTAGGGAAGCCGAATTCCTTTTAAGCTTTGTGCATAATCACGAAAGTCGCGAAAGATTTTTATTCACTTAAGGTTATTAAAACTCGGTGATGGGTATGGAGAGCGTCGTTAGGATAGAGAAAAAGAAGGCCGAAGTTTACAGGGCATTGATTCCGCTCGTCCCAAGGGACTTTAAGGACGACCTTAAACTGCTCGCGAGCCACGCCGAGAGGAACGCGAAGCTCCTCGAGGGCGTTGAGATACCTGCAGACACGAGGGGACTGAAGGAAGTCGAGGTTGCCCTTGAGTTCCTCGAGAAGGCACTCGCCGACCCAGAAGCGACCGTTGAGGACTACTACCGCTACGCCATCGACGCCGAGGAAGCGACGGCAAGGCTTTACTCGGAGCTGAGCATGAGGGCCAAATCAGAAAAGGCAAGGAGGCTCTTCCGCTGGCTGGCGGAGATAAGCAGGGAGCACGCCGAAATCCTGAGGAGGCACCTTGAGATGTGGGAGTTCATGCAGGAGAACGTTGAAGAGGAGGAGATTCCAGAGGATTTAATCGAGCAGTGGTTCGAGGACATCGACCTGTGATTAGGCTCCCCTAAATCTTTTTAAAGGGCCTTTCGAGCTTTCACCGGTGATGCTCATGAGGTGCCTCAAGGTCGCGTTCGGAATGGAGGACGACGAGAAGCTCATTGATGCGCACTACGGCGACTCCGAGTTCTTCGCAATCTACGAGGTCTGTGAAGACGGGAGCGTGAGGCTCATCGAGAAGAGGCCGAACAAAGCTAAAGATTTTGAAGAGGAGCACGACGAGGGCCACGGTGACCCGAGGAAGTTTAAAGCGGTGGTGAGCCAGCTCCTTGACGTTGACGTTCTTGCCGCGTTCAGAATGGGGCCGAACTTCCTGAGGATTCGCGACAAGACCAACAAGGTCGCCTTCTTCACGAGGACGAGGGATTTGAAGCTCGCCCTGCAGAGGCTCATTGAGAACTTCGACGACCTCTGGGAGCAGGTGCAGGCAAAGAAGGCCGAAAAGCCACCAATCGAGGAGTGAGCCATGCGCTTCTGGGGCATAGAGCCGAAGGTGGCGCTTTTCGCTTTTCCCTATGCGCTCCTCACCTTCTACCTGAACTCCGCCCTTGGACTCCGAACTCCGAGATTCCCGGAAGTCGGGGCAGTTCTCGTTATCGTCGGAGTTGCACTGTGGCTCATCTGCTACTTTCAGGTTTCAATGGCTTACAGGGAAGGAAAACTGCTGACGGACGGCTGTTACTCCCGCGTCAGGCACCCGATATACTCCATTTGGGGTTTCCTGATAATCCCCGGCTTCTCCCTTGCCGTCGGTGGCTTTATGCTCGGCTTACCCCTTGTTTACTGGTTCGCCGTGGTGAAGTTTATAGGCGATGAGGAGAAGGTCCTTGAGGAGCGATTCGGCGATGGGTGGCGGGAATATGCAGAGAGAACGCCCCGGTTCCTACCGAGGCTTTGAGCTCCTGCCGGTTCACCTCTACGTTCTCGTTCATCTGAAGAAAGCAGGAGTTGATTACGCCAAGATGATGGCGAAGGTGAGCGGTTTACCGCTTGAGCTAATCGAAGATGCGATAAAGGACCTCCTTGAGCTGGGACTCATCGAACGCGACTCAGGGAGCGCGATAAAGAGGAGCAGGGCACGTTTCAAGAAGGCCTTCGAGGTTCACAAGCACCATACCTACTACCATCTATCCCGCGAGGGCGAGCTCTTCGTCCGCTCCATTGACGAGAGGTGGCTTAAGCGGTACTTCAACGCCCTCTTTCCCGACGGCTGGAAGGTCGTTAACGCCCTTGCAGGAAGCAGGGACGTGAGGGAAGCGGGCAGAAAGGTTCAACTCAACGACGACACAATCGAGGAGCTCAAGGTCTTCCGCTTCGTTACGGAAAAGGGAAGGAAAACGGAGTTCTTCAAGAGGCTGTGGGAGTTCGTTATGAAATGAGAAAACGAAAAGCCTGAATCAGCTCCCGTTCTCCCTTGCGGCAATTGCATTCTGCAGGAGATTAATTGCGTTGGTGATGTCAACGTAGGCAAGCCTAACGTGAAGGAACACGAAGTAGTCCCCAAGGCTGGCAAGGATGCAACCGCCGTTTGAGAGGTTCTTTGCGACTGCGATTTCCTTGGTGGCGTTTTCGTAAAGTGCAAGGGCCTTGGAAAGGGTCTGGTTATCAACGCCCACCTGTACCGCCTTCTGGTACGTGGAGTTAAACGTCTGGACCATTGAGGTGTAGCTCCTGTAGTACCTGAGTGTGAGTCCTGCAACCGTTGAAGCAGACTGCGGTGAGAATGCCGCGGCGGTCACTGGCACTGCAACGAGAATCAAGAGAAGGAGCATTCCCGCAAGCTTTTTCATGATGTGTCACCTCCTTCATATGCCAATGCCTACCGTTCGTTATAAATTTTGTTATTGTACAACTCAGTTATGGAAAAGTTCACTGCTATACAGGATGGTCCCCCATCGTTCCGCTCTTTTTGAATGGCGCTATATTTACATGACCTCGACCACGTACTTCCTGTTTCCCTCTTCGAAGCCCTTAAAGGAGCCGAGCTTGAGGCCGAGGAGAGCCCTCTTGATATCAACAACCTTCATCGCGGCGAGATGTGTCACGCCGGTTCCCCGGAGGAACTCCGGCAGAAGCTGGCCCGTCGGCCCTGTCAGGACGAAGAGCCCCGCCCTCTTTGCCCTGTCAAGGAGCATGTCTATCGTCCCGTTCACGAGGCAGGTGGCGCTCGCTATCACCGCGTCCATCTCCGGCAGGAGGTGATACTCGAGGGCATCGCTGAACGTGTCCTTGTCCCAGAGGCGGGCGTTCCTCTCAAAGACGTAGATTTCATAACCCTTCTCCCTCAGCTCCCTCACGAGGGGTGGCATGTTGCCGATTAAGGCGACCTTTCCGGAGTTCTCGGGAATCAGCTCGAGCACGTCACCCCACTCCGCGCCGCTGAGGTCTATGTGGTACTGCGAGACCGCGTTTATGGCCGCGAGCCCGAGCGTCCTCTCGATGGCGTTTATACTGTCGGCCTTCCCTATGAAGGCCTCGAGCGAGGGTTCGGTTATCGAGTTTCGGTAGCGCTGCACCTCCTCGGGCAGGGTCATCGCAACGCCAAGGGCCCTGCCTTCGGGACCCTCGACCAAAACCCACGTGTAGGGAAGTGCAAATCCAAAGTCCACCAGCTCAAGGCCGTTGGCGAGCCTCAAAGCTTCGCGCTTGATTTTTCCGAGCAACATTCAACCACCTCCAATCCATCGTTTTGCTTCAATAAAACCTTTGCCTGGAAGGATTAACCTCCTCCCATCAGCCCTCAGCTCCACAACATCCATATCGTATAAGCGTGAAATGTCCCCCGGGGTCACTACTTCGGTTGGACCCCATCCCACGATTCGCCCCTGCCGCATCATGAAGATAACGTCGCAGAACTCGAGAGCCTGGTTCGGGTCGTGGAGGGAGAGGAGGGTCAGTTTATCGAGCTCCTTCGAGATTTTCTGTATCGAGGAGAGTACGAGGTACTGGTTCCTGAAGTCGAGGAAAGAAGTCGGCTCGTCAAAGAGGAGGAGCCTGCCGCCCTGAGCAATGGCACGCGCCACTATGACGAGTCTTTTTTGACCGCCGCTGAGCTCGCTGAACGGTCTTTCCGCGAGTTTTTCAAGGCCAAGATTCCCAAGGGCATCGAGTGCAATCCGAAGGTCCTCATCCCCCGGCCCGCATAGAGGGTTCACGTGGGGGTTTCTTCCCATCAGAACAACGTCGATAACGCGGTAGGGGAAGGCAACGTTGAACTCCTGGGGCGCATAGCTCACAAGCCTCGCGCGCTCCCGGTAATCAAGGGAGGTCAGCTCAACCCCGTCTAGCTCTATACTCCCCTTCTGGGGCGCCAGCACGCCGGCAATGCACTTTAGCAGGGTGCTCTTTCCAGCCCCATTGGGGCCGAGCAGACAGCCAACCCCACCGTCGAGCTCGAAAGTCACGTCCCTCAGCACCGCCCCACTGCCGTAGGAAAAACTCACATCGCTGACGTTCAGCATCACCAACGCCTCCTGACGATGTAGTTGCTCTTAGATAGAACCAGAAGGAGGAGCGGACCGCCAACGAGGGACGTCACCACTCCTATTGGAATCTCCCCCGGAGTGAGGCTTCTGGCGATGTCATCGCATATCAGCATGATAACGGCCCCTGCCAGAGCGATGGCGGGAGCGAGGGAGCGGTTGTCGTGGCCCACAGTCAGCCTCGCCACATGGGGAGCTATCAGGCCAACCCATCCGACCATGCCGGCGACGGCAGTCGTTGCGGAGATTGATAGGGTCGAGAGCCCTATGAAGATGGTCCTGAACCTTCCAACATCGAGCCCGAGAGCCCTGGCCTCATCGCCGAGGCTCATGACGTTAAGCGGCCATCGGAATAGGATTATCCCGACCGTTCCTATGAGCATCGGCACGGCGAAGGGAACGATATCACCCCACCTCACGCCTGCAAAGCTACCGAGGAGCCAGAAGGTTATCGCGGGGAGCTTGTTGTAGGGGTCCGCAACGTACTTGGCGAACCCGACGAAGGCCTGGAAGAGCGCTGAAACCGCCATGCCAACGAGAACGAGGCCCAGGGTCCCCCCACGAATTAGCCTTTGCAGTCTCCACACTATGACCAGGGCGAGGATTCCCCCAATGAACGCGGAAAGCTGTATTGTTAGCGGGTTAAATCCGAGGTACAGAATCGCCAGAACTGCCCCAAAGGCGGAGCCGCTGGTAACTCCAACGATGTTGGGGCCCGCCAGAGGGTTTCTGAAAACGTTCTGGAGGGCAAGCCCCGCAGTTGCAAGGGCCGCTCCAGATAAGGAAACGGCCACTGCCCGGGGCAGGCGTATGTCCACAAGTATCGTCCTCTCAACCCCGTTTGGATGAAGGGGTAGGAAAAGGTACCTGCCGGTGAGCAGGTAAAGCAGGAAAACCAGTGAAAAAATCAGTGAATAGAGAAAACCTCTCCTCATGGCATATCCCCGACTATTTTAACCTCCTTCGGGTTTATCCCGTAGAATTCGCTGTAAAGCTGGTCGGCCTTTGCGGTAACGTTCAAGTCGCTGAAGAAGGATGGATGGAAGAGCTTCGCCATCCAGTAGAGACCAAGGACCCACTTCGGCCCAAAGTCCCAGCTCTCCCCGTCGTTGGGCATCGCGTAGACCTTCCCATCCTCCACGGCCTTCACGGCCTTCCATGCAGGGTCACTGAGTATCTCCTCCTTAGCCTTTGTTGCCGGGAACTTCGGCCAGTAGCTTACCACTATTATGATGTCAGGGTCCCACTTGGCAACCTGTTCGGCGTTCACGACGTTCCATCCACCTGGGAGGTTCGCGGAGACGCTGATTCCTCCCGCCATTTCTATCAGCCTGTTCTGGAAGAAGTCCCTGCCCGGTGCCTTGAAGACCTTGTCCTTCATGCTGTACTCGAGTAGGAGGACCCTTGGACGCTTTGAATCGGGCAACTTCGAGGTTCTGTTCGTCACAAATGACACCGCCCCCTCGTAGAAAGATACTATCTCACTCGCCTTCTTCTCCTCCCCGAGAATCTTACCGATTATCTCAACACCCTTTGTGAAGTTCTTAACGCTCTCAAGGTTGAGAACCACGACGGGAATGCCGAGTGACTCAATCTGCTCGTTCAGCCGCGGGTCCCCCCAGTATGCCGTGAAAACGACCCCCGGGTTGAGTTTTTCTATCGTCTCAACGTTTGCCTTGCGTGGACTGCCTACGAAAACCATCCTCTTCCCAGACCCGGGGTCTATCAGATGAATGAACCCGTCGTGCAGCGCGAGGGGCGTGCTCCCGACCACTTTCTTTCCCTGAGTGACGCCGAAGAGATAGATAACCTGAGTGGCTATCCCATAGAGCGAGACTACCCTATTAACGGGCTCTTTAATCTTGACGGAATTCCCAGACATGTCCGTGACGGTGAGGTATCCTGAAGAAGATGTGCCCGTGGAGGTTTTCTGCGTTCCCGAACTGGAGATGCACCCGCTTGAGAACACCGACAAAACAACCAGAAACACCAACGTCAACGTCAGGGCTTCCCTTGTCTTCGACCATCCCACTGGGACCACCAACATAAGTCTCGCGGCATATTTTTAACAATTTGCGTAAACAAAAAAATTTAAGTAAACGAAAGTGTTTACATCATTAGATGTAATCCCAGATGCCCTTGCCCCTGTAGTTCTTGATGATGGTCTTCGTCGTCGTGAGGGTCTCGAGGGAGTAGCCTATTCCCTCCCTGCCGATTCCGCTGTCCTTCATGCCGCCGAAGGGGTAGTAGCCTATGCCGTGCCTCGGGAACTCGTTGATGAACACCGCGCCAACCTCAAGCTTCCTCGCGACCTTTCTCGCGCGCTCGTCGCTCCCGCTGAAGACCGCCGCGTCGAGCCCAAAGCGGGAGGAGTTGGCAACGCCTATCGCTTCCTCGTCGCTCCTGACCTTAACGAGGAGCGTCAGCGGACCAAAGACGTCCTCCTGAAATGCCCTGAGCTTCGGAAGCGTTTCCCTGTCCACTTCAAGGAGGACCGGCCAGACGTAGGTCCCCTCGCGCCTGAACTTCGTCAGCGGAACGGCGCCCTTGTCCACAGCATCCCTGTAGACTTCTTCAATCGCTTCGGCGCTCTTCTCGTCAATCAGCGGACCCATCACGGCGTTCTCGTCCTCGAGCGAGTTCCTGGGCTCTATCTTTGACAGCTCCTCGACGAGTTTTGCCCTGAGGTCGGAGTAGATGCCGCCCTCCGCTATGATCAGCCTTATCGCGTCGCACCTCTGGCCGGAGTAGCTCACCATGCCCTTTACAAGCTTCTCGACGGTCTCCTCGAGCGGTGCGTCATCGAGCACTATGGCCGGGTCCTTGCCGCCGAGCTCCATGTGGTAGGCCTTTATTCCCCCGACCGCGAGGATGTGCTCCCCGACCTCGGTGCTGCCGGTGAACGTGACCGCCCTTATGCGCCTGTCCGCGACGACGGAGTCCATGAGCCTTCCCGGGATCGTGAGGAGCTGGTACGCCTCGGGGGGAACCCCGGCGAGCTGGAGAACCCTCGTGAAGAGCAGCGGCGCGAGCGGGTCGAGGGAGGCCGGCTTGAGCAGGATCGCGTTTCCGGCGAGGAGCGCGGGTATCACCTTCGTGGCCGAGATGAAGAGCGGATAGTTGTAGGGGCTTATCGCCAAAACCACCCCGTAGGGCTCCCTCTTGACTATGTCCTCGCTCTCCAGCGTTTCCTCACTCCAGTCACCGGGTATGTAGTCGCCGACGAGCTTCCTGAACTCCATCGTCGTCTTCTCAAGCCTCTCAACCGTCGCCCTGACCTCGCCCCTCGCGTTGGAGAGGGGCTTCCCGGCGTCAAGGACGAGAGCCGTAACGAAGTCGTCGATGGCCTCCCCCAGCATTCCTGCAGCCTTCAGGAAAGCCTTGACGCGCCTGTCCCCGGGAGTCTCCCTGATGGCAGACCTGCCCCTCTCGTATGCCGTGGAGACGGCTTTCCTCGCGAGGTCGCCGTCGGCGAGGCTTATCCTCGCTATGACGCTCCCGTCAATCGGGCTCCTGACTTCTGCAGTTCTGCCGGTGAACAGCCACTCCCCATCCACGTAGGTGGCAAACTCGGGAACGCCGTCCTCTCCCTCGCGCCACACCTCACGGAAGAGCTCGGACTTCGGTCTGAAGGGACCTACCATAGTATCACCCAAAGTGATACCGAGCTTGAGTTTAAACGTTTTTCGCAAACATTTCTGTTTTTGATAAGCATTATTGTTTACCCAAATGCGCTTAAGTCGGAACCGCAAGTGGAAACGTGGTGCCGATGGAAATCCGCCGCTGATCGTGGTCATTTACAGCCCCTTCCGGGAGCCCAGGGGAGTATCAATTCAACCTTCAGCCGCGAAGGGGATTCGAGGGAAGTGGGCGTGTTCCCGGAGTACGCGGATGGGTTGAAGGACATCGAGGGCTTCTCGCACATAATCCTGATTTACCACTTCCACCTCGCGAGGCCTGGAAGGCTAACCGTCAGGCCATACATGGACAATGAGGAGCACGGCGTCTTTGCGACGAGGGCGCCGGGCAGACCGAACCCGATAGGGCTCTCCGTTGTGCGTTTGCTCGAAGTTCGGAGAAGGCGGCTCACTGTGGAGAACATTGACGTCCTCGATGGGACTCCCCTGCTTGATATAAAGCCCTACGTGCCGGAATTCGATGTTCACCGGGTTGAAAGAATCGGATGGCTTGAGAAAAACGTTCACAAACTTCCCGAGGCAAGGGACGACGGGCGCTTCACGCGTTAGGGTCGCCGAAAAGTTTATAAGTCTGTGCATATGCACAAAATAACAGAAGGAAGGAGGTGGCAAAGATGAAGATTGCGATACCTACCAACGGAGGAGGACTGAACGATACGGTTGCTCCCGTCTTCGCGAGGGCGCCCGCGTTCCTCATAGTTGACGTTGACGAGAACGGCAACGTCACCAACGAGAAGGTCATCCAGAACCCTGCCATGAACGCCGCTGGAGGTGCCGGACCGCTGGCAGTCCAGACTCTCATCAACGAGGGCGTTGAGGCGATAGTTGCACCGCAGGTCGGCCCGAACGCCCTTGGGGCCATCCAGGCCGCGGGCATAAGGCTCTACCAGGTCGCCCCGGGAACTCCCGTCGAGGAAGCCATCAAAGCCGTTACCAGCGGAAGCGCCCCGAGCACCGCCGCCCCGGCGCCGGCCTACGGACCGTATCCTGCCGCTCCGACAACTCCAGTGGCTCCAGCCGCACCGGTCTATCCGGCTTACCCCGCCTACGGCTTCGGCTACGGTTGGGGAAGAGGCTGGGGTCGCGGCTGGGGAAGAGGACGCGGATGGGGCCGTGGATGGGGCAGAGGAGGAAGGGGCTGGGGCGCGAGGCTCGGCTATTGCCCCTGGACCGGCCAGCCAAGCAGGAGAACCCTCCGCTGGCTCTACGGCTGGTGGTGAGTTCTCTTCTTTCTTTTTAATTGGCTGGAGGTTTAAAGATGCCGCGGGGAATGAGCAGGGGCTACGGAAGGAGAGGTTACTACGGCAGAACCTTTTACCCGTTTGGGGGTTTCTACGGAATCCTCGACCTGCTAATCCTGCTCGGGATAATCTACTTCCTGTTCAAGCTCTTCATAGTCGCCCTTCCGTACGCCCTCGGACTCGTCGTGTTGTTGCTCCTCCGCTCGTTCCTGAGGGGAAACCGTTTCCGGTTCTGCGGGCCTTTTTGAGCCTATGCAAAATTTTTTAAGTTCGGGTTACCTAAATCAAGCGGAGGTGATGTGAGTGAGGATTATCGTGTCCACGATAAACGGCGGACTCGACGACCGCGTTAACCAGGCCTTTGGAAGAACTCCGACCTTTACGATTGTCGACGTCGAGAACGGGGAGATAGTGAACGTCCAAGTTGTTCCGAACCCCGGCTACTCTCAGCCGAGGGGAGCAGGCGTTACCGCAGCGCAGTTCGCCATTGACCAGGGAGCTGATGCAGTAATAGCGGGCCAGTTCGGGCCAAACTCCTACGGCGTCCTTCAGGCGGCAGGCATAAGAATGTACTCAGCTCCCCCGACCATGACCGTCAGGGAAGCCGTTGAGGCGCTCCTCCGCGGTGAACTCCAGCCCGGAATCCAGGGAGGGGCAGGAATGGGTCCCGGCGGGGGCATGGGAATGGGCCGTGGCATGGGCAGAGGCATGGGTCGCGGTGGAGGAATGGGAAGAGGTCGCGGTATGGGCCGCGGAAGGGGCGGCTGGTACTGAACCCTTTTATATCTCCTGTTTTCCACATATCCTGTGATGCCCATGGCGATTGTCAGGCTCTGGCACGGGAAGGTTCCGATTGAGAAGGCCGATGAATATGAAAAGTTCCTCATCGAGAGGGCGGTTCCGGACTACGGCTCCGTTGATGGCCTTTTGAAGCTCTACTTCACGAGAAAAGATGAAGGAGACGTTGCCCACTTTCTCCTCATAACGGTCTGGGACTCTATGGATGCCATAAAGCGCTTCGCCGGCGAAAACCCCGAGCTGGCAAAGTATTACCCCGAGGACGACGAATTCCTTCTTGAAAAAGAAAAATACGTCCAGCACTACCGAGTTTTCTACGAGAAATAATTTTATGCCCAAAGATAAAACTTCATTGGTGATACCATGCTGGGTATAGACCTCTCCGGAAGGCTGGCCTTCACAACCGCCTCGAGCAAGGGCATAGGCTTCGGCGTCGCGAGGGTTCTGGCAAAGGCCGGCGCTGACGTAATCCTTCTCTCAAGGAGTGAGGAGAACCTCAAAAAGGCGCGGGAAAAGATAAAGAATGAAAGCGACGTCGAGGTGCACTACATAGTCGCAGACCTCACGAAGCGAGAGAACCTTGAGAGAACGGTTATGGAGCTCGAAAACATAGGGGAGCCGGACATATTCTTCTTCTCGACCGGTGGGCCTAGGCCGGGCTACTTCATGGAGATGGACATGGAAGACTGGGAAAGCGCCGTCAAACTGCTCCTCTACCCGGCGGTCTACCTCACCAAGGCCCTCGTTCCCGCGATGGAAAAGAAGGGCTTTGGCAGGATAGTTTACTCCACCAGCGTCGCCATAAGAGAGCCGATTCCCAACATTGCCCTCAGCAACGTCGTCAGAATCTCGATGGCGGGCCTCGTGAGGACCCTCGCAAAGGAACTCGGGCCAAAGGGCATAACTGTCAACGGAATAATGCCCGGCATAATCAGGACCGACAGAATGATTCAGCTCGCCCAGGACAGGGCAGAGAGGGAGGGAAAGAGCGTCGAAGAAGCGTTGAGGGACTACGCGAAGCCGATACCCCTCGGAAGGCTTGGCGAGCCCGAGGAAATAGGTTACCTCGTTGCATTCCTTGCGAGTGACCTGGGAAGCTACATCAACGGCGCGATGATTCCCGTTGACGGAGGGAGGCTGAACTCGGTCTTCTGAAGCAAATCCTTTTCAATTCTTCTACAGTACGTTAACGTGGTGGCTATGAATCGAAGTCAGCTCCTTGCTGGGATTTTTGCGCCAATAGTGGCCCTCACAGGCATAGGGACGGCGATTCTCATAAATCGCTCGTGGTGGAGGCTCACCGACAACGCGATAAGTGACCTCGGAAAGCTCGGCCTGCCCCACAACTGGATCCTCAACGTCTCGCTCATAGTTTCTGCCGTTTTGGCGATTTACTACGCGGTCGGTCTCATCGGAGAAGTCAGCAACACCATCGAAAAGCTCGGGATTGGAGTTTTCATCGCTGGACTAGCCTTCCTCGCATTAATCGGCATCTTCCCGGAGGGAACGAGCCCCCACTACTACGTCAGCTGGGGCTTTTTTGTGTTCTCGAGCCTCGGTTTTCTAATCACTGGTATTGGAATGGGTCTCTCTGGAGAAAAGGAGCTTGCGGTCTTCAGCATAGCCCTCTTCACAGTCGGCTGGGCGCTGGCCCTCTGGGCGAAGAACAGCTTCCCAGGGATAGCACCGGCAGAGTTCGTCGGCGTCTTTGGAGTGATTGCGTGGCACTACACAGTAATGTGGAAAAAGTTCAGAGGGGCTCCTCGTCCCAAAGGCTGAGGTTGTTCCCCCTCTCTTTTCTCACCAGCGGCTCCCCCAGGAGTTCCTGCACATACAGCTCCGCGACGAAGACCTCTCCCCTAATCAAATGTCCCCCGAAAACGTCGCCGCTGGCGTTGCCCAGGGTGACGTGGAGGTGCGCGAAGGGCCGCCCATCCTTGATGCTGACGTTGCCGAGCAGGGTCAGCAGCTCGAAGGTTCCCACGAGCTCAATCCGCTTATAGCCGCGAGTTTCCTCCGAGTAGTAGCCCACGACCGGGTTCCTGAGCGAACCTATGCCCTTAACAATCGCCGTCTTTATTCCCTTCTCCTCCGCGAACCTGTTTACAAAATAGAGCAGGTCCTCCCCCTCGGGAACCCTGAGCAGGAAAATTCGCCCCGGCTTGAACTCCATGCTTCCACCTCAAAGCTAATAAGACTGCCACTCTTTAACGCTTTGGGTGGTTCGATGAAGACCAAGGAGGCACTGCTCGCAATCCTGCCAGAGCTTGAGGAGCTGAACGATGTCGACTTCAGCCAGTACGCGCCACCGTATCCAAACTTACTTACAGCTTTCCTCGAAAGTGGAGAGAAAGGCCTTCCCGCCTTTCAGCGGTTTGCGGAAGGGGCAGTTGGTAAGGAAGCCGTTGGTCAGGTTCTCCTCTCACTCCTCCAGTACCTGCTCATACGCTACCGCCGTTTCAACGAGTATGCCGTTGTTAAACCTGCGGTAAAGGTGTTCCTGACGCTCAAGGGCTGGCTCAACGAGAACGGCTTCGGGGAGGACTGGGACAGGGTTCTTGGCTCCTTCATAGGCTACCTCGTGAGCATGGTGCCCATGATAGCGGAGCATGAAGACAGGGAGACCGCTCTGGCGTATGCAAAACTTATCGAAGACCTCGCAAGGGAAGCTTCCGAAAAGTTCGACGACGAGTATTACGACGAGCTTCTTGAGCGGGCTATGGAGCTGAGGAAGAAGATTGAAGAAAGCTAACGCTCGAGGACTACCTGCGCGTAGCTCCTCGGGTCCTCCCAGACCTTAACGAGGATTCGCTTCACGTTCTCCCCGGCCTTCTCCGCTATTCTCTCCGCGAACCACTCGGCTATGTATTCAGCTGTAACGTTGGGCTTGTCGAGGATTACCACCTCGTCCTCGGGCAGTTCGAGCCTCTTGCCGTTCTTCTCGACCACGACTCTACCGTCCCCCCTCTCGAGGACCCAATCCTCACTGACGAGAATCCTGTGGTCGAGCCTTTTTATGAGGTTGCTGAGGTGGTTGAAGTCGAAAATCATGCCGTTCTCGTTCAGCTCACCCCAGATTTCCACGTCCACGTTGTAGGTGTGTCCGTGAATCCTGAGACACTTACTGTCGTATGGTAACGCGAGGAAATGCGAGCTGTCGAAATCCTTGTGCCAGCCGATTTTTCTCTCCACGAGCCTGAACATGCTCCCACCGATTGGGCTTCCCCGTTAAGGTTATAACTCTAACTGGACAAATCTGACAAAAGGAGGCCGGAAAATGCCGATGGGAGGATCCGGATGGGGACGCGGTAGAGGAAGAAGGCGGAAGATGAGAATGATTGGGTTCATTCCCCAGGTTAGGCACTTCTATCCTGCGTTGCCCCCGGTTAGCCAGCCGAAACCGCCGATTTTCATGACCTATGAGGAGTTTGAAGCCCTCAGGCTGGTGGATTACGAGGGGTTGACTCAGGAGGAGGCGGGAAAGAGAATGGGCGTCTCCCGTGGCACCGTCTGGAGGGCGCTCAATTCGGCCCGAAAGAAGGTCGCCCAGATGCTCGTTGAGGGAAGAGAGCTCATAATTTTGCCCCAAGGGAACGAGGTTCCCAGGAGATTTGAAGAGGAAGTCTGAGGCTGTGCACCTTTAAAGTTTCCTCTTAACGGTTTTTTCGACCCCTTTTTGTTAAACGGCGCTTCTCCGTGCCTTTTTTGATTTTAGGGTACCCTAATTGCTTGGTGCTTTAAAATTTTCAGAGGGTTTTTACTTTTAGCAATTTTAAAATTGTGTCCTGTTTTATTTTGATTGCTATAACTTAATAAAACAGCTTTTAACTACTAAAAAAGATTGTAAATAAAAATTATTAAAGCTAGGTTAGAAATTCTCATTGTATATACTAATTTTAACACAACCAAATAAAATTAGATTAGAGAGAAGATCTACAAGAAAAAGTTGAAAATATGAAACAATAAACAAAAAAGATATTCTTATTCCAAATCAAGAACCGCGATACGCTTTAAGGATTAGCTCAGGCAGGCGGGGGTCAATTGCAATCCCTTCCTTTGCAGGTATAACGAACGCAATGACGACGCCATCTCCAACCCTCACAGGCTTGGGGGAATACCCAACCGCCTTCAGGACTTCCCTCTCCAGCCGATTCAGAGACCCAAGCGGAATGACAAGCTCAACCTCACCCGTGCGGGGATTCTCCTTGAAGAAAGGCTTGGTGCGGTTCTTTACGAATAGAACTTCTCCAAGCTTTGCCGTTATAATCTCCCACGCCAGGGGGCCAAGGTGTTTGTACTCGCCCATCTCAACTCCCCCCATATACGAAGAATTCTTCGTAGTCGAGTCTGTAGAGGATATAGACCGAACCGGTGAGCTCGCTCAGGCGTTCAATTTTCTCTGGGGATACGTTTTTGCCAACAATGACGTAAATATCACGGTCCCCTTGGTATCGTCCATAGTTCTGAGTGTACCCCACGAGTACTTTATTTCAACTTTGAGCTTCTCAAGAGGTAAATAAAGGTCGTACCGTTTATTGACCATCGTCCATTCTGTTAACACTGCCGTCCCACGGGCTAAGCATTTGGCTATGTGGGTTTTTAGTATCCAGTGGGGAAGTTTTGAACGGGTATTATTCAACTGCAGGGAATTAAGTTTGGAAGTTGCTAATGGCTCCAGAATCTCAGGGGGCTCCCACGGAGTTAGCTTCTCATATACTCCTGGACTATCAACCAAGTTTTTTGCGCCCACGACATCCACCAATTGTATGTTTGGGGTTTCTTTTTAAATTTTGTTAATATTACCACCAAACAAAATTTCAATATAAGGTATATTATATCTCAAACCAACGACCAGAAAAGTGCATTAGCAGGAGAAACGCATGAAGGGCATTTCAGTATTGCCACTCATCTCTAGAGGTAAACAACAAAGGCACCCTCCCCGTGTTTTCTATGTTCCCCTCACAAATCTAAGCCTTCCAGACGTTAACCGCAGCATTGACCACGATGAATTGTAATAGGAAAAATTGGAATTGATGCAGGCTTCACCACGTGTGATTTCCCTGCAAGAGCAAGCGGGACAGGTAGCCAAATATTTCAGCCAGCATTTTACCCACTAAATAAGTAGATTCTCTGGATTTTATACAATTTTTCATATGTTAAAATTTACTTAATATAAAGGTTTTAATCTTCTTTTAAAATTAGAAAAAAACTAACTAAAGTTAGAGTGTTATAAAAATGCTAATAAAAATAATAAAATTACTAAGAGAATTACAAAATATAATAAGAACATAAACAGTAAACACCCTCCCAAAAATCCAGAGAGTTAGTGGTAAGGTAAAAGAAAAATTAAAGGGAACGCTCACGGACGTAGTGGAGCACGTTATCAACTATCTGGGGAGCAATCCCAATGTAGTTCTCAGGCTTCAGCGAGGCCAAATCCTCATCGGTTAGATACTCCCTAACTTCCTCGCTCTCCCTCACAACCTCAAGGAAGTCCCTTCTCTCCTCAAAGGCCTTCATGGCCAATTGCCTGACGAGCTCGTGCGCCTCCTGTCTGCCCATGCCTTTCTCGGCGAGCTTGAGCATCAGTGGTTCGGCCATGATGAGGTTCTTCGTCAGGTATAGGTTGCGCTCGATGTTCTCGGGGAAGAACTCAATGCCCTTGAGAACGCGGATTGTGACGCGAAGCATCTCGTCGAGAAGAACGAAGCTCTCCGGCAGGATAACGCGCTCGACAGAGGAGTTCGTAAGGTCCCTCTCGTGCCACAGCGGGTTGTTGAGAAGCGCGGGGATAACGTTCGAGTAGAGAACCCTCGCCAGACCGCAGACCTTCTCCGTCCTTATCGGGTTCCTCTTGTGGGGCATCGTCGAAGAGCCAACCTGCTTCTTTCCGAAGGGCTCGCTGACCTCAAGGATTTCCGTCCTCTGGAGGTTCCTAATCTCAAGGCCGATTTTGTCGAGAGTAGAAGCAACCAGGGCCAGAAACACCATCAGCTCGGCGTATAAGTCCCTCGGAACGAGCTGGTTGGTTATCAGCGCTGGCTTAAGGCCAAGGTCCTCCATGACAAGCCTCTCAATCTCGAGGGCCTTCTCCCCGAATGAAGCGGCGGTTCCAACGGCACCGCGCATCTTGCCAACAAGGACGCGCTTCTTGAGCTCTTCAATTCTCTCAAGGTGTCTCTGAACCTCGTCGAGCCAGAGGGCGAACTTCATGCCGTAGGTCGTTGGAACCGCGTGCTGTCCGTGCGTCCTGCCAATGCAGACGGTGTACTTGTGCTCCTCGGCGAGCTTCATTAGCACGTCGCGGAGCTCCTTAAGGTAGCGCTCGATGAGCTCAAGGCTCTCCTTTATGAGGAGCGCGTTGGCAGTGTCGATTATGTCGTTGGAGGTCGCGCCGAGGTGGACGTACTTCCCGTGCTCACCACAGACCTCGCTTAAGGCCTTAACGACGGCCATTATATCGTGGTGTATCTCCGCCTCTATCTCCTTGACGCGCTCGAGCTTCACCCACTCCGTGCTGGCCTTCTCGGAAATCACGCGGGCGCTTTCCTCGGGAATGTTGCCGAGCTTCGCGTGGGCCCTCGCCAGAGCGGCCTCAACGTCGAGGAGCTTTTGAAGCTTGTTCTCCTCGTCCCAGATGCGCCTCATTTCCTCGCTCCCGTAGCGATAGTCTATGGGGTGAACGGCCATCTCAATCACCATTTTTATGATTATTCTTGGCATTAAAACATTTTCTTTTTAACAATTATGAATCAATACAAGCTAAGCAAATGAGCGTTTTTGAGATGCGCTCGCAACTTAAAAAGCTCTTCCCACAGATAGAACCGAAAAGTATTTAACCCTATGCCCGCGATAGCCTAACGACAAAACTTCCGGAGGTGCCAGAAATGGCTGAGGAGCACGTCGTCTACATCGGAAAGAAGCCGGTTATGAACTACGTCCTCGCCGTGATAACCCAGTTCAACGAGGGCGCTAAGGAGGTCAGCATCAAGGCTCGCGGTAGGGCTATCAGCAGGGCCGTTGACGTCGCCGAGATTGTCAGGAACAGGTTCCTCCCCGAGGTCAGGGTCAAGGAAATCAAGATAGGCACTGAGGAGCTCCCGACTGCCGACGGCAGGACCGCCAACACCTCGACCATCGAGATTATCCTCGAGAAGCCGTGAATTTGACCCCTTTCCTTTTCCTTCGGGTTTCTTCTGAGAAGCAAAGTTTAATAGCACCGCCCCGTACCCCTTCTGGTGGGCTCGTTGGAGTACGAGACCATAGACGTTACAGATGAGCGAGTTCGCGAGCTCGCGCAGGTTCTCGCCAACGAAAGGGCGATGGCCATTCTGAGGCTTCTCCGCGAGCGTGAGCTCTCGATGAGCGAGATTGCGAAGGAGCTCGACATGCCCATCTCAACAGTCTCATACCATCTTGATAAACTTCTCCGTGTGGGTCTCGTTGAAGTGGCCGGGAAAAAGTACGGCAAAAGATTGCAGGAGGTAAAGCTCTACCGGGCATCGAGCCGGCCGATTCTTCTGCTCCCACGCCCAACCGAGCGGAGAACGTCACCGTTGGACAAACTGCGCGTCATAACCCTTTCAGTTGCAACGGGGCTTTCCGCACTCGTCTACTGGGCCGCGGAGAAAATGTTGTCGTCTGAGAGGAGTAGCGGGACGGAGACAATTAAAATGTTCTCGGCCGAGACGACCAGCAGGGCCGGCCACTCGGGGGATTACGTTCCCGCACTCCTCGCGATAATGACGTTTGTCATCGCAATTTCCGCAGGGTGGCTTCTTAAGAAACGTTTTTAAGAAACTCAAATCAACCCCAACTCGTGGGGTGAGATTCCAATGATGGCCGTGGGACAGGTGGTCAAGAGAAAGGCAGTGATTGTGAAGCCCGACGACACCATCGAGAGGGTTGCAAGGATACTCTCAAGGCACAAGGTTGGGAGCGCCGTTGTCGTGGACGATGACGAGATAGTTGGGGTCATCACAGACCGCGACATCCTCGACAAGGTAGTTGCGAAGGGGCGCGACCCTAAGACCGTCAAGGTGCACGAAGTCATGACGAGGAACCCGATAACGATTGAGGACGACTACGACATAAGCGATGCAATAGACAAGATGATGGAGAAGGGCATAAGGAGGCTCCTCGTAACGCGCCTTGGAAAGCCCCTCGGTTTCGTTACCGCGGCAGACCTGCTGGCGGCCCTCAACAGCATGAACAACGAGGAGGAAGAGGAAACCGTTGAGGAGACAGAGGTTTACGGAATCTGCGAGCTCTGCGGTCAGTACGGCCCGCTCTACAAGGTCTACATAGAGGGCCAGGAAAGGTGGATTTGCGAGAGCTGTAAGGATAGCCTCAACCTTTAGCCCCTCAGCTCTCTCATTATCTCATCCAATATTATTCCAAACTCCCTGTTCCTGTTCTCGAAACTTAGAACGTGGGTCTTTCCAAGGGGCCTGAACTTGTCAACCATCCTCCTGTGGACGACCGCCAGAAGGGGTTTGTCCGAGTTCAGCACCTCGCCAATAGCTTTTACGAACTCGTCGCTCTTGTACTCCATCGGGCCGATTTCGTCTATTACAACCAAATCCGCCTCAATTAGGGCCCGCCTTATCGCCGAGACTCCTACTCGCTCAAGCTCGTCAACGTGGACGACGTACTTCCCGAAGGGAACCCCGGGCAAGTGAGATGTTCCGCGCAGGCTCGTGAGCGTTCCTTCTTCACCGGTGTCAAGGGCGATGATTTTGAAGCCTATTCTCCTTCCGTTTCGCCTTACCTCTTTCGTTATCATGCCCCCAACGATGTAGCCCCATCTCTCGACTTCCCTCGCGACCCTCTCGACGAGCGTCGTCTTCCCAACCCCTGCCGGGCCGGTCACGAAAACCCTGACCATTTTTCATCACCGAAGGAGCTTTAAGTTCAGCCCTTAAACCCTTTGGGGTGGTCGCTGTGGAGATAAGGTACAAGCCTGAAGAACTCACGAGGCTCCCGAGGAGCGTTCGCTACGAGACGGGAAGGGTCATCATGATTGACCAGACGCTTTTGCCGAGGGAGTTCAAGACCATCGAGCTGAGAACTGTTGATGAGGTCGCCGAGGCAATCATCACGATGAAGGTCCGCGGTGCCCCGGCCATTGGAGCGGCTGCTGCTTTTGGTCTGGCCCTCTACGCGGACACGAGTAAAGCGAAAACCAAAGACGAGTTCATGGACGGCTTTTATCGGGCATACGACAGGCTGAGGAACACGCGCCCCACCGCCGTAAACCTCTTCTGGGCGCTCAACAGGATTAAGAAGCTCGTCGAGGAGAACGCCGAGAGCCCGCTGGAGGAAATCAGGAAGCTCATAGTTGCGGAGGCGCAGAGGATAGCGGACGAGGACGTTGAGGCGAACCTCAGGATGGGCCACTACGGGGCGGAGGCCTTACCCGAGGGTAACGTTTTAACGCACTGCAACGCCGGGAGCCTGGCTACCGTCCAGCTCGGGACCGTTGGAGCCGTTCTGCGCGTGATGAACAAGGACGGAACGCTGAAGCTCCTCTGGGTGGACGAGACGAGGCCCGTCCTTCAGGGAGCTCGCTTGAGCGCGTGGGAGTACCACTACGACGGCATTCCGCTTAAGCTGATAACGGACAACATGGCCGGATTCGTGATGCAACAGGGAAAAGTCGATGCAATAATAGTCGGCGCCGACAGGATAGTGGCCAACGGCGACTTCGCCAACAAGATAGGCACCTACACCCTGGCGGTTCTCGCGAAGGAGCACGGGATACCTTTCTTCACGGTTGCACCGCTCTCGACGATTGACATGAGTCTGAAGAGCGGAAAGGAGATACCGATTGAGGAGCGGAAGCCGGAAGAAGTGCTCACCTGCGGCGGCTGCAGAATCGCTCCAGATGTGGACATCTACAACCCGGCCTTCGACGTTACACCGCACAGGTATCTGACCGGCATAATAACCGACCGGGGCGTCGTCTACCCGCCGTTTGAGAGGAACCTGAAGAAGTTGTTCAAGGAGCAGGAATGAGTTATTTCTTTCCCTTTATCTTCCCAAGTAAATCCTTAATCCTCTCCAAAACAGACTTTTTCCCCTCAACAATCTCTCCCACAAAAACACCCTCTATCTCGCTGAGGCGCTCCTCGAAGGCAGGCAGGAGAAGGCCAACCAGCTCAAGGGGTTCGAGGCAGGAGCAGTCAACGGAGTAGTCGAGCGGTTCCCCCTCAGGAAACTCCGCCCTGAGCGTTAGGCCTCCTTTCTCCTTCCTGACTTCAAAACGAGCGATACCTTTCTTCCCAATAACTTTTCCCCTGACGAACATCGAGGATAGTGCAGAAGAGGGATTTAAAGGCCTTTTTTGAACGGAGGGTTGACAACGGGAGGTTAAAGTTCCTTTTCGAGGATGAAGGCTCTCTCACGGTAGCCCCTGCGCCGGTACCAGTTCAAAGCAGGGTTGTCGAGCTCGACGCGGAGCGAGACCTTTGAGGCTCCTTTCTCCCTCGCCCAGTCCTCGGCCCTTTCGAGGAGCGCCGAGCCGATGCCTAGGCCACTAATTTTCGTCTCGACGTCAAGGATGTATGCCGTTGGCACGAAGTCAACGGTGTCCTCCATGATGCAGACCCAGACGTGGCCGAGGTACCTCCCGTATGGGTCCACCGCAACAAAGAACTTGTGCTCACCGTGAGCCAGGAGGCGGTTTATGACCCTTGAATAGGCGGAGGCGTAGTCATCATCGCTCAGTTCTGCCCTTGAAAAGCCCCTGCTGACATCCATGTCGTACTCGAAGATTTCATCGAGGTATGGTTCGCCGTCCACAATCCTGAAGTTCTTCGCAGTTTCTTCAATTGGTGGGAGCTTTTCCTTCCGTTTCTTCCCCAAGAACACCCCTGACAGCCTCCTCACGCGTTATCCTCACCCATTTGTTCCCCTTCAGGTAGGCATAACCCCTCGTGTAGCCTTCAAAAATCGAGTAGAGCTTTTCTCTGAACTCCCGGGGAATTGCATCAATCCTTGAGCTTTTCCCGTCGAAGTGCACCATCTCCACGTGCCAGTGGGGCTTTCCATCGAGCGGGAAGTTGGGAAAGCGGCGCTTTATGAGGTATAGAGAGTGCTCGAGCTCGTCCCTGTCGAGCCTTACGAGGCCCTTCTTCAGTCTCTCGGGGAGCGTGACAATGTGCCGGTCCTTATACTTAATCAGCCTCGGATTGATGCCGTTGGCGAGCAGGAAGGTAAGGATTCCGTTGCACTTGAAGCAGGTCCCGCAGGGAACGTAGTCGTCGCCCTCCCTGTGGACCGAGTGACAGCTCCTCTGAAGGACGAAGAGTTCTGGATAGCGGCTGTGGAGAATTCTCTCCACTATGAGACCCGTCAAAGGCCTCACCGCTGACCACTGGCGGATTTTAAGGCCCCTCTCAGCAAACCAGCGCGTCATGTAGAGCTCGAAGTCCTGGCTCTGGTCGTAGGTGGCGTTGTAGTGCTCTATCCCGTGGAACGGTTCATAAGAGCGGGGGTCGTCGTACTCGTTGCCGAAGAGCAGGTTGCCGATGGAGTACTTGTAAAGCAGAGGCAGGAAGGCGAAGGCGTAGCCCTCGAAGAAGAACAGCCTGATTGGATAAACTTCGGCCCTCTTTCTCCTCCCGACACCGTGCAGGATTCTCATGTTCCGCTCTATGAAGGTGTAGAGCCTGTCGGCGTTGCTCCAGACTTTCCTTGTATTCGGTTCGTTCTTCTCAAACCAGCGGTATGCCGGAACCGCCACGCGCCAGTGGGCACCGGATTCGTTGTAGAAGAACGGGTAAACCTCGCAGCCGAGCTCCTTCATGAGGCCGTAGGTCAAAAGGCTTTCCTTCCCGCCGCTGAGCATGACCGCACAGCGGGAGTAGTCGGGCTCAAAGGCTATCTCCTCTTCCTCGATTCCCTCTGGAGTTAGCTTCGCCATCGGCTCGGCCATCTCGGGCTTTATCTCCTTCGGCACGAACTCCCGCCTCAGGAACTCGCTCGGATTCGCGATTCTGTTCACGAAAATATCTCTCGCGGTCACGCGCATCATGTCCTCGAAGAACCTCAGGTCCCTGCCATCGAGGGTGAACTCGAACCGAATTTCTGGAGCAAAGAGACCGTAGTTTATAGCTGGGACGATGCTCATGAGCTTGGCAAAGGCTTCTATCTCAGGAATCCTCTCGCGGTAGGAGTGGACGAGCTCGTAGCCCTTTTCCTCGCCGTCAATTCCGAGGACGTAGCGCGCTTTGATGCGCCTCGAAGAAATCCTCGGCCGCTCTATGGCGATGTAGTCAAAGCACTTCAGCTCTGGCAGGCTCACGGCCCGTCACCTCCCGCCTGGAGAGCCGCAGGATAAGCCTCGCTATATCGCCAACCCCCTGGAGGAAGGGAACGCGCGTCATAATCCCGGTCTCGGTCTCTATCCTCCTCGCCCACTCAAGGGCCTCATCATCGCTCAGGCCGGAGGAGTTAATCGTTATCGCCACGGGCTTCTTCCCGCTGAGGAGCTCTATGAGCTGAATGTAAACTTCAAGCGGGGGAATCCTGAATTCGGGAAAGTCGTCGAAGGTCTTCCTCGCGGGGGCGTGCTGGAGGACGATGAAGTCGGGTCTCGCCGCGGCAATCAGGTCAAAGCCGCCGGGAAATGCCGGATGGAGGAGCGAGCCCTCGCCGTGAGTTACAATTACGTCGGGCCTTTCCTCAACCCAGGCGCGGTAGAAGACGTCCTCTATCGCCCCCGGCACGAAGTCGTCTATTATCGAGTCCGTGACTATAGCGTACCTGAAGCCCTGCATCCAGCCGGTCTGCCCCATCGCTATGAACTCGCTCTTTAAGCCGAGCTCTTTGAACGCCTCGTGGAGCATTATCGCAACGGTTCTCTTTCCTATTGCCGCGTCCGTTCCGAGGACAGCCACCTTTACCGCTTTAACCTCCGCTATCTTCCCGGTGAAGGGAATCCTCGTGTTGTAGAAAATCTTCCTCACGTCAACTATCTCCACGCCGTAGCGCCTCGCAAGGTGCTTAAAGTAGGGGTCGTCGCTCAGGAACTCGTGGAGGCCGTTCACAACGCCGAGGCCGTTCGTTATTGCATTCTCAACGATTTTCCGGTAGTTCTCAGGCAGTTTTCCGCCGGGGGTTGCGACGCCGACGATGAGCCACTTCGCGTTCGGGTTCTCGCGGAGCGCCTCCCCTAAAGAGGCGTATATCGGGATTCCGCGCCTTATTCCGTCGAGGACCTCACCGGCGTCCCTACCGGCGAGCGTTGAATCTATTAACCCCACGATTTTGAACCGCCTCGAATAACGCACGAGGCCGTGGGCGGTCTTTCCGTCGGTCGTTAGATAACGCCCCTCGGTAAGGATTAGCGCCTCATCCAACCCGAGCACCCCCGGTGAGGACGAGGACGAACCGTCCGTTCCTCAGGTTAAATTTCCTCACGAACTTCACGAGGCCGGCCAGCACTAAAGCCGACGCGGGAAGGGGTCTTATCCCCGCCGCGACGCGCATCAGCTCGGCACACCTCAGGGCGGTGTCGTCGGCGAATCCGAAGACGTAGCCGTTTGACTCGCGGACGGCTTTCAGTGCTCCATCTGCATCGAAGGACCTCTCCGAAACGAGGGGCTCGTTGAGTTCAGTCTCCGCGAAGTCGGGACTTCCGCCGTAGAACCTCCGCAGGATTTCGTTGCCAAAAGCGGTGGTCACGCCAACCATCCTCGGGGCCAAGCCAATGCTCCTGAACCCCTCCCAGAGGCCTGCCATCGTCGTCCCGTTGCCGAGGGGCACGAAGACCGCGGTGGGGTTCACCCTTGACGCAATCCAGAGGGCCATCTCGGAGTAGGCACTTATGTCAACGGCGCGATTGCTCCCCGGGTTGGCGTCGTAGAATCCGTTTTTCCTCGCGAAGGCCCTGCTGGCCCTGACGGCTTCTTCGTAGGTGCCCGGAACCTCGATGACCTCTGCGCTCATGGCTTTCATCTCGGGAAGCCTTTCGAGGGTGTAGTCTCTGGGAACAAATATCACCGCTTTCAAGCCCGCGAGGGCAGAGTAATAGGCTATTGCCACGCCGTAGTTGCCGCACGTGCCGACAGTTATCCCCGGAAAACCGCGTTTAACGGCCTCACCAACGTGAGCAAGGGCAATCCTGTCCTTGTGGGTTCCGGTTGGGTTGACGCCCTCGTAGTCGACGTAGACCTCCCTAACGCCGAGGAGCTCCTCCAAAACCGTGGCGCGGAAGAGTCTGCCGAGGCCGCCGGGCCCCTCACCTGCCTCAGATTCACTCACTGAAAGGCCTTCTTTGGGCCTGTAAGATTCGGAACGGGCTGTTTTTATGGCTTCCATTGTTGAATTCCCCCGATATTTGGAATGGGGCATCATCGGGTTGGGCAAGGGTATATAAACCTTTCTCCCAGGTGAGGCCGTTTTTGAGGCCGAACTTTGTTCTCAACAGTTAAAAATTTTAGAAAACCGAATAATTGCCGTGAAAATGGAAAAGAAAAGTTTTTAACCCTTTAACCAACCGTAGAGTGCCCCTGAGCGGGGCGAGGTGGTTGAGATGTATCCGCCGAGGAAGAAGGTTCAGCCCAAGGTTGAGGAGGAAGAGGAGGAGTTTGACCCCCTCGAGAGCGTCGAGGATGCCTACGAGGACTTCGACGAATACGAGGAAGACTGGGAGGACGAAGAAGAGGACTGGAGCTGGGATGACGACGAGGACTGAGTGGGTCCTCTACCTGCTATCTACCTTCTTTCTCGAACCCAACACACAACCAAACCTCTAACGTCCCTGCAGGTTTTCAACATCACCTAAGCTCGATAACGCTTCCCGTTCTCACCGCCACGAACTTCTCAGGGTACTTTCTCCGCACGTAGGCCTTTGCCTCCTCGCCCGAGCAGTGGGCGGGGGCTATGAACTCCGTCATCCCGGCAAGCCTATCGAGAGTCTCTCTGGACGGATAGTGAAAGCCGCCGATTACATTTTTCTTTTGAAAGTCTCGCCCTTTAGAGCGGGGATGCAGTAATAAACCAAACAGCTTTCACACGGAAAGCGACACTCTTTTAAAGCTTAAAAATCATACCATACTTTGAAATGAAAAGAACAGTAACGGTTAAACTCCAACCTTCAAAAGAGCAAGCGAAAATCCTCTTCGAATTAGCCGATACTGGAGCCAAAGTCTGGAACCGCGTAAACTACCTGCGAAGACAACAGTTCTTCGAGGGCAAAATCGTGGACTTCAATTCGACCGAAAAAACCGTTTATGAAGAGTTTAAACGGGAAATTGGCTCTGCAACCGTTCAACAAATAGCGAGGAAGAACGCTGAAAGCTGGAGGAGTTTCTTCTCACTCCTCCGGAAGAAGAGAAATGGAGAACTTCCCTCGTGGCTTAAGCCAAAACCACCAAACTACCTCAAAGAGGACGGAAGGAGAAAGCCCCTAATCGTTCTCAGAAACGATCAGTGCCGGATTGAAGGGAATAAGCTCATTCTAAAAGGCCTCGGTAAGTTAAAACGCCTCGAAATCCAATTCAAGGGCAGAACACACTTGAAGGGCAAGCAAGGGCGGTTGGAAATCACTTATGACCCGGTTAGGAGGAAGTGGTATGCCCACTTGAGCTTTACCGTCGAGGAAAAACTTGAGGGCGGAGAATGGGTGAGCATTCCAAGGCAACCCAAAGGAAGCCTTTCGGCAGGAATTGACCTCGGAGTTAACAATTTGATGGCCGTTTATGTGGAGAATGGCCAGAGCTTTCTGGTCAATGGGAGACCGTTAAAGAGCATTGACTTTTACTGGAGGAAAAAGATTGCAGACTACCAATCAAAACTCAACAAATCGGGAGTCAAAACGAGTAAGAAACTCAGGAGAATGCATGACAAAGCCAAACTTCAGGCGAGGCACTACATCAACACAGCAGTTAGACAAACGATTAAGAGACTCTACGATTTAGGCGTTTCTAAAATTGTCATTGGCTATCCAAAGGGGATAGCTCGGAACTCTGATAAGGGCAAAAAGCAGAATTTTATCCTTTCCCACGTTTGGCGGTTTAATTATGTCATTAAACGCTTGACTGAAGTTGCGGAGGAGTATGGTATTCAAGTCTTGGTGGTCAATGAGGCTTTCACTTCTAAGGTTTGTCCCGTTTGCGGGAAGCCCCACGAAAGGGCGAGGTTTGTTCGTGGTTTGTTTAAGTGTCCCGCGACGGGGCTTGTCTTTAACGCGGACTTAGTTGGAGCGTTTAACATTTTGAAGAAGGTCGTGAAGACCATAACCCCGAATCTGGGCGGTTTGTACGCTCAGAGGAGGGGTAACTGGCCGAAGACCCGGCCAGAGGGGTCGAAGACCCGCTTTTTGGCGGGCTTTAGTGAAACCCCTCAAACCTCCCCTGCCGTTGGCGAGGGGTTAAGCCGAACCCTCGCCCTTCAGGGCGGAGAGGAGGTCAGGAGCCTCATGGGGCCACCTCCAAAAACTCCCGCAGGGCATCCAGAAGCGCATCGTTTTCTTCTTTTCTGCCGACCGTTATTCTAACGTGCCCCTCAAGCCTTCCGGAGAGCTTTTTAACCGCAATCCCGCGCTCAAGGAGAAAGTCATGGACGTCGAGCTTTACCAGGAGGAAAGTTCGCCTTCGCTCGGGTAGGCGTAAGGCCTGAGGGCACGGTAGAGCCTCTCGCGCTCCGAGACGATGTAGCGGACGATTTTCCTCACGTAGTCGAGATGGTTGAGCATGAAGTCGGCTGTCGCGAGGGAGAGCGAGTTCACGCTGAACGGGGGCCGGAGCTTCCTGAGCTGCTCCATGGTTTCTTCGCTCGCCACCGCGTAGCCGAGCCTCGCCCCGGCGAGGCCGAAGGCCTTCGAGAACGTTCTGAGGACTATCAGGTTGTCGTAGTCCTCCACGAGGCCGACGCTGCTCTCCCGCGAGAACTCGGCGTAGGCCTCATCGAGCACCACAGGCGCCCCCGTCTCAAGCACTTCGATAATCCTCTTCCGGGGCTGGACGTTCCCGGTGGGGTTGTTGGGGAAGCAGATGAAGACGGCCCTAGCGTTCTCCGCGCGGGCCTCGACGTCGCCGAGCTCGAAGTTTTCGCCGAGGGGGACGTCCTCAACCTTCAGCCCCTCGACGGCCGCGAAGAAGGAGTACATCCCGAACGTCGGCGAGCTTATCACTACCCGGTCGCCCTCGAAGAGCTTGAGGATTAGGCCTATCAGCTCGTCGCTCCCATTGGCGAGCATGACGTTTTCGGGGCTTAACCCGAGGGCTTCGGCGATTTTCGCCTCGACGTCGGCGGGAAAAGCCGGAGGATAGCGGTTCAGGGGAATCCGCGAGAGCTCCGAGAAGAGCTCCCTCTTGAGGCCGTGCGGCAGGTCAAAGGGGCTCTCGTTCCTGTCGAGGCGGATTCTCACTTCTGGCTCCCCAACGGGCTCCCATGAGGGAAGGTTCAGCACGTTTTCCCTAATTCTCACTTTACCCGCCTCCAATCAGAGCCACTTTATAGCGGGAATCAGGTTCTTCTTGCCCCTCTCCGCTTCCTTCCTAATCTCCTCAAGGATTTCCTTCGAGAGAGGAACCTCGATTTCTTTCCGCTCAAAGGGCGCCCCCTTGACCCGCTCGACCCTCAGGAAGAGCCTCATCGGCTTCTCCATCCTGCTGAACATGAGGTTGTCGGCTGCCTTCTCCAGCTCCTCCACCATGTCCCTGAAGACGTCGGTGTTCACGGTCAGGAAATACGTCTTCGTTTTATCAACGCTCAGTGCCCCCTTAATCTTTTCGTGGATGACCCTTCCATAGGTCGGCGAGAAGAAGAGCAGGTTCAGCGCGGAGCCTACCACCATGGTGCCTAAGGGCGGATGGGAGTTGCTGAGGTAGACGCTTCCAAGCGCTATAGCCTCGTCCCAGACGTCGGGTTTTACAAAGTTGGCCCTGACGTGGTTATCCGAGACGATTTCAATCCCCTCAATCGTCGGGTCGAGCTCAACGAAGAAGACCCTTCTCCGGTACCGCTCAAGGCTCGCACCGAGGAGCCTCATCGTGTTCTGAAGGTATTCAACTGTCGTGCTCGTGAGGAGGAAGACGACCGCTCCACCGTTTTTGAGCCAGCCGGAGGCGAAGATGTAGCCGATTAGAGGCTTTCCTGAGCCGCCGGGCCCGCTGACGAGTGTTGATGTGTTCGCCGGAAACCCCTTGGGGAGTATTTCCTCAATCCAGGGAATCCCGAGCCTCACGAGCATGGCACCACCCCCAATTAGGTTAGGCTAACCTAATTCCATGTGCGTGGTGAATTACACGAACTTTAAACCTTGCGCCACAGATGTGTCCATTAAAGTCGCTCAATCCTCGTCGTCAGGTCGAGGGGCCTGGCGTAGTAAGGAGCGCTCGTCACTATGACATCGGCAAGCCTTGCGTAGTCGGCGATGTTATCGGCGTTTATGTTGCCCGCGACGGCTATCTCAAGCGAGGGGTTGAGCTCCCTAAGTCTCGGCACGAGGTCCTCAAGCTCCTCCGGTGAGAAGTGGTCGAGGAGGAAAAGGTCAGCAGTCTTGGCGTACTCCATGGCTTCCTCGGCAGTGCTCGGCTCCAGCTCGATTTTTCTGAGGGTTTTAAGGTCTCCAAGCCCTTCGAGACCATCAACGACGCGGAGGTGGTTCCCGGTTATCAGAACGGAGTCGCTGAGCGAGTTCCTGTGGATTCCTCCTCCGCCGGCTTTAACGGCTTTCAGCTCGAAGTAGCGCATCCCCGGGTGGGTCTTGCGCGTGGTGGCAACGATGACGTTTGGATTCGCCTTCCTCGCGAGCTCGACGAGCTTTCTCGTCTCGGTCGCTATCGCGCAGGTTATCGAGAGGAACGTCTGGCTCACGCGCCAGACCCGGAAGAGCGTTCTCAGGTCGCCTCTCGCCGAGAGGATTGCCGAACCCCCATCGAAAGTTCTTCCGCTCGGGATGAAGCCGGTCTCAAGCCCGAGGAAGGATAAAAAAGCAGAGAGCTCCTCCGTGCACGCTGAAACTCCAGGCTCCCTTGAGATTATCCTCAGCTCTCCTTTCCCCTCAATGCCGAGCAAGCTCGGTCGTCTCGTCGAAGTAGGGACAGTCCTCGTCGAGGTACAGCTCGAAGAGCCTCAGAGGGTTCATTTCACCACCCTCAGTGCGCTCGCTTTGAAGAGGGCGTAGAACCTCTCACCGGGCCTTATCTTGAGCAGCTCGACGGCGTTCGGTGTGACAACCGCGCGGAGCGAGAGGCCGTCCGAGACGAGCGAAAGCCAGACGAGCTGGCCGCGCCTCTCCATCTCCGCTATCTCAACGGGGGACAACGTTCTGGGCAGAGCATTCCCCGGGCTCCCTGGCGAGTATTATCTCCTCGGGCCTGAGCGAGAGCGTGGCTTCCCCTTCCGCCTCATCAGCGGTGTAGAGGATTACGTCCCCGACCCTAACAGCCGTCAGGCCGTCGCGAAGGCCTTCAACGCGCCCCCTGAGCAGGTTCGTCCCGACGAAGCTCGCTGTGAACTCGTCGCCGGGCCGCGAAAAGACCTCCTCCGGCGTTCCAAACTGAACTATTTTCCCGTCTCTCATCACCGCGACGTGCGTTGCCAAGGCAAAGACGTCCTCGAAGTCGTGGGTGACGTGGATTACCGTCGTGCCGTGCTCCTCGATGACGGACTTCACGAGGGAGCGGAGCTTTTCCCTCGTCTTCGAGTCGAGGGCGGAGAAAGGCTCGTCCATCAGGAGGACCTTTGGCCCGACGATTAGGGCCCTCGCGAGCGCGACCCTCTGCTTGCTCCCCACCGCTCAGCGTCCCGGGCTTCCTGTGGAGGATGTGGCCTATGTGGAGCTCCTCAGCTATTGAGCGGACCTCCCTCTCGATTTCTCCCCGCGGGAGGCCCTTCTTCCTCAGCCCGAACGCTATGTTGTCGAAGACGCTCATGTGCGGGAAGAGCATGTAGTCCTGGTAGACTATGCTTATCCCCCTCCGCTCGGGCGGCTCGTTGGTGATGTCGCGCCCCTCAAGGATTACCCTTCCTGAGAGGAGGGGGTAAAAGCCGGCTATCGCCTCAAGGAGGACGGATTTTCCGGCCCCGGTCGGCCCGATGACGGTGAGGTAATCGTTCTCCTCGACCGAGAGCGAGACGTCCCTGAGGTGGAAGTCCCCGAGGTCTATGCTAAGGTTCTCAACCTCTAACAGGGCCATGCTCTCCACCCTCCAGCCTCTCGAAGAGGAGTATCGCGAGGAACGAGACGACGACGAGCACTATGCCGCTCGTTATTGCCATGCCGATGTTGCCGTAGGAGATGTTCAGGTAGAGCGTTACAGGCAGTATCTCGGTGTTCATGTAGCTCCCGCCCGCCAGAATAAGCACGGCACCGAAGGCGCCCATCGAGCGCGCGAACGAGATTATGGTCGAGGCAAAGAGGCCGTTCTTGGCCATCGGGAGCGTCACCTTCCTGAAGGTCTCGAACTCGGAGTAACCTAGGCTCCTCGCGACGAGCTCGTAGCGCGGGCTTATCTCCTCAAACGTCGTGTAGATTACCCTGACGGCGTAGGGGAGTGCCGTGAAGAACTGGGCCACGACGATGCCAAGCTTCGTGAAGACCACCTTTACCCCAAGGTCGCTGAGGGCTTCCCCGAGGGCAGTTCTACCGAAGAGGAGGAGCAGAGCGAGACCGAGGACGAGCTCCGGGAAGGCCATCGGCAGGTCGAGGACGGACTTGACCGCGCTCTTTCCAGGGAAGTCGAAGCGCGAGAGGGCGTAGCCTATCGGTATTCCCACGAGGATGACGAGAACCGTTGAGACCGATGCCGTTATGAGCGAGAGCTTGAGCGAGTAGACCATCTCCTCCGACTTTAGCGCCTCAAGGATTTCGTGGGGCTTCGGCACGAAGAAGAGCGTCGCTATCGCCACGAAAAGGAAAAACGTGAAGATGAACGCGACCGCAATCGTGACTCTCCTGAAGCTCAGCCCTTCCATGGCCTGAACCCCCACTTCTCCCAGATTTCCGTGTGGTTAGCTACGAACTCGTTGAAGGCCTTCGCGACGGCGAGGTGGCCGTCCTTTTCAGCGCAGGTCGTCACGGCGGTTGGGATTGTTTTAATCGAGTTCTGCTCGCGCGGTATCTGGATAACCTCGATTTTGCCCTTTGACTGGGCCCACGTCACCATGTCCTCCCAGATTATCGCCGCGTCCGCCTGCCCGGTGGCGATGTAGATGAGGAGCTGGTTGACGGTTGGCGTGAAGACCACCACGTTTTTACTCACGTTCTCCCAGAGGCCGTTCTTTTCGAGGATTTTCTTGGCGACCTTACCGATGGCGCAGGCCTTCGGGTCGCCGAGGACGACTCTAACGCCGGGCTTCGCGAGGTCTTTGAGGGAGTGGATTCCCTTCGGGTTGCCCTTCGGAACCGCTATGACCGGGACGTGCTCCGTAACGTTGATGACTGTGTCGTTGAGGATGTACCCTTTCTTCATGGCCTGCTCGGTGTAGTACCAGGCCCCGGGGATGAAGACGTCGCAGCCGCATGTCGTCTGAAGGACGCCAAAGATTTCACTGCTCCCGCCGTAGTGCACCTCGACCTTCGCGCCGGTCTCGTTCTCGAAGAGGCTTATCAGCTCGTTCATCGGCTTCATCAGGCCGGCTCCAGAGCAGACGACGACGGTTTGACCCGAGAAGGGTTTTTCGCTCCCGTGGTGACTTCCCGAGGCTATACAGCCCGCGCCGACAACGGCTCCCAAGAGCAGCAAAACCAAGACAATACCTGTAACACCCTTCATTAGACCACCCGAAAAGGAGGTTCGGGATTCGAATTTAAACGTTTGCGTAAACAAAAAAGTTTTCTGTAAACGAAAGCGTTTTCCCACCCTGCGAGACCGTTAAAAGGACTCCCGCGAACTTAGTCCGGTGGTGGCGATGTTCTGGCTCAAGACGAGAATCATCGAGGGCAAAGGTTCACTTGAGAAGCTCAAGAGGGAAGCGAGCGGGCACGAGAGGGTTCTTATCCTGGCCAGCAACTCGATGAAAAAACACGACTTCCTGAGGGAGGCGGAGGACTACGTTAGGGAAGCGGGAGCGGAGGTTCTGTCCATAGCCGGCCTTCCGGCGGAGCCGAGCGTGGAAACGATAGAGGAGTTCCTGCCGAAGGTGAGGGAGTTTAAGCCAGACCTGCTGATAGCGCTCGGCGGTGGAAGCGTGATAGACACGACGAAAGCGCTGAAGGTCTTCTACGATGCTCCAGGGCTGAACTTCGAGGAGATAGCCTTCATGGACCGCTTTTCAAAGCCCAAACCTGTTCCAAAGCTGAAGACGAAGCTCATAGCGGTCCCCTCAACGAGCGGTGCAGGAAGCGAGGTCTCCGGAGCGAGCGTTCTGAAGAAGGGCGGAATCAAATACAACATCGTTACGCCCGAGATAGCGCCGGAGGTTGCGATACTCGACCCCCGTTTACCGATGACGATGCCGAGGGAAGTGGCGAGGAACTCCGGGTTGGATGTGCTCGTCCACGGAATAGAGGCTTACACAACCAAAGTCGCCAGCGACTTCAGCGACGCAATGGCTATCAAGGCAATAAAGACCGTCTTCAGCTACCTTGAGAGGAGCCTCGAGGGCGACGAGGAAGCGCGCGAAAGGATGCACTACGCTTCTACAATGGCCGGAATCGCCTTCCTCAACGCGCGCCTTGGCCTCTGCCACGCGATGAGCCACAAGGCGGCATGGATTGGACCGCACGGACTTCTCAATGCCATATTCCTGCCCTACGTCATGGAGTTCAACGCCGAGAGAAGCGACTACGCGAGAAGGCGCTACGACGAGATAGCGAGGGAACTCGGGCTGAGGGACTGGAGGGCGCTGGTTGATGCCATCAGGGGGCTCAACGAGAGGACGGGCATTCCGAAGCTGAGCGAGCTCGTTGATGAAGAAACCTTCATGGCGAGGCTCGATGAGATGGCCGAGAAGGCCTACCGCGATGGCCTTTTGGCCTTCAATCCGGTCGAGGCAAAGCCCGAGGAGATAAGGGAGCTGTATTTGAAGGCCTTCAGGGGAGAGTAAAAGGGGAAGAAAAGCTGGATTTCAGCCAACTTTTACCTCCTTTTCTCCCCCGTTCTCGACCCCGCGAATCTTTCCGCCCTTCATGACCTCAACGATGGCCAGGCTTAGTATCGCCAGGAAGAGGTAGATTCCGGCGGAGGTTCCAAAGAGCACCTCGTAGGCCTTCGTCGTCGGTATCTTTATCTTGACCCACGAAGGGGCACCGGGCGGATGGAAGAGGATGTAGTAGGTGCTCATGACGGTTCCAGCGATGGCCGGCCCCCACGTCGAGCCGAAGTTCCTGAAGAGACTGTTCGCTCCCGTCGCGACGCCCATGACCCTCTGCGGGACGCTGAAGACGAGGACGTTGATGAATGAGATGTTCATCAGCGTTATTCCCGCGCCAACGTAGGTTATCATCGCCACGAATGCCCAGAGGTGGTTCGGCGGGAATTCGGGGGCGTACTTGGCCAGAACGGCGAGGCCCGAGCTCGCGATGAGCGCTCCAGTTATCGCGAGTGGCTTTGCGCCGATTTTCGGCATCAGCTTACCTGCCAGAGGAGCTATTACGAGCATGACGCCCGCCATTGGAGTCATGAGCAGACCGCTCTCGAGTATGCTCTTGCCGAAGCCGTACGGTGGCTTCATCTGGAAGATGTAGGTGTTCGCCTGGCTCATCATCGAGATTCCGAAGGCCGCGAACATGATTCCGAGGTTCACTATGGCAGGATTGCGAGATGTCACGATGTCGAGGGGAATTATCGGGTTCTCCGCGCGTTTCTCCCAGAGGACGAGCAGGACCGCGCCAACTATTGAGACCGCGAAGAGGACGAGGGTTTCTCTTGCGGTCCAGCCGACGTTCGGAGCGCGCGTTACCGCGACGAGTGCCGGAACGACGGCCCAGACGAGGAGCAACGCTCCCTGCCAGTCGAGCTTTCCAGGGTTGATGTAGCGACTCTCACGGAGTATCTTCCACGCGAGGATGAACATCAGAACCGCGAAGGGAGCGGCGGTGTGGTAGGTCCAGCGCCAGCCCCAGTGCTGGGTAACGTAAGCTCCGAGCGGTAGCGCGATAACCATACCGACGCCGAACATCGCGCTTATCATTCCCTGAACCTGCGGGACCATCTCGGGCGGGAACTCCTCACGGACGAGGCTGAAGGCGAGCGGGAATATGGCCATTCCAAAGCCCTGAATTGCCCTGCTGAAGAGCAACCAGCGGAAACTTGGCGCAAAGCCGTTGAGTATGACGCCGAGGGTGTAGAAGCCGAGGGCAACGAGGAACATCTTCTTCTTGCCGTACATATCGCCGAGCTTTCCAAAGAGGGCGACGCTTACCGTTCCGACGAGGAGGTAGATTGTGAGAACCCAGCTGACGTCGTTGGGGTTTATCGCGAACTCTTTCTGAATCGTTGGCAACGCTGGAGTTAGCATCGCCTCAGTGTACATAACGAGGAGAGGAAGGAGAACCACGACGAGCGTGGCCTTCTTCGCATAGCTGAGGTCGTACGTTTCACCGTTCCTCGTGACGTTCATATCTCTTCACCGATATGTCGAACGATATATCGTCTTATAAAGTTAGCGGTAGGGGTTATAAAGTACAGGATACAGGTTTAACCATGCACCCCCTCCTCAAAAAGGCCATCAGAGAGCGCTTTGGGAAGCTCAACCGGCTCCAGCAGGACTCGTTCAGGGAGGTTAGCTCTGGGAAGAGCATTCTAATCATCGCCCCGACCGGCTCTGGAAAAACGGAAGCCGCTGTTCTGCCGGTTTTCAACGAAATCCTTGAGGAAGGGCTAAAACCCATCTCGGTACTCTATATAGCCCCGCTCAAAGCGTTAAACAGGGATTTGCTTGAGAGGCTCGAATGGTGGGGGAAGAGGCTCGAAATAACCGTCGAGGTCAGGCACGGCGATACGTCAGCCTACAGGAAGGCAAAGCAGACTAAGAACCCGCCTCAAATGCTAATCATCACCCCCGAAACCCTCGGCGTGATTTTGACGGTCAAATCACTTCGAAAACATCTCGAAAACGTGAAGTTCGTCATCGTTGACGAGATAGCGGAGCTTGTAGACAACAAGCGCGGCTCTCAGCTCCTCCTGAACCTTGAGCGACTGGCTGAGATTGCCGACTTCCGACGAATCGGAATGACAGCGACGGTTGGCAACGAGGAAGAGGTGAGGGACTGGCTCAGGGCCGAGGCGATAGTAAAGCCGAACTGGAGGAAAGCCTACCGCTTCCACGTGCTCTATCCGAAGCCGAAAGAGGAAGACAGGAAGCTTGCTGAGAAGCTGAGCGTCTCGCCGGAGATAGCGTCCCGTCTGAGGGTTCTGTGGGAAATAGTTGAGAGGCACGGAAAGGCCCTCATCTTCACCAACACCCGCCAGTTCGCCGAGGTCCTTGCGCATCGCCTCAAGGCCTGGGGAAAGCCTGTCGAGGTTCATCACGGCTCGCTCTCGAAGGAGGCGCGCGTTAGGGCTGAGAAGGCCCTCAAGGAGGGGAAAATCCGGGCCCTAATCTGCACATCCTCGATGGAGCTCGGCATAGACATCGGCGACGTTGACGTCGTGATACAGTACATGAGTCCGAGGCAGGTCAACAGGCTGGTCCAGCGCGTCGGCAGGGCGAAGCACAGGATTGGGGAGGTCAGCGAGGGCTACGTCATAGCGACGAACGTCGAGGACTACCTTCAGAGCCTCGTCATAGCGAAGAGAGCCTTAGAGGGGCGCTTCGAGGCGGTTGAGCCGATAGGCGGGCTTGACGTCCTGGCCCACTTCGTCGTCGGGTTGCTCATCGAATACAAACGCCTTCCGCGCGAGAGGCCCTACGAGATAGCGAAAAGGGCTTACGTTTACCGCGATTTGAGCTGGAGCGATTACCTCGACGTTCTCAGCGTTTTAGAGGACGCTCGCCTTGTCGGCTACGATGAAGAGAAAAACCTCCTCTACCTCAGGCGAGGAGCGTTCCAGTACTACTACGAGAACCTCTCGACGATTCCGGACGAGGTTTCCTGGAGGGTTTTCGACGCCAAAAGCGGGCACGTCATAGGGAGGCTCGATGAGAGCTTCGTGATGGATTTGGAAGAGGGCATGGAGTTCGTCATGAACGGGCGGAGCTGGATAGTGCTCAAGATAGACGACGAGGCGAGGCTTTTGAAGGTTCGCGAGAGCAAGAGCCTCGAGAGCGCGATACCGAGCTGGGAGGGCGAGATGATTCCCGTTCCCTTTGGAGTTGCATTCGACGTCGGTAGGCTGAGGAGGGAGTTGGCCTTCGACTTCAGAAAGGCATTAGGTCTTTTGGAGGGCGTCGAGTTCAGCGAGGAGGAACTCAGAAGGACCCTCGAGGAAATCAGGGACGAGCCGTTTCCAACGGATAGAGATATTATCGTCGAGAGCACGCCCAAAGCGCTGATAATCCACGCCGATTTCGGAAGCAGGGCGAACGAAGCGATAGGGAGGATAGTTCACTCGCTCCTAATCCTCCGCTACGGCCGGGTCTTTTCCGTGAGGAGCCAGGGGCACGCGATAGTCTTCAAGACCCCGTTCCAGCTCAACCCCGACGAAGTGAAGCGCTACCTCTATCAGGAACCCGAAAGCGTCGAGTTCATAGTTTCCCGTGCTCTGAGGGATTCTCACGCCTACCGCTGGAGAATGCTGAACGTGGCCAAGCGGTTCGGTGCCTTAAGGCGGGACGCGAGAATAAGGAGAATTGAGAGGCTTTTCGAGGGGACGGTGATTGAGAGGGAAACGCTCAACGAGCTCTACCACGACAAGGTTGACGTCAGGAAGGCCGAGCTCGTGATGGAGTTGCTCAAAGCCGGTTCGCTGAGGGTGAAGACAGTCCTGAGGAAGGAGCCTTCAACTCTGGCGAGGCTCAACATGACGGTGAGCGGGGAGTTCCTGCTGTCGGGTGTTCTGGAGGAAGACGAGCTGATTGAGCTGTTCAGGAAGAGGTTGCTTGAGCACGAAGTTGTTTTAGTCTGCACCAACTGCGGCTGGCACTCGAAGACGAAGGTTGCGAGACTTCAAAACATCAATCTGAGGCAGTGCCCGCGCTGTGGTTCAAAGATGTTAGCGGTGGCGCACCCGATTGACGCCGAGGAGTTTCTCGCGGTGCTTGAGAAAGTGAGACATGGGAAACCGCTGGAGAAAAAGGAGGAGAGAGCCTATAGGAAGCTGTTAAAGGCGGCCGATTTGGTCGATACCTACGGCTTCGAAGCGGTGCTGGCGCTGGCGAGCTACGGAACGGGGCCCGATACCGCCGCGCGACTGCTCGCGCAGTACAGGGGGGACTCATTAATCCTCGCGCTCATGGAGAGGGAGAGGCAGTTCATAAGGACGAGGCGGTTCTGGGTCGATAAGAAGAAAGGGGTCGAGGAAGATAAATCAGAATAGCCACTGGTTCTCGATACATTCGTCGCACGGCGGCTTCTCGCCGGCTATCGCCTTGAACTTCTTGTATATACACTCCGGAAGGCCGAGCGGACAGCGGTCCGGATACTGGCCGGGCCTGACCTTGGTCGGGTCGAGCTTTATCTTGATGTAGGCCTCGTACTCCTCGACCTTCTTCCAGGGCAGGACCTTGGCCCCGTAAATCACGAGCCCGTCGTAAATCTTCGCGTAGTCGCCGATGACAGCGTTCTCCTTGATGATTACGTCCCTGCCAACTACAACTCCCTCGCCGAGTATCGTGTCCTTCAGCTCGGCGCGCTCCTTGATTATGTCGCTTCCGATGAGGACCGAGCGCTTGATGTAGGCTTTGTCTTCTATCACGGTGTTCGGGCCGATGTAAGAGTAGGCCTTAATCTTGACGCCGTGTCCTATCCTGACGCCCTCGTCGATGTAAACCGGCCCCTGAATCTCAACGTCTTCCGGAACCTCCGCGCTCTCCGCTATGTGGAAGTAGCCGTTCTCACGGGCCATCTCGTCGAGCGCTATCTGGTGGGCGTAGAACAGATCGTCCGGTGTCCCGAGGTCGACCCAGTAGGTTCCCTTCGGCATCCTGTGGGCGTAAACCTCGCCGCGCTCGACGAACCTCGGGAGGACCTCGCGCTCGAAGTAGACCTCCTTGCCCTTCGGAATCTCCTCGAGGACCTTCTTGTTCACGACGTAGATTCCTGCATCAACGAGGTTGCTCTTGGGCCTCTTGGGCTTCTCCTCGAAGTGGAGCACCTTTCCGCTCTCGTCCATCTCGAGGACTCCGAAGCGCTCCGGGTCGTAGACCTTGGTCGCCCCAACGGTTATGAGTCCGTCGTTTTCCTCGTGGGCCTTTATGAGCTCGCGGTAGTCGAAGTTCGTGAAGACGTCGCCGTAAATCACAAGGAAGTCATCGCTCACGTACTCCTCAACGTTCTTGAGCGCGCCACCGGTCTCGAGCGGCATGGGGTCGTTGACGAAGCGGATTTCCTTGGGGTAGTCCGCCATCTTCTCGTCAACGAACTCCCTTATCTCACCCCTCATGTAGTGGACGGAGAGAATGACCTCATCTATCTCGGGGACCTTCTCGAGCGCTTCGAGGATGTACTGGAGGTTGGGCTTCCCAAGGACGGGAATCATCGGCTTTGGCCTCGTTGATGAGAGGGGCCTGAGTCTCGTTCCAAAACCGCCTGCAAGAATGACAGCTTTCATGGTTCTCACCGTCTATAGATACCACGGGTCGGCTTATATATTTTACGGCCATAAAATATATTACCGTTGGTGAAAGGTTTAACCGGCGGTGACTACTCCCGAAAAGTTGACGTGAATGAGGCAAAAAGGCTCAGTGGTCCCGCGAATGGAGGGGATAAGCGAGGATTGATGGGTCCCGCTTGAAGAACGCGAAGCGCCCAACCGGATGAAAAGATGGGTGCACCAGACTGTTCACTAATGCTCGTTTTTGTGAACATCAAAGCTCGGCCTAAGCACCTTCACCCTTGGCACGAGGCACTTTCCATAACAGACCTTTCTGAGCGGGCAGGTCTCACAGGCCGGCCCCTGCTCAACCTCCTCGATGTAGCCAAGGCTTTTGAGGAGCTCGATTATTCCCTCGACTTCCTCAACCGTAATCCCGAGCTCCCTCGCTATGTCCTGAGGAAACCGCTTGCCCTCGTTGATGAGCCTCAGCACTTCCTCCATCTTGCCCATCTTCACAACCCCAGCGCCGTTCCAACGTGCCATATCAAGATTCCGAGGAGCGAGGCGACGGTTATCATGTAGACCGTCACCGCGAGCGCCCACTTCCAGTTGCTCTCAGCCCTTATGGCCGCTATCGTGGCTATGCACGGTATGTAGAGCGTCGTAACGACCGCCAGGACGAAGCCCTGCAGTGGGCTCATAGATGACATCATAGCCCTTTTGAGCGCCTCCCCCGTTAAACCACCGTAGAGGATGCTGTAGGTTGAGATTACGTTCTCCTTGGCGATTATTCCGAAGATTAGGCTCACCCCGGCCTTCCAGTCGAGCCCCATGAGGTTGAGGTAAGGTGCGACGAAGTGGCCGAGCCTCTCGGCGTAGCTCTTTCCGGTTCCAATCGGCACGGGATAGTTGCTGAGGTACCATATTGCTATCGAGCCGACGAGGATTACCGTTCCTGCTTTCTGGACGAACTCCTTGCTCCTCTCCCACGAGTGAAGGAGAAGGCTCCTTCCGCTCGGGATTATGTACTCTGGGAGCTCGATTACGAAGGGGCTCTCCTCGCCGGAAACGAACCTGCTCACGAGTTTGGCGGAGAGCAACGCCACGGCGACCGCTATGAGGTAGATTCCAACGGCGACGACCGCGTTCCCACCGAAGAAGGCCCCCACGAGGAAGCTTATGACGGCGAGTCTGGCGGAGCATGGGATGAACGGGTTGACAAACATCGTCACGAGCCTGTCTCTTTCTTCGTCGAGCGTCCTCGTGGCCATAACTGCCGGAACGTTGCAGCCGAGGCCGAGGATCAGGGGTATTATCGCCTTGCCCGGCAGGCCGAACTTCCGCATTATCCCCTCCATCAGCACCGCTACCCTCGCCATGTAGCCGAGGTCCTCGAGGAAGGAAAGCGCGAGGAACAGGAAGAAGACGAGCGGGAAGAAGCTTAAGACTGAGCCAACACCGCTGATGATTCCGTCCACGAGGAGACCGCGCAGGGTCTCGTTGGCTATGTGGGGTGCGAGCCAGCCCCCAAAAGCCGAGAAAGCCTCGTCAAGGATTCTCTGAAGGGGCATTCCAAAGGTGAAGACGAACTTGAAGACGAGGTAGAAGACGAAGGCCATCGCTATGAAGCCGTAAACCGGGTGGACGAGGATTCTGTCGAGCTGGTCTGTGAGCGTCTCCTTTGCCTTCCCGTAGCTCATGAACTCGTGGGTCAGGCCGTCTATGAACTCGTACTTCTGGCCGGCTATAATCAGGTCCATCGCCCGCCCGTAGCGCTCCTCGGCCTCGCCTATGTGGGTCATTATCTCCTTCAGCTTCTCCTCGCCGAGGTGCCTAAGAACGAGCTTCATAACCTCGTCGTCGCGCTGGAGGAGCTTTATCGCCAGCCAGCGGAGCGGGTAACGGCCGGCCAGCTTGGTCCCCTCAAGGCACTTGGCGATGTGCTCGATTTCCCTCTCGACCGCCTCGTCGTAGCGCGGTAAAACGGGGTTCGTCTTTATCCTCCTGTGCGCCATCTCCCATATCTTCTCCTTGAGCTCCTCGATTCCGGCACCTTCCTTGGCGCTGAGCGGGACGACTGGAACGCCGAGGGCCTTGGACATCTTTACGGGGTCTATCTTGATTCCCTTCTTCTCCGCTAAATCGAGCTTGTTGAGGGCTATGATTACGTTCTTCAGCCCCATCTCGAAGATTTCCATGGTGAGGTAGAGGTTCCTGAGAATCGAGGTCGCGTCAACCACGTTAACAACCACATCGGGGTTTCCGTTGAGGAGGAAGTTCCTCGCGACGAGCTCGTCAACGGAGTGGGCGGTGAGAGAATACGTTCCGGGCAAATCGACCACGAGAAAACGCTCGCCTTTGTACTCAAAAACGCCCTCCTTCTTCTCGACGGTAACGCCGGGCCAGTTGCCGACGTGCTGGCGCATTCCGGTTAAGGCGTTGAATATCGTCGTCTTTCCAACGTTGGGATTGCCGGCTAGGGCGACCACCCTCATCGCCATGCTATCACCTCAGAGTTTTCTCACAAGGACTCTTGAGGCCATGCCCTTTCCAAGTGCCAGCCTCGTTCCGCCGGCCTCGACTATAACCGGACCCCTCGGGTAGTTCTCGAGGACCCTAACAATCGCCCCCGGCGCCAGTCCCATCGCGTAGAGCCTGCTCCGGAAGTTCGGCCCCCCCCGCAGGTCAACCACAACCCCTCTCTCGCCAGGAGCGAGTGACAGTAAGGGCACAATCATGTTCATCACCGTTAGGTTTTCCTAATTCCGACTCAACTACTCGAAACCCTTAATAAATCTTTGGTGAGCCTAACAAAACTCAGCGGTTCGAATCCAAATCACTGAGGTTGGAAAACCGTCCCCAACGGTGAGCCCCGTTGCAAAGGTATTTATAGGAGCTTCAATAGAGAAGGATGGAGGTGTATCACCATGGGTGAGGAGATTAGAAAAACGTCCCTCGGGATGGATGAGAACATGGAGGGACTACTCGCGTATCTGCTCTGGTGGCTAACCGGAATAATCCTACTGTTGCTGGAGAAAGAGAGCTACTTCGTCCGCTTCCATGCGATGCAGTCAACTGTGATGTTCCTGTTCTTCACGGTGGCGATTAAAGTTTTCGAGTTCATACCTATCATTGGAGGACTCATTGCATACCTGCTATCGCTCATTGCCATCATAGCCTGGATTGTGGGCATGGTTAAAGCCTACCAGGGCGAGCTCTACAAGTTCCCGATTTTCGGCGACCTCGCCGAGCAGTGGGTCGAGAAGTTCAACGTTTGAGGCTCAGCTTTTTAAGCCCCATCCTTTACGTTTTTTCATGCTTGAGGATGTCGTTGAGGAAATCCAGGAGTTCTCCAGGGAGTCTGGCATTCACCACAAGAAGGTTCTCGTTCTCTTCTCCGGCGGAAAGGACAGCTCGCTCGTTCTCTACCTGCTCAAAGAAGCCGGTCTCGACGTTTCTGCCTTGACGTTCTTTCACCGCTGGAGCTGGCGCGAAACGCTCGGCTGGGCGATGCGCTTCACGAAGAACCTCGGCGTTGAACATTATTTGGTTGACATCACGGACGGCCTTCTCCGTGAGGCTACCGGCAGGAAGGGGCCGGTGTGCATAAACTGCAAGAAGGTCATGCTCTGGAATGCCAAGTGGTTTGCCCTCGACAACGGCTTTGACGTCTTAGCGAAGGGCGACAACGCCAACGACAAGATAATCGGAGCGCTCCTCGACCAGTGTAAGACGGACATACGGCTCTGCGAAATCCCGAGGATAGGCGTTCCCTTCTTCAGGCCCCTAATCAAGTACCCGGCGGACCTCGTCGAACGGCTCGCTGAGGAGGCTGGTATAAGGCCCTACCGCATGTACGAGCACGCGAGGAGGAGGCAGTGGCGCGAGGGCTGTCCGTTGCAGTACATAGACCGCGAGGAAATCGTCACGGAGGAACTGATGAACCTCGCTTACCGGGTGAACTACGAGGTGAGTAGAATCGCGAGGAGGCGGAAGGTCAGGGTAAGCGTCCGCGTGCCGAGCTTCGAGATAATGGCCTGGAACGCCGACGAGGAGACACTCGAAGAAGTTAAAAAGGTTATCGAAAAGTTCAAACGGTGATAAGAATGGATTCGAAGTGGCTCTGCTACCCTCACCTCTGCGCGGTGAGCGACGTTGGGGCGAGGAAGAACAACGAGGACGGGTTCACCGTTGGAAAGCTTCCCTACGGTCACTACCTCGGGATAGCAGATGGCCTCGGGGGACACGCGGCGGGGGAGGTCGCTTCGGCAATTGCCCTAGAAACCGTTAGAAGAGTCATTGCAGACGAGTACGAGGACGGGATGGACGGAGTCCTCGTGCGGCTCCTTCTGCGGAGGGCCCACGAGCTCGCGAACTCCGCCGTTCTGGAGGAGGCCATTGGAGAGAGGGCAGGAATGGGAACGACGCTTCTCACCGCCGTTATTAGGGGGAGGGAAGTTTTTCTCGCCAACACCGGTGACAGCAGGGCCCAGCTGATAAGGAATGGAAAAGTTCTGGCCCAGACGCGCGACCACAACCTCCTGAGGGAGCTCCTCGACAGGGGGGAACTGACCGAAGAGGAGGCATGGGGCCATCCAGCGTCCAGCAGACTCACCCACGTCATCGGCGCCAGTGGGAGGCGCTTCGCCGTGGATTTCTACCGCTGGGAGGCCAGACCCGGTGATTGGCTCCTCCTGAGCACAGACGGCCTTCATGACTATGTGAAGCCTGAGAGAATCCTTGAAACCCTGAGCGAGAGCAAAGAACCCCGCGAGGCCGTTAAGGTACTGCTCAACGAGGCCCTCGGCGTCACCCACGACAACGTTACGATAATCCTCTACCGGTGGTTCTGATGCTCCCGCCCGGAAAGCTGAGGAACGACGTCCTGCGGGAGGTAATCTTCCCGAACCTCGGTGTTGAGGACGCCAAGGTAATCTACGGACCGAGGGAGGGCTTTGACTCAGCGGTTCTCGAGTACGACGATGAGAACTACCTCGTAATAGCCACCGACCCAACGCTCGGCGTTCCCGCTGAAGCCTTCGGCTTCTTCACCTACCATTTTGCATCGAGCGATGTCGCGGTTTTCGGGGCGAGGCCGAGGTGGCTCGTGGTTGATTTTCTCCTCCCGCCGGGAACGAGGAAGGAGTTTCTCCGAAAAGCGATGGAAGACCTCAAGGGGGAGTGCGAGCGGTATAAAACGGCGGTAATCGGCGGGCACACCGGAGTTTACCCCCCGATTTCCGAGCCAACCGCAACCACAACGGCGATGGGGCTTGTGAGAAAGGGGGAGCTCAAACTTCCCATCGCGAGGCCGGGAGATAGGATAATCGTTACGAACAAAGTCGCTCTTGAGTTCGCGGTTTCCTCAGCCTACTTCCGCGCTGAAGGGCTGAGGAAGGTTCTAACCTCTGGGGAGATAGAGGAGCTACGCTCGCTCTACAGGCTTGAAACGGTTCTCCCGGATGCGCTGATAGCGAAGCCCTTCGTCAGGGGGATGCACGATGCTACCGAGGGCGGACTAACGGCGCTCCACGAGATTGCTGACAACTCTGGAGTGGGCTTCAGGGTTTACGGTGAGAGGCTCGAGCTGAATCCCCTTGTAAGGAAAGTCCTTGATTTTTACAGGCTGGAACCGTGGAGTGTCTCCTCGACGGGAACGCTGATAGCGATAACGCCTCCGGAGAACGCCGATTCCCTAATTGCAGAGTTGAATAGAAATGGAATTAGGGCCTTCAAGCTCGGCGAGTTCACGGAGAGAAAGGAGAGAATTCTCGTAGAGGGTAGCGAGGAAAGGCCCTTCCCTGAGTTCGAGGGCGACCCCTATGTGGAGCTTTACTGAATATTACTTCACCCTGAACCTCAGCAACGCCGCGAGGCCGCCCAATGCCTTCAGCTTTTCGCCTCCTTCGTGCTCAGAGCTGACGATGACGACTTCACCCCTTGAATACCTTACGGCGTCCATGAGTTCCTCGACCTTCTCCCTGTGTCCGCTCTTCAAAAGCTCGTCGAGGACCAAAAGCGTCTCAACGGCCCCGTAGTTCACCGCTTCCTCCACCTCCCTGAGGCCGTAGGTGGCCAACCCGGTGTTCCTCGCGATGTTCTCAAGGACCTTCTCGATGAGCTGGACTTCCTTGGCAACCCTGTTCTCGTGGTAGACCCTGTCAACGGTTCCGCGCTTGATGACCTCGTAGATGCCCGTCCTTCCGGTTACGCTCGTATCTTCGATGACGACCTTCTTCGCCAGCTCGGGGTAGTTCTCGCGCAGGAATTTGTGGAAATCCTCCTTGACGAAGCCCGGACCCGCTACAATCGCCTTCTCAATCTTCTCCCTCTCCATGAGCTCGGCCATAGTCTTAGCCAAGTCGTGGAAGAACTTCTTCTCCTCGCTTTCTCTGTCTGTGTTGTAGCGCTTCCCGCCGAGGTTCCGCCTTATGCTCGCGGCCATCTCGACGCCGTACTCGCGGACGAGCGCTATGTCGGCTTCCCCCTCGTCTATCACCACAATCATGACCTTGGCCCTCTTCGAGGCCTCTATCGCCTCCTTAAGGCGCTCTATGTGGTGCTCCTTCCAGCGGGGCTTCTGGATTGTTACGACCGTTCCTTCTTCAATCGTTATCGTGTGGTACTTGCCGAGGGGGACATCTTCTCTGCTCGCGTAGACTATCGGCCCGGTAACGCGGACCTGGTTCGCGAACTTGTGGAAGTTTATCTTCTCGGCTTTAACGCCGAGATAAACCGGAATGACCTCGACCTTCTCGGCCCTCAGCGAGTCCGTCCTCTGGGACTGCTTCCTGAGGGTTTTAGCGTAAACGACGTCGCCGGGGTCTATGACGTGGTAGAGGTGCCAAAGGTCGTCCAGCGTTTCGGCCTTTACCTTCACTATGCCCTCCTTGGGTTTCTCTTCGAGTATCTGCACCCTCTCACCCCTAACGAACTTGGAGGGAAGGATTTAAAGGTTACCAGCCCTCCTCGAAGCGGATTCCCTTCGACTCCATGAAGGCCTTCGCGCGCTCTACCTCCTCCCCGCTTTCACCGAAGAGGATTATCCCGATGTACTTCCCGAAGCCCTTCGGCGAGGAGTGGATTCTAACCTTGAAGCGCTCCAGCGTCTCGTTGAGTATCGGCGCGAGCTTGCTCTCGTCCGTTATCTCCGCCAGAAGCTTCCTCTGGACGAACTTCTTCTTCCCGAGCCTCGGGAGGACTTCCTTCTCGAGCATCGCCTTCATCTCGCGGGGCATTCCGGGAAGGACGAATATCTTAACACCCCCGTGCTCGATGTAAGCCCCTGGAGCGGCGCCCTCGGTGTTCTCAAGCGGTTCCGCGCCCTCCGGCAGGTAGGCCATCTTCCTCCTCGCCTCGTTTAACTCGGGGTCGTCTATGAGACCTTTCTCGTAAAGCTCGCGGTAAAACGCTTTAATCCTCTCAAGGCACTCCTCGCAGAGGACGAGCCTTCTGTTGAGGGCCTCCGCTACCGCCAACATCGTAACGTCGTCGTGTGTCGGTCCGAGACCGCCGGAGATAACGAGAACCTCGGGTTTTCTGCCGAGGATTTCTCTGAGGACGGTCTTTATCTCCTCCACGTCGTCCCCCACAGTCGTTTTCCTCCTCACCCAGTAGCCCCGCTCGGTGAGCCTCTGGGCTATGAAGGCGGAGTTGCTGTCAACGGTGTTCCCTGTGAGAAGCTCGTCGCCTACCGTCAGTATCTCCGCGAACATTCCCACCACCGGAGATGTTTCAACTTAGGGACTTATAACGCCAGCGGAGGGGTTTTGCAGGAGAATGTTAAAACAGCCACTTCTTGAAGTGCTTTTCACCACGAGTGAAAACAAGGTTTAAGTATTTTATCACTGTAAAACTCCCGGTGGTTGCCATGGCCAGGGTTAAGGTCGGAATCAACGGCTACGGCACTATAGGAAAGCGTGTCGCCTACGCCGTAACCAAACAGGACGATATGAAGCTCATCGGCGTAACCAAGACCAAGCCGGACTTCGAAGCCTACCGCGCGAGAGAACTGGGAATCCCCGTCTATTCTGCGGGCGAGGAGTTCCTGCCGAGGTTTGAGAAGGCCGGCTTCGAGGTCGCCGGAACGCTGGAGGACCTTCTCAACGAGGTTGACGTAATCGTTGACGCCACCCCCGGAGGAATGGGGGCGAAGAACAAGGCCCTCTACGAGAAGGCCGGCGTTAAAGCCGTATTCCAGGGCGGTGAGAAGGCAAGCGTTGCCGAGGTTTCCTTCGTGGCCCAGGCCAACTACGAGAAGGCCCTCGGGAAGGACTACGTCCGCGTCGTCTCCTGCAACACGACGGGCCTAACAAGGACGCTGAGCGCAATTCAGGAGTACATAGACTACGTTTACGCAGTCATGATTAGAAGAGCGGCCGACCCCAACGACACGAAGCGCGGTCCAATAAACGCCATTACGCCGAGCGTTACCGTTCCTTCCCACCACGGGCCGGACGTCCAGACGGTTATACCGATTAACATTGAGACGAGCGCCTTCGTCGTTCCGACGACGCTCATGCACGTTCACAGCGTAATGGTCGAGCTGAAGAAGCCGGTCGAGGCGAAAGACGTCGTCGATATCTTCGAGAACACCACGCGCGTTCTGCTCTTCGAGAAGGAGAGGGGCTTTGACAGCACCGCCCAGCTCATAGAGTTTGCAAGGGACCTGCACCGCGAGTGGAACAACCTCTACGAGATTGCCGTCTGGAAGGAGAGCATCAGCGTGAGAGGAAACAGGCTGTTCTACATTCAGGCGGTGCATCAGGAGAGCGACGTGGTTCCGGAGAACATCGACGCGATAAGGGCGATGTTCGAGCTCGCGGACAAGTGGGAGAGCATAAGGAAGACGAACAGAAGTTTGGGGATTTTGAAGTGATTAAAGCTCCTCTGGGAGAACAACAACCCCTTTTCTTTTTGCTAAGTTTCTCAGCTTGACGTCGAATGTAACGAGGGTTCCCTTCTCCAGGGCGTGGAGGAGAATCACCGCGTCGTTGAAACGTGAGAGCGAGAGTTTTTCGGCTACCACTAAATCCAGGGCGCTTTCGATTAGTCTGGGGTCCTCACTCAAGCCCTTGAACCTCGGGTCTTCCGTGTACCCCTTCAGGGCTTCGAGCGCTTCTTCCGCCGAAAAGCCGTTGTTTTTGAAGAACCACACGTACTCCTGCACGACTATCGCCGGAACGTACCACCTGTCGAGGGATTCAAGTACCTCCTCGGCCCCTCTATGGAACTCCGTGTCCTCGAAGGTGTCGTAGATGAGGACGTTCGTGTCTATGACTCCATGCATTCGCGCATGCCCCCCTCGATTGACTCCTCTATCTCCCCGGGTGTTATGTTTCTGCCGAGTTTCAGGCGCTTTCTTTCCCTTCTGAGCCTCCGAAGGACTATCCTGTCTCCCTCGATGCTGACTTCGAGAAGTTCGCCCTCCCTTATGCCGAGGGCCTTCCTAATCTCGGCCGGAATCGTTATCTGGTAGTTCCGGGTTACTTTCGTGACGCTCATAGTAGGTTCACCTGGGTAGTAGATCTGTCCAACTCCTATATTAAAGTTTTGTGAGTCATCGGGCAATTAAAGCAAACAATGAGATATATCATTCATCCAAGTTCCTTCTTTCGTTTATCTCTTCAAGAGCCTCGTAAAAGTCGGCTTTTCTAACATAGAGTTCTTGAAAAACTCCCTTGGGTATGTGCTCGGCTTCGAAGTCAATCTTGCCCTCCTTGATGAGCCTCCTGAGTGCGGCCATCGCCGCCTCTCTGGCCAACGCCGCGAGGTCAGCCCCAACGAACCCGTGCGTCTTGTCGGCAATCTCATCAAGCATTTTGTCTACCAGTTTGGCGCGTATCTCGGGATAAAACTCGCGTTTGGATTTAAGAATTTCTTCCACTTCCTCCACGCTCTTCGCAGATTCGACGAGTTTAATTAGTTCCTCCACCTTCTTTGAGTCGAAAGTGTTCATGCTCTTAAGCTCATTGAGAACCTCCAAAACAGTATCTCTGTCGTATTCAGGTTCCAGTGGCATTCCCCTCGTGTGTATCTGGAGTATCTCCTTCCTACCCTTCTTGTCTGGAGGCTTAAGCTCTATTACCTTCTCAAACCGTCCCACTTTCAGAAGGGTGGGATCTATAGACTCCAGTTTGTTAGTAGTACCTATAATCATGACCCTACCCAACCCTTCATCTAGGCTGTCCATTAGCATAATCAACTGTGAAATAACCTTCTTCTCAACTTCACTAAGACATCCTCTCTTCGGTGTTATTGCATCTACCTCATCTATGAAAATTATACTCGGGGCAGTTTCCTTAGCCTCTTTGAAAATTTCTTTCAGTATCTCATCACTCCCTTCATAGAACTTGCTCATTATCTCTGGACCACTTGTGGTTATACCACGAATATTGTGGGTCTTAGCAGTTTCATTGATAACAGCTCTCGCAAGGAGAGTCTTACCGGTTCCCGGTGGACCATAGAGGAGGACTCCTTTTGGAGGCTCAATGCCAAGCCTTTCAAAGAGCTCTGGGTGTTTGAAGGGAAGCTCGACCATCTCGCGAATCTTCTGGACTGCATCGTATAAACCACCAATATCCTCATAGGTTATCCCTAAGACTGTTGTTTTAGCATTTTCTTGAATTGGGTTCTCTTGGACTTCAAATTCTGTGAACTCGGTTATCTGGACTATTCCGGCTGGAGTCGTCGCGGTAACGACGAAGGTGAGCTCCTGACCGAGGATTCCTATCTTGATGTAGTCTCCCCTGACGACAGGCCTGCCGACGAGCCTGCTGTGGAGCCACTCGACGAAGTCTCTTCCAAACCTAATCGGCTCGGTTGGAGCAACAATGACTTTTTTCGCCTCCTTGACGTCGGCCTTCCTAACCGTAACCTCGTCGCCGAGTCCGACGCCGGCGTTCTTCCTTATGGTTCCGTCCATTCTGATGATGTTGAGTCCCTCGTCCTCTGGATAGGCGGGCCAGACGACCGCGGCCGTGTTCTTGGTTCCGATAATCTCGACTATGTCGCCGGGCTGGACGTTGAGCTCGCGCATGGCCTTCCTGTCAATCCTAACGATTCCCCTACCAACATCCCTCTGATAAGCGATAGATACCTTACGCTTAATTTCGTTGCTCATTTTGCTCACCATAATTGGATAACTCTCAAAACTCTAAAATGTTTTGTAACCAACACGGAAATTAGATACTTAACCTCTTTCGCGCTCAGTCTGACAAGCAAATTCTTAAACACGATTGAGGCAATATTTGAGCTCGCTGAAAAGTGCGAGAGCATAAGGAAGACGAACAGGAGTTTGGGGATTCTGAAGTGATTAGAGATTATCGAAGGGGCTTTTCTCTTTTTTCTGTGATTCTCAGTGGATGGTATTTTCAAAGTCCTTCAAGTCCCAGACGAGCCAGCCACCTTCTCTCATCTCCCCTTTCCCTTCAGCCCGCTTCGCCACGAGGCCATAAAACGATTCCCAGTCATCAAGCCCTACAAGCCCTGCCTTTCTTTTCAAATCCCTCAAAACTCCTCTCGTTTCCCGCTCACTTAGCTCCTTCCACTTCACCTCAACGAAGAGCACCTTCTTCTCCCGCTCGTTCAAGGCAACGAGGTCAATTTCCTCTCCCTTCCGCCACCATCTGCCGATTTTTGTAAAACTGAACGGGAGCCTCCCGGCTTTGTTCAGCTCGACGAGAAACTCTCGGGCGAGTTCCTCAAACCGCATGGAGTAGACCCTCTGGAGGTTCTCAAAAACGCTTTCGAAATTGGCCAGGCCGAGCTCTATGGCGGTTCTGTTCGGGTAAACCAGCGAGAACCACGTGAGCAGAAACGGGTCGTTTATCCGGTAGATGCCCCTCTTTTCCTTTCCTACCACTGGAACCTCTCTCCTCACGAAGCCCAGCCGGATTAGGGTTTCAAGGTAGGGGTATACCCTCCTCCCCTCGATGCCGAGGCTGTTTGCTATTTCCGTCGGCCGGTGTTTTCCGCCAGCTATTGTCGCGAGAATCGAAAAGTAAACCTTTAGCTCCCTCAACTCTCCCGCGAGGACTATGTAGGGTTCATCGTAGAAATAGCCGAGGGGAGAGAGGAACTCCTCTTCCACAAGCTCCTCAATGCTCCGTTTCCTCGATGCTATGGCAAGGTAAGCCGGAACACCGCCGAGGAGCAGGTAGGCCCTGAGTCCGTAATCCCAATCGCCGAAGAACTCGACGGAGTGCTTGAAATTGAGCGGTTTCAGCATGAAGCCTGCGGTTCTTCTGCCGTAGAGGGGTGAAGAATAGCTTAAAACTTCATCTCGCATCATTCCAAGGAGCGAGCCCGAAAGTATCAGCATCACCGGCCTCTTTGAGAGCTCATGGTCCCACGCCCTCTGGAGGGCGCTCAGGATTTCTCTGTCGGATTTAACCGCGTACGTAAATTCATCGAGGATTACCGCCGTTCGTTCGTTTATCTTGGAGGCGAGGTACTTGAAGAGAGGGAACCAGTCCGAGAAGCTGAGGAACAGTTCATCCCCGAAAAACTCCGCGAGTTCCTTCCTGAGAGCCTCTATCTGCCCCTCTTTGGTGCCCTCGGTAAACGTATGGAAGAATACCTTCTTCCCCTTTGCGAACTCACTCAGAAGCCTTGTTTTCCCAACTCTCCTTCTGCCGTACACCACGACAAAGGACGGTGTGTTCTCCCATTCCCTCTCCAGCAGGTCCAGTTCGTCTTTCCTGTCAATGAATTTACCAATCATGATTAGTACTAATCAAGATTAGTATTTAAGACTTCCGGTTGAGTCCAGCCTTTTCTTTACTTCTTCCGCGCTCAGCCTGACCAGCAAATCCTTCTCCCTGCTCGTCTCCCCGCGAACCAGCTCAACTTCGGCTCCAAGGACCTTCGAGAGGAACTTAACCAGTTCCTTGTTTGCCTTCCCTCCAACTGGCGGCGCCTTCACCCTGACCTTCAGTCTCCCACGCCACTCGTCGATTCCCTCAATCTCGTTCTTCTTTGCCTTTGGCTGGACGTAAACGAGAAGGAGCGTTCCCTCTTTCGTCTCCTTTATGAATTTTGCGCTCATCTCGAACCCTCCCCGTACTTCCACACGATTTCGGGTGGAAATTCACCGCGCCCGGCCTTTTCGAGTATCTCCCTCGCGACAGAGTAAGCGAAATCGAAAGTCTCCCTATCAATCAGACCATAGTTGAGGGCAATCTCAAGCTCTTCCTCGTCGAGGAGGAACGCTCCCCCGTCCGGGAAGATGAAGACGTCGAGGAAGAGGTCGAGCATCTCTAAGGTGTTCCCCTCGCGCTTTGTGTAGGCCAAGACATCAACGTAGAGTCCCCTGAAGTTGCCCCGCTCATCGTAGACCTTTAAGATGTCGTAGTTCTTTCCGACGAAGGCGAAGTAGAGCATGGTATAGCCGTTTTTAATGACTTCCACGCCGTTCACCCTCAGTGGGGCGAGCATTCCCTCAAACTTGGCTTTGGCGACGATTACATCGCCCAAATCCGCTATGAGCTCGTCGTCCCGTTCGAGAACCCGGTTCGGAATCCGCCGGTAGATAAGGTGGATTTTTCCTTTCATACGCCTTCGCAATAGCTCCGGATTAACCTTTTTATATTTTCACCACCAAGGAATAAACGATGATGATTAAAACCCTGCGGGAGATTGAGGAAATTTTAAGGGCGCATAAGGAAGAACTCCGCCAGAAGTTTGGGGTTAGTTCAATTGCCATCTTCGGCTCCTACGCCCGGGGAGAGCAGACGGAGCTGAGCGACGTCGATATTCTCGTGGAGTTCGAGAGGCCCATCGGGTGGGAGATAGTGGACTTGAAGGACTACCTTGAGTCGCTTCTCGGTGTCAGGGTGGACTTAATCACAAAAAACGCCGCCATGAGCCGAGGACGGTTCTGGGAGCACATAAAGGGGGACCTTGTCTATGTCTGAGCGAGATCCCTGTCTTTTCTTGAACGATATGCTTGAGGCGATTTCCAGAATCGAGGAGTATACAGAGGGTTACGATTTTGAAGACTTCATAAATGATCGAAAGACTGTCGATGCAGTTCTCCGGAACCTTGAGATAATCGGAGAGGCTTCCCGATACGTGCCCGATGAAATAAGGAGTACCTACTCGAATGTACCATGGAGACGTGTCGTCGGGCTCAGGAATGTCGTTATTCATCACTATTTTGGTGTTGATTTGGGAATTGTCTGGACGATAATCCGACTTCAACTGCCAGAACTAAAGGAAAGTGTGGAGAAAATAATCGAAGACCTGTGTTAAACTCCCTCCCCGAAAATCAGCTCCCTGAGCTTTGAAGGTAGCTCCTCGATGCTAACTCTCGTTTGCTCCCTCGTGTCGCGGTCGCGAATCGTTACCGTGTTGTCCTCGGGCGTCTGGTTGTCGATGGTCACGCAGTAGGGCGTTCCAATCTCGTCGTAGCGGAGGTAGCGCTTTCCGATGGTGTCTTTCTCGTCGTAAACGACTATGAAGCCTGCCTTCTGGAGCTTTCTGAAGACGTTGTATGCGATGCCCTTGAGCGGTTCCTTGGCGACGAGCGGGAGAACGGCAACCTCAATCGGTGCCATGTCCTTCTTGAGCCTGAGGTAAGTCCTGTCCTCCTCGATGACGAGGCTGTTCTCGAGGAGCAGGTAGAAGGGCCTATCTATGCCGAAACTCGGCTCGAGGACGTGCGGGACTATTTTCTCGCCGGTGATTTTCTCCTCGACTTCCCTGATTATGAAGTCGTCCTTCTCCAGCTCGTAGCCCTCTATCGTGACCTTGCCCTCCTTCTCAAGGAGCTCAACCAGCTCGCGCTTCTTCTCCTCGTTCCAGCCCTTGACCAGCTCGTTTATCCTCTTGGCGTCTTTCCTCAGCTTTGGACCAACGCGCTTGAGGTTGAGGGAAACCTCCAGCTTTCTCACGATTTTCGGCTCGTCGTAGTGGATGAGCACCGTAAGGTCTGCCCCGCTCTCGCGCATGTGCCGGCTTAAGTCGTAGTCTCCCCTGTTCGCTATTCCAACACACTCGACCCAGCCGAAGCGCTCGCTGTGGATTTCCGCGTCCCAGGTGTCGCGCGAGTAGTGGGCGCGCTCCTCCGGCAGCTGCTGGCGGAAGCGTATCTTGTCCTCGGGGATGCCGATGTCGAGGAGGGTTCTCTTGACCATGACCATGTAGTAGGCGAAGAAGGTGTTCATAATGTAGCCCTTCTTTACGGCTTCCTCTGCCGTCATTTCAATCTCGCCGAGGTTCTTGAGCTGGTGCTCTATTGGGTAGAGCCTCAGAACCTCGTCCTTGACCTCGTCGAAGTGAGGGTGTTCGGTTTCCTTCGGGTTGAAGAATATCTCGGCCTCGGCCTGAGTGAACTCCCTGAGCCTCAACATCCCCTGCCTCGGTGAAATCTCGTTTCTGTAGGCCTTCCCAATCTGGAATACGCCGAAGGGGAGCTTGTTCCTTGCGAAGGCGTTCAGCCTCTTGAAGTTCACGAATATGCCCTGGGCCGTCTCGGGCCTTAGGTAGCCCTTCTGGTCGCCGTAGGGGCCGATTTTCGTCTCGAACATGAGGTTGAAGTACCAGACGTCGCTCAGCTCGCCGCCGCACTCGGGACAGCGAACCTCGTGCTCGCGGATGAGCTTCGTGAGTTCTTCAGCGGATAATCCCTCGACGTCCATGCCAAGGGCTTCCTCGACGAGGTGGTCGGCCCTGAAGCGGGCACCGCACTTCTTACACTCGACGAGCGGGTCAACGAACTTCTCCACGTGTCCGCTCGCTATGAAGACCTTCTCGGGCGTTATGTCCGGCGTTTCGAGCTCGAAGAAGCCTTCCCTCTGGAATGCCTCCCTTATCTTCCGCTCTATCTTCCTCTTTATCGTCGCGCCGAGAGGGCCGTAGTCGTAGAATCCGCGTGAACCTCCGTAGATTTCAAAGCTACCCCACGCGAAACCTCGCCTCCTCATCAAATCCTGGAGAATCTCGTACTTGTCGGGCTTCTCTCCCATGCTCTATCACCTGAGAGTTGAGCGGGCGAATTTCATAAAAATGTTTTGGGATTCGATTTGGAACTCTAACGAAGCCCAAAAACGGAAAGAGTTATAAACCGTTCCCGTCGTTTAGGCTATGAGCTTTGATTGTTTGGAGGTGCGTGAAAATGGCGGAAAGACCACTCGATGTTATTCACAGGTCCCTTGACAAGGACGTCCTCGTGCTCCTCAAGAGGGGTGGCGAGTTCAGGGGAAGGCTCATCGGTTACGACATCCACCTGAACGTTGTCCTCGCCGACGCCTCGCTCATGCAGGACGGCGAGGAGGTTAAGAAGTACGGTAAAATCGTCATCAGGGGAGACAACGTTCTGGCCATCTCCCCGGTCGAGATAGAGTGAGCTTAGCGGGGTGATACCATGGGAGCCGGAACCGCGCCGAAGGGCAAGCGCAACAGGACCCCTACCCACATCAGGTGCAGGCGCTGTGGTAGGAGGGCCTTCAACGTTAAGAAGGGCTACTGCGCCGCCTGTGGCTTCGGCAGGAGCAGGAGAATGAGGAAGTACAGCTGGAGCCACAAGTGGAAGAAGAAGAGGAACCTCTCATACTGAACCCTTTTCTTTTGTTTCCTTGTGTTCTATTCTGTGCATTCTTTCTCGAAACCGCAACCCTTATTAACTAAAACGCTCTTTTGTTCGTTTAGAGGGGCGTCTTAATGATACTCCACAACGAGACCCAGCGCAGGATATGGAAACTCGCGTGGCCGGCAATCATAGCCAACATTTCCCAGACCCTCCTCAACCTAGTGGACACCTTGATGGTCGGCCACGTGAGTGCCCTGGCGATAGCCGCGGTGGGCCTCGGCGGGCAGGTAAGCTGGTTCATGTTCCCGATAATGATGTCGGTCTCCGTCGGAACCCTCGCCCTCGTCGCGCGTGCGGTAGGTGCGAAGGAGTTCAAACGGGCGGAACTCGTTCTCGAACAGAGCCTTTACCTTGCTTTTCTCCTTGGAATCCCCGTCCTGCTCTTTGGCTGGTTCTTCGGCGATGATATCCTTAGGATAATGGGTGCGAAGGGGGAGCTCTTGAACCTTGCCTACGCCTACCTAAAGGTCGTTTTCCTGTTCTATCCCGTCCGCTTCGTAGTCTTTACGGTAAACTCTGCCCTCAGGGGAGCCGGCGATACAAAGACCCCGATGAAGGTAGGAATCCTGATGAACGTCATGAACGCGCTCTTTGACTACCTCTTAATCTACGGAAAGCTCGGCTTTCCGAGGCTTGGGGCGGTAGGAGCTGCATGGGCATCTGGAATCGGTATAACCTCTGCCCTAATGGTTCTTCTGGTTCTCCTGCTATCCAACCGGCTCGTCCTGAAGTTCGAGCCGAGCTGGCGCTTTAACAGGGAGATAGTGGAGAAGATAGTCCGCATCGGCACGCCGACGCTCGTTGAGAGGAGCCTCTTCAGCTTCTACAACTTCCTTTACATGAGCATAGTCACCCGCTTCGGCGACGTGGCTCTGGCGGCGCACCAGATAGGCCTCAGGATTGAGAGCATCGCCTACATGCCTGCCTTCGGCTTCAACGTCGCAACATCGGCCCTGGTCGGCCAGAACCTTGGGGCAAAGAAACCTGAGGAAGCAGAGAAAACGGTTTACGAGGCAATGAAGATGGCAGGCCTCTTCATGGGCGTCATGGGCGCGGTGCTAATCCTCTTCCCGCGCTACCTCGTCATGCCCTTCCTCAACCCGAACGACCCGAACTACGCCGAGGTCCTCCACCTCGCGAGCATCTACCTCATAATCGTTGGCGTGAGCGAGGTTCCCCTCGCGTGGGTCTTCGTCCTCAGCGGAGCTCTAAGGGGAGCCGGCGACACCAAGAGCCCAATGTATGTTACTGCGATAAGCAAGCTCCTGTTCCGGATTATCCCGGCCTACCTTCTCGGCTTTGGGTTCTCGATTCCGAGCTTTCACCTGCTCGGATTCACGTTCCCGGGCTTTACCTTCGAGGGTCTCGGCGTTATAGCGGCGTGGATTGCGATGAGCCTCGAGACCTTCACGAGCGCAGGAATGTACTGGTGGATTTTCAGGAAGGGCAAGTGGAAGCACGTGAAGGTGTGACGGGAACGTTTATATTCCTGTAATTCGTTTTTGTAAACGGTGGTTGTATGGCGGTCATAAGCGTCCGCGTTCCCGACGAGCTTAAGGAGAAGATGAAGAAGTACAACATCAACTGGAGCGAGGAGATACGGCGGTTCATAGCGACGAGGATAAACGAGGAGGAGAAAAAGAGGACACTTGAGATTATGCACGAGTTGCTCGCGGGTGGAACGCCAGCCAAAGCGGGAACCGCAAAAAGGTACGTGAGGGAGGACCGTGATAGTAATTGACGCCTCCATTCTGGCGAAGTACGTCCTCATCGAGCCGGGCTGGGAGGAAGTAGAGAAACTCCTGATGGGCAACGCCGTTTTGCTGGACTACGCCCTCACGGAGGTCTCCAACGCCCTTTGGAAGCACCACGTCCTGTACGGGGAGATATCGCGGGAGGAATTTGAGAGACGGTCAAGGGTAATAGACTTCCTCCCGAACGTCATTCTCCTCGAGGACGGGACCAACTACTTAACGGAGGCAAGGAAAATAGCGGTCGAGCACCGCATACCAATCTACGACGCCCTCTACATCGCCCAGGCCCTCAAGTACGGAAAGCTCGCGACGGCCGATGAGAGGCAGGGAAAAATAGCGGAAAAGCTCGGCGTTGAGGTGGTCTACCTCTAAAGCGCCGAGACGTGGAAGATTGCCTCCATCGCCCTTCCGAAGAGGTAGCTCAGGAACGCCGCGCCAAGGCCTGTCGCGACCATCTCCGCGACCTTCTTCTTGACCGATATTCCCGAGAGGAGCGAAATCAGCGTCGCCACTATCGCGAGAGCCGAACCCGCGAAGAGTATCGAGAAGGCGAGCGCCGTGAGCGAGTTCGAGGCCAGGAAGTAGGGTGTAACAGGGAAGACGACGCCGAGAAGGTACGATAAGCCCGTATACAACGCGGCGCGAACCTCGTTCTCCTCGGCCTCTGGAAGAAGGAGCTTTTTAACGGCATCGGGGTTGTCCTTGAGCTTCTCCGCTATCTCCTTAGCCATGTCCTCGGGCATTCCGCCCTCTACCAGCTTTTCCCTGAGTTCCTCAGCCGTTTTCTCGGGCGAGACCTCGAAGAGGACCTCGATCCTCGAGCGGATTGACTCCTTGACCTGCCTCTGCGAGCGGACCGAGACGAAGGTGCCTATCGCCATCGAGAGCGCGCCGGCAACTCCAACGATGAGACCGCTTATCCCAACGAGCTGGGGGTTGTTCGGGTAAACCGCCGAGAGGCCCGTAACTGCCCCGAGTATCTCGACGAGGCCGTCGTTCATTCCGAGGACGAGGTCCCTGATGTTCTCCACGTGGAAGGCCTTCTCCTCCTCGCGGAAGAACTTCTCGTGCTCTATCTCGTCGAGGATTACCCTCCTGAGGGTTTCGCGCTCCTCATCGCTCATTTCGCGTGCATATTCGTTGAGGAAGCGGAAGTACTTCTCTATCGCGCTGTTCTCACCCATCTCAAGGAGGGAAGCGACGGAACCCGGCCCGAGGAACTTCCGAAGGAGCTTGACGCCCCATACAGTCAGTCGGTTCACCCTCGGCCTCGGCGATTTCTCGTTCCTCTTCTCGAGGAAGGACTTCCAGAACTCGGCGTGCCAGCGCTCAAGCTCGGCCAAACGCTTGAACTCCGCCCTTATCTTCTCGTCCTTTTCCCACTCGGCGAGCCTCCCGTACAGCTCCGCGTCGGCCCACTCGTCAAGGTAGAAGCGCCTTGCGAGCTTAATCGCCTCTGAGGACATCGAGCACCACCTCAAAGGGGGCATCGGTTTTTACCGCGGTCGGCGAGAAGTGCGTTCTGCTCGCCCTGTAGCCGAGTTTCTCAAGTCTTTCAATTATTTCGCTCACCTTCCTCACTTCCAGGCCGTTCCTCCGCGCCAGTGAATGGGTGTCGTAGTGGAACGGGACGTCGAGTTCGCCCGCGAGTAGCTCTATAAAGGGCCTCGTTTTCTTATGAGCCGGTTCAAAGGTCTCAAGCTCCTTCGAAATCCTTTCCATGAACTCCGAATCCTTCAGCGGGCCGAGCCACATCGGGCCGAAGGCCTTGGGCTTCTCTGGGAGGAAGGCTTTCTCATAGGTGAACCTTCCGTTCTCATCTTGCCATAGGTAGCCGAGCTGGGCAAGACTCTTCTCGGCCTTCTTCGCCCCGCTCTTAAACCGGAGGAAGGCCCTGAAGTAGTGGTCGCGGTAGTAGGCGAGGAGAACTTCAACTCCAAGGTCGTACTTGGCTGAGTACCTAACCACCGTCCCGATGAGGATTCTCAAACCGGCCTCGTGGCACAGCTCGCCCCTTATCGGCCTCGCGAGGTAGTTCTTCACGCAGGCCCTCGCGTAGGCCCCGCAAAGAACTCCGGTATCCGTTGCCGTAACGGCCAGAACGCCCCTCCTCTTCACGCTCCGCAAAGCAGTGTCAAGGAACTCCATCGGCGAGCCGAAGGGGTCTAAATCAACCAAATCGAAGTAGCGGAAGTTCTCCGCCATCAGCCTGTTGGCGTCGCCCTTGTTTATGACTATTAGCTTCTCGCCCCAGAGGTAGGAGCGGTCGCCCTCCTCGTAGAGCTCCCCTTCGAAGTTGAGGGCAACGTTCCGCTTCATCAGGCTGTATGCTTCGTCGCTTATGTCGTTGAGCCAGACTTCCTCCGCTGGACTTTCGAGGGCGTAGCGGATTCCCCTGATGCCGGTCGCTGAGAGCGCGTCGAGAACCCTCTTGGGTTCAAGAGCACGGGCGACGAGGACGCTTATATCCCTGTTGAGCGCCATCACGGGGTTGTAAAAGACCGGCGCGTCGTAAATCCGCTCTGCCTTCGGTACGAGGAACCTCGCGGAACCTTCACTGACCTCAATCAGCTCCATTCTCCCACCCGTAAAGAAAAGGGTTGAGGGGCTTTAAAGGTTTAGAGAATCTCGACGATGTCCCCAAGGGTCTGCCCAGGAAGACCGGGCTTGAAGACGGCCTTGACCTCACCGCGGTTGCCGTGGGTCTTGATGACCCTGCCGAACATCTTCCTGCCGGTCGGGGTCCTCCAGACGACCTTCCTGCCGATGAGCTGGGCCGCGCTTCCCCTGTCGTCGATTCCGATGGGCTTGAGAATCATTCTGTGGTTGTCCTGGTGCTCGTGAGAACCCGCGTAGGAGAGGACGACAGCCTTCACCCTCGCCATCGCCCTCACCCGGCCTTGATTTAGGGGCTGGATTTTTAAGTTTTATCGCCCAGGAACTCGCTTAGGCCATCGTCTATCTCGAGAACCTCTCGGATGGATTTTATCTTCACGAAGTTCACCCGGTCAAAGAGGAGCGGAACGTCGCTCTTGTAAGGTGAGGCCTTCTGAACGAGGAGCGTGTTCTCGTCGAGGACGTAGGTGAAGCGACTTGGGCTGTCGTCAATCCACACGAAGGGTTCCTCCGGGTAAAGCTCTCTGAGTGTCTCGAACTTCTTGAGCATGTCCTTTGTCCCCTTGAACGTTATGACCTCGTCGAACTCGTCGTACCAGTTGGTCTTCTTCATGAAGATGACCTTTCCGCCCGGGTAGGTGTGCTCGCCTGAGAAGCTTATCACCTTCCGTCCCCGCTTTCTGAGCTCCCTGACGACTTCACGGGCGAAGGGGAAGTCCTTGATGTACTTGGGCATTAGGTTGTAGTACTCGTGGATTGTCCCCTGAGCCACGAGCTCGTGTATGACGCCGAGGTGGCCGTAGGTGAGCTTGCCCTTGATGAATAGGAAGAGTGCCTTGTAATACTCGTCGTAGAGGTCGCTCTCAATCACCGCTGGAATCGTCTTCTCGATGGCTATCCTCAACGCCTTCTCTACCGCGCCGGTGCTGTCAACGAGCGTTCCGTCGAAGTCGAAGAGGTAAACCGTCACGCTTAACACCTGTTCGGGGTTTCGCCCCGGAGTTTATATTCCTTCCGAAACCGTTTTATCCTGCCCGGCCAACTTCACCCGGTGGTGGTCATGAGAATCGAAAGGCTCAGGGAATACATAGCCGAAAAGGAACTGGACGGCGTAATAATAACCCACAGACCAAACCTTTACTACTTCACGGACTCTGCCCCCGTTCTCGGCGGCTACCTGCTCGTAACGGCTGACGAGGCGCTCTTCCTCGTTCCCCAGCTTGAGTATGAGGAAGCCAAAGAAACCTCGCGCGTTCCCGTTGAGGCATTCAAGCGCGGGCCAGAGCTCTTCGAGAGGCTCAAGTCCTTCAAGCTGAGGAAACTCGGAATCGAGGGGAGAACCGCTTATTCAACCGTCCAGAGCTACCGCGAGAAGCTCGGAGCTGAAGAGTTCGTGACCGTTGATGACGTCATAAAGGAGCTCAGGATGATAAAGACGAAGGAGGAGCTTGAGGTCATTCAGGCCGCGTGCGAGATAGCGGACCAGGCGATGCTCGTTGCCATAGAGGAGATAAGCGAGGGCAAGCGCGAGAGGGAAATAGCCGCCAAGATGGAGTACGTCATGAAGATGAACGGCGCTGAGAAGCCGGCTTTCGACACGATAATCGCGAGTGGCTGGCGCTCGGCCCTTCCCCACGGTGTCGCGAGCGACAAGAGAATCGAGCGGGGTGAGTTCGTCGTCATTGACGAAGGTGCGCTCTACAACCACTACAACTCCGACACGACGAGGACCATCGTGGTCGGCAGTCCCAACGAGAAGCAGAAGGACATCTATCAGGCTGTCCTCGAGGCCCAGATGAAGGGCGTTGAGATGGCGAGGCCGGGAATAACCGCGAAGGAGCTCGACACAATCGTTAGGGACGTCATCAGGGAGTACGGCTATGGGGACTACTTCATCCACTCAACGGGACACGGCGTCGGCCTTGAGATACACGAGTGGCCCGGCGTGAACCAGAGCGACGAGACCGTCCTCAAGCCCGGTATGGTCGTCACTGTCGAGCCGGGCATCTACCTTCCAAAGTTCGGCGGGGTCAGGATAGAGGACACGATAGTCATAACCGAAAACGGGGCCAGGAGGCTGACGAGGACGGAGAGGGAGCTAATCTGATTCCACATAACTTTTTATTCCACCGATGCGTATTAACAACCTGGCGGTGGTAATGATGGAGAGCGTTGAGAAACTCATCCTCCAAGAGCTTCACGAGATTAAAGGGGAGCTTAGAGCGCTCAACTCGAAGATTGACAGCTTTGCGGGCTATTTCGAAGCCGATGAGGATGAGCTTCAGGAGCTGATGGCTGAGTTGGAGGACGCTAAGAAAAAGGGCGTGAAGCTCGAGGAGGTTCTCCATGAGCTATGAGGTCGTTCTTTCGAGAAACGCTCTGAAGTACATTAAGAAACTGCCCCCCAATGACAGGGAGCTAGTAAAGGGGGCCCTTCTTAAACTCAGTCAGAATCCCTGGTTCACACAGTATAAAAAGCTTAGGGTTATCCGTTTTATCGCATAAGGGTTGGAGATTATCGCATAATATACAGCGTTGACGAGGACTCAAAGACGGTCTACGTCGTTCGCATAGGGAGAAGAGAAAACGTTTACGGTCTCTAATCCCCTATCATCGCCATTATTTTTCTGTGCAGGGCTTTAATCAGTTCCCTCCTGTCCTCCATCAGAACCACGTCGCTCGAGCCTATAGCTTCCAGATTGAAGGCGAAGGGACTCGGAACGGCGTTTCTCTGGAAGACCACCCTTATCTTCCCCTCCCGAACCCAGCTCAGGAAAAGCTCAGCGTTTTCCACGTCCATCTTGTCCTCCATAATCTCGCGGTAGACCTCCTTCAGGAGCGGGAAGTCGGGGTAGTTCTCCTTGAGCACCTTGAGTAGCGAGACCGCCATGACCTGTTGCCTGCCGAGCCTCTTGCTCCTCCCGACGTAGCGCCTCAAAATTAGCAACCCGCGGTTGGCGACGTGCCTGAAGCGTCTTTTCAAAAGCTCGGTGTTGTCCAGGGCCCGCTTTAACGTTTCCCTCAGGTCCTCAACCTTGAAAAGCTCCATCACTTCCTCCTCGCTCAGCTCGACCTCCGGCGGAAGGAGCAAAGCAAAGCCGTTGTCGTTTATCACTATCCCGACGTTGCAGTTCTTTTTCTTGCTCACGAGGTAAGCGAAGGCCCTGCTTAACGCATCGTTGGCGCGCCTCCCTACGAGCGTGTGGAAGAAGTAGCGGTTCCTTTTGTCCTCTGGAACGAATTCCACCAGAAGGGTCTCGTCGTCGGGAACCACCGAATACCTCGCCTGCTCGCGGAAGTAATCGATTATGGCGCGCGAGGCCTTCTCGTCTATCCCGTACTTCCCCATCAACCTTTTAACGGCGTCCTTCCTGCTGAGTAGCCCCTTAACCTCCCCCCTAAACCGCTGAATATCCACCGCTAAATCGAAGCTGAGCGGGAGCATCTCGGAGAACCACGCTGGAATGGTCGGCTTGGCGCCCTCGCGCGGGATGACGTAGAGCTTGTTGCCCCTGCTCTTGACGAACTCGTAGGTTCTTCCAGCTAAGACGAAGATGTCGCCGGGCATCAGCCTCTCGGCGAACTCCTCCTCAACGGTTCCGATTAGCTTTTTGTCCATTGTGTAAACCCTGATTTTAGCCTCATCTGGAATCGTGCCGACGTTCATGTAGTAAATCGCCCTCGTCATCTTTCCGCGCTTTCCGAACTTCCCGTCCTCCAGCCATACCTTGGCGTAGACCTTCCGCTCCTCCAGTCCGGCGTATTCCCCGGCCAAATACTTCAAAACGCTCATGAAGTCCTCGAAGGGCAAATCCCTGAATGGATAAGCCCTTCTGACAACGCGGTAAGCTTCATCAACCTCCCAGACTTTGTTTAAGGCCATCCCGAGGAGGTGCTGGACGAGGACGTCGAGCGGGTTCTTTGGAATTCTGACGCGGTCTAAGCGCCTGTTCCTCGCGTTGTGCGCCAAAACGGTGACCTCGACCAGGTCATCTCTATCGAGGGCTAAAATAACTCCCTTGCTGACCTCGTGTAGTCTGTGGCCGGCCCTCCCTATTCTCTGTAAAGCGCGGTTCACGCTCTTCGGCGAGCCGATTAGAACCACCAAATCAATCGTTCCAATGTCTATTCCGAGCTCAAGGCTGGTCGAGCTGTTTTTTGAGACGAAGCCATTGACAACGTAGTTCCCTGTTTCGGAGTTCAATATGCCATAAGCATCGGTGATGAAAACAGGTTCAATGGATTCAATTCTATCAAAGAAAACGTCTCCCTCGGCGAGTTTTCTAAGCTCCTCGATTTCAGGAATTATGTTTTCCCTCCTCTTCTCTCTTGCAACCCTCTCGTAAAAATCGAGAAGTTTCACCAAGTTTCTTCTGCTGATTTCACGGGTTCCGAGTTCGACTTTCACGGGATTATAAAAGCCAGCCTTTTGAAGCCTGTAAGAGCTGATACCAAGTGCTTCCCGGAGCTTTCTCAGGCGTTTGCCGATTCCTGGGATTACATCTTGGTTGGAGTACCCTTCCCTGGGGATTTCCTTTATCTTCCTAAGTTCTGGACGCCAAGGTTCGATTAGCTCCCCAAATTTCCTGAGGTACTCTCCTCCCAAGATGGCAACGGTGTAAGACGTCCCGGTCTTTCTTATCTCTCTGTCCCTGAAGAGCTGCCGTTCATTGTAATACCTTCTCCTGATGGAGGCAACGATTCCGAGCTGAAGCAAGAGAGTGCGTATCCCCTCGGCGAACTCGGGGTTGAACGTAGCGAAGCCCGCTGAATACACTCGCCTGCCTTCTTTTATCTCAAGGTACCCATCACCATCGAAGTACCCTGAGAGAAACTGAGCTTTGTGCTCCTTTGGAAGGCGGTAGAGTATCTCTGGAAATCTGCCGTTGAGGGATTTCTTGCCCCCATCCCCAACGAACTCTCTGAACATGTGAAGAAGAACGTTAAAGGAAAGCTCAAGAGAATACGTACTCTCGTTTTGCTTTCTTATGCTTCCCTCGATTCCAAGCTCCTCTTTGGCGAGCTTGGCATAATGCTTAAGCATGTCCAAATCGCTGGAGAACAGCGTTACCGTGCCACCTTTCCACGAACCATCGGCAATCCAGAAACCGAGCAATCGAGCCAGCCCAGGTGTGAACCTCTTCGGCAATTCGTAGCTGTTTTTGTCGGAAGTTATCCTCACCACATCGCTTTTGTCAAGGGTCATTCCAACTTCCTGGAGGACCACTTTTAGTTTGCTCCACCTAAATGGATACTCCCCTCGGAGTTGCCTCGATAAGTAGCTTCCACTCATGCCTAGCTTTCTTGCAAAAGCGTTAATTGAACAGAATTTAGTCTGAATGTTCTTCTTCAGCTCCCTTAGAAATTCAGTCCGAAGGTGCAGGTATGCGGAGTCCGGGAGGATTTCAAAAATGGGCACTTCTTCATCCGGACTTGGCAACCTGCGCAGAACTCCAACGTAATCACCCGGTTTAAGCTTCTCAACCTCAACCCAGGTGAGCTTTCCATCCTTTATCGTCAGGAACTTATGTTCCCGCGTGGCTTCAACTTCAAAGCCGAGCCTTGTCTTAAGCCTGACACCAGTCGAGTTGTATTCGATTCTGTGAGTTCCCCCAAACTCAACAAAACGACTCCTTGATTCTTTAACTCCCACGATTTTCTCGTCTACACCAAGACCGTCAATTCTCCTAATGCCTCTGGGGGTAATAATTTTGGAATGACCCGAAACGCACACGACAGCTTTTAACTCGCCCCTCTTCAGCTTCTCCTCCACGTCCAGCCTAACCTCGCGCGACAGGCTTGAGTGGTGCGCTTCTATGAGGCCTTCAAACTCGGGATAGCGCTTCTTGAGGTTGAATGCAACCCTCTCGGCACCGCTCCTCGTGTTGGTGAAGATTAACGTCGTCCTGTGCTCCCTGATAAGCTCCGCCAGCCTCCTGTAGAGCGCCTCGCTCAGCGCTCCTGCAGGAGTGTAGATTAGGTCCTCGACGACGCTCTCGACCTTAATCTCTGTTTGCTTGGCGAAGCTAACGTCAACGATGAGGCCCGGCCTCGGCTTCCCCTCGTCATCGAAGCCGAAGACGAACTTCGCTATCTCCTCGAGCGGGTGTATCGTCGCACTGAGACCTATTCTCACAAATCTCTCCTCGGCCATCTCCTGGAGCCTCTCAACGCTCAAAGCCAGGTGGGAACCACGTTTGTTCTCCGCTAAAGCGTGAACCTCGTCTATGATAAGGTATCTCACCGTCTTCAGCCTCTCGCGGAACTTGGGGGCGTTTAGAGCTATTGCGAGGCTCTCAGGGGTGGTTATTAGAATGTGGGGCGGTTTCTTCACCATCTTGCTCTTCTCGTAGCTCGACGTGTCGCTCGTCCTTATGCCGACGCGGATTTCGGACAAATTGTAACCGAGCTCCCTAGCCACTTCCTTGATTTCGGCCAAAGGTCCTTCTAAGTTGCGCTTTATGTCGTTGTTCAAAGCCCTCAGCGGTGAGACGTAGAGGACGTAGATTTTATCCTCGAGTTTGCCCTCCTTTCCGAGGAGAATCAGCTCGTTTATGGCCGAAAGGAAAGCGGAGAGCGTTTTTCCGGAGCCGGTCGGCGAGGAGATGAGCACGTTCTCACCTTTGTGAATTTCCATAACCGCGTAGCGCTGTGGGGGCGTGAAGCTTCCGAACTTTCGCCTGAACCACTCCCTAACCGGCTCGCTGAGGATTGAGAATATCTCCTCATCGCTGTATTCCCTTCTCGCCCACCGTATTCTTTTCCCCGCCATCTGCCACCCATTGGACTTTCGGTTTTTAAACTATTCGGTTGGTTAAGCAAACTTTTTAAGTGGGCTTGGCGAACTAAATCCGGTGGGAGAATGGAGGTCGAGGAGAAGCTCAGGAAGGTTCTTGACGAGTTCAACCGCCTCCACGGTAGCGAGGCCAGCGCGAGGATTCTAAAGCTCGAGGGAGACGAGGTAATCATAGAGTTTGAGGGTTCCTTCTGCGCCACCTGCGGGTTGTACGACTACTTCGACGACATCAAGTGGGAGGCGATGGATTTTGGCCTTGAGCTTGAGCCGGTGGGGGTTCTTGAGGCAGAGGAAGACGAGTTCGAGCACGGCCGCTACGTCGTGAGGTACCGGCTCCCACCCAAAAGGCTTAAGTAGCTTGACCTGCTCAGAATTCGGCTTCAGTATCGACCGGGAAAAGCTTTATAACCGGGCCTTTTAAGTTAAGCCGACAAGCTCATCCAAAGGTGGTGCGTTATGGGAAGAAGGGAAGAGATGATTGCGAAGATTAAGGAACTCATGACCCAGCCTGAGAGAATCAGGAACATGGGTATCGCCGCTCACATTGACCACGGTAAGACCACGCTGAGCGATAACCTGCTCGCCGGTGCTGGAATGATAAGCGAGGAGCTCGCCGGAAAGCAGCTCGTCCTCGATTTCGACGAGCAGGAGCAGGCGAGAGGTATCACCATCAACGCGGCTAACGTTTCGATGGTCCACAACTACGAGGGCCAGGACTACCTCATCAACCTCATCGACACCCCGGGTCACGTTGACTTCGGTGGTGACGTTACCAGGGCCATGCGTGCCATAGACGGTGCCATCATCGTCGTTGACGCCGTTGAGGGTGTCATGCCCCAGACCGAGACCGTTCTCAGGCAGGCCCTTCGCGAGTACGTCAAGCCGGTTCTCTTCATCAACAAGGTTGACAGGCTCATCAAGGAGCTCAAGCTCGGCCCGAACGAAATACTCAACCGCTTCGCCAAGATAATCACCGACGTCAACAGGCTCATCAAGCGCTACGCCCCCGAGGAGTTCAAGAGCCAGTGGATGGTCAAGGTCGAGGACGGTAGCGTCGCCTTCGGAAGCGCTTACTACAACTGGGCCCTCAGCGTCCCGTTCATGAAGAAGACCGGCGTTTCCTTCAAGGACATCGTCGAGCTCACCAACGCCAACGACTTGAAGACCCTCAGGCAGAAGGCCCCGCTCCACGTCGTCGTTCTCGATATGGTCGTCAGGCACCTCCCGAACCCGCTTGAGGCCCAGAAGTACAGGATTCCGCACCTCTGGCAGGGCGACATAAACAGCGATGTCGGCCAGGCCATGCTCAAGTGTGACCCGAAGGGCAAGATGGTTATGGTCGTCACCAAGATAATCATCGACAAGCACGCCGGTGAGGTTGCTACCGGCCGTGTCTGGAGTGGTACCGTCAAGAGCGGTAAGGAAGTCTACCTCATCAACAGCAAGAGAAAAGCGAGAATTCAGCAGGTCGGTATCTACATGGGTCCCGAGAGGATTAACATGGAGGCCGTTCCGGCTGGAAACATCGTCGCCGTCACCGGTCTGAGGGACGCCATGGCCGGTGAGACCGTCTCAGAGGAGCCGATTGAGCCGTTCGAAGCCCTCCACTACGTCAGCGAGCCGGTCGTTACCGTTGCCATCGAGGCCAAGAACGTTAAGGACCTCCCGAGGCTCATCGAGGCCCTTAGACAGCTCGCCAAGGAGGATCCGACCCTTCACGTCAAGATTGACGAAGAAACTGGCCAGCACCTCCTCAGCGGTATGGGTGAGCTCCACCTCGAGGTCAAGCTCGTCAAGCTCAAGGAAGACTGGAAGATTGACGTCGACGTTTCCCCGCCGATAGTCGTCTACCGCGAGAGCGTCACCAAGAAGAGCCCGATAGTCGAAGGAAAGTCCCCGAACAAGCACAACAGGTTCTACATCACCGTCGAGCCGATGCCCGACGAGATTTACGAGGCAATAAGGGAGGGCATAATCCCAGAGGGCAGGCCCAAGAACCCGAAGGAGGTCGCCAAGAAGCTCGCCGAGCTCGGCATGGACTACGAGATGGCCAAGGGCATCGTCGACGTCTACAACGGCAACATGTTCTTCGACAACACCAAGGGTATCCAGTACCTCAACGAGGTCATGGACCTCCTGGTTGACGGATTCCACATGGCGATGGACGAGGGACCGCTCGCCAAGGAGCCGGTCATGAAGGTCATCGTCAGGCTCCACGATGCCAAGATACACGAGGACAACGTCCACCGCGGTCCGGCCCAGATTTACCCGGCCATCAGGACTGCAATCCACTGCGCCATGATGAAGGCCGGTCCGGTCCTCTACGAGCCGTACCAGAAGGTCATCATCAACGTTCCCTACGAGTACATGGGTGCCGTCAGCAGGGAAATCAACCAGAGGCGCGGTCAGCTCATCGACATGAGGCAGGAAGGCGAGGTCATGATTATAATCGCCGAGGCTCCAGTTGCGGAGATGTTCGGATTCGCTGGAGCCATCCGTGGAGCCACCAGCGGAAGGGCCCTCTGGAGCACCGAGCACGCCGGATTCAAGCGCGTTCCGAGCGAGCTCGCCGTAAACATCATCAGGCAGATACGCCAGAGGAAGGGCCTCGACCCGAACCCGCCGACCGAGAAGGACGTCTGCCCGCAGCAGTGAAGCCGTCCCGGCTTTCCGTTTCTTCACCTTTCTTGAATTTTGACTTTGGTTCACATTTCGGTCCGTTCTTCAGTCCAATCCTCTCGCTCCGAGAATAGGAGGCCTGATTTTGACAGATACGCGTTTAAGGGCGATTAGTTAACTTTTTAAACTCGCCCCTCAAGTTAGGGTCGGAGCTCATGAGGTCCCCCCGTAAACGGCGGGTTCCCCGCCCGAGGGGGCCGAGGTTCGAAAGATTTAAAAAGCCGTCCTAGTCAACGAGACTAGACCAAAAACTGGAGGTGTTTGAAAATGCCGAAGGAGAAGCCGCACGTTAACATCGTCTTTATAGGCCATGTAGACCACGGAAAGAGCACCACCATCGGAAGGCTGCTCTTTGACACCGCCAACATACCGGAGAACATCATCAAGAAGTTCGAGGAGATGGGTGAGAAGGGTAAGTCCTTCAAGTTCGCTTGGGTCATGGACAGGCTCAAGGAGGAGCGCGAGAGGGGTATCACCATCGACGTCGCTCACACCAAGTTCGAGACCCCGCACAGGTACATCACCATCATCGACGCTCCGGGCCACAGGGACTTCGTTAAGAACATGATTACCGGTGCCAGCCAGGCTGACGCCGCCGTTCTCATCGTCGCCGCCACCGACGGTGTCATGCCCCAGACCAAGGAGCACGCCTTCCTTGCCAGGACCCTTGGTATCGGCCACATCATAGTCGCCATCAACAAGATGGACATGGTCAACTACGACCAGAAGGCCTTCGAGAAGGTCAAGGCCCAGGTCGAGAAGCTCCTCAAGATGCTCGGCTATAAGGACTTCCCGGTCATCCCGATTAGCGCCTGGGAGGGCGACAACGTCGTCAAGAAGAGCGACAAGATGCCCTGGTACAACGGTCCGACCCTCATCGAGGCCCTTGACCAGATACCCGAGCCGCCGAAGCCGACCGACAAGCCGCTCCGCATTCCGATTCAGGACGTCTACTCCATCAAGGGTGTCGGTACCGTTCCGGTCGGCCGTGTCGAGACCGGTGTCCTTAAGGTCGGTGACGTCGTCATCTTCGAGCCGGCCAGCACCATCTTCCACAAGCCCATCCAGGGTGAGGTTAAGTCCATCGAGATGCACCACGAGCCTCTCCAGGAGGCTTACCCGGGTGACAACATCGGATTCAACGTCCGTGGCGTTGGTAAGAACGACATAAAGCGCGGTGACGTTGCCGGACACACCGACAAGCCGCCGACCGTCGTCAGGCCGAAGGACACCTTCAAGGCCCAGATAATCGTCCTCAACCACCCGACCGCCATCACCATCGGTTACACCCCGGTCCTCCACGCCCACACCACCCAGGTTGCTGTTAAGTTCGAGCAGCTCCTCGCCAAGCTCGACCCGAGGACCGGTAACGTCCTCGAGGAGAACCCGCAGTTCATCAAGACCGGTGACTCAGCCATCGTCATCCTCAGGCCGACCAAGGCCATGGTCATCGAGCCGGTCAAGGAGATACCGCAGCTCGGCAGGTTCGCCATCCGTGACATGGGCCAGACCGTTGCCGCCGGTATGGTTATCTCCATCCAGAAGGCCGAGTGATTTCTTCGGCCTTTCCTTTACTTCCTAAACTTTAGGAGGGACGGAAATGCAGAAGGCGAGGATTAAGCTTGCAAGTACGAACATCAAGGCCCTCAACGAGGTCACCGACCAGATTAAGCAGATTGCCGAGAGGACCGGTGTCAGAATGAGCGGTCCCATACCGCTCCCGACCAAGAGGATAAGGATTACTACCAGAAAGAGCCCCGACGGAGAGGGTACTGCTACCTTCGACCGCTTCGAGCTTCGCGTTCACAAGAGGCTCGTCGACATCGAGGCCGACGAAAGGGCCATGCGCCAGATTATGCGCATCCGCGTTCCTGAGGACGTCACCATCGAGATTGAGCTCATCTCCTGATTTCCTTTATGCGCCGGGGTAGCCTAGCCTGGGAAGGCGCGGGCCTGGAGAGTCCGTGGGCGCTTGCCCGCCAGGGTTCAAATCCCTGCCCCGGCGCCAAACTCCTTTTGTCATCTCATTCTCCTTGGAACTAGTCTCGTGCAATAGTTTTTGGGCAAATACCAAACACAGAAAAGCACGTTTTCTGATTCAACATTCTCAATGGAGTGGAGTTAATAAGCGGAGAAGATAAAAGAACAGAGACTAAGTGGACTCAGTAGCGCCTTCTTCTCTGCCTCGGCTTCTTCTTGCCCCACCTGTGCCTGTATTCGTTCTCAAGCTCGTCACGCCGAACCATTTCCCTGTACTCCTTTGGAAGTTCCTCGCTCAGCTCCGACTTCCTGACGTCAACCCCTGCCTGCCTCGCTATGTACCTGAGCCTCCTTAGCTCACCGGGCGCGATGAAGGTTATGGCCTTCCCCTTCTTCCCCATTCTACCTGTTCTTCCAATCCTGTGGATGTACTGCTCAGCGTTCATGGGGATTGAGTAGTTGACAACGTGGCTTATCTCAGGGACATCAATCCCCCTCGCGGCAACGTCTGTCGCCACGAGAATCTCGGTCTTCCCGCGCTTGAACCTTCCAAAGGTCCTCTCTCTTGATGGCTGGCTCATGTCCCCGTTGAGGGCCTCGGCCTTAAAACCATCCCTCCTGAGCCTCTCCGCCAGTTCCCGAGTTTCCACCTTCGTCTGGCAGAAGATTATGCCGTAGAAGTCCTCGCTCAGGATTTTCTTGAGGATTCCGTAGCGCCTCGCCGGGACGGCCTCTATAAACTCCTGCTCGACCTCGCCTGGAACCAGCTCGTCCCTACTCACGATGACAACTTCGGGGTTTTTCATGTACTTCTTGGCGAGCAACAGAACGTCCATCGGCATCGTCGCCGAGAACATCATCACGCGCTTTTCCCTTGGAGTGGCCCGGAAGATTGCCTCAATGTCCTCCTGAAAGCCCATATCAAGCATTCTGTCTGCCTCGTCGAGGACGAAGAAGCGGAGCGAGTCAAGTCTGAGCGTTCCGCGCCTTATGTGGTCGAGCACCCTGCCGGGCGTTCCAACGACGATTTGAGCCCTCTCAAGGGCCCTTATCTGGGGCCCTATCGGCTGGCCTCCATAGACGGCGTAAATGTCTATCTTCCGCTTCCCGCGTAGCGAGCGAAGCTCCTCACTCACCTGTATTGCCAGCTCTCTCGTCGGCGTTAGAATGAGTGCTTGGACTTCCTTTCTACGCTCATCAACCAGGTCGAGGATTGGGAGGCCAAAGGCCGCTGTCTTTCCACTCCCGGTCTTTGATTGACCAACAACGTCGCTCTTTCCGTCGAGAATGAGCGGTATAACTTCCCTCTGAACGTCCGTGGGTTCTGAGAAACCCTTTCTCTCAACGGCCTCAACGGAGGCCTTCGATAAGCCAAGCTCCTTAAAACTCATTTTTCAAATCTCCTTAACACTGAAGTCTCAAACGCGCTCCCTCTCAGAACGCGCCGAGGAGAAACGCGTTTTGGCGGGCCGGGGGGGATTCGAACCCCCGACCTGCGGATTAAGAGTCCGCCGCTCTAACCAGGCTAAGCTACCGGCCCACGACCCGAAACCATAGAGGGGAAGTGTATTTATAAATTTTTCGGTTCGCAACCGTTATTAGTCCCAAAAACAAAGAGAACATGGGGGCGAAGTGGTTGGCCGGGGGATTTCAAACAGTTAAGCTTCTTGCCGAGATTGTTGCCTTCGCCACCCTTACCTCCGCCGTTGTGGTAGTCTACTCGCTCCGCGACATTCTGACAAGCTACGTGGATAGGAAAACTCTGAGGGGAGTTTTTCTAGGAATATTTATCTTCTGGCTCGGCTACCTTGAGAACGTTTTTAACGACCTGTACAAGACGGAGCTCACGAAGGTTCTTGACGATGTTCTCGTTGCCGTTGGTATGACAATCATCGTCGTGACGGCGTTTCAAATGAAGAAACAAATCAGAGCGGTAAGACCAAAAGTCGTGACCAAAGGACCGAGTTTTCTAAAACCTGGAGCGTACATAACAGGTCTTGTGGTGCCATCGAAGATACTACCTCTCCTCCAGGGAAAACAGCTTCTTGCAATCACGAGACATCCAAAACCGTACGAAGAGCATGGCATCCCTTATATCTGGATTAGCAACGTTCCCGCTGAAAACACCGTAAGGCCGACGGAACTTGCCCCTCTCCTTCACAGGGTGCTCTCAGACGCAGATGAGAACACGTTCATAATCGTGGACGGGCTTGAGTACTTAATCCTGAACAACGGTTTTGAGCCCGTTATGAAGTTCCTCATGAACCTGAAGGACAACCTTCTCACGAGGAATGCAGGGATGGTCGTAATAGTTGACCCGAAGACCCTCGATGACAGACAGATGAACATGCTGATGAGGGAGTTCGAGAGGTTGCCCCTCCAGAAACCGTAAAATTTATAAAGGCCCCAACGCCCTTATATCTGGCAACGCGGGGGTTGCCGAGCCTGGTCAAAGGCGCGGGATTGAGGGTCCCGTCCCGTAGGGGTTCCGGGGTTCAAATCCCCGCCCCCGCACCAGAAACTTTTGCCAAGCAAAAGTTTCATCAAAGTTTGTGGTTCTCTTTTGAGTTGCTGTTCTTTGAGTGGATTTCTCTTGATTGCTCCTGTGGAAATGTGAATTTCTCTAAGGGCGTCTTTTAACAAGGGGTTCAAGCCTTTTTGCGCTCCTTTGGAGCGCGGGTAAATGGAACCCGCGTGGAAGGCCCTAATCCAATGAATTCAAACTTCCAACGGCTGGCTTGGTTTTGAAATCCTATTATGTCGGAGCTTTGAAGAAGAATCACAAACTTTTGGAAAAAGCTTCACCAAAAGCTCGTAGCTCTCGCTCAAAGGCTCAAAGGAAGAAGATTTTACTGAGAAAATCGAGCGTTACAAGAGAGAACCAACCAAAACAGCCCTTTCAAAGGGTTTATTTTCCTTTGACGCCCTTTGGGCGTCGATTTAAATTCAAACCCACAACAAGGAGCAACTTGAGATGTTCTCACACTCAAAACAGCCAACTGAAGAGAAACTCACCCGAAATATCGCTTTCCAAAAGGAGCTACTAACTTTGATGAAACTTTTCGCCAGAAAAGTTTCTGTGGTGCCGGGGCGGGGCTTTGAACCCCGGACCTCTCGGTTTCTCAGGCTCCCCCGAGGGGGAGTGGCCCTATGAGCCGAGCGCTCTGACCAGGCTAAGCTACCCCGGCACTGCCCGAGCGCTCGACCTATACCTTCCGGCGGGCGTTTTTAAATCTTTCGCTAATAGTAGTCGTACGCGTAGGCCCACGTAAGCTTCCTCTTTATGACCTTGCCGTAGTAGTAGCCTATGAGGATTCCGGCGAGAAGTCCGCCGAGGTGGGCGTAGGCGTTAACCCCTGGCAGGAAGCTGTTGATTAGGAACAGCACGAAGGCGTTCATAAGGGCCATCTGCATGTTTCCGCCGACGACGCCTGTGATTGTTATCAGCGCCCCCGCGATACCGAAGAGCGCCCCGCTCGCGCCCGCACTGACGACGTTGGGAGGCATAAGGAACAGCGTCAGGAGGTTTCCTGCTAAGCCAGAGACTATGTAAATCATGGCGACCCGCTTGGGCCCGAGTATTCTCTCAAGCTGGCTCCCCATGACGAGGAGGAAGTACATGTTGAAGAAGATGTGGATTATATTCACGTGGACGAACATCGCCGTGAAGGGTTGCCACCAAGCCCCGAGGTGCAGAACAGCGTAGTTCCACTGGCCGAGGGTCGCTAAGACGTTCCCGCTGATGCTTATCGGGTTCCTGCTGAGGATTGCCTCAACCACATAGACGGCGACGTTTATGAGGAAGAGCGTGAAGGTTGCCTTCCCGTAGCGGTGGAAGTAGCGCTCAAGGCTCATTCTCCAGCTCCTCCAGGATTATTTTCAGGATTCTCTCGTTCGCGACTGCGATAACGTTGGTGTTAACCTCAGCCTTCAGCTCGAACTCAAGGGGTTTTCCCTTCTCATCGGTCACCAGTCCACCGGCTTCCCTGACGAGCATAACCCCAGCCGCTATGTCCGTTGGTCTAACGTAGTTCCTTATGTCAAAGACCCCGTCAAGCGAGCCCTTGGCGGTGTAGGCCATCTCTACCGCTATCGCCCCGAGAACGCGGACCCGCTTAACTCTTTTCACGAGTCCGAGGCATCTTCCGCGCGTGTAGAAGCTTATCGCCTCCTTCCCAGGCTCGGGCTCGTTGACGTGAATCTGCCTTCCGTTGAGGTAAGCCCCTTCACCCGGAATGGCCTCGTAGAAGGCTTTCGGGAAGAACTCGTAGATTGCCCCGTAAACGGGTTCCCTCTCCTTGAAGACGGCGAAGCTGAAAGCGAATATCGGGATTCCCATCGAGAAGTTGTAAGAGCCGTCGAGGGGGTCAACGACAACTGTGTAGTCGCTTCCAACGTCTATCTCTCCGACTTCCTCGCTCACTATGTTGACGCCGAGCGGTTTGAGGTGCCTTATAATCAGGTCCTCCGCGACCTTATCAACGTACTTCGTCACGTCACCGCTCACGTTCGTTCCGACGTTTTCCCCGGCCTTCTTTGTTCCGAAGAGGGGCATTATCGTCTTCTCCAAATCCTTTGCCATGTTAAGGGCAATCTCATTCCACGCAAACTCCATCTCAACCACCTCAGCTTAACAGGGCTATGAGCAGGTTCCTCGTTCCCGGACCGAATCCGAGGATGAAGACCGTCAGCTTGACGAAGTTTATAAGCTCGGGGTCCTCATCGGTCATCAGCCTGTCGAGAACGTAAACCACGAGCGTGATTATAACGAGCTTCTCGAGGTACATAACGGCTGGCGTTCCAAACAGGTTCATCAGCGTCCTCGCGAGAACGTGCTGTTCCCAGAAGCCGAAGAACTGGATTCCAACGAACGTCGTCGTCGCGTCGTAGAAGTGGGTGTAGAAGAGTATCCTGTTGTTCCTCACGAGCTCGAACTTCCTTGAGAGGAGCCAGATGAAGGATTCAGCAACGAGAAGGCTTGGGAGGAAGTACTTGAAGTAGTCCCACCTGACCGAAAACTTCTCCCAGTTGATGACCGCTATGAAGAGCAGACCCGCGACGAGGACCCACCCGAAGTCGCGATAGATTGGGTAGAGTCTGTCATCCGGTCCGAGATGCATCCAGACGGCAAAGAGGGACGCTATCGCGAAGCCCGCTATGACGAAGTAACCGCCGGGGCTGACGGTCAGGTAGGTTCTTGGGAGAGCACCGAGGTCAGTTATGCTCCTCATCAGCGGGCCGAGGAGTATGTAGGGCATCAGGGCGACGAAGAACCGCTCGTCTACCTTTATCCCCATCTTTTTGAGCATCTTATACAGGAGCAGAACGGCGACGCCGAGGATTATGGCGTAAACGAGGGTGTTCACGACGTTGTAACCCTGATTGTACTTTATAGGTTCAACGAAATAGCGGTAAAAAAACTCCCCAAAGCTCATTCGACCACCATAGACGGTTGTTCCGATAGCCTTAAAGCTTTTCCTTCCGAGAGGTTAGGGGTGGGAGAATGAAGGGAGTTCATCTGATGCAGCTTCCCCGCGAGGTTCTGCTGGGCGAGGACCTTAAAGGGGAAGTTGTGAACGTTGCGAGACGGCTGGGCCTCGGCGAGAAGGCCCTTATACTCTACGGGCCGAGAACGAAGGAGATAGCCGGTAAGGACGTTGAGGATAGCCTTAAATCCGAGTACGAAGTCGTTCCGCTCACCGTTAGAAAGGGCGCGACGATGGAGGGAGTTGAGAGGACGATAGACCTGATAAAGGACGAAAGCGCCGACTGGGTCATCGCGGTTGGTGGGGGGAGCATAATAGACGTCGCCAAGCTCGCCTCCTTCAAAACGGGCGTTCCCTTCATCAGCTTCCCAACTACAGCTTCCCACGACGGCATAGCGAGCGCCAATGCCTCGATAAGGGATTTGGGCGCCAAAACTTCAGTCAAGGCCGTCCCGCCGATAGCGGTCATAGCGGACGTTAAAGTTATCAAAACCGCACCCTACCGCTACCTCGCGGCAGGGGTTGGGGACACTATAAGCAACCTGACGGCCGTAAGGGACTGGCAGTTGGCGCACAGGATTCGTGGCGAATACTACAGCGAGTACGCGGCCTCACTCAGTCTAATGAGCGCGAAGATGGTCATGAGGAACGCCGACATAATACGGCTCGGCAACGAGGAGAGCGTTAGGAAGGTCATAAAGGCCCTAATCTCCACGGGCGTTGCCATGAGCATAGCAGGCTCTTCAAGACCCGCGAGCGGTGCGGAGCACCTCTTCAGCCACGCACTCGACATGCTCCTCGACAAACCGGCTCTGCACGGCGAGCAGACGGGACTCGGGACGATTATAATGGCCTACCTCCACGGCATGAAGTGGGAGCGCGTTAGGGAAACCTTAAAGAGGGTCGGCGCACCAACTACAGCATACGAGCTCGGAATCGAGCCGGAAATTATAATCGAGGCCCTCACGATTGCTCACACGATAAGGCCCGAGCGCTACACAATCCTTGGAAAGGACGGCCTCACCCGCGAAGCGGCCGAGAAAGCCGCTAAAATCACCGGAGTTATCTGACTATCATCTCTCACAACTTCAGGAGGTGTTTGGAATGGCCATAATCACGTTAGTCGGTGAAAAGCTTGCGAAACCGGGTGTTGAGTTCATATTCTACGGACCGGCCGAGCCGTGCAAAACCTGCAAGCTGGCTGGAGTCTGCGTCGGAAACCTTGAACCGGGCAGGAGGTACAAGATTCTGCGCGTGAGGAGCATGCCGTCGCACTCCTGTCCACTGCACGAGGGCAAGGTTCGCGTCGTTGAGGTCGTCGAGCCGAGCGTCGAGGTGGCGATAGAGCCGAGATTAGCTATAGTCGGCTCGATAATTCAGCTGAAGTTCGAGGAGTGCAGTGACCCCAAGAAGAGGGACCTCTTCAAGCCGGAGGGCCTCTTTGAGGGCGACCACGTGAAAATCATCGAGATAACGGGAGAAATCGAGTGCGACGGAAAGACCTACAAGATTGCCAAGGTAATGCGCAAGAAGGAGTGATTACTTCCCGGCAAATGCTATCGTCTCCATTTTTTCGGTTTTTATTCTGTAGGCCCTCATTCTCCCGGCAATGAAAAGCCTTATCGCCTCAAGCGTCTTCTCCTTCTTCAAGAGCTCGTTTCTGGCATCTTCGACGCTCGTCTCCCTAAAGCGCACCTTAAAACCGGGCCTCAGCTGGGCAAGCCGGTGCAGATGTGCACTCGCAACGACGCCAATCCTCGCGTAACCTCCGGTGGTTTGAGCGTCGCGCATCATCACGATTGGCTTTCCATTGGGAGGAACCTGAACCGTCCCGGGGACAAGCGGGCCCGTAACTATTCCAGCGCCTTTCTCGGAGTGCTCTATCGCTTTTCCGTCGAGGCGGTAGCCCATCCTGTCCGATTCCGGCGTTACGGTGAAGGCCTCGCTCAGGAACGTCCTCACACCCTCCTCTGTGAAGTGCTCCAAATCCGGGCCGAGAACGACGCCGACGGTTATCTCCTCTGCCGAGTAGTCTGGTCTCAGTTCCCCGGGAAGTCTGCGCCCCTCTTTGCCGGTCAATATTGCGTAGCCGAGAGTAAGTTTATCGCCGGCTTTCAGTGGCCTTCCGAGGTTGGCTTTGGCGTAGGTCGAACAACTGCCCAAGAGCTTCTCGCACTTTATCCCGCCGGCGAAGGCAATGTAGCCGTAGAGACCGCTCCTCAGCGTCCCAACTTCGAGGACGTCTCCCCGCTTCGCCCAGTGGCTCGTCCAGGATTCAATGGGAACGCCGTTGAGCCTGACGTCAACATCGCCGGCAACGGCGAAGACAGCTGAAGCGTTGAACCTCAGCGTTGGCCCGGTCAGGAGGAACTCCAAAAGCGGGGCATCGCCGGGGTTTCCGACGAGGTAGTTGGCTATTCTGGCTGAGTAGTCGTCCATGTAACCGGAAACCGGGACGCCAAGCTTCCTGTAGCCCCTTCTGCCGGAGTCCTGAACCGTCAGCAACGAGGGAACGCGGAGGAGTTCAATCATTTTCGCGCCCCCATTCAGCCCTGTAGAGCTCTTCGAACTCCCCTTCATCAATCGGCACGAACTTTACCCTGTCGCCGGGCTGGAGAAGAGTGGGCGGTTCCTTTGATGGGTTGAAGAGCCTCAGGGGGGTTCTGCCGATGAGCCTCCAGCCGCCGGGGCTTTCGAGGGGGTAGATGCCGGTCTGCTTTCCGGCTATCCCAACCGAGCCAGCAGGAACCTTCAGTCTGGGCTTCTCAAGGCGGGGCATCGCTATGCGCTCGTCCATTCCACCCAGATAGGCGAAGCCGGGCAGAAAGCCGAGGAAGTAGACGCGGTAAACAGGCCTCGAGTGGATTTCGATGACCTCCTCAGGAGTCAGGCCGTTGTATTCCGCTACGAACTCCAAATCCGGGCCGTACTCACCGCCGTAGAGAACCGGAATCTCAACGAGCCTCCCCTCGAACTTCTCAGCCGAGAATTCAAGCTCCCGGATTGCCCGCTTGACCCTTTCAAAGTCTATGAGCTCCGGCTCGTAGATTACCGCGAGGGAAGAGTACGCGGGAACGACTTCGACGAGCCACTCGAAGCTGGCTTTTTCTATCGCCCCCGCGAGGGCGTGAACGCGGTCGTTGGTCTCTTCGTCGATGACCTCTCCGAAGGAAACCAGCAGGGCAGAGTCGCCGAGGGGTTTGAAGTTCATGGTCTCACCTGATGAACTCTTTCATCGGCACTATCCTAACCCCTTCCCACTCAAGGGCCTCCCGGATGTGTTTTGCTATCTCAACGGCCTTCGGGTTGTCGCCATGGACGCAGATTGTATCTGCCTTAAGCTCAATCCACTCGCCGTTTATGGCTCTAACCCCGCCGTCCTTGACCATAGAGATAACGCGCTCCGCTATCTCCTCCTTGTCGTGGATTACAGCGTTGGGCTTCGAGCGCGGGACGAGGGTTCCGTCCGGGTTGTAGGCCCTGTCGGCGAAGACCTCGTGGGCAACCTTGACGCCCATCTCCTCCGCTATTTCTGCTGGTTTCGAGCCCGAGAGCGTTACAAAAATTAGCTTTTTATCGAAGTCCGCTATCCCCTCTATAACCGCCCTCGCGAGCTCCTCCTCTTTAACGAGGGCGTTGTAAAATGCTCCGTGAGGTTTGACGTGCTGTAGTTCGAGGCCTTCAGCCCTCGTGAATGCGTAGAGTGCTCCAATCTGGTAGAGGATGTAGTTACGAGCTTCCTCGGGTGTGAGCTTCATGTACCTCCTCCCGAAGCCCATCAAATCCGGATAACCTGGGTGCGCGCCGACTTCAACTCCTTTCTCCTTCGCGAGCCTGACGGTCTTTCTCATAACCAGCGGGTCGCCTGCGTGCCAGCCCGTAGCAATGTTGGCGCTCGTGATATAGTTCATGACCTCCTCGTCGAGGCCCAACTTGTACCTCCCAAAGCTCTCCCCGAGGTCGGAGTTCAAATCCACCCTCATGCTCCCACCGGCCTCATTTCGACGGAAATCTAAAAAAGGCTTTCCCAGAGTTTGAACCATGCATGTGATAGACACCGCGATATTCATTCAGGGGATAGATGTAGAGGGCTTCACGACGCCGAAGGTCGTTGAAGAGGTTAAGGACCCCGAGTCGAAGCTCTTCCTTGAGGGTCTGATAAGCGCGGGAAAGGTTAAGGTGCTCGTCCCTTCAATGGAGAGCGTTAAAGCGGTTATGGAAGCCGCGAGAAAGACGGGTGAGCTCAACGAGCTCAGCGAGGCAGACCTTGAGGTTCTCGCCCTGGCGTACGAGCTCAAGGCCACTCTTCTCACCGACGACTACAACCTCCAGAACATAGCCAGAACCCTCGGAATTCCCTTCAAGACCCTCAAGCGCGGGATAAAGCGCGTGATACACTGGAACTACGTCTGCATCGGCTGTGGGAAGCGCTTTTCCGAGATGCCCCCTGAAGGTATCTGTCCCAATTGTGGCAGTCCCGTTAAGCTCATACCGAGGAAAAAGAGGAGGCGTCAGAGGCGCAGGTAGGGAATCACCTCGTCGTAGACCTCGCTCCAGTCAACTACGCCGACCCTTCTCATGACACCTTTCTCAATCAGCCCCAAAATCTCGTTCACAACCTCTTCCGGCGTCTTTCCGGTCGTGTCAACCTCTATGACGTTCTCGTTCTCCTCAAGGGCCTCGACAAGAATGACATCAACCAACTCGGCCTCGACGTTTTCTCCAACTTTCTCCCTCGAATAGCCCCTCTCCTTCAGCCTTTCACCGATTAGCTTCGGATGTGCCCTAAGTACAACCACGAGGTCTGCGTTGAGGAAGTGGCTCAGATGCCCGTCAACGACGACGTTCCTCCCCTTGAAGTCCCGCTCGAAGTTGTAGGCCAGCTCGTCAACCTCGACCTCAAGTTCATCGCCCTTCATCTCGCCGATGCCCTTTTCCATTGCGTAGTCCCTCAGGCTGACGTACTCGTAGCCGAGCCTCTCCGCCAAAAGCTTCGAAACCGTCGTCTTTCCGACCCCGGGCGTTCCGGTTACAGCTATTATCATGCCACCACCGTACCGGGTTCACCTTAAGCTTTTAAAAACCCAGCTCGAGTTTCGAGCATGTACGAGTTCACCGAGGACTTCAAGCTGAGGAGAATCACCAAGTACGAGCTGGACGGCGTCGATGAGCGGGACGATTTGGTAGTCATTCCTCCGTCGAGCAGGGCCGGCCCGTGCGGGAGCTACTGCCTCTTCTGCTACCTCCGGCAGAATCCGCCCGAGATGATTTACCGCGTTTCCTTCCACGACACCCTGAACGACCCGGAGCTCGAGAGAAGGATTGCCTACGTGAGCGAGCACTATCCCGAGCTGTGGATTCGTGTTACCGACACTGCCGGAAACGTCGGACTGGACGAGAAAAGGATTGAGAGCCTCCAGAAAGCCGGCCTCGACGAGATGCAGATTTCAGTCCACACGACAAAGAAGGAAAAGAGGATTGCCCTCATGAGAAGCCCGCTTGCGGGAAGGCTGATAGACCTCCTCCCCCTCGTGGCAGAGACTTTCAGGGTAATAGCGGACATAATCCTGACGCCCGGCTACAACGTCGACGACATCGGTGAGATAATCCGGGATTTAGCCTCGATGGGCGTTGCCGAGGTCAGGCTTTTCCCCGTTGGGGTGACGAGGTACAACAGGGACGTTAGGCCCCTAACGAGGGACGAGCTAACCTTCGTCAAGGAGACGGCCCTAGATGTAGGGGGAGGGACCGGGATAAAGGTCGTGATTCCGCCCATCTTCAAGGCCCTCCTCGGCGAGTTCCGGCTCGATGTTGGCCCCTTTGAACTCGAGCCGGAGATGCCGACCTACATACTGACCGGCGAGCTGGCCTATCCTGAGCTGAGGCGAATCTTCTCGAGGATTCCTGTTGTGGCCGTCAAAAACGAGTTCTTCGGCGGGAACATAGGAACCGCCGGCCTGCTCACGGGCAGGGACGTTCTCAGAACCGTTGAAAAGCTTCCGGAGGTCGACCTCGGCCTGCTTCTTCTGCCGGAGCTAATGTTCTACGGCGACAGAACACTGGACGGCTTCACGCGGGAGGAGCTCGTTTCGAGAATCCTCGTGGAGAAGGGCTACATTGTCGAGAGCGCCCTCGAGCCGGTTGAGATACCGCGCGTTCTTGAGAAGGTTGGGGCAATTTAGCGCCCCGGGCCGGCTCGGCGCTCATAGGGTATATCATCGCCTTCGCTCATCCCGTCTTGGATTCATCACGGCCGGCCCGGGACGGCGTCAGGGCCAGTCCTCGTCATCAACATCAGTGCAATTCGCTGTCATCATCCGCGCTTCAACCTTGAAGGTAGTAGGATATAAGCTTTCTCAGCTCAAGGTTCCTGTTCGGGGGGAGCCTCAAGAAGCGCCTCAACCCGTTGTTCTCCGCTATCAGGCCGGAGAGCTCGATTGCGAGGATTTTGTTGTCCTCGCTAAGGCCGTAGGCCTTGTAGCGGAGTGGGGCATACTCCTTTTCGAGCTTCCAGACCTTCTTTTCGAGCTCCTCAGCTTTCCTCTCGAGCTCCTCAAGCTTTCCCTTTGACTCCCTAAACTCCCCGGCGAGTGCGATTTCAATAATCCTCTCAGGAGAGACGCCGTAGCGCTCCGCGAGCTTCTCAATCTCGGCCCACAAGGCCTCGTTGAGCTCGACCTCAACCTTCCCGAAGCCCCTATCTGGTTTGATTGTGAGCTTCATATTCGTTCACGCTCCGTGAACGAGTCGTTCACAGTTTGTGAACTTTTCTTCGCCTCGAGCTTTTTCCTGAGTTCCTCGTTCTCCTTTCTCAGCTTATCGCGCTCCGCCATCATTAGCTCCTTGTCCCTCAGGGCCTTCTCGTAGAACTCCCTCAGCTCGTCGAGCTGGTTCTCCATTTCCCGGAGCTTCTCCTCGAGCTTCCCGATTTTCTCCCGAAGGAACTCCTCCCGCTCGGCCTTGAGTGTTTCCTCAACCCTGGGCAGGTTCTCCTTGATTAGGGCTTTAACGTCCTTTCCCTTCAGGGATTTGAACTTCTCGCGGGGTAAGACAACCGTTACTTTCATGGTTCATCACGCATTGAAAGCCATTCAATAAATTCCTCCGGACTAAGCATTGTTATCTGCTCTCGTGCTTTCTTTCTGAAGGACTCGTCTCTTGTTACCAGAACATCGCACCTCGATGCCAGTGCAGAAGCCAGCGCAACGGAGTCATATGGGTCGGTTTCAAGCTTTAGTTGGAAGGAGAAAGCGTCAATTAAAACGAGTTCGTTGGGAATGTAAACCTCTATACCAACGTCTTCAATCTCCCTGACTCTCTCAGGGTTCATTCCGTTCCTTTTGAAGACGTGGGCGCTTTCCATAAGCGTGAATATCGAGACTACACCTTCAATTTTGCCTTCCTCAATGAGCTCTAAAATCCGAAGTGGGGCCTTCCACAGCTTGGCTCCTGTTTTTGGGTCTTCCTCCTTAAACCACACGTTTAGGAGGACGTTTGTATCGAGATATGCTCTAATCATACTCCTCCTCCCTCATCTTCCTAATCAGCTCCACGCTGGTCATGCCCTCGGGCAGTTTTCCCTCGAGTATGCCCAGCATTCTCTTGGCGGAGCCCTTCTTTGCCCTCTTCTTGGCCCGCACTTCCATCAGAACGGAGAGAGTCTTCATATCAACGAGCATCGTCCCACCGCCTTGTTTTCCTCAACCCCGTATTTTAACCTTCCTCTCCATCTCGGTCTTCCTGTCGTAGCAGAGAATGTAAAAGGCCAGAAGCCCCTTCCACCTTCCGTAGGGCTCGATGAGCTCCCTAACGTCCCTCTCCTTGACCTCCTTCGGCCTTTTGCCGAAAATCTTCGCTATTCCCCTCCTCAGGCCGAGGTCCCCCGCTGGATAGACGTTCTTCCTCAGGCCATAAGCAAGGAACAGCTCCGCGCTCCACTTCCCTATTCCGCGGAACCTCGTGAGGTATTTGATAGCATCATCAACGTCCCAGCTCCAGAGTTCGAGGTTCAGCTCACCCTTCAGGTAGGACTCCGTGAGGGACTTTATGTAGCCCGCTCTATAACCAAGTCTGGCCTTCTTCAGCTCCTCCTCGCTCAGCCCGGCAATCCGCTTGGCAGTCGGAAATGCGTAGAGTTCGCCAACGGGCTCTCCTGCGAGTTCCACGAGGTTTCTAATCGTCCGCTGGGCAAACTCGTAGTTAACCTGTTGTTGAGCTATCACCTCGACGAGGGCCTGGTAGGGGCTCGGCGATGCGGGAATCGTTAGGCCGTAGAACTCCTCGATGAGGAACGCGAAGGGCGAATCGCCTATTTCGGCGTAGAAAGCGTTGAGGTCAGTGTCAAGGCCCAGTATGAAGGTCAGCCTTTCCCTCGCTTCCTTCCTCTCACTTCTTCCCCACTCCTCGGGGAAGCGAAAGTCCCCGTCGTAGGCGACCACTCCAATCTTTCCGTTGCTCAGCCTCAGGGCCTGGTAGAATGTGCCGCCCTTGAAGGTCCAGGTGCCGTTGCGTATCATTTCCTTTGCTGTTTTTTCAACACTAACCATCGGTCGAGCTTTACGGGGTTGCGCCTTATATCCCTTAGGGTCAAGACCCAGAGCCTCTTCCCGTCGGATGAGCGCCTTATTTCGATTTCCCCGTTCTCCTCGAGGAATAGCATTACCTCCTTAACCTTATCCGGCTTCAGATTGAGCTTTCTCACTTCATCCCAGAACGGCTCTCTATGGGAGTACCTGGAAAGTTCCATCACGAGGTCTCTGGCGAGCTTTCTCTTTTCGTCACCCCTCGCAAGGCGATAGCGCCTGTAAGTTTCTGCCAGCATGTTTCCCGTTAGGGGTTGGTCTATAAATGGCTTTCCTAACTCTAACCCGCAGGCAAAAGTTTTAAACGTTTAAGTGGTATCACCTTTGATGAGAGCCATGAGACGTGCCCTGCTCGTAGTCCTGTTCGTTTCAATGTTGCTTCTCCCCGGCGTTTCCGCCGACAAGAAAGTTGTCTACGTGGGTAAGATAGAGGGCACGATAACGCAGTACACCGCCGACCAGTTCGCGAGCTACATAAAGACTGCAGAAGGACATCACGCGGAGGCGCTGATTGTCGAGCTCAACACACCCGGCGGCCAGGGAGACGCGATGATGCGCATCGTTTCCCTGATTCAGAACTCGACGGTCCCCGTGATAATCTACGTTTATCCAAGGGGAGCAATTGCAGCCTCCGCTGGAACTTACATCGCGATGAGCGCTCACCTTATAGCCATGGCCCCCGGAACGAGCATAGGGGCCTGCGAGCCAATACTCGGCTACGCCGCAAACGGGAGTATAATACGCGCTCCTGCAAAGATTAGGAACTTCTACACCGCTTACATGCGTTCTCTGGCAGAGGAGAGCGGCAGAAACGTTACGGCCGCCGAGAAGTTCGTTATGGAGGACCTGAGCCTAACGCCCGAGGAGGCTCTGAAGGCCCACGTGATTGAGGTGATTGCGGACGACGTTCCCGACCTCCTCCGGAAGGCCAACGGGATGAGGACAAAGGTTCCCGTGGCTGGAAAAGGCTACGTTACGTTAAACTTCACGAACGTCGAGATAAGGGAGCTGAACCCCTCAATAAGCTACCGCATAGTCACGTTCCTTGCCAACCCTGCCGTTTCTTATCTCCTCTTTGTCGTTGGAATGCTCGGCCTCGTCTTCGGCTTCCTGACTCCCGGCTGGCACGTTCCGGAGACGCTCGGTGCAATCCTGCTCGTTCTTGGCATCATTGGAATGGGCTACTTCGGCTACAACGAGGCAGGTCTCGTGCTGGTAATACTCGGCATGATTTTCTTCATCGCGGAGGCGCTGACACCGACGTTCGGACTCTTCACGGTTGCTGGTCTCGTTAGCTTCATCCTTGGGGGCCTAATACTCTTCGGCAAAGGTGGGGGAGGTGTCTACCTCGTGAGCGCTTCGACTTTCGAGACCCTTAGGATTGCAATCATAGTCACGGGCGTCTTGCTGGCGCTGTTTTTCCTCTTCGGAATGGCTGCAGTTGTCAGAGCTCACCGCAGAAAGCCTGAAACCGGAAGGGAAGAGCTCATAGGAGAAATCGGAAAGGTCGTTGAGGACCTCAACCCCGAGGGGGTCATAAAGGTTCGTGGGGAGCTCTGGAAGGCCGTCTCAAAGGACGGTTCGACGATTAAGGTCGGGGAAAGGGTTAGGGTCCTTAAGGTGAAAGGGCTGACTCTCATAGTTGAGAAGGTTAGGGGTGGTGAATGATGGCGATTGGGACCATCGTTTTGGGAATAGTTTTGCTTTTTGTTTTGATTATACTGGCGAGCGCAATAAAAATCGTCAAAGAGTACGAGAGGGCCGTTATCTTCCGTCTCGGTAGGGTCGTCGGTGCTAGGGGGCCTGGACTGTTCTTCATCATACCGATTTTCGAAAAGGCCGTTATAGTTGACCTCCGTACGAGGGTTCTCGACGTTCCTGTCCAGGAGACCATAACCAAGGACAACGTCCCGGTCAGGGTAAACGCGGTCGTTTACTTCAGGGTTATTGACCCGATTAAGGCCGTCACCCAGGTCAGCAACTACATAATGGCAACCAGTCAGATTGCCCAGACCACCTTGAGGAGTGTCATCGGACAGGCTCACCTCGACGAACTGCTCAGTGAAAGAGAAAAGCTCAACCTTCAGCTCCAGAAGATTATAGACGAGGCCACCGACCCATGGGGCATCAAGGTGACCACGGTGGAGATAAAGGACGTCGAGCTTCCGAGCGGAATGCAGAAGGCTATGGCGAGACAGGCCGAGGCCGAGAGGGAGAGGAGGGCGAGGATTCTACTCGCTGAGGCCGAAAGACAGGCGGCCGAGAAGCTTCGCGAGGCGGCGGAGATTATCAGCGAACACCCAATGGCGCTCCAGCTCAGGACGCTCCAGACGATAAGCGACGTCGCGGGAGACAAGAGCAACGTCATAGTCCTGCCGCTTCCGATGGAGATGCTGAAGCTGTTTCAAGCCGTCGGGGATGCAGCGAGGACGTACACGGCTAAGGTAAAGGAAGAGAAGGAAGAGACCGCCGAATGAACATTTCTGGCGATTACTTCTTTTTATTTCCACCGCAAAAGCTAAAAGCACTTTTCCTTAAGCGATAATCGCAGTGCACCATAGGCCTTAAATTAGAGCATGCCTGTCATGATTTTACCGGAGGTGTCGGCTTTGGAAGGGCGTTCAATAGTTTTTGCATCCGGAAAGGGTGGAACGGGTAAAACGACAACGGTCGCCAACTTAGGTGTGGCTTTAGCCCAGTTCGGCAAGGAAGTGATTCTCCTCGACGCTGACCTGACCATGGCAAACCTCAGCCTCGTCCTCGGAATGGAGGACATACCAATCACGCTCCACGACGTCCTCGCGAGGGAGGCCGACCTTAAGGATGCCATCTACGAGGGGCCAGCGGGAGTCAAGGTTATACCCGGTGGATTGAGCCTGGAAAAGGTCAAGAAGGCAAAGCCGGAGAGACTCAGGGAACTCATGAGGGAAATCGGTCAGATGGCTGACTTCGTACTCATTGACGCGCCAGCGGGACTTGAGATGACCTCTGTCACCGCTCTCCTCATCGGTAAGGAGCTTATCATCGTCACCAACCCGGAGATATCCGCCATAACCGACTCACTCAAGACCAAGCTAATCGCCGAGAAGCTTGGAACCCTCCCGCTCGGCGTCGTTCTCAACAGGGTCACCAACGAGAAGACCGAACTCAGCAAGGAGGAAATCGAGGCAATACTCGAGGTTCCTGTTCTCGCTATGATTCCAGAGGACCCCGAAGTGAAGAGGGCCAGCGCCTACGGCGTTCCACTCGTCATCAAGAACCCAACCAGCCCAGCGGCCATCGCCATCAAACAGCTCGCGGCCAAACTCGCCGGAATCAGGTGGCAGCCGCCCGAGCCGGAGAGTCCGATTAAGAGGGTCTTCAAAGCTATATTCGGAGGGAAGAAGTGATGGCGGAGGTTATCCTTTACGGACTCGTTATAATCCTCCTGATACTCGTCATAATACTTGCAATGCTCTACATGTCCGCCAAGAGCAACCCGTACTACGTCGTCTACGACGAAGAGACCAAGACTGCCCTCAAGAGGCGTGTCATGAGCCTTAAGGAGGAGCTCGAGGGCGAGCTGGAGCAGTTCGACGTTGACGACTGGGAGAGGACCCTTGAGGAGTCAATAGACGAGGAAGTCAGAAACCTCTAACCTTCTTTTACCCTCTGTTATTAAACTTTTCTGAGCCGTTAAATTTTAAAACCTCCTTTATACTTTCTATTCTGGAGGTGGGGGGCGATGAGGACCAAGTTAGGATACGAAGACAAACTCGTGGAGATAGCCGAAAATGAGGTTGTGGTTTTTGATGGAAAGCTCTACACCGCCCCCCTTGAGGAGGTCATTAAATACTACCTGTCCGGTTCAGGGGTTCTGCCCCCTGCCATCAGGGATGTGACCAACGACATCATAAGACTGCTTCTGAGAACAGGAGAACTCGAGACAATAATACACTCCAAGGTTCAGTACGGTGAGAGCCTCTCGGACTAATTCTACAAGTCCCTGACTATTGAAATTTTCACATCGTTTTCTTTTGGCGCGCTCTTCTCGAAAACATTTAAGTAAGCTTTGACAGAGAAAATAAATTCACAGGGGGTGAAAGAATGAGGGCAAAGGTCAGGATTCTCGACTTCTACAGCGGCCGGTACTCGGTCCTCATAAACGAGGAGGACGCAAGGGAAGCCAAGCTCCACCCGGATGACCTCGTGAAGCTCGAGGCCGGGAAGAAGACCGTCTACGGAAGCGTTGTCATAAGCAACCTCGTCGAGAGGGGCGAAATCGGCGTCAGCAGGGACGTCCTTGAGCTTCACAGCTTCTCCGAGGGCGAGACCGTCGCGGTTATTCCCGCTGGAACCCCGGAGAGCGTCCGCTACATAAAGAAGAAGATGAACGGCTCGAAGCTCAGGAAGGTCGAGATTGAGGCAATAATACGGGACATCGTTGACAGGAAGCTCAGGGACATCGAGATAAGTGCGTTCGTGACTTCACTTGAGATAAACGGCCTCGACATGGACGAGATTGCGGCCCTGACAATAGCGATGGCCGAAACCGGTGACATGCTCGACATTGACAGGAAGCCGATAATGGACGTCCACAGCATCGGCGGCGTTCCTGGTAACAAGACCAACATACTCGTCGTTCCGATTGTTGCCGCCGCCGGTTTAACAATTCCGAAGACCAGCTCAAGGGCCATAACCAGCGCCGCTGGAACGGCCGACGTCGTCGAGGTCTTCGCAGACGTCAGCTTCTCCCTCGACGAAATCAAGAGGATAGTCGAGAAGGTCGGCGCGTGCCTCGTCTGGGGAGGGGCTTTAAACCTCGCTCCCGCCGACGACATCACAATCAAGGCCGAGCGCGCCCTCAGCATCGACCCGACCGGGCTCATGCTCGCGAGCATAATGTCCAAGAAGTACGCCATGGGAAGCCAGTATGTCCTCATAGATATTCCAACCGGAAAGGGCGTCAAGGTTGAAACCGTCGAGCAGGCGAGGGCCCTCGCGAGGGACTTCATAGAGCTCGGCAAGAGGCTCGGCCAGTACGTTGAGGTTGCCATAACCTACGGTGGCCAGCCGATAGGACACACCGTCGGCCCGGCGCTCGAGGCTAGGGAAGCCTTGATGACGCTCATGACTGGAAAGGGCCCTGGAAGCCTAATCGAGAAGGCCACCGGACTTGCCGGAATCCTGCTCGAGATGGGTGGAGTTGCTCCGCAGGGAATGGGCAAGAAGATGGCCAGGGAAATCCTCGAGAGCGGAAAGGCCTGGGAGAAGATGAAGGAAATCATCGAGGCCCAGGGAGGAGACCCCAACATCAAGCCCGAGGAGATTCCGATTGGAGACAAGACCTACACCTTCACCGCCCCAACGAGCGGTTACGTCACCGCGATAGACAACAGGGCGATAACTGCCATCGCGAGGGCCGCCGGAGCTCCCGAGGACAAGGGTGCCGGACTGGAGCTCTACGTCAAGGTCGGCGAGAAGGTCAAGGAAGGCGACCCGCTCTTCACGATTCACGCCGAGCACGAGGCGAGGCTCGACCAGGCGATAGTCCTCGCGAGGAGGGCCGAGCCGATAAGAATAGAGGGAATGGTCCTCCAGCGAATCGGAAACATCTGAACCTTTCATTCTTTCAGCTTTTCCAGCTCTTTTCTGAACTCCTCCCGGCTCATGCAGGGCTGGCCCCTCTTCAGCCTGACCGCGGCAATCTTGTAGTTACCCCTTCCGACGAACCTGCAGACCTTTTCCGGCTCGTCCACGAGCCTCGCGACCGCGTAGGTAATTCCGTCCTGTTCAATGTAGTCTATTACCGTATCCTGGAAGCCGGTGAAGATTACGACGCACTTCCTGTTCGGGTTGAAGGGCTTCAAATCCTCGTCTATGGGCGGCAGTCTCTTGACGACGCACTCGCTCGGGAAATCGTGGGCCTTAACGCGCCTTATCAGTTCGGGCATCTCGCCTGTTTCCTCGAAGCGCTCGAGCTCCTCCCTCGAAATCTCAACGGGCTTCGGCGAGTAGCAGAGGAACTCCTCGTCGTGGAACATCATGTAGGTTCCGTCCTTCAGGAACATGAAGGCTATCCTCTCCCTCGGAAGGTCTAAGACGTAACCGGACTTGCTCTTCTTTACCTCGTACATCTCCCTCACCGAGCCAACTCCACAGGTGTCATTTATAACCCTTACTGGTCATTTCTGTTTAATCTTTTCCACAACATGGACGTCCTCGATTCTGGTCACCGGGTACTGGCCGTTCTCATCCTTCTCGACCGCCTTCACCATGTCCCATATCGTGAGTAGCGCAACCGTTACGCCGGTTAAGGCCTCCATCTCGACGCCGGTCTTGTAGTACGCCCTAACCTCGCAGGTGGCCTCTATGTAATCTTCCCCGAACTCGAAGGTGATGTCAACGCCGGTCAGCGGTATCGGGTGGCAGAGGGGTATTAACTCGGGCGTCTTCTTGACGGCCAGAATGCCAGCAATCTGGGCCGCCGCTACCACGTTGCCCTTCTTGGTTTTTCCTGCCTTGATGAGCTCTATCGTCTCAGGTTTGAGTCTAATCCTGCCTTTGGCTACCGCCTTCCGGAAAACGACGTCCTTGTGGCCGACCTCAACCATCTTCACTCCCTTTTCATCAACGTGTGTCAGCTCCATGGGACCACCTCCGGAGAATTGGCTTGGAAGCTTATAAAAATAGTCAAACCGTTTACCAGCTCGACCCAGAAGAGCGGGTCCCCACAAGTGTGCTCGTCCACCCTTCTGGAGGTTCGGAAACTAGTTAGAACGATACACCGAACCCGCACCCGGGAACTGGTGCAACCGTCTATGGGTTCCCACTCTTTTAGAGGTTCGGAAACGGCTCAATGAAAAGGGATGGACAGCAGAAGACGTCGAAGTTTATAAGTTTCCACTCTTCTAGAGGTTCGGAAACTAAAGTCCACGGGAGCCAAGGTGTTGGATGTCGAGTTTGACAATAGGTGTTTCCACTCTTCTAGAGGTTCGGAAACGGTCTGGAAATTCCCTTCATTCCAACAATAAACCCTAATCAGGAAGTCTTATATAAAATTTTCGCCCGGAAAAGCTCCTAAAAAACAAAAACCACACCACTCCCCCCAAACCACCAACAACAGTAAAAAGGCAAAATAACCAACCAAAAAACCCAAAAAAGCCAACAGAAGAATCATAAGCAATAACCAGCCCAACCAAAAGACTACAAAACTCAAAACTAAAAACAAAGCATCCTACAGAATTTTTAACCCACCGCAAAGGCCAGAAAACCCACCACCAGCTAAAAGAAACCCGTCAGAACCCCCGAAAACACCCAACTCAAAAACCAGCACACACCAACTTTTAAGCCTTAAACCGACCGTTACACCCTTCTTCAAACATTCAAACGAATACCCTAACTCTTTTGCAAAACACGTACATGCTAACACTCTTATGTAACGTAAAAACTAAATATCCCGCTTAAGGGCTTTAAATGGCCCTCCAAGGCAAATCCAATCAATCCAACCATCCGCAAGCCACGTAAGCCCTCCATTCCACCTTAAAACCCACGAAAACCACCCACCCACAATGAACACAACTGAAAAAACAGAAAAATTGGGGCATTTCAGCTCAAAAACAGACCTATAAGCCGATTACTAAACAAATCTCGCGGGCTCATCGACTCAAGACTTTATTAAACGCTACTAGGCGATTTTTTAATACAACAAAAATGGGAAAATCAGCCCTTCGCGACGCCCATCGGGCGCATCCTCGCGACGAGCTTCGCTATACCCGCCTGGTGGACGACGCTGACGACGTTGTCGACGCTCTTATACGCACCAGGAGCCTCCTCAGCAACGACTCTGAGAGAAGCCGCGCGGACGTAGATTCCCCTTCTCATGAGCTCGTTCCTGAGCCTGTCACCGCGGTACTGCCTCGTTGCAGCTTTTCTGCTGAGCAGTCTTCCGGCGCCGTGGCAGGAGCTTCCGAAGGTCTCTCTCATCGAGCCCTCGGCTCCGGCTAAGACGTAGCTCGCCGTTCCCATCGAGCCGGGAATGAGGACCGGCTGTCCTACGTCGCGGTAGGCTCTCGGCACGTCCGGGTGGCCGGCAGGGAAGGCCCTCGTCGCTCCCTTCCTGTGGACGACGACCTTGACTTTCCTTCCATCGACCTCGTGCTCCTCGACCTTCGCTATGTTGTGGGCCACGTCGTAGACTATGTGCATCTCCATGTCCTCGGCTTTCCTCTTGAAGACCTCCTCAAAGCTCTCCCTGACCCAGTGGGTTATCATCTGCCTGTTGGCCCAGGCGAAGTTCGCGGCCGCTTTCATCGCGCTGAAGTACCTCTGACCTTCTTCGCTCCCGAAGGGGACGCTCACCAGCTCGCGGTCGGGCCAGGGGATTCCGTACTTCCTGTTGGCCTTCTCCATTATCCTGAGGTAGTCGCTCGCCACCTGGTGGCCGAGACCGCGCGAACCGGTGTGGACCATCACAACGACCTGCCCCTCGAAGAGGCCGTACGCCTTGGCTATCTCCTCGTCGTAGATTTTGTCAACGACCTGAACCTCAAGGAAGTGGTTTCCAGAGCCGAGGGAGCCGAGCTGTGGCGCTCCCCTCTGCTTCGCCCTCTGGCTGACGGCGTTCGGGTCTGCCCCGTCCATTCTTCCGCCTTCCTCAAGGTGCTCCAAATCCTCCTTCCAGCCGTAGCCGTTGTCAACGGCCCACTTGGCGCCGTCCGCTAAGACGTCGTCGAGCTGGCTCCAGTGGAGCCTTACCCTTCCCTTGCTCCCAAGTCCGCTCGGGACGTTCTTGAAGAGCGTGTCAACGAGCTCCTTTATCCTCGGTCTGACTTCTTTTTCCGTTAAATTCGTTCTAATCAGTCTGACGCCGCAATTCACATCATATCCCACGCCTCCGGGGCTTATCACGCCCTCCTTCACGTCGAACGCCGCGACGCCTCCAATCGGGAAGCCGTAGCCCTGATGACCGTCGGGCATTACTATGGAGTACTTGTAGATGCCCGGGAGCATGGCAACGTTGGCCGCCTGCTCCAGCGTCCTGTCCTGACGCATCTTCTCGATGAGCTGGTCGTCAGCGTAAACCCTGCCCGGAACGCGCATCCGCTTGTCAAACTTGGGAATCTCCCAGCGGATTTTGTCTATTCTCTTCAACGGCACCATGGTTCTCACCCTTGTGGTATTCCAACGCCGGAACTTTAAAACCTTAGCACCGAATTTCCAACCGCTACCCCTTTATACCACCTCTCCGAAAATCCTTCGATGGCCAGGAACCTGCTCAAGAACATCGGGCACCTGATGGCGGGTAGCTTCGCAAGGAGTATAATAATGGTCATCTTCACGATTTACATAATCAGGGTTATCAGCGTTCAGGACTTTGGAATCTACTCGACGGTTCTCGCTTTCTCGGCCATAACGATGGCCTTTGTCAACTTCGGCCTCGATACCTACCTCACCCGCGAGGCCAGCAAGGACAGGGAGATTTTCATTCCCCTCCTCAAAACGGTGACGAAGGCCCGCTTCCTGCTCTTTGCCCTCTCAGAGGCTCTCCTCTACGCGCTCCTGAGGGTCCTCGGCTATCCGGAAGAGGTTATCCTCCTCACCCTCGTCTTTGCCTTCGACCCCCTCCTATGCTTCCTCCTCGATTCTATTTACTCAATCCTCTACATCGAGGGCAGAACGCACCCGGTCGCGCTGGCCGAGTTTGGAAAGAGGGCCCTTCTCCTCCTCTTCGTGCTCTTCACTGCCCGCTACGGCCTCCTCTGGATTGTTGTTTCCTACATCGTGGCCGACCTCGTAGTCCTCGCCTTCCTTTACGTTGACTACAGAAAGCTCGTGAGGGACTTCCCTCGGGGGAGCAGTGTGTCTATGAGGGAGGTTCTCAGAAAGAGTCTTCCATTCTCCCTCCAGACTTTAACCGGCCTCTTCTTCTGGAACGTTGACATAATGATGGTGTCAAAGCTCCTCGGAGCCGTTGCGACGGGATTCTACAACGTCGGCGCGACGATTTTCAAGGCGATATACTTCATTCCCCAGTCCTTCGGCTCGGTACTCTTTCCCAAGATGAGCGAAGCCCACCACGAGGGCAACCTCGAGAGGCTCCGCGGGCCAATCCTCGAGTCCACCAAGAGCCTTCTCTTAATAGCGATTGGCATCGTGCTCTACTCCCAGACGAGCCTTCCCTACTACATTCCCCTGCTCTTCGGCGACAAGTACGCCCCTGCGATGAAACTCATGGGTCCGATGTCGCTCATAGTGCTCTTCTACTTCCCGGCCTTCATCGGCCAGAACCTCCTCATGGCAATCGGGCGCGAGAAGGAAGCCGTCAACACGCTGGTCTTCGCGAACATCGCCAACTTCATCCTGAACCTGATCTTCATAAGGCTCTTCGGACTCCTCGGTGCCGTCTACGGAACGGTGGTCAGCCAGGCCCTCTTCCTTGGGGCGACGGTTTACTACCTCCGCGACGTCCTCCCAAAGGTCCTTCCCCCGATGGAGCTCGCGAGGGGTCTCGTCTGGGGGGCCCTTGCGTGGGTTCTCACCGCCTTGGCCGTCCTCTGGCTGGAGAACTACGTAAAGCCGGACTGGGCCGACAACCTGTACTTCCTGACGCTCTACCTGCTCTACAAAACGGGGATAATAAAGGTAGAAGGCTTCAGAATCTAATCCAGCCTTAGCCTCCTCTCCTTCGGAACGTAGTTGAGCAACCTTCCGTTTTTCGCCTTTGCCGAGCCGAGGTAGTAGGAGCGCCATTTGAGGAGCACCCAGCCGTCCGGCGCGTCAACTTCCACGCTCTCCCCGGCCAAGTAGCGCCTCGCCCGCTCGTCGTCCAGTTCGGCGACGTTCTTCGTTGCCTTCGGCCCGACGAGGAAGGCACCCTCAATCGTCAGTCTTATGCCGTCGCTCTCTATCCTGCCGAAGTAGATTCCCCTCCTGCCGGTGTCGCTTATCTTCAACTGACAAGGCTTGTAGGCGTAGACCTTGCTGTGGTTGCCCCGGATTTCGTAGATTAGCTCCGGAGCATAACCGTAGTTCTCGATGAGGAGCCTTTTAACGAGCTCGGCATCGCCGGTTTTCCCAATCTTATCCCTCGGGTTGCTCATTCCCCATCACCCGGCTTGACTATCTTCGCGATGAAAAACGCCTCTGTGTCGTTGTCGTTCGGGTGTATGCGCAGGGCCTTTTTCAGCTCGTCCGAGTATGTCTTCCCCTCCCACTCGAGGACTGGCTCGCTCGTCTTCACGGGCAGGTCTATCTTTTCAAGCCTCGCGTCGGTCTTCCTCAGGAGGTAGTCAACGACCTCCTCGTTCTCAAGCGGGTCTATTGTACAGGTCGAGTAAACCATGATCCCTCCGGGCTTCAGCGCTTTGTAACCGGCCAGGATAAGCCTCTTCTGAACCTTCATGTACTTGACGACTGCCTTCTCACGCCACTCCCTCAGGAAGCGCCAGCTCTTTCGTATCATTCCAACCGAGGAGCACGGTGCATCCAATAGAACCCTGTCGAAGGTGTTCTCGAAGCGCGCGAATTTTGCCCCGTCCCTCGTCGTCACCCTCGCTATCAGGACCCCCATCCTGTTGAGGTTCGCTATCAGGACGTTGGCCCTGTCCCTGTTGGGGTCGTTTGCTATTATACAGCCTTCGTTCTCCATGTACTGGGCTATTTGCCCGGTCTTCGAGCCCGGCGCGGCGGCCATGTCGAGAATCAGCTCCTCCGGCCTCGGCTCAAGCACAACTGGCGGAATCATCGAGCTCGCTTCCTGGCCGAATATCAGGCCGAGGCCGTGCTCCGGAACCTTCGCGAGGTTGTCAACGTTGATGAAGAACCCCTCCCTGACCCAGGGAATCGGTTCAAGCTCGAACTCCTCTCTGAGTCTCTCAACAACAACCTCCAGCGGTGCCTTGAGCGTGTTCACCCTGATGCTCTGCCTGAGGGGCTTAACCATGAACCCCCAGAACTCGTCCGAATCGTTGAGCTTCGAGTAGCGCTCGTAAAAGGCAAGGTTTGTTTCCTTGATAACGTCCCTTGCGCTCATCCAACCACCTCACAGGTCGGGGACGAACTGCGCCATCCAGCGCCCGTCCGGCAGTTTCTCAATCCTCATGTCGTGGTAGGTTATCGCCTTAACTTCCTCCTTCGGTTCGTGCTTCTCGTAGTCGAGAACCTCTCCACAGGCCTTCGCTTTGAGGCGGTAGCCGTTCTCTGTCTTCTCTATCCTGACCCTGACGTCGCCGAAGACCAGTCCCTCCATATCGTGGAGCACCAGGAGTTCCTCAAGGAAGCTGTACAGGAGCGCCTCCAAGTCCCCTTCCTCCACCTCAATCTCGCGACACTCCCTCGGCTCGACCTTCCTCACGTTAACCATCACGTCAAAGAGTCCCAACGCAACGGCCTCAAAGGCCTCCTCCAGCGTTGAGCCGTAACCGCGAACGCCTATGTCAGCGGTGTGCTCGTAGTGCTCCCAGGTTCTCATTCTCTCACCCCCACGAGAATTGAGTTCAGGCCCTCTTTAAGGGCTACCTCGTGAAGCCTCCTGTCGGCGGTGTAAAAGGCGTCGGCCCTCACGTACTTAGCCGAGACTATTTGCAAGGCGTCTGCCTGATAAATGTGATACCCCTCAATCAGCTCCCACGCATCAGCTAGGAGCAGGGAATGGACGGGAACGACCTCAAGGACACCCAGCCTCGTGAACCGCTTTACCTCGGCCAGAAAACCCCTTCTCAGAAACTCAAAGTCCTCCCTGCTGAGCTGACCTCTCCTCAGCTTTTTGTCGAATACCCCGATTACCTCGCCTATGTTCCAGAAGCTGAAGGCCAGCTTTACCTCACCCCTGTAGGCGTCCCTGAAGGCTTTCTTCACGAGGTCGCTTCCGTTTTCGTTCAGATACCTCTTCAGGATTGCGCTACTGTCCAAGTAAACGCTCCTCGCGGTCATCCCTCATCTCCCTCAGGAGCTTTTCACTGCCCTCGCCACCAGCGTCGAGTGGCTCGAACCACAGGGGAACTTCGGAGTCGTCAACGTCCTTCAAGACCTCGTTTATGAGGTAGTTCATCAGCGCCTCCTCCAGCAGTCTGCTGACCTCGCTCCCCTCCCGAAGGGCCAGCTCTTTAAACTCCCTCCACAGCTCCTCATCGACGTAAACGCTCGTCTTAACCTTCCCCATGTCACCACCTGTAGGTAATTACCGACGTTGGTATATAACCCTTATCGAAACCGTTAATTAGACCGCCCTCGAAACGAAGCCGGTGGTTGCATGAGGGAGGTAACGCCGAAGAAAATCCGCGAGATGAAGGGGAAGGAGAAAATCACGATGGTGACGGCCTATGATTACCCCTCGGCGTTCCTGGCGGATAAAGCTGGGATTGACATCGTTTTCGTCGGCGATTCCCTTGGAATGGTCGTTTACGGCGATAACAATACGCTCAACGTGACGATGGAGCAGATGGTCTTCCATACGAGGGCCGTTGCAAGGGCCGTTAAGCGGGCGCTCGTTTTAGCCGATATGCCCTTCTCCAGCTACGAGGTCAGCGTTGAGGAGGGCGTTAAGAACGCCGTTCGGTTGATTCAGGCCGGTGCCGATGCCGTGAAGATTGAAGGCGGTGCCGACCATGAGAAGCTCGTCAGGAAGCTCGTTAGGATGGGAATTCCGGTTATGGGGCACACCGGTTTAACTCCCCAGCGCTATCTAAGGCTCGGTGGTTACAGAATCACCGGCGAGACGGAGGAGGAAATCGAGGAAATCCTGCGCGACGCGAAAGCCCTTGAGCGGGCCGGGGCCTTTGCCGTTGTGCTTGAGTTCGTCCTGGCCGATGTTGCGAAGCTCGTAACTGAGGAAGTCTCGATACCGACGATAGGAATCGGGGCGGGCCCGTACGTTGACGGTCAGGTTCTGGTCTGGCACGACCTCCTTGGAATTTACGAAAGCTCGCCTCCCTTCGCCAAGCGCTACGCCGAGCTGGGTGGGATTATCTTGGAGGCCCTGAGTCAGTACAACCGCGAGGTCAAGGCTGGAGAATTTCCAAGTTCCGAGCATTACTGGGAGTATCAGGACAAGGAAGACTTTGAGAGGAAGGCGAAAAACGCCCTCAGAAGGCTCGACCTCTAAGTTCTTTCGGTGACTTTTTGGATTCCTTCCAATTTTGTGTGTTTCCAGCCCTTCTTTGTAACCACTCCGTGGTTTTGGATTGTTTAAACTTCAAGGTTTATAAGGGGTTATTGTGAAATATCCAATGGTGGCAGTGGAATGTTCAACGTGACGAGGGGTGCAAGGGGCAACAAGCGGCTCTTGGCGATGGTCTTCGCGTTCTCAGTGGTGGCAGTGGTGTTCATCGGTTTCGTAGCGGCCACTGGCTCAAGCGTCACTTACCATGTGACTCTAAGCCCCAGTTCTCCTTACTATTTTTCAATTTCTGGAGGCTTTCTAACGGTCTCCGTGGAGGTTTCCTCTTCTGAGCCCGTTACGGTCTGTATGACTGACGCCACGGGGCTTGCAAAGTTAAAGGCGGGCGAAAAAGCCCTGTGCTACATGTACGCGGGAAACGTGAAGGACCTGAAGAGGGTTTGGAGAAGTCCCAACGACGGTCAGTTCTACCTCGTGATACTATCTGACAAGCCCGCAGAAGCGACGGTTACCATAGAGCGCGGAATCCTCGTAAAATGATGGAGCCGGGACCGGGATTTGAACCCGGGACCTGGGGATTACGAGTCCCCCGCCCTGCCGAGCTAGGCTACCCCGGCACCGTTCTAAGGAACAGGCCCGGGATTTATAAGCTTTTCTCAGGGCTGACCGAGAATGCTCCGGATTACCATCAGCCACTTCTGGGGGTCCAGAGCAACGAGGAATGCAAGCGTGGCAAGTAGGACGTTGAAAGCCGTTATCGCCCCAAGTGACTTAAGCTCCCATCGGTAGAAGCACTCCGGGACACGCGCCATCCAGCCATCGGTCGCCCTTGAAACCGCCCACGCCAAGAGGAATCCGGTGAGAACATCGTATATCCAGTGGTGAGCCAAGAACACCGTCGCAAAGGGAATCAGGGTGTTTATCGCTATCAATGCTTTTCCACCTATGCGCTTTCTGTACTTCCAGATTGTTATGATGTTTATCGCCGCAAAGGTGTTGTGGAGTGAAGGCAGCACGAACTCCTGCCTCGTCAGCAGGGTATTGTCAACCGAGTAGCCGGGAATGTGGTAGACGTAGTGGGGAGCGTGGATGTGGAAGATTAAATAGATGGTCCCAGCCCCAGCGTACGCCATCAGATACCTCGCAAGGAGTTCGTCCGAGGTTTTAAGGTCACGCAGGTAAAGGAGAACGTAGAGGACCATGAACCCTATTGAACCGGCAAAGCCGAAGTAGTAGACCCACCTCAGGGTCATGTAGAGAGGAGGTATCGACTTTGTAAAGCTCAACAAGCCGAGAACGAGAGAGCGGGAAGTCAGAGGAAGCTTAAGGAACTCCTTGGTCGCGTCGATGCTCCACCTGCCGAGGTAGCCGTACAGGATTCCAAAGGCTATCCACCCGAAGTAGCTGAGAATGAAGGCGTTCAACCTCACGAGAACTTCCCTGTCGCGAAGCCTCGCAAGGAGTGGGTTCATTTCTTATCCCCCGAAGTGATTGCTTAACTCGTCCGTTATGTATCGGAATGTATTGGGACCAACCCTTTAAAAACTTTGCACTTAACCCCGGAAGGGTGGTATCATGGAAGTACCCGGCTACGGAAAGATTGAGTTCAACGCCGTCCTCTTCGACCTGAACGGCACACTGGGGGTCGAGGGAAAGGTCTCCGACGACGTGAAGGAACTTCTTGCGAAACTCGCCGACCGCTACACGGTGGTCGTTCTCAGTGCAGACACTTTCGGAACCCTGGAGGAGGAGTTCAGAGGGTTGCCCGTTAGAATCGAGAGGGTCTCAAGCGGTGTCGAAAAAGCCGAGATTGCCGAAGGCTACGCACCCTACGCCGCCGTAGGAAACGGAAACAACGACGTTGCCATGCTTGAGAAGGCGGAGCTGGCCTTCTGCGTGATTGGGCGGGAAGGGGCGACCGTTGATGCACTCCTCGCGAGTGACATAGTCGTCACGGACGTTAGGGACGCGATAGAGATGCTCCTCAATGAGAAGAAGCTAATAGCGACGCTGAGGAGGTAGCATGAGGACTCTAAAAGGCGTCGGGACGGCCAGACTCGTTGTGAAGAAGTCTGTCTTCATCGGCTACGCCTCGCCAGTTAAAAACGAGGAGGAAGCCAAGGCATTTATCGCAAAAATTAAGGCCCACCACGGCGACGCTAACCACAACGTCTCTGCCTACGTCATAAACGACGGGCGGAACTTCGCGGTCCGCTACGATGACGACGGCGAGCCGAAGGGGAGCGCCGGAAAGCCCGTCCTAAAGGTCATCCAGAACAAAGGCCTGAGCAACGTGGTCGTAGTGGTCACGCGCTACTTCGGCGGGATAAAGCTCGGCTACGGCGGCCTGGTTAAGGCCTACAGCGAGGCCGCCAGCAGGGCCATAGAGAACGCGGGAATCGTTGAGGTCTACGAGACGGAGCGCTTTCGGGTTACCTTTCCCTACAGCCTGTTCCACACCGTTAGGGAAACCATCGAAAAAGCCGGCGCGAGGGTCGTCGGCGAGGACTACTCCGGGAGTGTCACCTTCACCGTCGAGACGAGAAAAGGGGACGCAGAAGGGCTGATGAGGCTCCTCGTTGAAAAAACGAGGGGAAAGGCAAGGGTAAGGAGGCTGTTCATGGGGACATTTAACGGGAAGCTCTAGAGATAAGTAGAAAACACGAAAGGCGTAACTCTGCCGTTTAGTAGGGGTCATCGAGAAGTACCCAAAACAACAAAGGGGAGCACGCTATACGCCCCCTCACAGCCAGGCGATTAGGAACAGCGCCAGACCGTACGCGACTACGAGCGCATAAACCCGCTTGCTCCACGATAGAACCTTACCCCCGTCGAAAAACCTGAGGGGAAGGAGGTTGCACAGTCCCATGAGCGTGTTGATGCCGTACACCGCCGCGATTTCCATGCTACTGTTGAAGAACGCCAGGGCGAAGAACACCGTTGCAAAGGCGAGGTTGGCGAGAGGACCCGCGAGGGCTATTTTCCCCACTTCCCCCACATCGTAATGGGGCTTCCAAGTTGTCCCATCCACCTTAGGGGCCACCTCAAAAACCCCCGGTGCAAAAAAGATTGCACTCCCTAGGGTTGCCAGATACAGGAGTATAGAAACCACGATTACAGTCGGGGAGAGCCGATACCTCCCAGCGTACCCAAACTTATTCCCAACGTACTTATGCCCCAGTTCGTAAAGAGCGAACGCCGTCAGAAGGGGTATTGCGTAGAACTCGGCACTTGAAAGGCTCGTCCACGACAGCATACCGAGAATCAAAAAGTAGGCAACAGTTAGATGTACCATCTCTACCATGTCCATGAAACCACCGAAGTACCATCGGCGTTAAGCACAAAAATTTTTCTCCTAAAGGGTCTGCTGAGACCAACCCTTACCATTCGAAGGCTCTCAAGGGGCCTCGAAGGGGAAATAAAGGAAGTCAAATTAGACGGTTTATCTCTTCCTCCATCCTTACCCTCTCTGCGAAAGCCCGAAGAAGCTCGTAGAGGGCTTTGGCGTTCTCCCGCGTGTAGGAGACCCTGGTTGGTTTGAACATGGGTGGTGCAAAGCTAACCGCGTCTTTTTCAAACACGAACTCGGCAGGATACTTTATCGGCGAGAACGTGAAAGAGTCAAAACATTCCAACACGACACGGGTTTTCTTAACCCTTTTCACACCCACAAGAATCACCTCCCGGCTTCTTGAAAAGAAAAGAAAACTTCACAGGGCGGGAACAGGGTCGGAAACCTCGCGGAGGGCGTTCATACCTTCAACGTGTCTCATATACTTCCAGTAAAGATATGCCAGTTTCTGAACGTTCTCGCGGGTGTACTTGAGAAGGAGCTGGCTCGAAAAGTTCTCGCTCGTAATTGTGAGTTTCAGGTACTTGGGTTCAAACTCGGCTTTTATTGTTACAGTTTCAGAAGGGCCATCAAGTTCAAGAAGGTAGCAATCAAACTCGTATCCAAAATTAAGGGCACGCACCATTCCGCACCACCAGAAACGCTACCTCCAGTCCCGAGGAGGCCCGGAAACGGCGAGAATAATAAAACAAGTTTAAATTTATAAATCTTTCGGTCCATGGAACCGTGCCTTCAAACCCCGTGAAGATGCAGCTTTCAAAAAGGTGTCCTCATAGTGTTCCTAGAACGTATTAACCCTTCGATTCATCGTTCAACATCCGCATCCAGGAAAAAGTTTAAAAGGTTCCGTCATGAGTAGACCGCGGGTTAGGGGCCGTAGGGTAGCTTGGCCCATCCTGCGGGCTTTGGGAGCCCGTGACCCGGGTTCAAATCCCGGCGGCCCCACCACACTCTTCACGATTCTACGTTCCAATCCCATCGGTAACATCTCGCGTGAGAAACTAACGCGGGTTACAATATTGGGGTCAGTATAGTCCCAGTGCAAGTGTTGCATGCAACGAAACGCGAAACACTTGAACGAAAGGGAGGCGTAGGTACCTGTATCACCCCCCAATCAAGATATTACCGTTTCAGGTGTTGCACAACTGTTTCATGGATGAAACAAACGCATCTACTTGTTGGTTTTTGTTTCGTTTTTCTGTTCCACGAGAGGATACGGTGTTATGATACCAGAACAAACGTCTGGAATTCGCACTTGGGAATGCAACAAAATAATAAAAATGAACCCCTACGGTGTTGCACAGACGCAACGATGCAACGTCCTGCACCGAACGTCTTGATGTTCTATGAGTTACCTTCAAAAACCCCAAACAATCGACCGTACTCAAAGCCGTTCAGCCGAAGTCTCTCTGTCTCCCAGTCCTCCGTTTTCTTGCCCTTCCATACACCGTACAGCTTGTAGTGGGCAAAGTTAAGCTCGCCGAGAACTACGGCGAGGGTATAGAGTGTATCCCTGAGGTCCTCCCAGCGCCCCTTAAGTGTCTTTCCAAAAACATCCTCCCACTCAAGCTTGAACGGTATCAGTCCAGAGCCGCTCAGGGCTTTCATCTCGGCGTAGGCCCTATCGTCCAGGGTAATGACAAGAACGTTCACGTCCTTCCTCTCGGCGTAGCTTCTGTAATCAAGGGCTATCCTTGTATCCCCCTCCTCATTTCCCCCACTGTCAACTAGTTCCGCACCACTTGACTTCAACTTCTGAAGCTCCACCAAGCCCAGCGTTGCAAACCTTGCCAGTGGGGTTGGCTGGTTGGAGAACACTCCCAAAGCGGTGTTGTAGCGTAGCTTTTTGTTCAGGTGTCTTCCGACTTCATCCATGACACCCTTGGCGTACAGGAAGTCGAAAATCAAGTTTCCGTTTCTGTAAAAGTCATTCTCAGTTAGAATCTTCGAGGGAACTCTGAAGTAGAGAGCGTTCGTATCAAAGCCCACGTAGAGGGGTCGTCCATCCTCAAGGAGAGAGAAAACTTTTTTCCTGAGCTCATTCCAGTTCCTGAACTTGGCCATTCCGCCGGCCACTATCGCCTCGCGGACCTTCGAGGGGTCACCGTGGACGGTATCATTGACATGAACCCTCTGGGAGACCTTGAGCTCCGTTTTTTCACCGAGCCTAACTTTTCCTATCGGAACGCTCCTCAACGAGACGTCGAACGAGGTTTTACCATCGAGGTAGAGGGAGTTAAGAACCCTCATGAGGGCTCTCCGGGTTGTGAAGTAGCTACCTGAGGACTCCTTTCCAAACCTCCTCGGTCTGAGAAAACCCTTATTCCCGGTGAGTTCTTTCGTTGTAAAGAGCTTTTGTTTCACCATTGGGACGTCAAAGAGAAGCCTCCCCGTGTAGCTTAAATCGTCTAGATGGAGGTATGTCACCTCGTCGGCGTTCTCTGACATGGCCGCGCTGAGGAGGAGGGCGCTCATGAACTTCCTGCCCGGGGTAATGTCCACAACAACCTCGTAACCCTTACTCTTCAGTGAGTCGATGAGGGAGCCTGCTTTTTCCCTGAACTCGGTGGGGTTCTCCTCGTTGAACCTCAAGTTCTCTCCAGCAACAACTTTTACGCTAGCCCCGTACGTCTTAGATAGTTCTGTGATTAGCTCCTTTGCTTTTTCTAACTGTTCCCTGACGTCATCGTTCCAGAGAAGGTACACCATATTCGGTAACCAGGAGTAAACCTCGGCGAGATACCAGAGTGGATTGATAACGGCCTCAACGCTCGTTCCAACCGTTGTTATGTAAGCCTTCATGCAATCACCCCGCTATCCAGCCGATTCCAAAACCGACCCAGAGACCAGATAAGAAAGCGGAGATGATTATGAACCACGAGTATGGAACCGTGAGACCAAGGGCCATGACCCTCGGAAGCCCCAGTAATCCATTGATTTTGTCCTTCAGTATATCCCAGAGGAACACGGCGTAGTACCAGACGGCCAGCAAGAGGGCCATTCCAAGGGCGAGTCTGTGGTGGCCGAGGACGCTCCACAGCTTGAAGAGGAGGAGCAACGAGACGGCATCCGCGAGAAGGAAAATCCCGCTCTCCCAGCGCTCGAAGTCTATGGAGCTCCTCCTCTCGTAGTGCAGTCTTGGAACCCTTAGGGCCTTCCAAGCCAGGACTATAAGGCCCACAAAACCGGCGAGGGTGACTAACATTGACAAGTTCGTGTAGCCCGAGTCGGAGAGAACCTCCACGATGACGGCCAGTAGGGAGAGCCCGAAAAGTGGGGCTATTACAGCCGTCATTACACCTGCAACAATCTCCACCGCGTTCATGCCTTCGTTTGAGAGCACTCTAATTAGATGGAAACCCAACCAGAATAACGTCAGGAACCCCACAAGAACTCCAAGGCTTGAATGGGGGACGCCGTGGTACTGAACGTAGAGAAGCCAGTCCGGCAGTTTGGAGTCCCACTGGTCGAGGATTGGCTTGAAGAGGGGAACCGCGACCGTAAACATTGCGGGGCCGACCGGCCAGCGGTTCTCCTTTGCAAAGAGGGTTCTTCCGGTTACGTTCTGGAAAGCGAAGGGCACCAGCGCTAAGGGTCCGAGGGCCATGAAGTAGAGGGCTATCATTATCGGGTCTCCCTCCGCCATCTCCTCCACAACAGCATTTTCAACGATTCCTGCCATGAGACCAACGACCATCCAGGCGATTGCACTCGAAGGGGGCACCAAGTAAGAGTTCACCAGTGCGAGCGGGACAGATAGCACGAAGAGAAGCGTCGCGAGCCTCTCACTGTTTCTCCTCATCAGGTATATGAACACTAGATAGAGGATATCCATCGGAATGGCGTAGAATACACCCTCTAAATCCGCGGCGAGGAAGCCTATCAGTATCGCCAGTCCGTAGGTTATGTCAATGGCGAAGTAAACGTAGTCCGTCCACGCGTAGAGCAGGAGGACCAGCCCGACGACAGCCGAGAACGGCAGGTCACTACCCGAGCTCATCACGGCACCAACGAAGGACAGGAAGGTGAAGCTCGCGAACAGGAGAACGAAAAACCCCACGGTTCTTCCGACTCTGTACCTGTCCAACCTTTCACCCCCTACTCTCTCAGGGGATTGAGGAAGCCAAAGCCGAGGCTGTTAAGAACCCCCAATCCGGCGTCCATGAGAAAGGCATAGAAGTCCCTATTGTTATCGTTTAGGTCCACTTCGAGCCTCTCCCAGTTCGAACCGGGAACGTCAAAGTGCTTGCCCCTAACGCTGACCCTGACGTAAACGTCAATCCATCCGTTCCGCCTCACCTTGGGAACCATCTTGCTGAAGAGGGGGCCCTTGAGCTCAAAATCTTCCCCTGTAAAAGCCCTGTACTTGCTGAGGGCGTTCTCTTTCAGCCGTTCCCTGAAGTACTCTACGTCCCCGTGCTCGTGAAAGGTGAAGTACCTTCCTGCCCCCTCGGGTGCCCTGACGACGACGGGTGAACCGGTTGCGAACGTGCCCCTTGGCCTCAACCTGAACTTCTTTAGTTTTTCGAGGGTCAGCGTGTACCGTCCCAGGACGACCTTTTCCACACCGCTCAGCCTCTCGTAGAGAACCTCTATAAAAGCCTCATCAGGGGAACTTATCAGAAGGTTTTTCGGCTTCTCCCTCCTGAAGTCACCCCCTGGGAACAGGTCCGAGAAGCAGAAGAACTTGAAGCCGGGCCTATCGTTGATGTCCTCGTACTCGGTTCCACGGAGGTGGTAGTAAATCATCGACTGGATTGAGTGCTTTCCAACGGCCCACCGGGGAAAGTTCCTTTCAGGCCTGAGCGTCAGGAGAAGCCTCATATCAACACCTCATTGCAATCCCTGAAAATTCAACCCAACGGGTTAATAAAAAACTTTTGCTCGGGAGGAACCCTCCTAATCGGCAACGCGTGTTACATCCCCGCAACGTTCGGACGCAACATGCATGCAACGGATTTGTCGTTATGAGTTTCCGGGGGCGGAAACCCCCTCAGTACATTCCAAAGTTCCAGTAATCTGAAGGGGCCGTTTTGCACAGTTCATCGACGCTGGGAACGTTGCTTATCATTTATAGGGTTAAGAAAGCCAAAGCCGAGGCTGTTGAGGACTCCCAAACCCGCGTCCATCAAGAAAGTGTAGAAGTCACGGTCCCCATTACGGGGCACCTCAAGATACTCCCAGTTGGTTCCCGGGACATCGAAGTACCTTCCACGAATGTTAACGCGAACGTAAACGTCGAACCAACCTTTCCGCCGTATCCTTGGAATCATTCTTGTGAACAAAGGACTGTCGAGCTGGAAGGGCTCACCAATAAAGGCAGAGTACTTCGCGACGGCGTTCTCGGTGAGCCTATCCACGAAGTAGGCGAGACTGTTAAAGTGGTGGAACGTGAAGAACCTTCCCTTTCCTTCGGGGGCGTTGAGGACGATGGGAGAACCCGTTATGAAGGCCCTCCTCAGCCTGAGTTTGAGCTTTTTAATGGACCTCAGGTTAAGGGAATGCCTTCCGAGGTAAATCCTCTCGTTTGGAAGGAGCTTCTCATACAGCGTCTCTATGAAACCATCATCGGGGGAGCTCACTATCAACCTCTTAACAACGCCCGGCTTGTACGGTCCGCTGGGAAACACGTCAGAGAAACAGAAGAACTTGAAGCCCCTTCCATCGTGCACCCTCTCGTAGGGCGTTCCTGTTAGGTGGGTGTATATCATCGCCTGAAACGCGTGCTTTCCAAAGGCCCAGTCCGGAAACTCTTCATCGGATTCGAGCTCGAGCAGGAGCCTCATGCTGGCACCAAGGTAGTTGTTGAGTTTGAACTCTTAAGGGTTTTGGTCAAGCCGTTCGGTGGAGCTTCACCACCCATGTGGGGAACGCCTAAAACCCATTAAACGTGATTTGAGACGATGAGCCTGCGGGGTTTGTTTGGTTGCTGGTTTGTAAGTCCGTTTTCCGGCTGAAAGCTCTTGAGTTTTTTGTTTTTTCAGTTGTGTTCATTGTGGATGGGTGGTTTTCGTGGGTTTTAGGGTGGAATGGAGAACTTACACGGCTTGCGGATGGTTGGATGAGGGTGGATTAGCCTTGAAGGGTTTTTTAGAGCCCTTAAACCGGATATTCAGTTTCTACAATTTCCCATGGTAATTTGATGTACGTGTTTGGAATCCGAGGTGTCTGGTGCTGGTTTCGGTTAGATGTAAGTATGTTAAGGCTTTTTTTGGGCTACGGGAGGTAGATGCGCTGGTTTTTTGGATAGGTATTGACGGAGGTCTTTGAGGGGCTTTTCTGGGGTTTGGGGGCCTTTCCGCGGAGTGCGGTGGGGTAAAAATGATGGGTAAGCAAGTGTAAACTGAAATGAATTGTTATATGGCTTTTAGACGTTTTTCCAAGAATTTTGATGGTTTTTTGCGGGTTACGGCCTCTCGGGATTGTCCGTTGGCATGTTTAGAACTAACGGTGGTAACGGACTGGCCTTGGTAGGGGTGTTTTTTAGGGGTTTTCCAGGCGAAAAGTTTATATAAGAATTCCTGATTAAGGCTTATTGTTGGAATGAAGGGAATTTCCGGACCGTTTCCGAACCTCTAGAAGAGTGGAAACTTACATTTCCAATATTCACATACGGTCCCTTCATGACACATGTTTCCGAACCTCTAGAAGAGTGGAAACCCGGATAATACCACACTCCACTTTTGTTTTCCATAATGGGCCAAGTTTCCGAACCTCTAGAAGAGTGGAAACTAATTTTGATCTCGCGTCCCAAAACATTTTCCTGAATCCAACACCAGAGCGTTTCCGAACCTCTAGAAGAGTGGAAACCCAAACCAAAACCAATTCTCCGGCTCATCCCAAATCACCGGCGTCGGGACGCTGAAGTTTCCGAACCTCTAGAAGAGTGGAAACCTGTACGCGGCAATGGCGTCCGGGAAGTAAACGTACGTTTCAACTGGATCGATACCGAGTTTCCGAACCTCTAGAAGAGTGGAAACCGTGTCGAGGAACGTGATTGTAACTCTCCTGCCAGAAATGCTGACGTGGACGCTCATGAGTTTCCGAACCTCTAGAAGAGTGGAAACACTGACCGCTTCTGAATTCGTTCCGGTGGGGAGGTTTTGTTTCAGAACCAGCGTAGCGGTAGAAGCGGTAGAAAAGCTTTCTTTGATGTTGAAAAGAAAAATTATAGTGTTCACGGTTTCTAAGAGCCTACCACCACGGCCTGAATGGTCGGTAGGTTTCCTCGCCGAGGACGTGCTTTCTGAGCTTCCTCGCCTCCATGTCGAGCATGGAGCGATAGCTCACGTTTCTCTTCAATCTCTTGTAGTACACGGTCGTCATGAGCGTGGCCGTTAGCTCGCTGAGCAGAAGCCTCTTGCCCTCCCTGCTCAGGTAAACGGCCTTTCCCTTCCTCGAGAAGTGTCCTTTCCTGAGCTTTCCCTCAGTGTAGAGCCTGTGAATCGTCGTGAAAACGTAGAGGGGCTTGAAGATGTCGGCTAAGTCCAGCGGGAGCGAGTGTCTTCTGTCGTTCACCGCGTGGAGGTATCCTATGGCCGGGTCGAGGCCGGCTTTTATGGCGGAGGAAAAAGCCAGTCCATAGGTCACGGCGTTGGCGTAGCTTATCAGCGCGTTAACTTCGTCCTCCGGGGGTCTTCTGGTTCTCCTGAAACCGTCTAAGCCTATGGCTTCCCCAAAGTAGCGATAAAAGTTGCTCCAGAGCTCGGCTTCCTTTCCCATAATCTCATCAACCGTTCCTCCCTCGATTTTAATGGAGTTGAGCTTCACCGCGTTGATGCCCCACCCGGCTAGAACGAATGCCATGACGTTTTGTATCCCTTCGACGATGGCTTTGGCCAAGAAAAGCCGCTTCTCAGGATTTAGGTGGTGTTCGGCCTGTGCCAGGTGAAGCTTTCCCCTCGGGGAGGCATCGTTTATCAGCGAGCCTCTGTAATCGCCCCTGGTTGTGTAGAAATGAACCGGAATCCTCCTCTCGCTAAGGAGCTCTATGGCTCCACTAGTCAGGGAAACGCGGGCTAGACAGTGGATTTCGCTCACTTGAGCCAGAGGGACCGGCCTTTTTACCAGCTGGCCGATAAAGACGAGGGCTCCCTTTTCCTTCTCGAGCCTTCCGTGCTGGGTTATGAACAGGGGCTTTTTCACGATGGCCACCCCCGTTAATCACGAGGTGAATGGAACCGTATGAAGGATTAAGTAACGAAATAGAGGGTGTTTTATGGGTGTTACCCTGCCTCAAACGCATCCCGAAGCTCCTCGAGGATGTCCTCGACCGTGAAGATGTCGAGGTTCACCTTCTTGAGTAGCTCTTCTGGCTCCTTGCCGTAGACGTTCTGCCTCAGGTACTCTGCCTGACAGTCCCGCCTTATCGCGGTCAGCGCCATCGCAACGCTAACCAGCGTTTTTCCACCGGTAAGGTCAAACGTCAGCTCCTCACTCTCACGCTTTATTATTTCATCAGTTAGGCTTCTTATCACTTCCCTGCACTTGTCCACGTCGTCGAAGTCATCCGCCACCGCGAGCTTAAACGTCACGTCATTTCCGGTTAGCCCCTCGATGGTTCCGTCGGTCCATTCAACGGTGATGCCTTTCCCTGTACACTCGGAGAGCTTTACGAGCAGTAGCCTGACCAGGTCCCTGAAGTCGTGGCCTTCGGGGCTTATTCCCCTCGAGGTCAGGTACGTTCTGACGTATTCCCTTTCGTCCTCATTCTTGAACCCGTACTTCATCTCAGAGCTGGAAACCAGAAGGTAAACGCGTTCGAGTCTTTCGAGGTGGTACTTCACCGCCACGAAGAGGGGGGTCACGTTGGGAGGCTTTCCTCCACCCCCCGCCAGGGAGGGGGAGTTCGTGAAAAGTTCGTTGCAGTTCGCTCCGGCCACGGAGCTGGGGCTCCAGCTCGGCCAGCTCAGGGCGAAGACGAGGTACTTGGTCTTCCTAAGGCCCTCCTCCTTCCTCTCCTCTGGAACGGCCACCCAGTACGTCAGGAGTAGTATTGAGAGCAGGTACGCGAGGTTCCAGCCGGCCCAGTAGGGGGAGCCCGACTCTATGGCGTCCGGCAGCCACTGGGTCAGAACCGCCGCTAGGAGAATGAAGACGAATATCCCGAACAGAGACTTTACGTTCCCTATTATCAGGTTTATGAAGTAGGCGTGGACGAAGGCTGAGAGGCTGACCCTTCTTTCGCCTTTCTTGAGCTTCCTCCAGAAGAGCAAAGAGGACAGCAGAAGGACGAGGACAACAGCCGCGAGCCTCCACGTGAAAGGTCTATCAGTAAACTGGAATGAAATCGGGATGAGTAAGAGGAGCGTCGCGAGGAGCACCTTCTTATCCATTCACCTCCCCCCGTATGCCCTTTCAAAGTATTTTTGCAGTTCGTTGGCAATATCCTCAAAGCTGAACACGCTTATCGGAATCTCCTCTACCATTCCAGCTATGGGGCATTTCTCCATGAGCTCCTCGGGGAGATTGATGTCATTGGACTTGAGCTTTTTCTTAGCTTCTTCAACGCCAACGGTACCCTGCGGGAGGGCCACGTAGCCGGCTCGGTAGTCACCTTTAATGGCCTCGAGAATTATGGCGGCGCTCACGACGGCGGTCCCTCCCGTTATATCAAAGAGAACCTTTGAACTGTTTTTGTCCTCAATTTTAGAAAACGCCCGGTTTATCCTTCTCTTTATCTCGTGAAGGTTGTTGGCCTTTCCTATCCTAACGAACCGCACGGTTAGCTTATTCTTTCCATTCTCATCATCGTTAGGTAAATCTATCTCAACGTCGTCGTCTTCAAGGTCATCCCATTTGATGTCCCAGTCAAATTCACCGCAGTTGAACATCTCTGATTTAAAACTAACCGTTAACTCCGCGTCAGTTCCGATGTAATTCGACCAATAGAACCTGCACGTCTCAATGACCTTCACGAGAGCCCTGATGTACTCCCTCCCCTCCTCGGTTTTCAGCCCGGGAAAACGCTTGGCACCGTTATAAACAGTATCCGTAACAAGGAAAACGACGGTACGTATTGTTGGGTGCCTTGCAAGGTGCGCCAGTAGGGGAACCACGATGTTCTTCGTCCCCTCGTTCCTGCAGAGCTTCTCACACACCCGGGGGTCTTTTTGCGGGTCAAGGTTCTCTGGCGTCCAGTTTGGGATACTCAGGGGGAACACAAGAACCTCGACATCGGAGCCCTTTCTCTTCGGGGGGCCATAAACCCACGCTGTGAAGAAAACCGATGAGAGGAAGTACAGCACAGATGCGAGGATAAACGGCACGTTGCCGTTCTCGAAACCATCCGGGAGCCAAGCCGTTAGTGTAACGGCGAAGAGAACGAAGATGTAGAGGCCGTAGATTGAGCGAAGGGCCTCACCCACAAAGTACCTGAGAAGGAAGAAGCGAAGGAAGTCGAGGAGCTTAGGCTCATCCCCTTTTTCATTATTCCCCCCTGTGGATTTCCCGCACAGGCCCCATCCCGCCTTCAACGCGAGGGCCACGGAGAGAAGAAACAGGATTGCGGTGACCTCAAGGAAGGGCATGTAGTCGCCCGAGTAAACGCTCTCGGCTCTTACAACTATAAGGGGAACCACCCCAAGGTTTAGGAGGAAGAAGACAACCCACTTCCTCTGGTCCTGGGACAGCCCGTTATTTGGCATGGTGAGCTTTTCCACAACTCGACCTTATTAACGTTATGCAGGAGTTCCTCATTTCACAATTCAAAACGAGCCAGTTCGAGGCCCCTTAATCCAAACCTCAATCTAAAGATTCCCTCTTAGAACAACCCCCAGCTATTATTCAGAAACTGTTTCCACTCTTCTAGAGGTTCGGAAACCCAGAGTCAGGAGCAGGGGTGGCTCCTCGGCGCGACGTTCCAGAGCGACCAACCAGATGCTCGTTTCCACTCTTCTAGAGGTTCGGAAACATGATATTACTCTCTTCATTGGTAACGCAATAAGCACTCGCATGTTCAAGTTTCCACTCTTCTAGAGGTTCGGAAACATACACGGGCCGCTCGTCTTCGCTGCAGCCCTCGTCGGGATAGAACCGCAGTTTCCACTCTTCTAGAGGTTCGGAAACCCGTACCCCGCCCCCTCAAAACTCTTCTCGAGGTGGTTGAAATGGCCTGCAGGTTTCCACTCTTCTAGAGGTTCGGAAACCGCCGTGAAAAACTATGGGGGTGATAGAGATGGACATCGGACAGATCGTGGTCGTTTCCACTCTTCTAGAGGTTCGGAAACGGAAATAAGATATTCAGCGGTGAGTTTACACCGTATAAGGAGGGTATAACCTTCCTTATGCCTTTCGTTTCCACTCTTCTAGAGGTTCGGAAACTCGTGGATAGAGACGACTGACCGATTCAGTGGCAAAGTAGTGGTCGGCACGTTTCCACTCTTCTAGAGGTTCGGAAACACAGTGTTGGGTGTGAGAAGAGTAGGTGGCCGCTGGTCAGCGAAGCGTTTCCACTCTTCTAGAGGTTCGGAAACGGTCTGGAAATTCCCTTCATTCCAACAATAAACCTTAGTTAGGAATTCTTATATAAATTTTTCGCCCGGAAAAGCTCCTAAAAAACAAAACCACACCACTCTCTCCCAAACCACCAACAACAGTAAAAAGGCAAAATAACCAACCAAAAAACCCGAAAAAGCCAACAGAAGAATCATAAGCAATAACCAGCCCAACCAAAAGACTACAAAACTTGAAACTAAAAACAAAGCCCCTTACAGAATTTTTAACCCACCGCAAAGGCCAGAAAACCCACCACCAGCTAAAAGAAACCCGTCAGAACCCCCGAAAACACCCAACTCAAAAACCAGCACACACCAACTTTTAAGCCTCAAATCAACCGTTACACCCTTCTTCAAGCATTCAAACGAATATCCTAACTCTTTTGCAAAACACGTACATGCTAACACTCTTATGTAACGTAAAAACTAAATATCCCGTTTAAGAGCTTTAAATGGCCCTCCAAGACTAATCCCCCCTTAGCTAACCATCCGCAAGCCACGTAAGCCCCCCATTCCACCTTAAAACCCACGAAAACCACCCACCCACAATGAACACAACTGAAAAAACAAAAACCTCCAAGGAGCATTAAACTAAAACCCAAACTTAAAACGTCCAACCGCCAACAGAAGCCAGCTCACCGGCTCAAATTACGTTATCAAATTCCTCCGCTGGTTTTCCCAGGTGGAAAGTTGTGAAGCATTTGTCGTCCGGGAGGGAGTAGAAGAGCACGCTGTCTTCCTCCTCCTTTATGACCCTTGACAGCTTCCTCTTCAGCTCCGCCATCTCGTTCCGTCCGAGCCATCCCTCGAAGACGCTCCTCTGTCTCCACTGAAGGTACTGTCTCAGCACGTCGTGCACCTTTTTAACGCGCTTCTCGTTCACGTCGTAGACGACGATGTAGTACCTCATGGTCACCACCAAGGGAAAAAGAAATCAGTAGAACCTCCCGTATCCCAGACTGGTCTTCGCCCCCACGCCATGATGTCTTAGGGCAAGGCGCAGGAGTTTCTCCGCGACGCCTCTTTCATCCCCTCCGACTGCGAAGACGAAGGGAACGCCTTTTCTCACGGTCAGGAAGAGAACCGGCACAGGACTGTGCCAGTCCCCGGGTGCTTCGCCCTTCTGGTAGTAGGGACCGTAGTGGGGGTTCATTATGTCGAACTCTATCGCGTCCCTAAGCTTGGCCCTGAGTTGGGGGATTAGCTTCTCCATTTCTAGAGGTGCCTTGACTGGGCTCGGCAGGGCGTCGAAGAAGATAGCCGAGCCTCCCTCCGTTGTTGTCCCGAAGATTCTCACTAGGCGCTCTGCAAGCTCGCGGGCGTTAACGACTGAGCCGGGTTTGGCCCCAACTCCGAGTGCATTCAGGAATTCCACGAGGTGCCTTGACGGGTTTATTAACTCCACAAGCTCAGGGAACTTTTTGATTTCTCCCGCGTTGAGCAGTCCCTGAACTTCCTTGGCCCTCTCGAAGAAGTCCCCCTTAAAACCATCGGCCCCGCCGAGGAGTTCCGTCATCATCTCCACTGCCCAGGCTTTGGTTACTCCCTTTAAGGCCGAGCCCGGTATGTAGGGAACGCCGTAGTTCCTCAGGAGCCTTATGCTTGTTTCATAGACGCTCTCGTCGCCGAGACCAACTACAAGCCTCGACTTTGTTTCGAGCACGAAGGTTTTTCCGGCCTTTGCCACGACCCTAAGGTAGGTGCCGAGGTAAACCGCGTAGTTCTCGATGACGTTCTCAAGGGACGGCTTGAAGTTGAGCCTCTTCAGCATGGACACCGTTGCCTTGTATGCTCCCTTTTCCCTCACGAAAGGTGCATACTTCTGGAGCAATAGGGACAGGTTGCTAACCGTCCCTATGGGGTTTCCAATCGTGGTTATGCTGTCCTTAGGCACCACGTATCTTGGTGGCTCACGGGACTTTTTGGGCTTTCCCCTGTGTCTTTTTGGATGTTTTCCTCTTCCACCCCCGTGCATTTCGCTCACCGCTGCTCCTTTTCCTTCTTCAGCATTGCATCGGCGAAGCGCTTGAGCCAGTTGAGGAGCGCTATCGTCTCGTCGGTCAGCCTTATCGCGCTCATCCCATCGTGTTCCATATAGTACCTGAGCGGGTCCTCGCCGTTGGTTACCCTCTTCGCCAGCCACTCCGCTATGTGCCTGTAAAGGTATGCGTACGCCATCTTGTCACCCTTTGGAAACCCTTTGGGGTTTATGGTTTTGTAGTCAACGTTTATCGGCTTGTCGAGCTTGGACAGGTAGAACGCGAGTGCCTGCCCGAGGCCGTTTGTGAGGATTAACACGGGAGCACTCTTAACGTAGGAAACGTAGCGCCCCTGTGTGTCCTCATCTTCTCTCCTGACTTCGCTGACTTTCTCGTAGGCGAACTTTGCCCTCTCCTGCTCCAGGGTTCTGAAGTCCATCCCCACCACCTCAGACGAGTTTCGCCAGGACGAATCCTTTTCCAACGGTCTCGTCTCCGCCGACCTGGAGATAACCCACTGACTCAATGAAGTTCCTGAGCTCAGTCGAGACCTCCTCCGCGCTACTGAGCTTTCCTCCCTTGGGCTTGCCCACGGCTATAACCGAGTACAGTAGAGTCTCGCTCGGAAGGAATTCCTCGTACCAGAGGCCGCCCCTCTTAACGGTTCCCGTCCCCGCGTCTATCGCGACCCTCGCAACCACCTCCGTCGAGAATCTGACGAAGGCCGAGAAGACATCGTCGGGAACTATCGCGAGCCTCTTCTTCACATCAACGTCCCCGGGAAGGAGGGGTTCTATTGCACCGGCAACTTTGCTCAGGTCCCTTGGTTCAGCCTTGAGGGCAACCTCTTCAAAGACTACGGAATCCTTAAGCTTCAGGACACTGGAAACATCAACGATGGCCCTTCCTTCACCAGGTACGAGTTCCTTCGGGTTAAAGCCCACAGATTTCCCGGCAAGCTCCATATCACGTTTGAACCTCTCAAGCACGAAGGGACTGGTAACGTAGGCGAAGACCCCCTTAGCACTCCTGACCGGGAAGAGCAGAACCCTTGCGTCTCCAACCGCTATCGCCCCTGCGTGCTCGTGGGCCTTATCAGTATCAGGGCCGAATATCGAACGCACTATGCCCTTATCCTTCCCTGCCTTTTCAAACGCATGCCTCAGGACTCCTTTGAGGCTCTGGCCCCATACAACCGGAAAGCCCGTGTGGCGCTCCCTCTGTATGGGGAGGTCTATTACGCTAACCTCGGAGCCGCTACCCGCGTGGACGGGCGAAACCGCGTATATCCCCAAAACGAGTCTTTCCGCATACATCAACAAGTCACCTCCTCGTCCCTGTAACTCAGCGCTTCTATTGAGAGCCGCATAACCGTTTCAAAGTCCGAGTAAGAGAAAACGAAAACCTTCTCCACTTTATTTCCCATTATAACGTCCTCGACCTTAACCCGGGTCAGGTTGAACTCGAAGCCCGAGTGGGCTATGAAATTCCTGACCTTTAGCTTTGGGTTGTGGCCCCTGTCACCGGAGCTATAACGGAACTTTACCTCGTCGTAGAGCTCTGCCAGAGGAACCCCGCTTTTCTCAAGCTTTCTCCTAACTTCTTTTCTGATTATGCTCCTGCCCCTTTTCTTAAGCTCAAAGTTCGCCTTTTCCTGTAGCCTTTTCAAGTTACACAGCTGGTCCTCGACGACTATGCCAATCCTAGGCATGTTCACGAAGAGCGTCCTCGTTATCTGAAACAGCTCATTGAGGGTAACGCTTCTCTTCGGATACTTATCTTTTAGCACTCCCTCGAAGACACGAAGCATGTAGTAGAGCTTTACCACCGTCCTGAAGTCCTCGCCTAAGGCGGTTTTCCTTTTTATATGTGCCTTTTTCACCTTAGCCTTGTCGTTTTTTATCTCAATGTCAATTTCCTTCAGAAACTTCGAAAACGCATTGTCAACGTACTTCTTTACCTTGTTCACATTGGGGTAGAACGTCGCAAACGCCAGGGGAAAACCGTTTGTCACGGAGCTTATGAAGGCACTCCACTCGGGCTTATCCGACACGGTGGAGTAAACGGGCTTGGGCATTATCTCAACGGTCTCAACGGGTCTTATGTGGAGCACGAGGTTTTTGAGAATCGTCTCCTTCCACTCTCTATCTCCCTGAGGAAACGGCTCGGAGTTCACGACATAGAGCTTCGTCTTTCTAACGTAAGCTAAGAGACCGAGGAGGTTCTTGAGGGCCCTGTAAGTTAGGACAGGCATGAAGTTTATGCCGTGCGTTAGGTCGAGGAACACCTCAGTGTCTTCAGTAGGCAACTCCTCGGCGAGAACCCTGAGGACGCTGGAATAAAAGTCGAGGACGTCCCCCTCGACGCTCACGTTGTTGAACTCCCCCACACCAGGCAAGACCACGATTTTTACGCTGTCAAGGAGCTCCCGGTCTTTCTCTTCCATGAGCGGTTTAATCCTGTTCTCAATGAACCACCTAACCCTCTCCTCAACGTCCCCAACAACGTCCTCATAGGAGTTCAGTTCATTAGGCTTAACGTCGTTTTTCAACGTTAGGTTGACAAGCGTGTCCAGGACGAGGATTATTGTTTTACGTGGCTTAAGTGCCTTCAGCAAGACAGGTAGCGTACTAACGTTGCCCCGCTCCCCATCGACGTTCTCACAATCTTTGGCTCCCAACTGTGAGCAGTCAACACTGTATCTGACCTCCTCCCACTGGAATGGATTTCCCCAGGTAGCCACGAGGACCCGCTCCATCAAAACTCCCCCGCAATGGTTAACCCATACCCAAACTCCTTCATGAGCCCAGCCTTTTGCACCCTCTCAACCTCAAGGTCCTCAATAGCCCTGAGCCACACCACCGTTCCAGCGGGATAGGCGTAGAGAGTTGCCTTGGGCATCTTCGCCATCATATCCCACCCGGTAACGCGGACCTTCCTATCTGTAAACACCCGCACGACATCGGCGTTAATCCCCGCCTCCCTTAGCAGGGACTCCAGAGAGCCGTTGGGTATCAACGGAGTGGCGAAGTAAAGCCTCATCATGGAGCCCTTTTCAACGTGAAGCGTCCCCGAGAACGGGAAATCTTTCTTTAAGTGCACGAACCTCGCAAACCTCGATTCACCGCCGAGCTTGATGAGTCCCTCTTTCCCGATTGCACCGATTAGACCCTCCTCGTTTTCCTCAAAGTAAACCTGAATGCCCGCTTCCTTGCTCATCCTGAGGTTCAAAGTGCGGTACAGTAATCCCTCCTCGGTGACCTTCCCTTCGGTGAGGCCTATGCCAATGCGTTCCTCTATGGTGTAAACTCTCCTCACGTCAATTTCCGTGAACTCCCTCAGTTTTCCAGCAAGGTATCGGGAGAGCTCACTTGCAGAGACGAAACACCTTGCAGGTTTGAAATGGAGCGTTCTGGTTTCATCCGATACGGGTGCAACGACGACCTCCCCAACGGGGGTTTCAGCCGGTTCCACTGGAACGAGGTGCTCAACCCCGTCCTCACCTTTAACCGACACCACGTCCTTTGGGAGCGAAAAGACCGGAGAGCCGTTAAGGGCAAAGAACGTTCCGAGTATTGAAAATCCCGGCCTCCAGTTCTCTGGTTTCCTCACATCATCATTGCCCCTCTCAAGGTTCAAAATAGCAAAGGCCCCACTTTCAAAGGCGACCGCCATGAGGGCTCCAGCTATCGTGTGGGGAAGAGGTTCGGTGGTAACGGCCACGTGTCCCTCCCCGGCGGAGAAGTCCCGACTCTCCCTAAAGAGAAGAACGTCGTTGGGGTAAATCTCAATCATGCTCTCACCCCCGTTTCGAGGAGAATCTTAAGTAATCTGGACGCCCCTTTAATCTGTTTTTTAACGATAATACCTGCTATCTCTGCCGAAACGTCCGGCAGGTTGAGAGCCTGAAGCGTTGAGGATAGCCTTTTCCTGAGCTCCTCAAACCAGGTAACCCCTTCAGTTTCCACGTTGGTTAAAATAGCTTTTGCCAGCCCCTTAACGTCCTCAAACGAATCGCTGGGCTCTTCATTCTCAGGGTCGTCCACTACAACATCACGTACCGTCTCGTTGATTCTCCCAACAACGTCTTTGTTTTGGGCAACTCCCAGTTCCTCAAGCTCATTGGCCGTTATCTCGCTTCTAACGTTCCTCACCAGCCATAGGAGTTCAGCAAAGTGCTCTAGCATCTTGGCATCCTCATCTTTCTTGTAGTTGGAGTGCCTCAGAAACTCGTACTTCAAGAGCATTAAAGCCGCGTAGGCATCGTTTGGCCAGGTTTCAGTGTTCAACTCGTAGATAAACTTGGTACTGATTTTGCCGTTTCGCACACCTTCAAGAAAGTCCGCGTAGTGTCCGTCTTCAAGGGCCCTCCAGTTGAGTACAACCCTGTGATAAGAGCCGCTGTGCTTGAGGTAGCCTATTGCGATAGCGTTCCTTCCGGATTCCTTAGCTAGGTGCTCTAACTCGTTAACACGTCTTACAGCGAGATAAAACGGCTCCTTATAGTGGAGTATTAGAACTCCAGCACTCATGCTCCTAGTTTTACCCTGGAGGTAACTGAAATCCTTCCAGTCCTCACGGAAGGAATCCTGTATCTCAAACGCCAGGCTGAAGACCCTATCAGTCGGCACTATAGCAAAAACGTCATCACCGCCCGCATAGAGGAGCTCCCCCCCGTGCTCTTCGGAGAGTTTTGGTACGAAATTGACGGCAAACTCGCTGAGGGAGCGGGTTATGGCTATGTGCACCGTTGGAGTTACTGGCCTCTTAACGTCACTTTCAAGTCCTTTTACTGCCAGATAATCCTCAACTGGCTTAACGGACTTGCTTCCACTTATCACCTTCCCCATGTTGTCCCCATCCATCTTGAGGATGGCGTAGTACTTAGGGGCGTCACCAAGGATTCCAGAAACGTTGGATAGCTCCTTAGCAATAACCTCCGGCGAGGTTCCAGAAGGCAGTTCACTCCCCGGAACACCGTAGACCTTAGCCAGGGCTTTTTTATCCCTCAGGTTTTCGGGGTAGAGAACCTCACTGTTGGGGCCGAGTTTCCTGAACGTGGGCATCAAGGCAGATGACAGGGCCATGAGTCCCTTGATGAACTCCCCCGCTTTGGTGCCCTTGAACTTCGGCTCCTCAACCTCCCCCCTCCATTCATTCCTTGCCCCAGTGTGGAATACGGTGTAGAGAAAGACGTCGTGCCAGGTAACGGGCTTTCCGTCGGTTTCAAGTTCATCGTTGCCCGCGAGTTCAAGTGCAACCTCCGTGGGCCTCCTCATGGCGACCTCACTCACCGAAGCGAAGCGCTTGAGCCTCACCGAGCCCCGCCTGTGTTCTTCCCTGGCCTCGTAGGTTATATCCTCTGAAGACCTTGAGAGCCAGCCGTAATCATCCTTCCACAGGGAGTAAAACCTCGGGTAGAAGCGCTTTGCAAGACAGAGTGGGCAGAGCCTTTCGCCCTCTTTTATGTCGTATACTCCCCTTTTTCTAAGTTTATCCCTGATGGAATCCCACCTACTCTTAACAACACTGTGGTCTGCATCTCCCCCTATAGCCAAGTTCTCGCCGCACAGAGTGCACTTGAAGCCCATCGGCTGTTCAGGCGGGAAGTGCTGGGCCGATTTGAAATCGGTTTTTTGGTCAAGTATCGTGAAGAGCTCGGAGTAGTAATGGACATCGCTTTCGAATCCATCCGGAAGTTCTAGAAGGTACTCCTTCAAGCCCTTCTCAATGACGTCCGGGAGTTTCGTAAGGGGAGCTGTCTCGACAGTTATCGAGAAGTACTCCCTGATAGTTTTCACGTACTCCTTCCTTAGGTTCAAAACGGGCCCTAAACCGTAGAATTCCCACGCAGAGCGGAACAGTCTCTCCAACAGGTCTTGGATTTTGGCTCTGATATTACTTGAGAGCGAATCGACGTTGGCATCCTCAGGAATTAAGGCAAGGACTTTGTTGGGTATGTTCGCTACGTCGAGCTTGTCGTAGTCTTCAATCTCCCCCAACTCATGCTCGAAGAAGGGTTGGCCGCGGAGGTGTGGGAATATCAAGGCGTTTGGACCATAGAGCTTCCAAATTTCCGATATCGCGGTGTAAGTAAGGAGGCCGAGCATGTGGCTTCCAGCCCACAAATCCCTCTCGGTCCTCGCGTTGCCAATGAACCCCTGAACCGGAGAAATCTTGAAGCGAAGGAGTTTAACTTTTCCGTTTTTTAGCTGAGCGTAAACGTCAAGTCTGCTGAGCCAGTCATGGTCTGGCACGTAGGGGTCCGCAGGGAAGTGAACGAGTTCTCCCGCGATTGCCGGACTCAGTCCAAGCCCCTCAAGAACCTTTTCATACTCCTCCCGCAAGAGTTCCGGCAGATTGTTCCAAAGCTTGGCGAACTTCTCCACAGAGCCAGAGTCTTCGATTTTCCTTGCAACGCTCTCTTCAGCTTTTTTCAGCGCACCTACGAACTTCAGCTTTTCCTCGTCAGTTGAATTGAACCAGAAACTGCTGAGCTTTTCGAGAGGTTTCTCCTTCGCGCTTATCGGATGCTTAAGGACGAACTTTTCAAGAGTAAACTTCCCGGTAACAGGAAAACTCGACAAATGCTTCCACCTTTCCGGAAGTTCGTACTCCCCGAGCAGGGAAGCGAGAATCCTCGACGGAGCAACCTCAAGGAGGGCCCAAGCGTAAGATTCCCACGGGTTCATTGAGACACCTCCTTGGAGCCGTAAACAGGGGTAAACTTAGTGGAGAGTGATGAGGAGAGCTCTCCCAAGTACTTCAGGTATTCAACTTCACCATCCTGCTCCCTCTCGATGATGAAGAGGTCTCCCGCGGCGTTGGCAACTTTTTCCCTTCCCTTGTACACTCCCCCCCTGTACCTCACTGGGCCCTCGTAACCCGGCAAGAACTTGTACCTGAAGAGGGTTATCACTGGGTAGTATTCAGTGGCGTTCTGGCTTCTCACAGCGTTTACCGTGAACAGTAAACCGGATGCCCTTCTATTGGCATTCCGATGATCGACTGTAAATTTAACGGATTCCCTCCCAAACGACTTGTAGAACGGGATTGGCAAGCCTAAGAAAGGCCTCCTCTCGGAAGCTGCATCTATGCTCCCGATTCTCTCCTCCCCCTGCTGGTACTTTTTATGAATCGTGTGGGGAATCCTCCGGTTGGCGTACTTGAACCTGAAGCCTCCCTCGAACTTATCTCCATCCCCCGCAGTTCCGAGATACCATTCGCCAACGTCTTTTATGACCTCACTGACATCTTCCTTAGGGTTACCAACCACGATCAGTGAGTGTTCTCGATTGAGTATTGGATACCCAGGCAATCCTTCGTATTGTGACCCCTGCTTGAAGCCCATATCCCCCAGTATCTTGGAGAACTCTGACGTGATGTTCCTTTTCCCCCCGAACACTCCCTTGTAGAATTCCTTAACGTTCTCCCCTGGAACGAAGGGTATATCAAGGCTCACGTCTCCCTCCGGTTCCCCTTTTGGGAACAGAGAGCCCCCAAACTTCCTCGACCTGGAACCGAACCCACCGAGGTGCAGGGCAGCCCACAGGGAGAGGACAGCAAGTTTCAGTGAATCCTCATCGCGACCCTCCAACGTAATGGTGAGGGTAAGTCCGGGGAGAACGGCACCCCTTGAATTACGGCCCGTTTGAGAGAACCAGAAGTAACTCTCATACTCGCTCTTCGGGGAGTACTCACCATCAGACTCAACGGGTTCCACCTCAACGATCACCGCACTCCTCCTCGTCCCCCCACTTCCAGCGCATCCAAACACCCTGCACTCGGCTTCCCTGAGCTTTGCAATGTTGTTTCCAAAGTAGTTCCCAGCCAAAGCCCTGAACCACCAGCGCATAACGCCTTTGATGCTTGCGGAGCGAAATTCAGCTTTTCTCTGGTCTGCACCACGCATAAAAAGAGGAGTTATAGTTTCAAGCTCAAATGTGGCTTCGTACATACGAGCACCCCCGTACTAAATAAAGAGGAATCCTCAAATTAACCCTGCCTAAAATGACAATTGGCATGTATAAAAATTTTGCGGGATGATTCAGTAATGACGTGAACGAACACATCAACTCGTGGATGAGACATTTCCTGACACTACCTCAAAACAAGGGAAACAACAGAAGATTAGTACCTTCAAAGAGTAAACCCCGCAACCCTTTAAAATCCTCGCCCTCAGCATAGCCCGGTGGTGAAGATGCGCGTTGCGGTCATCGACTACGACAAGTGCAACCCTGACAAGTGCGGTCACTTCCTCTGCGAGCGAGTCTGCCCAGTCAACCGAATGGGCGGCGAGGCGATAATCATAGACGAAGAAAACTACAGGCCGGTCATACAGGAGGCCAGCTGTACCGGCTGTGGAATCTGCGTCCACAAATGTCCCTTCAACGCAATAACGATAGTCAACCTGCCGGAGCAACTCGACGAGGACTGCGTCCACCGCTACGGAATCAACGGCTTCGTCCTCTACCGCCTCCCCGTCGTCAAGGAGGGCATGGTCGTCGGAATCCTCGGACCGAACGGTACGGGTAAGACGACAGCCGTCAAAATCCTCTCCGGCCAGCTCCTGCCGAACCTCTGCGGTGACAACGACTCCTGGGACAACGTGATTAAGGCCTTCCGCGGAAACGAGCTCCAGACGTACTTCGAGAGGCTGAAGAACGGGGAGATTCGACCCGTCGTGAAGCCCCAGTATGTTGACCTGATTCCAAAGGCCGTTAGGGGAAAGATCCGCGACCTGCTTAAGAAGGCCGACGAGGGCGGAAGGTTCGACGAGGTCGTTAAAGAGCTGGAACTTGAGGGAATCCTCGACAGAGACATAAGACAGCTCTCCGGCGGTGAGCTCCAGCGCGTTGCCATAGCCGCTGCCCTCCTGAGAAACGCGGAGTTCTACTTCTTCGACGAGCCGTCGAGCTACCTCGACATAAGCCAGAGGCTCAAGGTCGCCAAAATCATCAGGAACCTTGCGGACTCGGGAAAGAACGTTCTGGCGGTCGAGCACGACCTTGCTATCCTCGACTACATGAGCGACATAATCCACGTCGTCTACGGTAAGCCCGGGGCCTACGGTATCTTCTCCCAGCCCAAGTCAACGAGAAACGGCATAAACGAGTTTCTCCGTGGCTACCTCCGCGACGAGAACGTCAGGTTCAGGCCCTACGAGATAAACTTCAGCAAGAAGAGCGAGCGCAAGAGCCAGGAGGGAGAAATCCTCGTCGAGTATCCGAGTCTCGTTAAGGACTACGGCTCCTTCAGGCTTGAGGCTGAGGGAGGCGAGCTCTACATCGGCGAGGTCGTCGGAATCGTCGGCCCGAACGGAATCGGTAAGACGACCTTCGTGAAAATGTTAGCGGGAGTCGAGAAGCCAACGGAGGGAGAAATAGACTGGTCCCTAACCGTTTCCTACAAGCCCCAGTACATAAAGACCGACTACAACGGAACGGTTTATGAACTCCTCAGCAAGATTGACGCGAGCAAGCTCATGAGCAGTTTCTACAAGAGCGAGCTCCTGAATCCTCTGGGCATTCCGGAGCTCTACGACAAGCGCGTGGACGAGCTGAGCGGCGGTGAGCTTCAGCGCGTTGCCATAGTGGCCTGCCTGATAAGGGACGCCGACCTGTACCTCCTCGACGAGCCCTCGGCGCATCTCGACGTCGAGCAGAGGCTGGCGGTTTCGAAGGCAATCCGCTCGCTGATGGCCAAGAACGAGAAGACGGCACTGATAGTCGAGCACGACGTCATGATGGTCGATTACCTGAGCGACAGGCTGATTGTGTTCGAGGGCCAGCCCGGCAAGTTCGGAAGGGCAAGCAAGCCGATGGGCATGCGCGAGGGAATGAACCGCTTCCTGGCCTCGGTCGGAATAACCTTCAGGCGCGACCCCGACACCGGCAGGCCGAGGGCCAACAAGGAAGGCTCGGTAAAGGACAGGGAGCAGAAGGAGAGGGGCGAGTACTACTATGCGTGAAATCCTCGGAACCCTTATATAATTTTACGTTTTACATTCCCTGGGTGAGTGGTATGAAGAAGTTGGCCTCATTTGTCATCATGCTGATGTTACTCACTTGGGGGGCCGCGTTCAGCACGGCCACAGCATCTGGAGGCGGTTCTGATACCGTAATACTCGTCAGCGACAATTCGGCCGACCTTGTGATGGCCGAGCTCGTCTCGAATCTAACGGGATACCCGATTGTCGTTGCTCCCTGGGGTATATACGACCCGGGTGTAACCGCGAAGGTTCTCTCGAAGTCCCCGCGGAAGGTCATAATAATCGGTGGACCCCTGGCGGTTCTCCCTGACTACGCGGCGGATTTGAACGCCTCAAACGTTACTGTTATAAGGTGGGGCGGCAGGACGAGGTACGACACGAACAGGGACGTCATCAAAGGACTGCGGGAGCTTGGGATAAACCTCAAAAAGCAGGTTTTTGCCGTCGGTTCTGACCCGGCCTGCGTTCAAACGGCCCTCAAGCTGGCCCTCGAGGAAAGGGCCGCGGTGGTCTACCTGACGAAACCCACCGAAAACATCAGCAACGGAAAGCTCGTCGTACCCCAGTGGGTCAACGTCTCAGGCCCGGAGGTAGTGAAGGTGAAGGTAACGAACTGGACCGCGGAGATGAGGATTAAAGAGGTTGAGGGGAAGTTGAACTTCCTCCTGGGCTTCATCAACGGAACACCGGGGGAGGTCCTGGGGAAGTACGTCGATGACGCCAAGAAACTGCTCGCGGAAGCAAAGGAGGCATACGCAAGGGGAAACTACGCCGAGGCCTACAGACTCGCGAACCTTGCCGGGGAAAAGGTCGAACTCGCAATAAAGCAGGCCGCCCTCGACCCAAACGTGAAGGCTGACTTTGACGTATCGCTCATGGAGTTCTATATGCATGGAATGAAGCCCCTAACCCCGGAACAGCAGGAGGAACTCCAGAAGCTTATGAAGGAACTCGAGGAGGCCCTCAAAAACCACGACTATAAAAAGGCGAGGAGAATCCGCCTGATAATCATAACGAGGTTCCTTCGCGTTTACGGGCGGTTCGGAGGGTTTATATCTCCGATTATATCCCCAAACCTCAACGACCTAAACCTTGACAAGTGATGACCCATGCATCCGGGAAAACTTCCTCCGGAACTCCTTGAAAAGCTGGTCCTCTCCAGGCTCCCGACAGGAGGGAAGGGGGTTATCTTAGGCCCGGGAACCGGAATAGATGGCGCGGCCGTGAACGTCGAGGGGATCCTCGTCGCCTCCAGCGATCCCATAACCGGGGCAACGAAGAGAATCGGCTTCTACGCTGTCCACGTCAACGCGAACGATGTGGCAGTGATGGGCGCGGAGCCGAGGTGGTTCCTGACGACGGTGCTCCTTCCAGAGAACACCGATGAGAAGCTTTTAGAAAACATCATCGAGGAAATCTCACGCGAAGCTAAGAAGCTCGGCGTTGCGGTCGTCGGTGGGCACACGGAAGTAACTCCCGGTCTCGACAGACCGATAGTCGTTGGAACAATGCTCGGCGAGGCCGAGAGGCTCATCAGACCCAACGGAGCGAGGCCTGGGGATGCAATAATCATGACGAAGTGGGCGGGCATCGAAGGAACCGCCATAATCGCGGAGGAGCTCAGGGGGAGACTCGCCCCGATACTCGGCGAGGAGTTCCTTGAGGTTGCCTCGTCTCTGATTGAGTACCTGAGCGTCCTTCCCGAGGCGAGGATTCTCAGGAAGGTGGCCAACGCGATGCACGACCCAACAGAGGGGGGAATACTCAACGGTCTCCATGAGATGGCCGATGCTTCCGGTTTGGGTTTCAGGCTTTACGCCGAGAGAATTCCAATCCGGGAGGAAACGAAAACCCTCTGCAACTACCTCCACCTGAACCCGCTCGGTCTGATAAGCTCGGGCGTTCTCCTCGCCTCTGTTCCAAGGGATTACGCGAAAAAGGCCGTTGAAGAGCTTTTGAGCCATGGCATAACCGCGAGCATCATAGGGGAGTTTTTGGCCGAAGAGAAACGCGTCATAGTCGAGGAGAACGAAGAGAGGCCCGCGTGGAGACCAGAGAGTGACGAGCTGTGGAAGGTCGTAGGTAGCCAAAAAAGCACTCAGTGAGACATCTTCACTAACGTCTTTTTTCGAGCATTGTAACCATAAGATGGTCTCTAATGCCCGTATCTACCTCGATGTAGCTTTTGGGAAAGCTTATATACGATTCCACGGAGATTTTAACGGTGAGGTTCATGAACCTGGACTACTTCTTCAAACCGAAGGGTATAGCCGTCATCGGTGCATCGAACGACCCGATGAAGCTCGGCTACGAAGTTTTCAAGAACCTCAAGAAGTACAAGGACGGCAAGGTTTACCCCGTCAACGTCAAGGACGAGGTCGTTCAGGGCGTTAAGGCCTACAAGAACGTCAAGGACATCCCCGACGAGGTTGACCTCGCGGTAATCGTCGTCCCCAAGCGCTTCGTGAAGCAGGCGATAATGGACTGCGGTGAGAAGGGAGTTAAGGGAGCGGTCATCATAACGGCCGGCTTCGGCGAGACCGGGAAGGAAGGCAAGAAGGAGGAGCGCGAGCTCGTCGAGATTGCCCACAGGTACGGAATGCGCCTGATAGGCCCAAACTGCGTCGGCCTCATGAACACCCACAACGACATGAACGCGACCTTCATAACCGACGCCAAGAAGGGGAGCATAGCCTTCGTGAGCCAGAGCGGAGCTTTAGGAGCGGGAATCGTCTACAAGACCGTCAAAGAAGGAATCGGCTTCTCCAAGTTCATCAGCGTCGGCAACATGGCAGACCTCGACTTCGCGGAGCTCATGGAGTACCTGGCGGACACCGAAGAGGACAAGGCCATAGCCCTTTACATCGAGGGAATCAAGGACGGGAGGAAGTTCATCGAGGTCGCCAAGAAGGCCACCAGGAAGAAGCCCGTCATAGCCCTCAAGGCCGGAAAGAGCGAGAGCGGAGCGAGGGCCGCTTCAAGCCACACGGGTTCCTTAGCAGGAAGCTGGAAGATTTACGAAGCCGCTTTTAAGCAGAGCGGAGTTCTCATCGCCGAAACAATCGACGACATGCTCAGCATGGCGAGGGCCTTCACCCAACCGTTGCCGAAAGGCAAGCGCGTCGCGATAATGACCAACGCCGGCGGGCCAGGCGTTTTGACGGCCGACCAGATTGACAAGAGAGGCCTTAAGCTCGCCGACCTCGAGGAGAAGACGATAGAGGAGCTCCGCTCGTTCCTCCCGCCGATGGCCGCCGTAAAGAACCCCGTTGACATGATAGCTTCCGCGAGGGGCGAGGACTACTACAGGACCGCGAAGCTGCTCCTCCAGAACCCGAACGTCGACATGCTCATAGCGATATGCGTCGTCCCTACCTTCGCGGGAATGACTCCAACGGAGCACGCCGAAGGAGTAATCAGGGCAATCCGGGAAGTCAACAACGGCAAGCCCGTCTTAGGCCTCTTCATGGCCGGCTACGTCAGCGAGAAGGCGAAGGAGCTCCTCGAAGAGAACGGAATCCCGAGCTACGAGAGGCCGGAGGACGTTGCCGCCGGTGCCTACGCGCTCGTCCAGCAGGCGAGGAACGCCGGGGTTTTGGAGGATGAGTGAGATGGGGATAACCCCTGAGCAGAAAGCTCAGTTTCCCTTTACTTCTCCTATCACCGTTAGGGAAGTCTATAGGCGTATGAAGGGAATACTGGACACGGTTGAGAATGACCCACACGACATTTTGAGGGAGATAAGGGAGTTTCGATTTATTACGACCGGCAATGGAGGTGTTGTTTGATGGCGAAGGTGACGGACATAGTGCTGTGGGATAAGCCCGGGGAGAGGGTTCTCCTCCTCGGAAACCAGGCCATAGCGCGCGGAGCTTTGGAGGCCAACATAGCCGTTTTCGCGGCTTATCCCGGAACCCCGAGCTCGGAGCTGACAGATACGATGGCGATGGTGGCCAGGAAGGCAGGAGTTTACATGGAGTACTCCACCAACGAGAAGGTCGCCTTTGAGACGGCCCTCTCAGCGGCATGGAGCGGCCTCAGAGCTATGACGGCCATGAAGCACGTCGGACTGAACGTTGCAGCAGACACCTTCCTCAGCGCCGTCGGCATGGGCGTCGAGGGCGGTTTCGTCATAATGGTGGCAGATGACCCGAGCATGTGGAGCAGTCAGAACGAGCAGGACACGAGGGTTTACGCCAAGTTCGCCAACGTGCCGGTTTTTGAGCCCATTTCACCCCACGAGGCCAAGGAGATGACGAAGTACGCCTTCGAGCTCAGCGAGAAGTTCAAGCACTTCGTCATCCTGAGGACGACCACGAGGAGCTCCCACGCGAGGGGCGACGTCGTTCTCGGAGAGCTTCCCGAGGAGATAAAGACAGGCAAGAGGAAGTTCGGGAACTTCAAGAAGAACCCCGAGAGGTTCGTTGATGTCCCGGCCCACGCGAGGAAGTTCCACCCGCAGATTCTCGAGAAGATTGAGAAGATTCGCGAGGAGCTCAACAACTGCCCCTTCAACTGGATTGAGGGCGACGAGAACGCGAAGGTCGGTATAATCGCTCCGGGCCTCGCCTACGCCTACGTCAAGGAGGCACTTGCCTGGCTCGGTGTCGAGAACGTCAAGATACTCAAGCTCGGAACGCCCTTCCCGGTTCCCTACGGCCTGCTTGAGAAGTTCCTCGACGGGCTCGAGAAGGTTCTCATCGTCGAGGAGCTCGAGCCGGTGGTTGAGGAGCAGGTCAAGACCTGGGCCTACGACAGGGGATTAACGATTCCGATTCACGGCAAGGACCTCGTGCCGAGGGTTTACGAGATGACCACGAGGAGAGCTGTAACGGCCATAGCGAAGTTCCTCGGCCTCGAAACCCCGGTGAACTTCGAGGAGCTCGACCAGAAGTACGAGAAGGTAAAGGGCATGGTCCCGCCGAGGCCGCCGAGCCTCTGTCCGGCCTGTCCGCACAGGAACACCTTCTACGCGATTAGAAGGGCCGCGACTCCGAAGGCAATCTTCCCGAGCGACATAGGCTGTTACACTCTCGGCGTCCTTCCACCGCTCAAGACCGTTGACACAACCGTCGCGATGGGCGGTTCAATCGGCGTCGCCCACGGCCTCAGCATCGCCCTGAACGGCTCCGTTGCCGAGGACGAGCACAAGGCAGGCAAGGAGAAGAAGGTAATCGTCGCCACGATAGGCGACTCAACGTTCTTCCACACGGGACTTCCGGCTTTAGCGAACGCCATCTACAACCGCTCCAACGTCGTCATAGTCGTCCTCGACAACCTCGTTACCGCTATGACCGGCGACCAGCCCAATCCGGGAACCGGCGAGACCCCGCACGGCCCGGGCAAGCAGATTAAGATTGAAGAGGTCGCGAAGGCCCTCGGTGCCGACTACGTCGCCGTCGTTGACCCCTACGACATAAAGGCCGTCGAGAGGACCATAAAGGAGGCCCTGGCCGTTGAAGGTGTGAGCGTCGTCGTCGCGAGGCGCGTCTGTGCGCTCTACAGAATAGGCCAGCTCAGGCGCGAGGGCAAGCAGTGGCCGCTCTACCAGGTCAACGAGGACAAGTGTACCGGCTGTAAGATTTGTATCAACGCCTACGGCTGTCCTGCAATCTACTGGGACGCCGAGAAGAAGAAGGCCAAGATTGACCCGACGATGTGCTGGGGCTGTGGCGGCTGTGCCCAGGTCTGTCCGTTCGACGCCTTCGAGAAGGTGAGGGAGGGAGAGCTATGAGCGAGATGAGGGAGTACAACATCGTTATCACCGGAGTTGGCGGTCAGGGAATCCTTACCGCGGCGAACCTGCTCGGCTGGGCCGCTTTGAGGGCCGGCTACAAGGTGCGCGTTGGTGAGGTTCACGGCATGAGCCAGCGCTTTGGAAGCGTTATTGCCTACGTTCGCTTTGGGGAGGACGTCTACGGCGCGATGGTTCCAGAGGGCAAGGCGGACGTCATACTGAGCTTCGAGCCGGTCGAAGCTTTGCGCTACATCAACTACCTCAAGAAAGGCGGCCTCGTCTTCACCAACGCGAGGCCGATTCCGCCGGTTCAGGTCTCGATGGGCCTCGCCAAGTACCCGAGCCTGGAGGAGATTAGAAAGGTCGTCGAGGAGGACTTCGAGGCCAAGTTCATGGCCTTCGACGCCGAGAAGCTCGCTATGGAGGCCGGCAACATCATAACCACCAACGTCGTCCTCATCGGAGCGCTGACTCAGACGCCGGACTTCCCACTCTCGGCAGAGCACGTCAGGGAGGTCATAAAGGTCAGCGTGCCGAAGAAGGCCGTTGACGTCAACATGAAGGCCTTCGACTTGGGCGTCAAGGCCGCGAAGGAGATGCTGGGGCTTTGAGGCCCCTTCTTTTCTTCCCATCATCTAACCGCAATGAGAAACACGGAGATTGAAACAAAACCGAAGAAAGTCTCGAACTTTTTGACATCTATTTTTCCAATGTTGCCCAAGTTGCCAAGGCCGTCTACGATTGAGTGGAGAACTGCGAGTGCGAGGAGAACCGGAAGGGACCCACCTGTGAGGAGCATTGAGGTCCCCACATGAAACATCACGGCAAAATGCCTCTCAACGAGACCAGTTAGGGAAAGCTTAGGGAGGGGCATGGAGAACCTCTCGGACATCTCCTCAAGGATATCCTCATCCATAAACACCAGCGGAAGCAACATGATGACTTCCGCGGTGCCAAAACCGAAGCCAAAGCTCGCACCAAAAACGGCAGAGTGCCCTCTGAGGAAAAGAAACTTCACTATCTCCTGAACAACTCCCGCAATGATCCCCAAGACCACAACGTTGAAAGCACTGAGCTCATCGGATTTCAGAGAGCTGGCCCCTCACGAACAGGAGCTGTATGGGGGTCTGGGCGGTTAGGGCCACGAAGAAAGCCGCCAAACCGTACACGAACTCCCGAATGCCGGGTTTGAGCCCAAACGGAAGGAGCGTAAACAGTGCCAGGACGACTCCTAGTGCGGGAATGAGAACGAGAATCCTCCCTTTAGGAGACACGAATTCCTCGGCCATGACCACCAGAACCCCCAAGGATTTTTAATCGTGGTGATTAGGAATGTTCTCAAATTCTTTAAAAGTATTACTCACAAACCGCCTTCAGAGTGGAGCAACTCTTATAACTTGCCCCCGGGTAAGTAACTTACGGTGGGGTAAGTTGCTGTTCGACCTCCAGCCAAAGAGGAGGAGGGAAGACCTCTACGATAGGGAGGACGAGCTCAGGGAGTTTTTTGAAGCCGTTGAGCTCGGAGAAACGCTCGTTCTTCTGCTCGGCATCAGGAGGCTCGGTAAAAGCTCACTCCTCAACGTTGCGCTCTCCGAATCAGAAAAGCCGTTCTCCAAGATTGACGTTCGCTCGCTCTACTTCACCCACGGCTCGATTCCTCAAGAGTTACTCGCGAGAAAACTCCTCGAAGGTCTCCTCAGGTCTTTGAAGGGGACCAACAAAATAAGGATGGAACTCGTGAAAGCCCTCTCACGGATTAAAGGGATTAACGTTTCGGGTATTCGTGTTGAGTTCGACGAAAAGCCCGACCTTGCGGAGCTCCTTGAGAAGCTCAACTCTTGGGCCGAGAAAACAGGGAGTAGGGTTATAATAGCCTTCGATGAGGCTCAGTACCTGAGGCTTTCGGGAATACGGTACGATGGGCTCATAGCGTACGCCGTGGACAACCTGCCGAACCTGACGTTTGTGCTGACTGGCTCCGAGGTCGGAATGCTCCACGATTTTATCGGACTCGACAACCCCAAAAAGCCCCTCTTTGGCAGGTACGCGAGGGAAATAACGCTGAAGAGATTTTCGAGGGAGCAGAGCAGGGACTTCCTGAGAAGAGGATTCGACGAGCTTGGTGTGAAAGTTCAGGAGGAGGAAATTGAAAGAGCCGTTGAGAGGCTCGACGGAATTGTCGGATGGCTGACCCTATACGGCTACCTCAGGGGAGTTAGAAAGCTCTCCGAAAAAGATGCCCTTGACGAGCTCTTTGAACGGGCCAAAGCGCTGGTCCTTGACGAAATTTCGACCCTTACGAAGTACAGCGCGAGGTACTGGTACATTCTGAAGGCAGTCTCCTTGGGAAACAATTCGTGGAGCTCCATAAAGGAGTACGTGGAGTTCAAGGCGGGAAAAATAAACGACGCGAAGTTTTCAGCCCTGCTAAAGAACCTCGTCAAGTACGGCTACCTTGAGAAAGGTGAAGAGGGCTACTCCATCCCCGACCCAGTCGTTAAGGAAGTCATAAAGAAGACCAACTTACCCCCCGGTAAGCTACTTACCCTCCCATAAGTCAGAACTCCCACCACTCCGAGTGAACCTCCTTCACCCGCGCCACCGTTCTCAGGGCCTCATACGATGGACTGACCGGGACCTCGCGGATTTCCCCGCTGAGGTAGCCCCTGATGAAGGCTGGAAGGCCTTTGTCAAGGCCGACCGAGTAGCCACCCTCAAAAATCACCGCGAGCGGATAGCGCGAGAGCGTTGAGCCCGCGTAGGCGAAGAAGAGTTCACTGAGGCGAAGCGTCGTCAGGTTCTCGCCGAGGAATCCGTCAAATCCCGCCGAGACGACCACGAGCTTCGGCCTGAACTGGGCAAGAACTGGGAGAACAACCTCGTTCCAGGCGTAGATGAAGTCGTCGTCTCCGGAGTAGTGGGGCATCGGCAGGTTGATTTTTGTACCTTCGGCATTCTTCCCGCCGACGTCGTGCTCGTAGCCGCTCCAGGGGTAAATATCACGCTCGTGAAGGTCTATATGCACCGCGTTGGGGTCGTTCCAGAGTATCTCCTGCGTTCCGTTGCCATGATGGGCGTCAAAGTCTATGACCAGAACCTTTCCAGCGAGCTCCTCGGCCGATTTTGTCGCATAGGCCGCGTTGTTGAAGATGCAGAAGCCGAGCGTTGAGGCGTTGAAGGCCCTTCCAGATTTTCCGGCGTGGTGGCCAGGTGGCCTGACGAGGGCAAGATGGAGGCCTCCAAACTTCAGGGCCAGCTCAACGGCGAGCCTTGACGCCCCGAAGGCGAGGAGCGAGGCCTCCCACGTGCCGGGGGAGACGTAGGTGTCCGGGTCGAGGTACGAGAAGGTTCTGCTGCTCTCGCGGACGAGCTCAACGTAGTCCCTTGAGTGGACCTTCAGGAGCTCCTCCTCCGGAACGGGAACCGGCTCGATGGGTTTCCACAGGTCCAACCGCTTTAAGGAGTTTACCGCCCGTAACAGCCGGTCTGGGTTTTCTGGGTGATAGTTCTCGGGTCTGTGCTCGAGAAAAACGGGAGAATAGATAACAGAGAAGGCCAAGCCTCCTCACCACTCCTCCTCTTCCTCGATTAAACCGTACTTCTCAAGCTCGCGGAGGAGCTTCCTAACGGCCTCCCAGGCGTCGTGCTCGCTCTTGGCGCCGGAGCAGACGATTTTACCGGAGGAGAAGAGCAGTATCACCGCCCTCGGCTCCTTTACACGGTAGATGACGCCGGGGAACTGCTCGGGCTCATACTCACAGTTGGGCAGACTAAGCGCTACAGCGTCGAGGTTGAACTCCATGCCGATGTCACCGCTGAAGACCATGTTCTGTATGTCAATCTGGGGCGCGCGGTGGAACTTGGCGCCGATTTTCTTGAGCATCTGGATGAGCTTGTTGACGGCCCTCTCGATGTCCTCGACGCTCTTAGCACCTGTAACGACGAGCTTCCCGGAGCTGAATATAAGCAGGGCAACCTTCGGCTCATCGAAGCGACAGATGATTCCGGGGAACTCCTCCGGGTTGTACTTCGAGTTGGGGCATATTTCAATAACCTTCTCAAGGTTCAGCTCCGTAAAGAGGTCAACAGAAGCGACGATGTTCTCAATCCTGAGCTTTACATTGCTCATGTCCACCAAGGTTTACACCTCCGGATGGTGGGTTTAAAAACCCCTTTATAAATGGGGGCAGTCGCTTTTTAAAGCTTTATGCTCAAAAGGGAACATCGAAGAAGAAAAAGTTCAAAGGTAGGCCTCAACGAGAACCTTACCCGCCTCCGTCAGGCTCTTGCTTCCGAGGAAGCCGAGCTGGCGGAGCATCGTTAAGGCCTTCTTTATCTCGTCGTCGCTGAGGCTGAGGTGCTTCCTGATGACGTCAACCTCCTCCATCTTGTAGCCCTTGACCTCGCCCTTCTCCTTCCATATCCCGTTGAAGGTCTCGATGTTGTCGTAGATTACCTTGAGCACGTTGTAGAGGGTCGGTGTGACGCTGAACTTGACCTTGACTATCTCCTGGAGCTTGGCGTTCTCGAGGGCGGTCTTAACCTTATCCCCGAGCTCCGTCAGCTTGACCATGCCGTTCTGGAGCTCAACGACGAAGCCCTTCGCTTCCGCCTCGCCGATTGCTCTGATGATTTCCTTCTCGTCTCCGCCGACGTAGTCCTTGACGAGTTCGACGAGCTCATCCCTGTGGATGTACTTCTTCCTCGGGGTCTTGGCAAGTATTGCCGCGTCGTATCTGGTAAGGAACGGCTTCCTCTTTATACTCCTGCTGAGCTTGAGGTAGAACCTTCCCTTGTCGGTGACGCCGGCCTTCACAACGCCCTCTTCTTGAGCCTTGATGACCCACTCGGCTATTGGCACGTCACCGCTCTCGGCGTAGGTTATCGCCTTCATGGCATCGGGACTGACGGTTCCGAAGTTTATGGCCTCTTTACCCCACTCGGTGAGCCAGTAAGTGTCCTTGTTCTTGACGAGCCTCCTCTCGACCAGCTCCTTGCTCTCGAGGAGGTGCAGTATGGCTCCGAGGTCCTCAACCTCAACGCACTTGGCGATTTCCTTCTCGGTGGGCAGTATATCCGGGTTGGTCTCGTACTTCTCCTCAATCTCCTTGATGGCCTTGAGGACTGCAAGCTCATCGTCGAGCAGGTAAATCGGGAGGACCTTCTCCTCAACCTTACCCATCGCCTTGTAGGTCTCCATCATTGCCTTTCCGAACTCGGTCGTTCCCTTCTCGTCGCTGAGTCCCATGCTCTCCAGCTCGGCGTTGCTCCTTCCGGCTTTCAGGGCCTCAAAGTCCTCCTTCCTGAGGACTATCGCCCTTGCAAATACCGGAATCATGCTGACGGCTTTAAGGGCGAGCTTCGCCGCTGGCGTGGTTGCGAAGGCCCTTCCCTTCTCGGTCGGCGGTGAAATCAGGAGCAGACGCATGGCCTGAAGGGCGTTCACGATGTTGTCGCCGTAGAGCTTGGAGTTCTTGTAGGTTACAAGTTCATCAAGGGTTCCGATTTTCGGCATTCCCCTGAGGAACGAGACTATCTCCGGGGTCAGGTAAACGACGGGGTGGGTCTCGCGGTAAAGCTCGAGAAGCGCCTTTCCGAACTCGGTGAGGCCGTTCTCATCGGCGAGCTTTCTCTCCTTCAGCTTCTCGAGCCAGCTCTCGGGGACCTTTCCGGTCTCCTCGAGGAGCTCAAGCATCTTCATTATCTCAGTATCGGCTATGACCTCGGGAAGCTCGTCGAGGTTCAGGGAGTCGCTTATCTCGAGGAGCTTCCTTCCGGCCTCGGTGAGCTTAATCTTTCCGCCTTCAAGCTCGGCAAACCCGAGAATGTAGAGCTCGATTGCCCTTATCTGGAACTCCTCCGGCAGTTTGGCCTCAATCTCGGCCTGGCTCTCGGTCGTCTTCATTTCCCTGAGTATCTCAAGGTGCCTCTTCTTCAGATACATGTTATCACCCCTCCACTTCCGTTTTGATGCTTAAAAAGGCTCCGGCATTTTTAGAAACGCAAAGTTTTTAAAACTTTCGGTAACTAAAATCGGCTAAGGTTTAAAAGGCAACCCGTTGAGTGGGGGGTGGTGAGAACATGAGAAACACGATAGTGCTCGTGAGAACCGACAACTTTCAGAAGGCGAGCGTCGCGTTGGCCGACCTCGTGAGATACGGGGGCATGAGGATTCGCGGTGACCCGAGGATAATACCGCCTGCCCTCTCGGACTGGGCCTTCGAAAAGATAAGTGGCGAGAAACCGAGAAAGCGCTTTAAGGCCCACGTCGTGGCTCAGATTGACCTTCCGCCGAGGAAGGCCATAGGCAGGCTGATGGACATTCACCCGCCGGCCCATATCCTTGTAATCCCGCCGGATTCAGAGGTCTGGGAAGAGTTAATGCGCCTCTGGGGAAGCTTTGAGAGGCTCAAGGGCTTCCACCCGCCGAAGAGAACACGGGCCGAAGAAGCCCGGCGGAAGGCCGAGAAGAGGAGAGAGAAGGAAGAGTGGGAGTTCGAGGAGGTTTAGGGAAGGACGTTTAGTCCTTCTTTCTCCCCAAATCACTGGAGGTACCAGTCTTCTTCATTGACATCCCCCTTGAACTTGCCAAGGTACTTGGAAAGAACAGCTCTGCTCAGCCCTTTCCCCATCTCCCGCTCAAGTATAATTTTTATCTTCCGTTCAATGAGGCGCTCCATTCCAGAGGGCACCTTCACAATTATCTCGCCCACTGAAACCACCAAAGAGAGTCTAAGGGAGAAACCTTTATTTATTGGGTGTTTGTTTATCACACAGTTTCTCCACTAATCCATGAGAATTATGAAGAATTATGACTCAGGTAGGGCAGTAGTGCGACTGATTACTTTATCTAAGATTTCCTTAAACTTCTCTCCCATATCAGAAACGTTCTTTGTCTTCAGGTGCTCCATGTTATAGGCAATGATGTAGAGTTTCCGCCCATCGAAGAATTCAAACTCTAACAGCTTTTCCGAAAGTTCTTGATTATATGTTAAGCTTGCTGGAACTACGATTACACTTGGTGGTTTTGAATCCACTTCATTGCGACTTATCCTGTGATACCCCCAAATTCTCGAATAAACGTAGAGCTGACGTGCAATATCTGGCCTAAGTTCAATTTTTGTCTCCCCCTTTTTGTTAATTTTAACGAGTTCCGTGTATTTGGCGTCTAATATTACCAAACCCCTATTTAGGTTAAGAATATAGTCTGGATACTGATTTTTAAAAGATGCCTTCGAAGGTTTATTGTTAAAAAGCCTCTTGCTATTCTCTAAATCTTTGTTAGTTGTAAGCTCATAGCCGTTCTCCCCTGCGTATCTGGATAGAACTCTTGCAATATACAACTCGAAAAGCTTGTTCATATCGACGAAGAACCCACTAACTTCCCTGCTCCTTCCTTTACCGCTTGCGGGCATAAACAAAAGTTTGGCCATCTCAAAGGGCTTCCTAAACCTCTCATTGAGCCTCGTGAAATGAACGCGTTCAAAGTGCTCTGCCCTAAGGTGTATCTGCGTAACACCGTCAAAGGCCAGCATCAGCTCACCGAGGAGTTTTCTGTTTATCCCCCATGTTGTTTTTCTCATCGCTTCTCTGACTGATGCATAGAAAATCCTGTTGAGCAAATTATCTTCAATTAGCTCATGGACTTCAACACTAAAGGTATTTAGCCGGTGAGGAAGCTTTCGTATCTGTCTGCTCATCAGTAGTTTTCCCCGAAGAAACTTCTCCTCCCTGTGAACTTCAACGTATTCTCGATGGTATCCACTTTGAATTTCTTTCCAAAGGCTTTTAGCGAACAGATAAATAAAAACTTCGTAAAGGTTTGGATTAAGTTTTCTCCCATGAAGATAAGCCAAGTCATGGTCTTCGATTTTCAGTCCATAGGCTATGTTAAGCATTCGTATAAAAGCCAGAATGGACCTCCAAGTATCTTCTTGTGTCTCTTGTGTTTGCCCTTTCTTTGGCTTGAAGACTTTTGGAAGAATTTGAAGGAAAACATTGCCAACGGCGGCAAAGCCGACGTAGTGCCGTGCTTTAATCTTGTTGGCGTAGACTTCTACAACGCCTTTGCTCTCGTCTATTGTATCCTCAGTGTCGGAATTATCTTTCGATTTGTCCAACTTTTTAAAGTCCCTCTTAAATTTCCTGTTCAACTCGATAAGGGCCTCCTGAATGGTTTTCTTGTCGCCTGTAATATCCCTGTACTTCTTTTCCTCGTGTTCATAAAGCGTTATTATGGTTAGTCTTGGCATGCGAATCAGTCCCCTTCAGTTTGGGACTGGCTGTTTTCTATTGGGTTTTCATCTCTATTTGTAGTCTGATTGTTCTGATTGTTATTAGAGGAGTTGTCCTTTTTTCTTATTATTCTCTTTAATGCCCTAATGAAAGCATTTTTATCAAGAACTTCCACTTGATATGCTTTTTCCCCATTGGGTCCAGTAATACTAAGCTTCTTAAAGAACACATCTTCAGAATCCCTGTCTTTCTCATTCAGCACCCACTTTATCGTCTCCCAGTCGTTGTAGAAATACTCCATGAGGAGCGGGAGCACTTCATAATACCAGACGTGCTTAAGGTCATCAACGGTCTCCACGTTCAGGAAGTAGCTGTGGCCTATCCTGTGGTCGCGGTCTTTAACGACAGTAATGCGAACGTTAATCTTCTCGAGAAGAGTTTTGAGAAAGTAGTTATCATTGTCCAGTTTACTAAATAGCTCGTTTAGCTTTTCGTTTAACCTTTGTCTCTCCTCTGTCTTTAGCTTCTTTTCTCTAATTTTCTTCAGGTTTTCTTTTTCGAGAAATTCTGGTCTTGGCTCAACCTCGATGAATGCAAACCTCCTCCTCAGCGCAACGTCAAGCAAAGCAATGCTTCTGTCTGCGGTGTTCATCGTGCCAATGATGTAAAGGTTTGGCGGAACCGCGAAAGGTTCCCCCGAGTATGGCAACCTAACTATAAGCTGGTTCTCACCGCCCAAGCGCTTGTCCTTTTCGAGGAGCGTTATCAGCTCGCCGAAGATTTTGCTGATGTTTCCACGGTTGATTTCATCTATGATGAGGTAGAACTTTGGAGTGAGTTCTCTCAGATTCTCGTCTGGAAGTCTTTCTACCAGTTCCCAGAGGTATCTCTTGAGACGTAAGTACTCCTCATATTCTGTAAGGGATAGAGGTTCTTTTTTGAGTAGAAGCCCGTGGAGTTTTTGTAGCTCGTCCCTATCAATCGATGCGTTTTCCAGTTCAAGAAGTCCCTTTACAAGCGCTCTAAGGGCAATTTTCTTGAAGATTCCATCCTCCACTTCGTATCTGATGTTCCCATTATCATCGGTTTTTGGTCTGAATCCTTCAATGAACTCCTCGTAGCTGTAGGACTGATGGAAGGTTATAAACTCCCAGAGGTCTCCGGGCTTGTCTTCATTAGTTTCTTTAACGACGTATTCTCGTGCCAGCCAAGTTTTTCCTGTTCCGGGAGGGCCGTAGAGAATTACTTGGCCTTTTTTATCCAACAAACTTTCAACTAAACTCTCAACGATGCCTTCACCATTTTTTCCATCGTGACTTGCGTTTTCATTCATAACATCCCACTCCGTCAAAATATCTCTTAGAGTATCATCTAGGTTATCATCTATGCGTTCTGGCTTGACGTATCCCGCTATCGGAAAATAATCAGGATTATATCCTAGTTTCCTGTTTATGTCTTCAACGGAATATGGTAGTTTCTCTAGTTTTTTCTTGAAGAATATCAAGAATGTGAATTTCTTTCCTTTTTCCCAAAAGTCCTCAAGAAAACTAGCATTGTGTTTGGGAACATCTACGGTTTCACAGACAATTCCAATGTATACTTTAGTTTCGTGTCCTAGATCCACTTTATTTCGGCCAATGCGTCTGCCTACATAAAATAGCACCACGTCGCCTTTACCAATCTTTTTCTTATAGATTGTCTCTTTTGATCTGCCCCAGAAATAGCAAACATCAGAACAGCAATTGTCTAGGATATTGGGGTCAATTCGGCCTTCCAGCTCATTTCGTTTCACTCCTTTTAGGATCGTCTCCTCAAAATTCTCATACTCATCAGTTCCTGTTCCAATCCCAATTATGAATAACTGGTTTTCCATTGTAGTGTCCCCAAGTATTTTAAGAATGAAAATTTAAAAACTTCACTTCTTCCTCTTCCGTATCCTGATGTTCGCGATGTCGCCGAGGGTTGGCTCGTAGTCCTTTGGAATCGTCTTCTTCTCCTTTACCTCCTCCTCGACGCGCTCGATGAGCGTAATCTTGAAGTAGCGTTCAAGCTTTTTGGCTTCCTTAATCGTCGGCTCACGGTAGCCGTGCGCTATGGCTCTCAAATCGTTCACCGAAAGCCCAATCTCGTGGGACAGCTCCTCGTAGCTTTTACCGCTCCTCTGTATGGCCTTGTAAACCCTCTCGGCGAAGTCCTCAACGATTTCCTCAGTGTAAAGCGGTCTCTCGCGGTAGGGCTTCGGCTCCCTCTTCGGCCTTGGAGCTGAGACGGGCCTTCTCCTCGGCTCCCTTCCTGTAGGCATTATGCTGAAACCGGACTTCTTTCGGCCGTACTTCTCGTAACAGCGGTCGCAGACGAGAACCTCGGCGCCTTCGAGCCTTATCCTGTGGCCCGGGCCTCTAATGGGCGCACCACAAATCTCACAGTAGCGCGGCTTGGCCTTGCTCATAGCTACCACCTTCTCTACCGCTCAAAGCTCGGAGTCAGGCTTTTTAAACCCGACGATGAGGATATGGATGATGACCGAAGTAAAGATAGAGAAGCTACAAAAGCTCGACCAGGAAACGCTCGAGAGGCTGATAGAGATTTACATGAACGCCTACGAGGGAATGCGCGAGTACGGCGGGGAGGGCGAGAGCTACGCGAAGCGCTACCTGCGGTGGTGCTGGAGCAAGGCCAAAGACGGCTTCTTCGTTGCCAAACTCGGCGACGAGATAGTCGGTTTCATAGTCTGCGACGACGACTGGTACAGCAAGTACGAGGGAAAAACGGTTGGGGCAATTCACGAATTCGCCGTGGACAGGAGGTATCAGGGGCACGGGATAGGGCGGAAGCTCATGGAGAAGTGCCTCGAGTACCTGAAGGGAAAAAGGATAGAGCTCTGGGTCGGCGAGAAGAACGAGAGAGCAAAGAGGTTTTACGAGGAGTACGGTTTCAGAGAAGCTGGAAAGCACGGCATCTGGGTGAGAATGGTTAAGCCTGCCGAAAAGGTGATAAGCGCGGACGAGAAGTAGGTTTATTGGTGGTTGCAATGCCCTGCATTCATCCACCCGGCACAGACAGGGTGAAGGAAATGAAAGAGGAGAGCTTCATAAGGGAAGGAAAGGGAAAGCTGAAGGTCACGATAGAGGGGAGCGAGACCCTCGAAACTACGATGAGCGGAAGGCTGAAGAGCGTCGAGGAAGTTGCCGAGATGCTCGGCGTCGAAGCGAAGGACGGGAAGATAGAGACCGTGGTTGACGGAGTGAAGGTCAGGATGGAGAAGGGCAAGCTCGAGCTTGAGTTCGAGAGCGGGGACAGGATGAGGATTGAGAGGGCTTAATGGCATTCAATGCCCAATTCTTTTCTGAAGCCAAAACAGGTTAAAAAGCAGGGTAAGGAAAAGGAAATCACTTCAAAACGGGCCTGAACTTGTAGCCGTAGAGGATTATGCCGTCCTCCTCAAACTCCCTGACCTTTCTGGTCACGACCTCAACTTCCATACCCTCGTGGATTTCCTCCGGGTCAACGTCCGTCAGCTGGGCCAGAACGACGGGCCCTTCCTCGAGCTGAACCAGGGCCAATGGATAGGGCTTGTAGTACTCAAACCCGCTCGGCGGGTTTCTCACTATCGTCCAGGTGAGCACCTTGCCCCTTCCGCTGAACTCGTACTCCTCGACGTTCTTCGAACCGCAGACGGGGCAAACTCCCCTGTAGGGGAAAAAGACGTGACCGTTCTCGCATTTGCCTCCTATGAGCCTGTACTTCTCGCGGAAGTGCCTCCAGTAGCGGGAAACCTGCATCGGACGGGCCATCTTCACACCCTCCTGAAGATGCTAACGGTTATGTTCGAACCGGTTCCACCGATGTTCTGGGTCAGGCCGACCTCCGCATCTGGAACCTGGTTCGGCGCTTCACCGCGGAGCTGAAGAACCGCCTCGACCGTCTGGTAGACGCCGGTAGCTCCAACTGGGTGACCCCTCGCCTTAAGTCCTCCCATCGTCTGTATCGGATAATCTGCGTCAATCGCTATCTGGCCCTCCCTGGCGAGCTTCGCTCCTTCCCCTTTCTTCGCGACGCCGAGAGCCTCAAGACTCAGCGCGGCCATGACCGTGAAGGCGTCGTGAACCTCGAAGAAGTCGATGTCCTTTGCCTCGACCCCGGCCATCTTGTAAGCTTTCTCTGCTGCTATCTTCGCCGCCTTGAGGGTGAGCAAATCTTCTCTGTTGGCAAGGTTTATGGTGTCTATGGCGCGCGCCATTCCAGCAACTTCAACCCACTTCTCCTTCGGAACGCCGAGCTCTTCGGCCTTCTCGGGGGTGGTTATTATCACGGCAGCGGCACCGTCGCAGACCGGGGAAGCATCGAAGAGCTTGAGCGGGTCTGCTATGTAGGGGCTCTTCAGGACGGTCTCGACCTTGATGGGCCTCTTGAACATCGCGTAGGGGTTCTTGGCACCGTTGGCGTGGGCGTTGACGGCGAAGAGGGCCAAATCCTCCTCGGTGTAGCCGTAGGTCTTCATGTAGTGCCTCATGATGAGCGCGTTCAAAGCTACGAAGCTGGCCCCGTGGAAGAGCTCCCACTCGGCATCGGCGGCGTAAGCCAGGTAGCGCGTCGCGTCGCTCGGCCAGGCGTCGGTCATCTTCTCGACGCCGACGACGGCAACAACATCCTCCAGTCCGCTGAGGACGGCCTTGACGCCCTCCTGAACGGCGGCACCTCCAGAGGCGCAGGCGGCTTCAATTTTAACGGCAGGAATGTTCCCGAGACCTGCCCAGTCAGCTATGAGCGCGCCGAGGTTCTCCTGCTCGACGAAGGGACCAGAAACCATGTTGCCGACATAGAGGGAGTCAACCTTATCGACGCCTGCATCTTCCATCGCCTTGAGAAGGGCCTCAACGGCCAAATCCCTGAGGGAGAGCTTCCAGTGCTCACCAACGGGCGTCATGCCCGCTCCGATTATGACCGCCTTCTTCATCTCCATCACCTCACAGTATGAACTTCCTCCTCGCCTTGGCGTAGAGGGCGTAGTCTATGTACTTCTTCCTCTCGACGTAGTCCTTAACCTTCGGCGCGAGGTCCCTCTTCTCCTCTATGGCGTCCTGAACGACGATGCTGAAGGCGTCGCTTCCTGCTCCGGAACCGAAGGAAACCCACAGAATCCTGTCGCCGGGCTTGGCTATATCGAGAACCGCTGAAACGCCGACCATCGTTGCACCGCTGTAGGTGTTTCCAATCTTGCCTGTCAGAAGTCCCGGGAGAACCTTTTCCTTCGGGATTCCGAGGATTTTTGCCGCTGTGAGCGGGAACTTGACGTTGGGCTGGTGGAAGACCGCGTAGTCGAAGTCGTTGACTGTAAGACCCAGCTCTTCCATCAGCGTTTTTGCCGCGTTGATTATGTGGTGGAAGTAGGCCGGCTCGCCTGTAAAGCGGTTTCCGTGCCTCGGGTAGTGCTCGTGCTGGCGCCTCCAGAAGTCCGGCGTGTCCGTAACGTAGGAGTAGCTTCCCTCGAAGTAGGCAACCGTCTCGGAGCTCTTGGGGCCAACTATGAAGGCAGCTCCGCCCGCTCCGGCAGTGAACTCGAGGTGGTCGCCGGGCCTTCCCTGGGCGGTGTCCGCTCCAATGGCCATCGCGTAGTCGGCCATCTCGGAGCCAACGAAGCCGATAGCTGTCTGCAGAGCCTCGGTTCCGGCCTTACAGGCGAACTCGAAGTCGGCCGTGCTGACGTCGGGAGTTGCGCCAATGGCCTCGGCTATGACCGTACCTGTGGGCTTAACCGCGTAGGGCTTGCTCTCCGAGCCGAACCAGACCGCCCTTATGAGCTTGGGGTCTATTCCAGCCCTTTTGAGCGCGTTTCTTGCCGCTTCAAGTCCTATGGTGAGCGCGTCCTCGTCGAGACCTGGAACGGCCTTTTCCTCGATTGGAAAGCTCGAAACGCCCCAGACCCTTCCTATCTCCTCGGCTTTGATTCTATACCTCGGAACGTAGGCACCGTAGCCGACGATGCCCACTTCCCTCTTCGGCTTCAGTAGCTTCCTCATGGGCATCACCTTGAGAACTGACTGCCGGGGGTTGGAACGGGCCTTATAAAAGCCTTTCGGTAAAAGTGAAAAAGAGTTTAGACGATTGACGAGGAAAGCTCAAGGCTTCCTCACGACGAACAGCGCGTGGTCCTTCTCGTAGGGCTCGAGCGAAAGCCTCTCGACGACCTCGAAGTACTCGGAGAGCTCCCTCTCGACCTCCTTGAAGACCTCCTCGGGCTCCTTGGTGACGTCTATGCTCCTGCTCTTGACCGAAATCATGCCGTAGCCACCGCTCTTGAGGAAGACCTTTGCGTTGTCGATGAGGATTTTCGCCTGCGTCGGCTGGGCAACGTCTTCAAAGATTACGTCAACCTTCGGGACGAGGGCGCGGTAGCCCTCTGGCTTCGTCGCGTCGCCGAGTATGGGAACGATGTTCCTCCTCTCTTCAACGATTGGAACGAGCTCCCTCAGAACCCTCGGTGAGAATTCGACGCCGAATATCTTGCCCTCCCAGCCGACGATGTCGCTGACGTGGGAAGCGGTGGTTCCGCTCGCTATTCCGAGGTAAAGGACGGTTGAGCCGGGCTTAATCGGGAAGTTCTTGAGGCCGTTGAGTATTGCCGCGCCGAGCTTTGAACGGCTCGGGTTCCAAATCCTGTACTCCTCGCCCTCGAACTTGATGACCCTCTCCCCGTAAACCCTCTGGCCGGGGACGAGGTTCTTGGTGGCTATCTTCTCGCTCCCGTCGTCATCGATGACGATGTAAACGCCCGGGAACCTGTGCTTCTTAACCTTCATCTACCTCACCTCTTGCCCTTCTTTTTCTTCTTACCCTTCTTATCGGGCTTGCCCTTACCCTTCTTCTCCTTCCTGTCGTGCTTCTTGCCCTTCTTGTCCTTGCCCTTGAACTTCTTCTTTTTCTTCTTCTCGGGCTTGGCCTTCCTCTTGGGCGGGTTCGGATACTTCTCCTTGATTTCCTTGATTCTCTGCTCGAGCTCCTTCTTGAGCTCCTCGCCGATGTATTCACCCGAGAAGTAGTCAACCCTTGCCGCTATGGCCAGCTTTCCAGCTAATGCCCTCGCAATCTTACCCCTCTGCCACCAGGGCGAGCGGTTTATCGCAGGGTACTGGAAGATGACTCCGTGCTTGGGTGGCTTGGCACCGGTTCTTAAGTGCCTGAAGAGAGCCTTTTCAGCGCCAAGAACCTGTATCGTCGATGCCGGCATCATGGCGAGCTCCTTAAGGCCTCCAGCAAGGCTCATGAGCCTTGCGGCGAGCTTCGCACCGACGAGGGCCTTCAGGTTCGGAGCAACTTCACCAACAGCGGTCTCAAGGTAGTCCTCAATCTGCTCCCTCAGCTTGTAGAGGTCGGAAATCTCGCTGGCGAGCTTCCTTATGATTTCGCTGTCGAACTTGCCGAGCGGTGCTCCCATGGACTTCTCGGCCGCCTTGAGAATCTTCTCAACCTTGCCCTCGGAGAAGCCGAGCTTTTCAAGCTTCTCCCTCGTTACATTCTCCCTCGGGCCGATTTCCTTGACGAAGGCAACGTATTGCTGGTGCTTGGGCAGGATTTCGTCCAGCTCGGGGAAGTGGAGGCCGTACCACTCCCTCAGCCTCGAAACGAGCAGGTTAATGACCTTGTCTATGTCGTCCAGAGCTTCGATTGCCTGTATAATCATCTTGTCGCGCGCACCGCTCTGCTCCTGTATGCGGAGCCTCGTCAGGGCAACTCCGACTGTGTAGTACTCGTCGAACCAGTTCTCACCGAGGAACTCCTCCGGGCTTGAGCGGAGTTTTTCTCCTGCCAAGTTAGGGAACTCGGCGGTGGCGTTGTAGCCGAGCTCCTTGAGCTTCCTGCTCAGCTCGGTGTCCTCGACGACGAATTCCTCGTAGCCCTCTTCGCCCAGCTCGTCGAGGAGAACTAAAAGCTCGTCGCTCGGTTCGCCCTTCAAAAGCCTGTCGAGGCTTACCTCCGGCTTCCCGCTGAAGGGTTTGCTCGCGATGAGCTTCCCGCTCTCGTCGAAGGCGTAAACCCCTCTGACGTTCTCAGCAATGTAAACCTTCATGAGCATCACCTTCCTTTCTTTCCTCAGATATAGAAGGGCGAGGAGTTTTAAATGGTATCGGTGGAAAAAGAGGGAAAAGTCAGTCCTCCCAGGGCTCGCGGTACTTGAGAGCCCAACCAAACTCCTCCTTGAGGATGTCTATAGCAGCGCTCGGCGGAATGACCCCGCGCTCGGTTATGATGACGTCAACGTACTCTGGAGGTGTAACGTCGAAGGCCGGATTCCAGACCTCGATGTTCTTCGGCCAGGTCTTGAGTTCTTCCTCGGGAATGACCTCCGTTGGGTCGCGCATCTCAATCTCGACGAGCTGACCGAGCATCGTCTCGGGGTGGAACTTGTAAGTTTCAGCGGCAATCATAGTCCAAACCCTGTGCTCCTTGGCGGTAAGCGCTATCAGGGCCGTTCCAATCTTGTTTATCACCGCGCCGTTGACCGTTATGCTGTCGGCTCCCATGACGACTTTGTCCGTCATCTTCATGTAGTGCCTCGCCGCCGAATCTACGACGTATATGACTGGAATTCCATAGGAAGCCAGCTCCTTGGCGGTAATCTTGCCCTGCCATTTGGGCCTCGTCTCGGTTACGATGACCTTGATGTCCTTACCCTGCTCCCAGGCGGTCTTCATGACGCTTATCGCGGCCTTGCTGTGGCAGTGGGTCATTATGACGTCGCCGTCCTCTATGCGCTTCGCCCCTATCTCCCCTATCCTCTTGACCGCGTTCTCGGAGTTGTGTATGAACTCCTTGGCGGCGTTGATGACGATGAAGCGGAGCTGTTCAAGGTCGGCACCGCTCGAGTAGGCAATCTTGCCCCTGTGCATGACGTAACGAAGGGCGTTGGGCAGGGAAACGGCGGTTGGCCTCGTCTCGTAGAGTATCTTCGCGGCCTGCTTCATCTCCTCCCAGAACTCGTCAACGGTCTTGGCTTGGCTCTTCTCGGCCTGTACCTGGAGCGCGTAGGCAGCCGAACGGGCTATCTTCCCTGCACCGCGTATCTCCATGTTCCTTATTTTCTCCGCTATTTCAAGGACTTCCTTCACCACTGGCATCGCTATCACCTCCCGGTAAACTCAGGTTTAGGAGACAGGGTTTATATTTTTTCTGAAAAGACACGAGAATTCCGAAGGAGCTTTAATGTGCTTTTAGTGCATCAATGTCACTAAAAGTCCTTCGGTGTCCTTAAATTGCCGAAGGAAGCCGTGTTTACCTTTGTAAAGCTCAAATCTGGGCGTTGGGAAAGGTTTATAACGAAAGACCCGAAGTTCTTAGTGTATAGATTTGGTGACGTGCTCAGGCATGTTCATTGAGGTGGTGGCTATGCAGGAAAAACTCGAAAGGAAACTCGCATCCGAGCCCCTCAACTTCGAGTCATTCTTCTCCGAGAAGGCCCTTCAGATGAAGGCTTCGGAGATTAGGGAGCTCCTTAAGCTCGTCGAGACGAGTGATGTTATCAGCTTGGCCGGCGGTTTGCCCGCTCCCGAGACCTTCCCGGTTGAGATTATCAAGAAGATTGCCCAAGAAGTCCTCACGGAGCACGCCGACAAGGCCCTGCAGTACGGAACGACCAAGGGGTTCACCCCGCTCCGCCTCGCCCTCGCGAAGTGGATGGAGAACCGCTACGGCATCCCGATGAGCAAGGTCGAGATAATGATGGTTGCCGGCTCACAGCAGGCCCTCGACCTCATCGGAAGGGTCTTCATAAACCCCGGGGATGTTGTCGTCGTCGAGGCTCCGACTTATCTCGCGGCGCTCAATGCGTTCAAGTACTATGAGCCCGAGTTCGTGAGCATTCCGATGGACCACGACGGAATGAGGATTGACCTTCTTGAGGAGAAGCTTGAGGAGCTGAAGAGGGAAGGAAAGCGCGTTAAGTTCGTCTACACCGTCTCGACCTTCCAGAACCCAATGGGCGTCACAATGAGCCTCGACAGGAGGAAGCGCCTCATAGAGCTCGCCAGGGAGTACGACTTCCTCATCGTTGAGGACAGCCCCTACAGCGAGCTCCGCTACTCGGGCGAGCCCATTCCGCCGATAAAGCACTTCGACGACGAGGGTAGGGTCATCTACCTCGGGACGTTCTCGAAGATACTCGCCCCCGGCTTCCGCCTCGGATGGGTTTCGGCACACCCGCACTTCATTAGGAAGATGGAGATAGCGAAGCAGGCCGTTGACCTCTGCGCCAACACCCTCGCCCAGGTTATAGCGTGGAAGTACGTGGAGAACGGATACCTCGACGAGCACATACCGAAGATAATCGAGTTCTACAAGCCGAGGCGCGATGCAATGCTTGAGGCGCTTGAGGAGTTCATGCCGGAGGGCGTCGAGTGGACCAAGCCCAACGGAGGAATGTTCGTCTGGGTCACCCTGCCGGAGGGAATAGACACCAAGCTCATGATGGAGAAGGCCGTCGCCAAGGGCGTCGCCTACGTCCCCGGTGAGGCCTTCTTCGCCCACCGCGACGTTAAGAACACCCTCAGGCTGAACTTCACCTACGTTCCCGAGAAAACCATTAGGGAGGGCGTTAGGAGGCTCGCCGAGGTCATTGAGGAAGAAATCAAGGCTCTCAAGAAGTGAGGAAAAGCTTTTTACCCCTTTCTTTCCCAGATTTCCATCGGTGGTGACATGAAACCCCTGATAGCAATCATAGGTTCTCCCTGGAGTGAGTCCCTTTCAGCGGGCAGAGCGCACATAAAGCGCGTTATAGAGACCGGCGGACTTCCAGCAGTTTTCAGCCCCGAAATCGAGCCTGAGGACATCATAGAAGTCGCCGACGGGATACTGCTCATTGAAGGACCTGACGTCCACCCGCGCTTCTACGGGGAGGACCCCTCGCCGAGCCTCAGGGAAGTTGACGTTCTTCGAGACGAGTTCGAAATTGAGCTGGTAAAGCTTGCCGTCGAGGTCGGCATCCCAATCCTCGGGGTAGGAAGGGGAATGCACATAATCAACGTCGCCCTCGGCGGAACGCTCTATCAGGACATCTACGACATCCCCAAGGCGATAAAGCACGACTGGAGCTTTGGAAGCACGAGGCCGGAGCAGAGGCTTCACACCATCAGAATAAAGGCGGACTCGACCCTCTACTCCATCCTGCGCGAGAGCCTGAACATCGAGGGAACCAACGAGGGATGGGCGTGGGTAAACAGCTTCCACCACCAGGCCGTGAAGAGGGTTGGAGAAGGACTCAGACAGGTTGCCTTCGCCGTTGACGGCCTGATAGAAGCCATAGAGGGCAAAGAGGGCTTCATTCTCGGCGTCCAGTGGCAGCCGGAGCACCTGCCCGAGATGCTTCCCCTGTACAGGGCCCTGGTTGAGGCATCATTCAAGAGACACAGAGAAAGTGAGGACATGAGAAGGATGGCAATTGAAGCCGAAATCCGTGAGGAGCTCGCTAAGGAACAAGATGAGAGCCGTCACAGCTCGGAAACGAGCGATAACCTTCCCGACACGAACCAAACGTGATGCCCCTCTCGGTTATCTTTTTCTCTGCCTCACGGAGGATTTGAAAGCGTAGCTCCCTCTGGAGGTAATAGTAGCCGCCAATCCTCTCCCCCCTCTCATAGAGCGGCCACAGCTTTTCCATCAGCCCCGGAAACTTCGCGAACATTCTCCTCTTGGAGTCCGGCCTCAGCTTGAGGGTTGAAACTGTGATGTGGCTCACGAAGCTTAGAGCGTCAAGAGTCTCGTCGAAGTCCTCCCAGGTGTAGAACGGAATTATCGGGTCTATCCTCGCGTAAACAGGAATCCCTGCTTTCTTGGCATTTTTAAGAGCCCTTATCCGAGCTTTCGGCGATGGGGCGTTCGGCTCGAGAAGTTTGGCTTTCCGCTCGTCAACCGTCGTCACAGTGATTCCAGCGGCACAGCGGAGCTCGCTCAGAAGGTCTATGTCCCGCTCGAAGATGTCTGACTTCGTGAGGAGCAGACAGCGGACGTTGTAGCGTTTGAATAGCTCAAGAACCTTCCGCGTTATCCCGAGTTCGCGTTCTACCGTCGGATAGGGGTCGGAGGAGTATGAGAGGGCTATAATGTAGCGCCTGTCGAACTTTCTGAGCTCCTTCTCCAGCTTTGGTAAGAGACCCTCCTTTGTCCTCACGCGGAAGGCGTTGGGAATATAGCTCGTTATGTAGCAGTAAACGCACGCGTGGTCGCAACCGGTGTAGACGTTCAGCGTGTACTTGAAGGGGCACGTGCAGAGCTTCGCCTTCCAGGGGTCGAAGGGTCGAATGTACATAACCAGAGGTTGAGGAAAGGGCTTTAAAACTCACTCGGTAGGAACTACGGTGATGGCATGAGCGTGAAGGGTCGAGTCAAGTGGGTTGATGGAATGCAGTTCGTCGGCTCGATGGAGGACGGTGGGTGCTCGATAATCCTCGGGGACGGCGGGATAAGCCCAATGAGGCTCCTTCTCCTCAGCGTTGCCGGTTGCACCGCCTACGACGTCGTCATGATTCTCAAGAAGATGCGCGAGCCGATTGAGGGCCTCGAAGTCGAGATTTCCGGCGAGAGAAGGGAGGAATACCCCAAGGTCTACACCAAGGTTCACATTCACTACAGGATTTACGGAAACGTTAAGGAGGAAAAGGCGAGAAGGGCCATAGAGCTGAGTCAGGACAAGTACTACTCCGCCTCGGCCCAGGTCAAGCTGAGCGGTGCCGAGCTGACTTACTCCATTGAGATAGTGCGGGGCGATGATGACTAAATCCGTTGCGGAAAGGTGAAGAGAGGACCGACTATCTGAGCTAGAGCTCCCCGCAGAGCCTCGCGAAGTTCCTGTAGACCTCGGCCCCGCGCTCGGTGTGCGCCACTTCCGGGTGGAACTGGACGCCGTAGATTGGAAGGCTCTCGTGCTTCATAGCTTCAACCGGGCAGGTCTCGCTCCTCGCGAGCAGTTTAAAGCCCGGCGGGAGCTCCTTCACCTCGTCCATGTGGCTCTCCCACACCTTCAGTTTCCTTGGAAAGCCTGCAAAGATGTCGTTTTCCTCTATTATTTCAATCTCGACAAGGCTGTACTCGGCCTTCTCGCCCCTGCCGACCTTCCCGCCGAAGTGCCTCGCTATGAGCTGGTGGCCGAGGCAGATTCCGAGAATTGGGACGTTGAACTCGTCGTAGTGCTCCAGAATGGCTTCACAGTTGCCGGTCCTGTTTATGTCCGGGCCACCTGAGAAGATTATCCCCTTCGGTTTCATTGCCTTGATTTCCTCAAGCGGTGTCGTGTTTGGGATTATCTTGGCCTCAACACCGAGGTATCTCAGAGTCCTCCAAATCCTGTGGACGTATTGGCCCCCGTTGTCCATTATAACTATCATGAACCCACCTCCAGGAGTTTGAAGAAGGCATCCGATTCTTCGAGGATATAATAAACGTCAACACCCGAACGTCTTGCGTTCTCGGCCATTCTCCTATCGTTGGTCAGCAGAATACCTCCAACAACCATGGTGGTTGAAATGTAGTAGGTATCAGCCGCCCTTGAATGAAGTCTAAAGGCCAGCTCAACGGCTTCATCAAAGAACTCACTTTCTCCGACGAGGTTAAAGAAATCAAAAACTCCTAAGAACTCCCTGACTTTCTCCTCGGGGGTAAACCTTGACAGGACGTTAACGAACTCAACCATGCATATTTTTGGAACGTAGATTTCGTGGCCATCAATTGCTTCAAAGACCTCCAGCGCGAGCCTCCGCCGTTCCTCGTTAAATTTTGAAAAAGCATCGATGAGCAGGGACGCGTCAACGACGAACCTCATGCCTACTCCCTCACCGTTGTCAGGATTTCCAGAGGGTCTTTCTCTGGTCGTTCAAGTTTTTCCTCGACGCTCTTGATGAATTCAGATAGCCCAGTGCTCAAAATCCTCACCCTGAGCCTCTGCCCCTCCTTCAGCTTGAGGGGTCTGAGGGGCTTCAGCACGCCGTTCTCATAAACTACCTCAATAATCTCGCCCATGCTCCCACCGCTTAAAGTTGGAAACGAAGGTAAATAAGCCTTCACTCGAACTCAATCGTCGCCGGAGGCTTGTTGGTGATGTCGTAGAGAACCCTTCCGACCTCGGGAATCTCGCTCGTTATTCTGAAAGCTATCCTCTGAAGGACGTCGAAGGGGACGTTCATGGCGTTTGCCGTCATTCCGTCGAGGCTCTCAACGACCCTAACCGCTATCGTTTCCTTGTAGGCCCTTATGTCGCCCTGAACGCCAACTGTCTTGACGCCGAGCAGAACCGCGAAGGCCTGCCAGGGCCTAAGCCCGGCTTTCTCGATTTCCTCCTCGACTATCGCGTTGGCTTCCCTGACTATCGCTATCTTCTCCGGCGTGACCTCCCCAAGGACGCGAACGGCCAGCCCCGGCCCCGGGAAGGGCATTCTGTTGTAAATATTCTCAGGAAGGCCGAGCTCCTTCGCCAGCTCCCGAACCTCGTCCTTGTAGAGGTCGCGGAGCGGTTCTATGAGCTTGAGGTTGAGCCTCTCCGGCAGGCCTCCAACGTTGTGGTGGCTCTTGATTTTCCCCTTGCTCTCAATCCAGTCCGGGGCGATGGTTCCCTGAATCAGGAAGTCGGCGTTGATTTCCTTCGCGACCTCCTCAAAGACCTCGATGAAAACGCGGCCTATTATCTTCCTCTTCTCCTCGGGGTCGGTAACGCCCTTCAAAGCCTTGAAAAAGCGCTCGCTCGCGTCAACGTAGTGCAGGTTGAGGCCGAACTCGTCGCGGAAGATCTTCACCACGAACTCCGGCTCGCCTTTCCTCATGAAGCCGGTGTTGACAAAGACGGCGTGAAGCCTGTCCCCTATAGCCTTGTGAGCGAGTATCGCGGCGGTTGAGCTGTCAACGCCACCGCTGAGCGCTATTATCGCCTTTCCGTCGCCGACGGTTTCCCGTATCTCCTCAACCTTCTCCCTGATGAAGTCCTCCCACATGAGCACCACCTTTTACACCCGCTTTGGAATCCGCTTTATAAACCTAACCCGCTTAAACACTTTCACGTCAAAATCTCGTCAAGCCTGTCCTCTTCAACGGCTTGCTTCAGCTCCATCGCTATCCTCCTGCCGGTGCTCACCGGGAAATCATAGCGGAGCCAGCTGTAGGGGGAGCCGTGGACGAAGGGGTTCGTTCCGGCAACTATCCTCGCCGAAATCTCGAAGACCACAAACTCCAGCTCCTCGGTGTAGACTCCCTCGAGGCAGAAGGGACCCCAGAGACCGCCCATGAGCTTTTCAGCCGTCTTCACTACCCTTTCACCGGCCTCAATGACGTCCATGAGCAGGCTCTCGCGCAGGACAATTGGAATGTTGCCGATAACAGTGTAGTTCGTGGCCAGATCGATGTCTAGCTGTTCTTTAGCAGGAATCCTGCCTATCGCGTCGGCGTTCGACTCGTAGCGCCTGTCGATGCTCATCAATTCGAGCTCGCGGTTCAGCTTTGAGTAGAAGTAGTGCGGGTAGACTGGAACTCCAATCACGTACTCCTGAATCTGGATTCCGCTCAGGTCTTCCTTGTCCCTGATGCCGAGCCTCTCGGCCTTCCTCCAGAAGTCCTCGGGATTCTTGGCCAAAAAGTAGCCCCTTCCCCCCTTCGCCCCGAAGGGCTTGACTATCACAGGGCCGTCTATACCGTCGGGGTCGTCGTAGACCCTCGGAAGGCGTAGCTTCGCCTCCTCGAGCCACTTCCTTTCGAGCGAGCGGTCGCTCTCCCACCTCAGCACCTCTTTGTTGCCGTAGTAGGGAACGCGCATCTTCTCGACGAGCTCAACGCCGAGGTGTGCCACGAAGGAGCCGGTGGGGATGACAACGGCGTCGAGGCCCAGGAGCTCCTTCTCTGGGTAGTTCCCCTCTATAAAATAATCCGCAACCGGGAAGTACTTCGTGTAGAGCGGTCTAACCCGGACCTTTCCGAAAGCTATAGTCTCAAAGCCCTCCTGCTTCGCCCCCTTCAAAATCTGAAGGGCCGAGTGGGAGGCGTAGGTTGCTACCCTCATCCCTCCTCACCCAAAAGCCTTGGTAGGGACCCGTAAACTGCTTTAAGCTCCGAAACGGGTTTTCTTAGGAGTTCCCGCCCGTTCCAGAGGAAGACCGCGTCGCTCCCCTCTGCCTTCCCAATGATGGCAAAGTGCTTGAAGAGGCCCTTAAGCTTCTCAAAGTTCTCCTCGGGAAACGCCACGATGTATCTTGAGTGGCTCTCGCTGAAGGCGACCTCGATTGGGCTGGGGGTTTCGGAGGGAACCTTCGAGAGGTCAGCCGTGAAGCCGACGCCGTTCAGGGCCATCTCGGCCAGGGCAACCGCCAGGCCACCCCTGCTCACGTCGTGAACCGCTTTGACGAGGCCCCTCCTTATCGCCTCAAGGATTCCATTCGCGTTGGCTTTTTCCTCCTCAAGGTCCACGCGAGGCGCGAGGCCACCTTCAACGCCGAGCCTCGCGAAGAGCTCGGAACCGCCGAGTTCGGGCTTCGTGAGGCCAGCTATCCCGATGAGGAGGCCCCCCTCAAAAGCTCCGTGAGGAATATCCTCAAGCTTCACCTTTCCGAGACCGGCAACGACGGGAGTCGGCTTTATCGGCCTGTCAACGACCTCGTTGTAGAAGCTCACGTTCCCGCTGACGTACGCCAGGCCGAAGGCCCTCGCCGCGTCCGCCAGGCCTTTAACAGTTTCGGCAAAGCTCCAGTAGACCTCGGGCCTCTCGGGCGAGGCGAAGTTGAGGTTGTCGACCAGGGCCAGAGGCTCGGCCCCAACGCTGACGAGGTTCCTCACCACCTCCGCAACGGCCCCCATCGCGCCGTGGTAGGGGTTCAGGTGGCTGTGGTTCGGATTCCCGTCGGCGACGAAAGCTAAGCCGTACTCGTCGTTTATCTTGAGAACCGCCGCGTCCCTGCCCGGTTTAAGAACCGTCCTTCCCTGGACCTCGTGGTCGTACTGCTCCCAGACCCAGTGCTTGCTCAGGATGTTTGGACTGCCCCAGACGAGGCCGAAGGCTTCTCCAAAGGAAACGTCCGGCGTCTCGACCGGCCTCTCGGCGCTGTAAGGCTTCAGCTCCCACTCTATTGTGGGGACGTCGGCTAAGAGCTCTATCGGCAAATCCGCAACCTTCTCGCCCCTCCAGTAGACGACGAAGCGTGGCTCCTCAATCGTCTCGCCGACGACGGTCCACTCGAGCTCGTACTCCTCGAAAATTCTGCCTATTTCCTCGACGTCCTCCGGCTTAACCGCGAAGAGCATCCTCTCTTGGCTCTCGGAAATCATGACTTCTGTTGGCGTCATGCCAGGCTCGCGGAGAGGGACCCTGTCGGCGTATATTACTGCCCCGAAGCCCTTTTTGCCCGCTATTTCGGAGGCGGCGCAGGTCAGTCCACCTCCCCCCAGATCTTTCAGCGCCTTAACTTTGCCGGTGTAAACGGCCTCGAGCGTGGCCTCGATGAGGAGCTTCTCTGTGAAGGGGTCGGGAATCTGAACGGCCGAGCGGTCTTCCTCCTCCGCGTTCTCGCTCAGCTCCTCGCTCGCGAATGTAACCCCGTGAATCCCATCCCTGCCGGTCCTGTTGCCGACGAGGATGAGCCTGAGGCCAGGTTCGGTTACGTAGCTGTGGACGAGGTGCTCGGGCCTCATGACGCCAACGCAGGCGACGTTGACGAGCGTGTAGTTATCGAGGCTCTCATCGAACTCGGTCTCGCCCCCAACGGTCGGAACGCCTATCCTGTTGCCGTAGTCGGCTATTCCCTTCACAACACCCTCAAGGAGGTAGCGGTTGCGCTCTTTCTCCAGCGGGCCGAAGCGTATGGGGTCGAGCAGGGCAATTGGCCTCGCGCCCATGCAGAGTATGTCCCTCACTATCCCGCCGACTCCCGTGGCTGCTCCTCCGTAGGGCTCGACCGCGCTCGGATGATTGTGGCTCTCGATTCCAACGGCTATCCACGTCTCGTCGTCGAACCTCACTATTCCCGCGTCCTCGCCGGGGCCTAAAATCACGTGCTCGTTATCCGTCGGGAGGAGCTTGAGCCAGGGCCTGCTCGATTTGTATGAGGCGTGCTCGCTCCACATAACTTCGAGCATCGCCCACTCAAGCTCGTTCGGCTCTCTGCCAAGCCTTTCACGGATGAGCTTCTCCTCGTGCGGGAACATTTCCTCACCTCCTCGCCCACTCCACCATGCTCCTGAACAGCCTCAGGCCGTCTTCACTCCCCAAAAAGCGGTCGCTCGCGCGCTCTGGGTGCGGCATCGTTCCGAGGACGTTGCCACGCTCGTTGGCTATCGCCGCTATGTTCAGAACCGAGCCGTTGGGGTTTGCCTCTTCGCTCACGTTCCCCTTTTCGTCGCTGTACTGAAAGACGATTCTGACCTTCGAAGGGTCGTCTGTGTAGTAGTTGCCCTCCGCGTGGGCAATCGGCATTCTTATGACCTCCCCCGGCTCGTAGAGGGAAGTGAAGGGCGTTTCCGTGTCGTTCACGCGGAGGTGAACCCACCTGCAGAGGAAGCGAGGAACCCTGTTGGGCCTCAAAGCCCCGGGCAGAAGACCCGCCTCGGTGAGGATTTGAAAGCCGTTGCAGATTCCGAGAACCGGTCGTCCCTCCTCGGCGAACTCCTTCACTTCCTCCATTATCTCCTGACGGGCGGCTATCGCACCGGCACGAAGGTAATCGGCGTAGCTGAAGCCACCCGGCAAAACCACGCCGTCGAAGTCCTTGAGGCTCGTTTTATACCACACGCGCTCCGCCTCGGCTCCGGCCTTCCTTATGGCCCTCTCCGTCTCAAAGTCGCAGTTTGTTCCCGGGAACACCACCACGGCAAAGCGCACCATCTCAGCTCACCGGCTCTATCCTGTACTCCCAGCTGTGGATGAGGGGGTTGGCGAGGAGCTTTCTGCACATCTCCTCTACCTCTTCCTCCGGCCTCTCGCTCTCAAGCTCGAACTCGAAGCACTTCGGGACACGCAGGCCTTCAACCGCGTAGCCGAGGTTTCTAAGGGCCTTCCCTATGACCCTCCCTTCGGGGTCGTTGAGTCCCTCCTTGAGGCGAACGGTGACGGTAACCTTCCACTTCATAGCGACCACCCTTGCCAGAAAAGTGTAAAAATTGAGAGTTTTTAAGGATTGTTTTGACAGAGAAATGTCAAGAACGTGCGAGCCCCAGCGCCAGCTCAACGGCCTCCTCGGGGCGCTCGGTGAAGGCCACCTTTGCGCGCTTCCTGTGGTCAAAGAAGCCGTCCTTCGCGAGGACCCTAAGCTCGTCGCTCCTGTAGCCGGTTCCGGTAAGAACAACAACCGGAATCCCGAGGTTGTAGGCCATAAGAGCCTCGACCATCGTTCCAGAGCCGCCGCCGAGGACGACGAGGACGTCGGCCGATGTTACGAGGACGACGCTCCTGCCCACCGGATTGAAGCCCGTCTTTATCCTCACCGAGCTGTACGGATTCCCCTCTTCGTCCCCCGGAAGGACTCCGACGACCGTCCCACCGCGCTTCCTGAACTCCTCGGAGACGACCTCCATTATTCCGCCCTTCCCGCCGGTTAAGAGTATGACATCGAGGGGAAGCGCCCTGGCAAAGGTCCTCGCCTTCCTCTCGGCCTCAGGGATGAGTTCCGAATCGCCGGAACCTGCAACGGCTATCTGAACCATTAGGTTACCACCTTCTCAAGCTCGTCGAGCTCGATTGCGCGCTTTATCTCCAAGGTAATCCTCCGTCCGGTGCTCATGGGCTTCCTCCAGAGGGCGTTGCCGTAGGGGTGTCCCATCGCCATGTGGATGTTAGTTCCACCGCCGGTTCTCGGGGCGACGTCATAGATGTAGAAGTTCAGGTCTTTGTCCACCGCCGTCTGGAGCGTGAACGGCCCGATTATTCCAGGCTCGTAATACTTCTGCGTCGCCTTAACGTACTTCTCGGCCATGTCGAAGACCTTCTCCAAAAGCGACTCGCGGAGGGTTGAGGACGCGTGGCCCGTTACGGTGTACTCAGGCTCGAACTGCCACTCGGGAAGGGTCAACTGCTGGGAAGCGGGAAGCCTTACATGGCCGTCCAAGCTCGTTTCAAAGCGCCAGTCTATTCCCAGAAGCTCAATCTCCCCGTCAATGGGCGAGTAGAAGAAGTCGAAGTTGAACACCGGGCCGATGATGTAGCGCTCGATTCTGGCCCTCGCGAGGTCCTCCTCAGTAATCACGCCGAGCTTGATGAGCCTCTCGGCCTTCTCGCGGAACTCTTTATAGCTTGCGGCCGTGAAGAATCCACGCTCGAGCCTCTTCTTGGCGTGTGGAAGCTTGACTATGACGAGGCCGGCCTCATCAATCTCCTCCGGCTTCACCGGCTCCGGATATGGGAGTCCGGCCTTCTCAAGGAGCCAGTAGTAGCTCTTCTCCTCGCTCCTCTCCTCGCTTCTGAGCAGGTTCCTGCTCCCGAAGAGCGGGACCCTGAACTCGTTCTCCACCCCCTCTATGCCGGTGTAGACCACGAAGGAGCGGTTGGGGACGAAGATGACGTTCCTCTTTACCAGCTCCTCCTGAACGTCTATTATCTGGGCGAACTTCTCAAGGACGATGACCTCGTCGATGAAGCCCTTCGTCAGGCCGTCCCTCGTCTTCCGAAGCTTGAAGTACTCGGCGTAAGTCCTGTGCCTGCCCCTCTGGGCGACGACGAGGACGGGCAAACCCTCCTCCTTAGCACCGTCGGCTATGTCAAGAGCTGAATGACTTCCAAGGACGCCGACTGTTATCTTCTCGGGGTCGTACCTCTCGAGTATTCCCAAAATTTCATCGCGGCTTATCATTCCCATCACCTCAGCACGGGTTCGGCTCGAACTCCTTTCCAAACTCCTTCATCAGCTTAATCCTCTTCTCAACGCTCTCCCTGGTTCCAACGTCGCGCCTGTAGAACAGCTCACCCTTTATGTGGGGAATCGCTCTTTGAGCTATCCCCTCGGCCTCCTCAAGGTTATCGGCGATTCCAACGACTGCTATGGCCCTCGAGCCAAGTAGAGTGAGGTTCTCATCAATTGAAGCGTAGTAAAGCTTCGCACCGACCTCTTCAACAGCCTTCTCGTTGACTTCTACCCTCACGCCCCTGACTGGGTTCGCTGGATAACCCTTCGGCGCAAGGTACTTGACGACCGTCGCTTTACCCTCAAACTCCGCCCTCCGGAGGTTGCCGTCAACTATCCCCTCGGCTATTTCAAGGAGGCTCGTCCTGAGGAGCGGGAGGACGTTTATCGCCTCGGGGTCGCCGAAGCGGGCGTTGTACTCTATGAGAACGGGCCCGTCCTTGCTGAGCATGAACTGACCGTAGAGGATTCCCCTGTAGGGCGTCCCCTCCTTTCTCATGGCCTCGACGGTGGCTTTAAGCGTTTCAAGGGCCCTCTCGTAGTCCTCACGCATCACGAACGGAAGCAGACCATTCGCACAGGAATAGCTTCCCATTCCGCCGGTTATCGGGCCTTCATCGTTCTCGTAGGCGTGGGGGTAGTCCTGGACGAGGGGCATGGGAAGGATTCTCTTCCCGTCGCTGAAGACCTGCAACGTGAACTCGACGCCATCTGTGCGTTCTTCGATGAGAACCCTTCCGTCGCGCCTGATTAGCTCCTCGGCGTAGGCCTTGGCTTCCTCGTTGTCCCTCAGCTGGTAGCCGACGACCTTAACGCCCTTCCCGCCGGTCAGGCCGATGGGCTTAACAACGACGGGCCTTCCGAAGTCGTCAATCCAGCGCTTCATTTCCTCAACGTCGGTAAAAACGCGGAAGACCTTTCTTCCTGGGATTTCATTGCGCTCCATGAAGGCCCTCGCGAAGGCCTTGTCGGTTTCGAGCTTAGCGGCTTCCCTGCCCGGGCCGACCGTTGGAATGCCGTTTTCCTCAAGGGCATCAACGATGCCCTTCTCAAGCGGGGCCTCAGGACCAATGAACGCCAGCTCGACGCCGAATTTTTCGGCGTACTCGAGAACCTTCTCGACGTCGGTCTCCTTTGCCAGACCGTAGTCCTTCGCGAGCCTCGCGAGGCCGGGGTTTTTGTGCTTCGAGACGACGTAGAGCTCGGCCCCTCCCCTGACGAGGGCCTCCCCAATCGCGTGCTCCCTTCCTCCTCCGCCAACGAGCAAAACCTTCATGAGCTTCACCATTTATATGTCAAAAACTTGGCTTTTTAAGATTTGTTTTTAGTCTTTTATGTTAATCAAATTAATGGCCAGCAGTGGACATTAACGGTCTGGAAAGGCATTTATAATCCAAAGGTGTATACTCTACAGGGGATGAACCATGGGCGGGGCCGAGCAAGTACTTAGGATGCTCCCAAGGGGAGGTGTGCTCTCACTGATTCAAGCTGACCTAGAGTCCAATGGAGAGCTCTTCTCACTCATGGCACTCCGCTGGCTACTTGAGCGGGGTGACTCCGTTTTTTTATTCCTCTACGAGCCCTTCAGGGTCTTCGAGAACAACGCGAGGAACGTTGGGCTTGACGTTAAGGAGTACTTGGGGAGAAACCTTCACGTGTTTGATGCGTTCGGGAGCGTGTACCACATTCCCCGTGAGGAGGAAGGAATTCATCAACTCTCAGGCTATCTTGACGACTCTGTTTTTATAATAAAGCTGCGGGAGTGGGCATTGAGAACCCTCGAATCAAGGGAGTGGCGGAACCTCTGGATTTTCACGTACACATCAACTGGAGTATGCAAACTGTTCAGAAGGCCGTACCTCGTGTACAGGATGATTTGGGCAATGAGGGAGCTCTTACTCAACAGTGCCGACAACAGGGGGACCGTTTTAACGCTGTCCGAACCGGAGTGTCCAGAGATAAGTAGCCTCGCCTACATAACCTCGGACGTAGTTATTGAAACACACGTGGTCGGCGGCAGAAGGGTCGGCATAGTGACCAAGGGGCCGAACGAGGGAAGGGTGTTTGAACTGTTCGGGGGTGAGTGAATGCCATCATGGGAAATCCCAGCACTCGACGAAACGCTTGGAGAACTCAAGAAGTACTCCTTCGTGTTAATACATGAAGTGGACCCGAGGGCAAGGGGAAAGGAAATCCTCCTGCACATCCTCAGGGAAAAGCTCAAGCGGGGGGACCTCGTGGGATACTTTAACATTTCCTATCCCATACACATCCTTATGAAGGCCTTTGAAGTCTCTGGAATAGACGCGAGAAAGTACCTGAATGAGGGAAACCTAGCGATAATAGACACCTTCGGAAGTTTTTACGACGTCGTCAGCAGCCTTGGCGGTGTCTGGTACCTAAGGGGGTCCCTCTCGGCGGACGTTCTTCCAGCCAAGTACGTAGAGGTTGTTGAGGCCCATAAGAAGCGGTGGGCTAAGCTCAAAATGTTCCAGGGGCGGGAGCTCTACGGGTTCGCAATGGACGTATCGGACTACATAGACATGCTCGGTGGAGAGTCCGAGACCTTGCGCTACCTCGAAATCTCGGCCGAGCTGAGGGCCAACGCGAGGGCCTACAGAGAATACCCAAAGGGAACGAACTTCTGGCTTTGGGGAAGGAAGGGAGGTTTAAGGGTGCTCGCCTCGGTTTACAGGCGCGCAACCTACGTCCTGCGCGTGAGGAGCGAACTCAGCGGGGACAGAGTGGTAAGGTACATGGAGGTCCTTAAGGCACCGGACATTGGAGGAGAAGTCATCAAGTTTGCATATCACTTTGAGAACGGTGTTCCTGTCCTAAGAAGGGTTTAACCCAAATCTGATAATTTTTTAGGAAATTTTTTAAAGTTTTAACTTTTTTATGTCAACGGTGGTGACCGTGAAGGTTCTGGTCGTTATGGGAAGCAAGAGCGACGGCCACATAGCCGAAAAGGTTACGGCGGTTCTCGACGAATTTGGTGTTGAGTACGACGTTGAAGTTGCCTCCGCCCACAGGAACCCGAAAAAAGTTGAGGAACTGGCAAAGAAGGACTACGACGTCTTCATAGCCATAGCTGGCCTCAGTGCCGCCCTGCCCGGGGTTATAGCGGCACACACTATTAAGCCCGTTATTGGCGTCCCTGTCTCGGCAAAGCTGGGTGGACTCGACGCGCTCCTCAGCATAGCACAGCTCCCACCGGGAGTTCCGGTCGCGGCGGTGGGAATAGACAACGGCAAGAACGCCGCCCTGCTAGCAATAGAAATTCTCGCACTGAAGGACGAGGGACTCAAAAAGAAACTTGAGGAATACCGGAAGAAAATGAGAGGCTGATTCTCAATAACATCAGCTTGATTCTCAGTGTTTTTCTTAATTTTAAAATCAGAGAAGCCTGATTCAAAACGGGGGATGAAGGGAAACCCCCCGATTCTTAATTCCACCACCTCTTTATTCGAGCCTTCTCCTCGATTACAACTTCCTTATTTTCAACCCTCAGGCCTGATTTCATCCCAAGGGTTCACGCCATATTGATGGCCATAGGATTTTTTAAATTTTTCGGATATCCTCCAACGAATTAGAACGAATCCGCACATGTGCTCAATGTACAGAATTTAACACAATGAACAAATGAAAACAAAAGGTCAGAGGAGGTGCTTCCTCTTCTCGTAGTCCTGTCCGTGCCAGTCAGAGGAGCGCGTTCTGAGCTCTATCATGTGGGCAACCATCTCAGCCTTCTTCTTCGCTTCCTCAACGTCACTATCCCAGGCTATCGCAACGCCCAAACGCCTCCCCGGATAGGCCTCGGGCTTGCCGAAGAGTCTCACCATCGCGTTCGGGACGCTTAAAGCCTTGGTCAGCCCGCGGAACCTCGGCGAGTAGCCGGAGACATTGGCCTTGATGACATGAGTTGCCGCTGGAGTCAGGAGCGGGAACAGGCGATAACCGTCGACCCACTCGCCCGGAATCGGGAGGCCAAGGACGGCCCTTAGGTGAAGGCCAAACTCGGAGAAGCCGGTCGGGTGAGAAGCCAGAGTCACCATTCCGGTGTCGTGGGGCCTCGGCGAGACCTCGTTGGCCCAGACCTTATCGCCCTTCACGAACATCTCGACGCCAAACAGTCCGAGACCGCCGAGGACATCGGTGATGCGCTTCGCTATCCTGTAAACCTCGCGCTCCGCCCTCTCCGAGATTTCAGCCGGCTGCCAGCTGGAGTGGTAGTCGCCGTCAATCTGGTAGTGGCCGACGGGCTTCGGGAAGGTGGTAACTATCTCGCCGTTCTCGTCATAGTGCCTCACGGCCAGCTCGGTAATCTCTACGTCGAAGTCTATGTGCTCCTCAACGATTATCTTGTCGGCGCTGCCGCGGGCCTTCTTCTTCGCCTCCTCCCATGCCTTCGGTACATCCTCCGGGCCTTTAACGAAGTATGAACCCTTGCCCGAGGAGCTCATTATCGCCTTTGTGTGGCAGGGGTAGCCTATCTTTTCGCAGGCCTCGTAGAGCTCATCGAGCGTGGTCGCGTAGGCGTAGCGTGAAGTTGGAACCTTCGCTTCCTTCGCCAGGGTTTCCCTCGTCCTCTCGCGGTGCATGGCAATCCAGGTCGCCTTCGCGTTCGGGACCACGAAGTAGCCGTCCTTCTCAAGCTCGAAGAGGGCATCGAGGTTGATAGCCTCAATCTCAGGGATTATCGCGTCGGGCTTCTCCCTCTCGACGACCGAGAATAGAAAGTCCGCGTTCCTCATGTCTCCCACGTAGGAGCGGTGGGCGACCTGCATGGCCGGGGCGTTGGCATAGCGGTCAACGGCTATAACCTCCACGCCGAGCCTCTGGGCCTCAATCGCTATCTCCTTTCCGAGCTCTCCACTCCCAAGGAGGAGTATCTTCTGGGCAGAATCAGTCATGGCCGTTCCGAGCTCATCGCGGGGCTTAATCATCCGCACCACCTCAAACGTCACAGTGTTTGACGTTTTAATGTTAAAAATTTATGATATTTAAGGGTTTTTTAGCAGAAAAATGGTGACAATCACACTTCTTCATGGATACCAGGGAGTAATCGGTTACCACCATTATAATTTCAACCAATTTTGGAACTTTTAGAACGTTTTTAATGGTTTTATTTAACCAAAAAGGTTTTATATGAGTGCCTAACTACATGCAATTGGTGGTTCCTTATGTCGAAGTTTGGTTTGTGGTGGATTAAGTGGAACGGTTCCAGGTACGAGTCGAGGATGACCCGGGGAGGAAAGAGACTGTACGACAGCAGTGAAGTTGTGGATGAGTTCGCGAAGAGAGGTTTTGATAGGATTGTGTTCCTTGGGTCATTGGGTTTCGGCGGCCCCCACGTCCCAGAAAGCGGTACTAACCAAGATAGGTACGACAAGCTCAATGAGTACGTTCGTGCTCTCTGCGAAGGGCGCTACGACTGGGGTATAGATAAGGACAATCCTAACTGGGGGGAGTCAAGATACAAAGTTGGCCGCTCCGATGGACGGTACTTCGCGCGATGGGCTTCCACAAAAACGGGTTCCATGAAATACTACGTTCCGATACCTTTCTCCTATGACCTGCAAAACAAGATAATCTATAAGGGCAAGAAGGACAAGGAGTACCCTGCCCCCCCAAGGGACTGCCCGATGAATGGTTTTGACGATTCCTACTGGCAGGGCTGGATTGACGGTGTTCTTGACGTCTCTGACAACAACAGAATCGGCTTCTATTGGAGTTACGAGAGCTGCCTTCAGGGCACTAATTACGACCCAAACTTTTATGATTACTTTGAACCAATGTGCAAAGTCAACGCAGAAAAGTATGTAAATAAATACATAAAATTCATTAAAAACATGTCAGATTACATCCACGACCACAACCTAGAATTCATCTGGATTCCTGCAACAGGAACAAGAGATGTTAAGTATTTAAAAAATGACAGTGGAATTCCAGTAATTAGTGGATATTTTGATTATGTTTTTATTCAGCCAAATTATTATCAATATAACTTGGACTATACTTACGAGAAGCTCGTGGAGAAAATTCGCTGGGTTTACGAGGAGCTTTCCAAAAAAATTAGAGAACAAAACCCCAACACAAAAGTCTCAATAGAAATGGAAGCCGACAAAGCCGTCCTTCCGGGTCAAAATGGACATTGCGCCTCATGTAAACACGAAAACCAGTACAAATGCAAGAACGGAGATAATGAAAAATGCCGCGAACGTGCCTGTCAGTACGTTTGGGCGATACTGGAAGTGTACTCGGAGGTTTTTAATAGGCGGCCCCCCATTCCCCCTGACCGTGCCATTGACACCCTCTTTCCGAATAGGGCCTACTACTTCGGCACGGACTTCACGGTAATTGACAAGGTGAGGGAAACATGTCCAGAGTGGTAGCGGTTCTTTTAACTTTCCTCCTTTTGACTCCGATTTTTCTTCATGAAACCAACGCGACAAGTGTCAAGGAATTCCAGGCTTATCAAATCACCATCAACGGAGCACTCTCGGACACGTTCCTACTAACCGTAAAACCCTACTGGAAAGTAAACGACTCGTCCCCCGGCGAATACCGCCTCCTCTACACCGCATACCCATCGTTCAATAACATTACCAACTGGACCTTCCAGTACGTGAGCCTCACGAATCTCCCCGGAGTAACTCACAGGCTCGGAAACGTAACACTCCCATGGCCCACAAACAGGTTTGACATCTTCTCCTACGACGGCGCTCCAATCATTCACTGGCAGGCAGAAAACGGAACAACCTACAACTACCTCTGGACTCGCAACTACTTCTGGATATGCAACAATACCATACCTGTGGTCGTTACACACAATATAACCAATACCACGAACTCTCAGCTGATTGGAAGATTAGAAGGAAACTACGTGGTTTTCAACGGCTCAAACACAACCCTCAAGATTCCAGCGGGGGAACTCTTGAAATACTACCCGGAGCAGTTCTTAAACGACCTCGGTGGCATGACATACTCCAACATCAGCCTTTTCATTTACCCACTCCACTTAAGCTACTGGAAGACCGGTGGGAAAGTTTACGTGGGCGTTAACTTTTCGACTGGCGTTGAACTGAAGGCCAACCAGTCAATCCCAATCCTCCTCTACTCGAAGGGAACGTTAAAACCCCTCGCGGACGTTCTAAGGTTAATCACTCCACAAGGCGACCCGCTTAGAAACCTGAAGAACCCGGCCACCCCAGTAAACGTAACCCCAACATCTCCATACGATGCACTTTTCTACTACCCCTTCTCCCAGTTCTACGAGCTCCAATACTCCATAGCCTCAAACGGGACTTCTGCAATTCTAACCGTCATGAGTGGAGATGCCTTCGTTCCTATGGATGTGGAACCTCCCTCGGTGATTCCCTCCTACTACCCTTACCTCGTCGTGAACGGGACTCCGCGGTTTCTCAACCTTTCACCCACTGTTAGGCAATTCAATCTCTCAGACTGGCTATTCTACCAATTTAAGTTTGGAGTTTGGAAGAAGCGTTACGAACTCCTCTGGGAGGAGTCTCCTCCAGTGCTGAACTCTTCCATTGCTTACGTTCTCAACGGAACTTGCTGGAGGTTAATTAACAACTTTCACAACTCCCCCGGCTTCGTCGCCAACGGAACCGTTGAAGGGGACTACATGGTCTTCCGGTTTAATAGAACTACCCTTAGGATTCCGCTGAAAGAGTTGGCGGAGTATTATCCGCCGAAGGTTTGGGAGTGGCAGTTAGCCGCGGCGAAAGACGGGAAGGGTTACTTAATAATCCCAACCGCAGGATTTGATTACACTGACGGAGTAATTCTTAGCTGGGGTGACTACGTACTTTTAGTTGACAATTCCTCAGGCGTTTACGCACTGTATTACGTAAACGGAACTCTGAAGCCAGCTTTCGACTTGCTCAGGCTTATGAGTCTTCAAGGGGATTGGGTCAGGAACCTGCCGAACCCGTTTAACTCCAGCGTGACTTTTGGGTTGTGCAGCGCTGAAAGGCGGGGGAATGCCAATAGTTCAACGATAAGGGTGAGCAGAAACACGACCACGACCGTTCGGGAGAATACGGCACTTCCCAGCACGAACACCACCGGGAGAGCAAATGAAACGCCAGTACACTCAAACAAAACACGAACAAACACAACCACGACTCCAACATCAACAACAACAAAAGAAAAAAGCATCTGCGGACCCGGACTCGTAGTCATAACTGCCATCTTGCCCCTCATTCTGAGACGCCATCGGAATTAACATCAATCTGTCTAATTTTTGAGCTTTTATCTTCTCTTTTACCACAAACACGGCAAACCTTTTAAGCCCCCGGGGGAACTCCCACCGGTGATGCTCATGCTGACCTATGCCCAGGCCGGAGTTGATGACGAGAAAACTGCCAGAGCTTTGAGAAGCATCATAGGTCTCGCGAGGGAGACGTTCAGGTTCAGGAGGGGAAAGCCCGGGGAGCCTGCGGAGAACCTCGGTCACTACTCCGCTTTGCTCGACTTCGGAAGCTTCTACCTCGCCATGACCACCGACGGCGTCGGAACGAAGGTCCTCGTCGCGGAAGCGGTTGGAAAGCTCGACACGATAGGGATAGACATGATAGCGATGAACGTGAACGACCTGCTCTGCGTTGGCGCTGAACCGGTCGCGCTCGTTGACTACCTCGCGGTGAAGGAGCCGGACGAGAAAATCTTTGCCGAGATAGCTAAGGGCCTCTACGCTGGAGCGGAGCAGGCGGGGATAGCGATAGTCGGCGGGGAAACGGCTGTGATGCCTGACCTCATAAACGGCTTCGATTTGGCCGGAACGGCAATCGGAACAGTCGAGAAGGGGAAGGTAATCACGGGGGAGATGATAAAGCCCGGCGACGCTGTAATAGGGATTTCAAGCTCGGGAATCCACTCAAACGGCCTGACCCTCGCGAGGAAGCTCCTCATTCCGAAGTACGGCCTCGACTACGAATACGAGGGAAGAAAGCTCTGGGAGTGGCTTTTGGAGCCGACGAGGATTTACGTGAGGGCGGTTCTTGAACTCCTCAAAAGGGTAGACGTCCATGGCCTTGCTCACATAACCGGTGGCGGGCTGACGAACCTCAAGCGCCTCACCGACTACGGCTTCTCCATCGAGATGCCTCCGATTGAGGGGATATTCAAGCTCATACACGAGAACGGCGTCCCGCTGGATGAGATGTTCAGGGTCTTCAACATGGGAGTCGGCTTTATCGCGATTGTTCCTCAGGGAGAGAAGGAAGAGGCCCTTGAAGTCCTCAACAGGCACTACGAGAGCTTTGAGCTTGGAAAGGTTACGAAGGAGCCCGGAATAAGGGTTGAGAACTTCGGCGTAAGGCTTTAATTTGAAGGAACAGAAAGGAACGCGGTGGTGGAATGAACCTCCTACTCGCGGGTCAGTTCTTCAGCTTTTCATTGAAGGCGATGGCTGGTTTAGCCTTACTGCTGAGCTGGAAGCGCTATCGGAGGGGTTCACTCCTCTACCTCGGTGCCTTCTTTTTGAGCTCATCCCTTGCGATACTCTCTGAACTCGGAGGTTTTGAAACGGCAACACCGCTGTTTCAGGGGCTTGCTGTCTCCCTTCTGGCGGGCGGCATCGTAGCCCTCCTGGATGAGGAGGCGATTGGCTTCCCAATGCGCTCGCTGAGGCTCGCGGCTCTAACGCTACCTTTCGTCGTGGCCGGTTACACGGTTTTTTACTCCCAAGCCTCTGCAACGCCAAATCCAATCTACCTCGCGTATGGTTTGGAGGGAATATTTTACACCTTCGCAGGAATCATGCTGCTCTGCCTCCGACATCCGTACCCGCGAACGGGAACCCTTCTCGGAGCGGTTGTTATCATTCACGGTCTGCACAAGATGGACTACCCGTTCCTAAGACCGGTAAGCTGGTTCGCACCCATCGGATTCACTATTGGGGCAATACTGAGCCTCCTCGAAGTCGTTCTCTTCATCCGGATTGTCCTCTCCGAAAGGTTCAGGAACATCGTTGAGGCCGAGAAACCGGAGGTCGTGAAAAAAGGCGTCTTCATCGTGTCCCCGGATAGGTTCAAGGCGTACGTCGAGGCGCTCTCCGACTTCCCGGTTCTGGCCTTCGCGAGGAGGAGTGACTTCCCGGAGAGGTGGGAGGTTCATCTGCTGACGACCGTCGAAGGGCCGGGCAACATCGGACCGACCCAGCTTCACAGAATAATCGAGAGGACCCGCTCCTACTTGGCAGAGGCCCACCGCGAGAACGTCACCGGGGTCGTCGTCATAGAGGGGCTGGAGTATCTGATGATGTACAACGACTTTCGCTCCGTCCTTAAGTTCCTCGCGACACTCTCTGACTACATAGCCCTCTACGGTGGAATGCTGGTCTTAGTTCTCGACGAGAAGAGCTTCGACGAGAGGCAACTTAAAACCCTCAGGCAGGTTCTCAACGTGGGTGAAGGCAAATGATTCTGACCGCAAAGAAAAAGGCCTTCCTGGAAGAGCTTCCGGGGGTTGTCGAGGAGGCCATTAAAACTTACGGAGTCCGACTGAGGAAAATAGAGATAGAGGAGGACGAGAAAGGCTGCTACACGGTGCTAATCACCTACGATTCGGAGTTTCGCCCGTGAGCCTCTCGTAGAGCCTCTCGTAGGCTGAAATCAGGTCACCCTTGTCAAAGCGGAAGACGTCCTTGTCAAGGCTCTCCTTCGTCTCCGCGTCCCAGAAGCGGCAGGTGTCCGGACTAATCTCATCCCCGAGGACTATCTCTCCCCTCTCGTTCTTCCCGAACTCGAGCTTGAAGTCAACCAAGATTATCCCGCGCTCGGCGAAGTACTTCCTGAGAACCTCGTTAACCTTGAGGGCGATTCTCTCCATCTCTCTGAGCTCTTCTTCGCTGATGCCGAGGACCTTGGCGTGGTAGCGGTTAATCATCGGGTCGTGCAGGGAGTCGTCCTTGTAGTAGAGCTCAACTATCGGCTCCGGGAGCTCGGTTCCCTCTTCGAGCGGGAGGCGCCTCTTCAAACTTCCCGCAACGACGTTCCTGACGACAACCTCGAGGGGATACATCTTGAGCCTCTCAACGATGAGCCTGTTGTCGCCGGCGACGCCTATGAAGTGGGTCTTGATTCCGTTCTCCTCAAGAACCTTGAAGAGAACCGCGCTAATCTGGGCGTTGAGCCAGCCCTTACCCTTGAACTGGGCCTTCTTCTTGCCGTCGAAGGCGGTGGCATCGTCTTTGAACTCCATTATCGCCTTCCCATCGTCGAGCGGGATTACCTTTTTGGCCTTACCCTCGTAGACCTCCACCTTAATCACCAGTTTTATGTAAAACTAGCCCACTTTTAAGGATTTTTTTGCCATTTTAATGTCAAAACATGGGCAAAGCTTTTAAACACGGATGACTAAATTCGACCGGCTTAACGGAACGCCATTAACTTTCACACGTCAACCGGTGGTGGCGATGCGAGAGAAGTGCGGAATCTTTGCAACGCTCTCAGAGAACTCCGCAAAGAAGGCCTACTACGCCCTGCTCGCCCTTCAGCACCGCGGACAGGAGAGCGCGGGAATAAGCGTCTGGCGGGGCAGGATAAGAACGGTTTCAGGCCTCGGTCTCGTCACCGACGTCTTCAGGGGAAAGAAGCTCGCAAAGCTCCGCTCGAACCTCGCAATAGGCCACGTCCGCTACTCGACGTCAGGCTCGCTCAACGAGACCCAGCCCCTTGAGACGGAGTGCTGCGGGATGAGAATCGCGGTGGCTCACAACGGGACGCTCACCAACTTCAGGCCCCTCCGCGAGAGGTATGAAAAGCTCGGCGTGGGATTCCATCACTCCGTTGACTCCGAACTGCTCGGGATTTCCTTTCTCTGGCACCTCCGCGAGACGGGAGACGAGTTTGAGGCTATGAGAGAGGTTTTTGGCGAAGTCAAAGGTGCCTACTCCGTTGCCTTTCTCTTCGACGGCAAAATCCTCGTGGCAAGGGACCCCGTTGGCTTCAGGCCCCTGAGCTATGGAACAGGAGATGGCCACTACTTCGCGAGCGAGGATTCGGCATTGAGGCTCTTCGTGGAGGAAACGAGGGACGTGAAGCCAGGGGAGGTCTTCCTTCTCTTGGAAAACAGCGTTGAGAGCAAGGTTCTCGCCAGGGAAAGCCACCACCACTGCGTTTTTGAGTACATCTACTTCGCGAGGCCGGACAGCGTCCTGGACGGAACGAGCGTCTACAGAGCGAGGGTCAGAATGGGCCGGGAGCTGGCTCGCGAGAGTCCGGCCGAGGGCGACGTCGTCATAGCGGTTCCCGACTCTGGGAGGGCCGCCGCTCTGGGCTTCTCGCAGGAGAGCGGTATCCCCTACGCCGAAGGCCTGATAAAGAACCGCTACATCGGGAGGACCTTCATAACGCCGGGCCAGTTCAACCGCGAGCTGAAGGTCAAGCTCAAGCTCTCGCCTGTTAAGGAAGTTGTGGCCGGGAAGAGGGTCGTGTTAGTTGACGATTCCATAGTCAGGGGCACGACGATGAAGAGAATCGTCGCGATGCTGAGGAAGGCCGGCGCGAGGGAAGTCCACGTAAGAATCGCCTCGCCGCCGATAAGGTACCCCTGCTACATGGGCATCGACATCCCCACGAGGCACGAGCTCATAGCGGCCTTCGGGGGAGTTGAAAAGGTTAGGGAAGCGATAGGGGCCGATAGCCTGGCTTACCTCAGCGTTGAGGGCTTGAAGAGGGCCGTCGGCAGGGAAGACCTCTGCACGGCCTGCCTAACCGGCGAGTATTCCGAGTGGGCGTTCAGGTTTTGACCCCCTTAACCCGGCACGCCGAGAACTTGAACGCCGGGGTTCCGGCCTTGTTGAGTGCTGGACTCGTGAGCCTGTTCGCCTTGAAGTGGAAGGGAACCACGACGAGGCCCTCCTGAACCTTCCCGACCTTTGCACGCATCCTTATCCTCCCGCGCCGGGTTTCAATCTCCACCCAATCGTTATCGCGGATTCCGAGCCTTTCCGCGTCGCGCTTACTCATCAACGCCCTCGGCTCGCCCATGAGCTTCACGAGCGAGGGACTCCTCCGCGTCATCTCCCCCGTGTTGTAGTGGCTCATCAATCTGACGGTCGTTAGAACCAGCGGAAACTCCTCGTTCGGCTCCTCCCAGGGTGAGATTCTCTCGACGGCCATGAAACGGGCCTTTCCGTCGGGCGTTGCGAACTCCCACGTGTGCAGCCTCTTTCTCGGCAGAAAGATTCCATCGCCGTTCTTGAGTTCATCAACGCTCCTCTCCTCAAGCTCCGGGAAAAGGCGGAAGTATTCTGCCGTTATCTCCTCAACGCCCGCGTAGGTGAAGCCCGGAAGCCCGAGCGCCCGGCCGAGCATAGTTAAAATCTCCCAGTCGGGCTTTGAGTCGGCGTAGGGCTCGCAGACCTTGTGGCTCCACTGGATTCTCCGCTCGCTGTTCATGTATGAGCCCTCCTTTTCGCAGAAAGCCGAGGCAGGGAGGATGTAGTGGGCGTAGCGGGCGGTTCTCGTCATGAAGATGTCCTGGACGACGAGGAGGTCGAGCTTTCTCAACGCCCGTCTCACACGCGTAAAGTCGGCCTCGCTTACCGCGGGGTTCTCGCCGACGATGTAGAGGGCCTTTAGGTCACCCCTTTCGATGGCCTCCCACAGCTCCGTCAGGTAGAGCCCCCTCTCGGTCGGCAGGTCGTCAACGCCCCAGAGCGAGGCGACGCGCTTTCTAAAGCGTTCGTCGGTGAGAGGGACGTAGCCCGGCAGGAATTCGCTCAGCGCACCCATATATGCCGCCCCCTGAACGTTGTTCTGCCCGCGCATAGGGTAGAGACCGCCCTTTTCCCCGATGTAGCCGAGGAGCAGTGCGAGGTTTATCACCGCCAGAACGTTTTCAACGCCAGAGACGTGCTGGGTTAGGCCCATTCCCCACATTATGGCCCCGCTTCCAGCCAGGGCAAAAGCTCTCGCGACCTCCCGTATCGTCTCCGCTGGAATTCCGGTTACGCTCTCCGCGTACTCGGGGGTGTACTTCATAACAGCCATCCTGACCTCGGAGAAGCCCTTCGTCCGGCCCTTCACGAACTCCTCGTCGTAGAGCTCCTCCCCGATTATAACGTGGGCAATTGCGTTGGCCAGGACTATGTCCGTCCCGGGCCTTATGACGAGCCTGTAATCCGCAAAGGCCATCGTCCGCGTTTCCCTGACATCCACGACGATTATTTTAGCCCCCCTTCGTTTGGCCTTCAGGATGTAGTCCATGACGACTGGATGCGTCTCGGCCGGATTGTAGCCCCATATCAGGACGGCGTTGAAGTTCTCTATGTCCTCGTAGGGGTTCGTCTGCGCGCCGGTTCCGACGGCGAGCTTGAGCGCGTGAACGCTCGCCTCGTGGCACAGCCTCGCGCAGTTGTCTATGTTGTTCGTGCCGAACAGGCGTGCAATCTTCTGGAGGAGGTAGTTCTCCTCGTTGCTGATTTTCGAAGACGCTATGAACGCCACCGCGTCCGGGCCGTAGAGCTCCCTTATCTCGAGAAGTTCATTCGCTATCTCTCCTATCGCCTGTCCCCAGCTGAGCGGGCGAAGAGAACTTCCCTCGCGCTTCAGAGGCCTTTTTAACCTGTCCTTTGAACGAACGAATTCAAGCGCGTACAGCCCCTTTGGGCAAAGCTTTCCCCTGTTGGGTTCGCCAGGATACGGCTTTACCTTCCACCCGTCCCTGTCTATGATGAGCCTGCACCCAAAACCGCAGAAGGGACACACAACCGTCTTCACGCTACCACCATATTGGCAAGAAAAAGTCAAAATTAAAAAGTTTTCTGGCCAAAATTGAGTAGAATTTGTTAATTACGAAGATACTAATTAAAGTTTATAACCTAATTATATAACTATATGCTAAATCACTTAACAATAAACAAATGCAAAAATTAAAAACAAAAACTTTAAATATGAATTTAATAAGTAAAACATGGTGATGCATGTGACTGCATTTGGACTATGGTGGATTGGTTGGGATGAAGGAAAAGAAGGATATTTCTCCAGGATGAAAACGGAAACGAAAACCTAACAACGGATGATTTTAAAAAGAGAGGCTTTGAATACGCAATAGTGGCAGATAGCACTCCATTTAGTGGCAATTATCTTTCTGGAGAAGGTAGCGGATTGCCTATGAGCGGATATACTTATAGTCCGGGATATGAGGACGCAGTGAATTTAGTTAATTTCTTAAATGAACTAATGCGTGGAATAGATTATCTCGTCCCCATACCATATTATGTATTTAAAACGCCTAAAGGGATAACGACTCCAAGAGAGTACTGGAGAGGTATAGCTTATTTGGAGGGGTGGATTGACGGTGCCTCCTCAGAGGGGAACTCTAATATGAAGGGATTTTACTGGGATCTCGAAACTCCAGTACAAGCCCACAATGGGACATATATAACCATTGATGAAATAAGAGCAATATGGGGTAGAATTCTAGAAAACAAGAGAGAATACAACAAGAATTTCATTTTTGTATGGGTTCCTGCATTAGGAAACAGAAGTTTTACTCAACTCAAGGAATATGAGAAAGATATAGCATCAGTTGCAGAGTTCTTTGATTATGTGTTTTTCCAGCCTAATTATTACCAGTGCTCAACATGCTCAATTAGAGACTTACAAGAAAAATATGAATGGATACATCACTTTTCAGAGACATATAAACAAGCACATGTTGAGTTCGAAGCAGATAAATCCGTTCTTAGGATTCCAGAAAATTGTGGATGTGGAACGGGATATTGTTGCATATCTAAGGCCTGCGATTACATAATAGTTGGTAAACAATACCCTAACATTATCTCCCCTAGAGCTTATTATTTCAGTACGGATATTAGAGTTATAGACAAAGTTAGAGAGGTGTGCTTTGAATGGTAAGAGAGACACACCTATTTTTTCTGATATTACTCATCGTCCTCTCCGTTATTCCTCACGCCTCAGCTAACCTCGTCGTGATTCCTGGAAAGGACGATGCCTTCATCGTACACTGGTGGGCCGGCGAAAACGGGGAACTCGGGATGGACTTCTACCACTTCATCAACGGGACCCTTCAGCCCTTTTACCGCACCTGCCTCCTCTGCAACGGCAACGGAATTATAAACGACTGGGCCCGGCTCATTCCGAACGGGAGTTCGTGGATATTCCTGCGGAGCTTCTACGTTCCAAAAAACGATACGCGGGTTGTTGAGGCCTACCGCGTTCAGGGAAAGGACTGCACCCTCATCGGGAGGGTTTCCTTGGTTCTGCCCCCAGAAACGGAGCCAAGGATTGTGGTTTACTATCAGAGGAAGGCCTTTGCAGTGTATTTTGAAAACGGGAGCGAAATTATCTCAAGGAAATTCCTGATTCGAAATTCTCTTACACCGGTTAACTTCTCCGGTTTTCCGGAGGAGACGCCTGTCTATTACGCGATGGAGAAGGGCGTCCCCTTGGGTGGATTCTACGTCAGCGGGGACGGCTATGCCTACAACGGGAGCAGGGTTGTTCTCGTTCCGTTGAACGTCGTCAGGGAAATCGTATCGCTCCTGAAAGTCAAGGGAGACATCAGAGATTTTGCATCGGCCGTTCTGAAGGACGGGGTTATCCTGTACTATCCTTACAACTATCATGTCAACGGTTCCCCCATGAGGGATGACGAACTCAGCCTCTTCTACTATCCAACCAACGGCGGAAAGCTCAAAGTTTTCAAGCTCGGGAAATTCCAGAACGGCTCGGGCTTTGCCCCTGAAATCGTTTGCTCAGAGAAGCCGGAAGAGAAAAGGCCGGAAAAGGGAAACTCCGGGATATGTGGTCCTGCGAGCTTATTGGTGCTGACCCTGATACCGGCTTACAGGGCCTTCCGCAGGAAGTACTCGTGAACCCGGGTGTCGTCCGTAAGCTCGGGGTGGAACTCGAGGCCGATGACGTTGTCCTGCTCGACGCCGACGACCCTGTCGCCGAGCCACGCGATGGGCTTCACCTTATCGCTGAGGAGCTCCACTATCCTCGGGGCGCGTATGAAAACTCCCGGAAACGGCTCGTCGCTGAAGGCAAGCTTTATCGGCGCCTCAAAGCTGTCCACCTGCCTACCGTAGGCGTTTCTGTTCACTTTAACGTCGAGGAGCTCAAGGAACCTCTGCTCCGGCGTTGCCCCGATGACGTCTTTGGAGAGCATTATCAAACCGGCGCACGTTCCCATTATAGGCAGACCTTCTTCGCCGAGCTTTTTAACAGGCTCAAGAAGCCCGGTCTTGACCATGAGTCTCGATATCGTCGTGCTCTCCCCACCGGGAATTATGATTGCCGATATTCCTTCAAGCTGTTCCAGCTTTCTGAGCCAGATTACCTCACCGGTGACGCCAAGGTTCTCAAGGGCCCTTTTGCTCGCCTCGATGTGCTCGCTGACGTCGCCCTGAAGGCCTATAACGCCTACCTTGACCATTTCAATCCCTCCCGTGTGGAAAAAGGAGAAGAGTCAGACGCCCCTCTCCTCGAGGCGAACCTCAAGCTCCTCGATGTCCTGACCCTTCATGGGCTCGCCGATTTCCTTGCTTATCTCAACGAGAACGTCCGGCTCGTCCCAGTGGTTGACGGCCTCGACTATGGCCCTGGCCATCTTCTCCGGGTTAGAGCTCTTAAAGATTCCCGAGCCCACGAAGACACCGTCCATGCCCATCTGCATCATCAGAGCAGCGTCAGCGGGAGTCGCAACTCCACCGGCCGCGAAGTTGACGACTGGCAACCTTCCGAGCTTCTTTATCTCGAGGAGAACCTTGTAGAGGCCGTCAACGATTTCGCGGTAGGTGTAGTGTCCGTAAATCGGCTCGTTCTCAAGAACCCTCGCCGGAAGCCCTGCTATCTCCTTGACGTTGAGGGCGAGCCTGAGGTAGGGCTCGGCGAACTTTTCGGCAACGCCGTAGACCTGCTCGTCGGTCATGGCCTGAATCTGCCGTATTCCCTCGGCGACGAGGCGGACGTGCCTGACGGCCTCGACGATGTTGCCGGTTCCGGCCTCGCCTTTGGTTCTAATCATGGCCGAGCCTTCCCATATCCTCCTCACGGCCTCGCCAAGGTTCCTGGCACCGCAGACGAAGGGGACCTTGAACTCACGCTTGTCTATGTGGAAGAACGGGTCCGATGGCGTTAGAACCTCGCTCTCGTCAATCATGTCAACGCCAAGGGCTTCGAGTATCTTCGCCTCAGCGACGTGGCCGATTCTGACCTTTGCCATAACCGGAATCGTAACCGCGTCCATTATCTCCTGAATCTTCTCAATAGGCGCCATCCTCGCGACTCCGCCGGCCTTTCTAATGTCGGCCGGGACGCGGTGAAGGGCCATAACGGAAACGGCTCCGGCCTCCTCTGCAATCCTCGCCTGCTCGGCGTTGGTAACGTCCATAATGACTCCGCCCTTGACCATCTTGGCGAAGCCCCTCTTGAGCCTCTCCGTTCCCTTGGCTTCGATAACCTTCAGCTTGTCCATCCTCACCACCTCATTCAGATGAACGTTTTAGTGAATTATAAGCCTTGCCACCAGCAATGACGGATTTTCGTAAAAAATGTTCAAAAAATGGCACGAAAAGCCGAAAAGGTTCACTCAAGTTTTGACAGAACCTCAAGGCTCACGTCGAAGTTTCTGACCGAGTGGGTGAGGTAGCCAAGGCTTATGACGTCGATGTCGAGCTTTGCATACTCCCCGATATTATCCGGCGTTATGCCCCCAGAGACCTCAATTTTCACCCTCTCGCGCAGGCCCTCGCGCTTTAAAGCCTCAATCGTCTCCGCTATCTCTTTCGGACTCATGTTGTCGAGCATCACAACGTCGGCCCCCGCCCTTACCGCCCTGAGGGCGTCCTCGAGGCTCTCCACTTCAACCTCGACGACCTTGTAAACGCTGAAGGCTTTAGCGCGCCTTATGGCTTCCTCCAGCGGAACAAGGGAGAGATGGTTGTCCTTGATGAGTATCGCGTCGCTGAGGGAAAAGCGGTGGGGCTCTCCACCGCCGATGAGTATCGCCTTCTTGTCTATCGGCCTGAGAAGGCTCTTCCTCGTGCCCGCTACACGGACCTTCGGGTTTACCGCTTTAACTTTCTCGACGAGCCGCCTGACCTCGGTCGCGATACCGCTCATTCTGCCCATGACGTTGAGAGCCGTCCTCTCGACGAGCAGAATGGCCCTCGCGTCTCCCTCAAGCTCGAGGATTGCGTCTCCCCTTTTCACAGCCTCGCCGTCGCGTTTTCTGACCGAAACCTTGACGCCAAAGTGCTCGAAGAGGGCTTTGGCCTCTTCAACGCCCGCTATAACGCCGTTCTGCTTTGCGATGATTACCGCTTTGGCTCTGGTTCCCTCAGGAATCACAGCCTCGCTCGTGACGTCGCCGAAGGGTGCATCCTCCTCAAGAAATCTGAGCAGGTATGAAACCGGTATCATCCCCATTCACCTCCCAGCAGGAACTTCCAAAGGGGCAAGAGCCGAACCTTTTTCCCCTCCACCTCGATTGTATCGTCGCGCTCCCAGTTTATTATCGTTAGGCTGTCACAGTTGAGTTTCTCCGAGGCGCTCATAAGCGCCGAAACCTCCCGCTCAAACGTTTCGGGTTCATCAATGGAATAGCTCACCTGTATCAGCTCTGAAACAATGCCGTCCTCAACCACCACGAAATCAACTTCCCTACCCCGCTCGTCCTTGAAGTAGTAAAGCTCCCTCTCCCGCCTCCTGAGTTCAAGGAAAACGGCGTTCTCCATCAGTCTGCCGATGCTCCCTCCCGAACGGGGGGAGTAGGCGTTTATCAAACCGGAGTCAATGATGTAAACCTTTGGGAGGCTCTTCTCAATCTCCCTAAGGTTGTGGGAGAACTTCCTGAGCGGGAAAACGAGATAGGCCTCTTCAAAGTACTCGAAGTAGCTGTAGAGGGTGTTTCTGCTCACCTCGACCCCCGTCCCCTTCATGTATCTGGCCGTTTTGTTTACCGAAAACTCCTTGGCGAAGGACGCCATGAGGAGCTTCAAAAACAGCCGAATTGCCTTCAGGTTCTTCACGTTGTGTCTCTCGACCACGTCGCGGTAGAGCATCACATCAATGTACTCCGAGAGGGTCTTCCTCTTGAGGAATGGGTCATCGAGCAGAACGACCTCGGGGAAGCCACCGAACTCAAGGTACTCCCTCAGGAAGGCCTTTATCCTTGCCTCGTCTCTCGTGGAGATGTATCTGCTCGGGTTAAAGCCCTTCGCCCTCAGGAACTCACGGAAGGAGAATGGAAACATCTCGAAGGTGAGCGTTCTTCCACGCAGTGCCGTTGCGATTTCCCTGCTCAAGAGCTTTGAAGAAGAACCCGTCAGATAGACCCTGAAGCCGTCTCTCTCAAGGGCTCTCTTGACGAAGAGCTCCCAGTTTTCAACCTCCTGGACTTCATCGAGGAAAAGGTATTTCTCCTCGGCATCGGGGAAGAGCTCATAGAAGACCTTTACGAGAGTCTGGAGGTCGTCAAGGCTCGGCGGGTATATCCTATCGTCGTCGAGGGGGAAGAAAACGGCGGCCTTACCTTCATTTCTCAGCTTGGAGAACTTTTGTAGGATGTAGAATGTCTTTCCGGCCCTCCTCGGCCCGATTATAGTTACTGCCTTGTTCACCGCCAGCTCATCGGGGACATTGAGTTCACGTTCAATACCATCAACGCTGAGGTTGAGATAGTCCATCACTACCTGTGCTATGACTTCCTCACGGCTCATGTTAAGTGAAAAGGTAAAAATCCTTAAAAAGTTTCCCTCCCAACTTAACAAAAATCCAGGAATCTTGCACTCTCAACTTAACACCTCAGCTCATCTCAAGCATTTTCTCGATGGCCTTCCTGGCCTTCTCGGCTATCTCATCTGGCACTTCCACGCGGTATTTCATGTCCCTGAGCGACTCGTAAACGCTCTGGAGCGTTATCGCCTTCATTCCAACGCAGACGGCGTCCTCCCGGGCCGGATAGAACTTTATGTCCGGATAGAGCTTGCTCAGCCGGTAGACCATCTCCCTCTCGGTGAAGACGACCCACTCGCCCCACTCTTTAGCCCTTCTTATCATTCCACCAGTGGATACGATTATATCGGCCCTCTCCTGAACTTCCGGCTCGCACTCGGGGTGAACCATAAGCTTGGCGTTTGGGTGGAGCTTCCTCGCGCGCTCAACGTCTTCAACGGTGAACTTCCTGTGGACGTAGCAGTGCCCGTTGGGCGGAACTGGGATTACCTTCTTGCCGGTCATTCTCGCGACGTAACTTCCTAAGTTCTTGTCCGGGCCGAATATAACGACGTCGGAATCGAGCTTTTCGACGATTTTGACGGCGTTGGCGGAGGTAACGGTTACGTCGGCGTAGGCCTTCGCCTCGGCGGTTGTGTTCACATAGAGGACGACGGGAGCGTTAGGATACTGCCTCTTAGCTTCAAGTATGTGCTCAACTTTGAGCATGTTAGCCATTGCACAAGTGGCCCTTCTCTCGGGCAGGAGGACGGTCTTTTCGGGGTTGAGGATTTTAGCGGTCTCGGCCATGAAGTCAACGCCCGCGAAGACTATGACGTCGGCATCAACGTTTATGGCCTTCCTCGCAAGCTCAAGGCTGTCCCCAAGGAAATCCGCCACGTCCTGAACCCCGGGAAGCTGGTAGTTGTGGGCCATGATTATCGCGTTGCGCTCCTCCTTAAGCCTCTCAATCTCGGCAATCAGCTTCTCCTTGTCCATTTCCCACCCCTCAGCGGGGGTAGAAGAGGGGAATTAAAAGGGTTTTTGGACACCTTTGGTTATGGGGGACTCAGGACATCCCTGAGATGTTCTTCTGTGGTCTCCTCACAGAATCAAGGGTTTCATCAACGTTCTTCCTTGCCTCAAGCTCCAGCTCATCAATAAGCTCAGAGAACTTTTTCTCTTCAATGTAAATCACTATTCGCTTTGATGGAAGCGAGAGGGGTTTGAGGGGCTTTATAACATCATTCTCATAAACGGCCTTAATCACCTTAGGCATTTTCTCACCGTCGAAACTTCGACTTGAGAATTTAAAAGGTGAATGGTCAGAGCCTGCACTTCCCATCGAAAAAGCTCGGCCTCTCGAGGGCCTTTCTCATAGCCGGAAAGTCCTCGCGGTAGTGGCTTCCCCTGCTTTCTTCTCTCGCCAAAGCGCACTCAAGAACGCCCCTCACGAGCAGTTTCAGCCTCGGGTCGGCCTCGATTCCCTCAAGCTTCCTGAGGCCCTCCCTGAGGGTTTTCGCGCTCCTGATGATTCCGGCGTGATTCCAGAGCAGTTCTCTCAGCGCGTCAACATCCCCGGGCTCGTAGCCGTGGTAGGCCGGCTCCTTAACCTCTCTGCACCTCGGCTGTTCCCTCGCTATCGTCCTCGCAACTTCAAGGCCGGAAACGATGCACTCAAGGAGGGAGTTGCTGGCCAGTCTGTTCGCCCCGTGGAAGCCGTTGCAGGAAGCTTCGCCTATCGCGTAGAGGTTCCTCACGGGCGTTCTGTACCAGAGGTCAACCGCTATTCCTCCCATTGTGTAGTGAGCTATCGGCGAGACGGGGATTGGGTCCTTCGAGGGGTCTATCCCGTCTTTCCGCAGAAAGGCGTATATCTGAGGGAAGCGCCTCTTGAAGTTCTCTATTCCGGTCGCGTCGAGGAAGACTTTCTTCCCCTCCTGCATCTGGCGGTAGATTGCCCTCGCTACGATGTCCCTCGTCGCTAATTCGTTCACGAAGCGCTCTCCTTCGTCCGTTATGAGCTTAGCACCGGCTCCCCTAACGGCCTCACTTATCAGGAAGACGCCGCTCCTTCCGAGGTAACCCGTCGGGTGGAACTGGACGAACTCCAAATCGCGAGCAGGAACGCCTTTCATGAGCGCGTCGCCGATGAGAAGGCCAGTATTCTCTGGGGAGCCGGCAGTGAACTTGAAGAGTCCCGAGAATCCGCCGGACGCGATAATTGTCGCGTCGAAGCGGAGAAACTCACCCTCGACGAACACTCCGTAGGCCTTTCCCCTCTTTATCGCGAGCTCATCAACTTTCCCTCTGACGAAGTTAACGCCGAGCTCCTTGGCGCGGAGGTGAAGGAGCTTCGTAACGTGCTTGCCGGTTTCGTTCTTAATCGTGAAGACCCTGTGGAACGAGTGGCCCCCTTCAGTCTCGCTCGCCTCGAACTTCAGGCCGAGGGAGAGCAAGAAGTCGTAGGCCTCGCTCCCCTTTGAGATTACATTCCAAACAACCTCGCGGTCGTTGATGTACTTTCCGGCCTTGATAGTGTCGAGAACATGAGCTTCAAGCGAATCCCCTTCGAGAAGGGGAAAGGCTATCCCAGCTTGAGCAAGGTAGGAGTTGCTCCTCCTGATTCCGGGACCTAGGAGGACAACCTCAAAACCCCTCTTGGCGAGCGCTATGGCGGAGGTTAAGCCAGCTATTCCATCGCCGACGATTCCAATCTTCATCCCACCACCCGGGGAAAGAAGAGGAGAGGTGCTTAAACGGTTTTTGCACCCTCAAATCTTCACCCTCACCAGCCACCTGAGCTTGCCCGCGTCTATGCTCTTCGTCATCAGCGTGCCGCTCTCGAAGACCCACACCGCGAGCCTGAGCACCACCGCGTTCCACAGGATGAGGTAGAAGAGCGCCCCGAGGGCCGTTATGTAGTTGCCACTCGTTGCGCTCAAGAACGCAAGTATCGGGGCGTAGCCGGGGTCGGCCTTCACGAGCAGAGCGGCCACACCAGAAACGTCGAGCCCCATGAAGATGACAAAGAGGGGGATGAGATAGAGTACCTCGACGAGCCCGGCCACGCTGAGGGCGCTCCTGACGTCGAGAGTGAAGAGGGAAACTAAGAGGCTCGTCAGGAGCATCAGGACGAAGAGCAGGAAGGTCCCGGCGGAGAGGAAGATTAGGGGAACTGTCCCGACCGAAACGCCGGTGGAGTACCCTGAAGAATGCTTTGAAAACAGCGAGGTCAGACAGAACGAAGCTGATAGGGAAGCAAGCACGAGCAGGCTAAAAACCACAGAGGCGAGGATTTTTCCGAGGATTATTGACCTGCGCGAGACAGGGAGCGTGAGAAGGGTTTCGAGGGTCTTGCCCTCCTTCTCCATCGCGACCGAGGCCGCTATCGCCTGGGCGGCGTAGATTCCAATGGCAAAGAGCACGAAGGGAACCGCGAGGGCGCCCCTAAGGAGGGCCGAGACGTAGCGTGATGGCTCTATGCTGAGGACGTCGTTTCCGACGTAGAGCCTGAACTCGGGCCGTATCGAGGGCAGAACGCCCTCCCCAAAGCGCAGAACCAACGCTTTCAGCGTGCCGGCGAGCTTGACAGTCTTGAAATCAAAAACGGACGGGAGCCTCGTCCTTATGAGCAGGTGCGGGGAGCGCCCGCTTTCAATCGCCTCGGAGAAGCCGGCCGGGATTATGAGCGTAACGGATGAGTTCTCGTCGATAACGATTCCGTTCCTCTCAAGGAACGCGACGAGGGCCTTTGAGTACTTCCCAGAGTCCTCGTTGATAATGCTAACTACAAGCCGAGATGAATGCGAGGAAGACTGGAGAACCCCAAACATAGCTGGTAGGAGGATTAGGGGGAGAATTACGGCTGTGACGAGACGCCTGTCCCGGAGGATGTCCATAAGCTCCTTCCGGAACATGAGCCACAGCTCACCCACTGACAACACCCCCGGAGACCCTCATGAAGACCTCTTCGAGGTTTTCGGCGTTGTGCCTCTCCTTCAGCTCCTCCGGCGTCCCGGCCTCCACAATCAACCCCCTGTGTATTATTGCCACCCTGTCGCATAAGAACTCGACCTCGAGCATGTTGTGGCTCGAAACGAGGACTGAAACGCCTTCTTCACTGGAGAACTCCTTTATACGCTTCCTGATTTCATAGGCGTTTGCCACGTCGAGGCCGCTCGTCGGCTCGTCGAGGATGGCCAGCTCCGGTTTGACCATTAAAGCCCGCGCGAGGAGGAGCTTCCTCACCATTCCCTTCGAGTAGGTCGCGACCCTGTCGTAGAGCCTCGCTCCGAGGCCCGCTATCTCGATTCCGAGCTCGAGCATCTCATCGGCGTCTTTTCCTGTCGCCTGGGAGTACAGCACGGCCATGAAGCGGAGGTACTCGTAGCCCGTCATGCTCCTGTAGGCTCCCGCTTCCTCCGGCAGATAGCTTATCAGCTTCCTGACCTTCTCGGGCTCCTTAACGACGTCGTGCCCCATCACTTCAGCTTTTCCCCGGTCCGGTGGGAGAAGCGTGGCGAGGATTTTCAGTGTGGTGCTCTTCCCTGCTCCGTTCGGCCCGATGAGGCCGAATATCTCGCCCTCGCCGATGGAGAAGCTCACACCCTTCAGGGCCCAAACGCGCCCGTAGGCCTTTTCGAGGTTTTTCACGAGGACCGCAGGCTCGCTGGACACTCCGCCCACCTCTGGGGGTTCCAAAGATGTCAGACTGAGAGTTGGATAGGATTACTTATAAGAATTGCATTTCTTGTGTGTCCGCTTCCCTTTTTCACCCGAACGCGACGGCCCTCTTTAGGCTTGTTAGATAGACGAAGTAGTGGTAGTTCATCAGGTCCTCGCCGCTGTTTCCCGAGGGCTTTCTGTTGAAAACATCAGGCGTCCCGGTTATCAGCAGGATATACCCCTCTCCCTTCGAGTTCCTCAGGGCCTCAACGAGGAAAACTCCTTTAGAATATTCAACCCCATCGAGAACGACGGAGCTGTTCCTCATCTCCACGTATCTGTTGAGCCCGCGGACAGCGGGGGAGTTCAGCGGTGCGATGACAATAACGTTGCCGCTTTCGAGCCCCTTCGTGAAGGTTACCTTAAAACCAGCCTTTTTGAGCATCTCAACGTAGCTTTTAACGTATTCGCTGTTCGAAAGATTTCCAGCAACGTACAGCTTAACGCCCTCCGTTTTAAACGCTATGAAGGCCATTCTAATGGTCGGTTCCGGGGAAACGTTCTTCCAGAAGCCCTCCTTATACCAGCTCCCCATAAGCTTCGCGAGCTCGGGCATGAAGCTCCCGAAGGTTGGGTATTTTTCTTTATTGGGTATGTAGTCCGCTAGGTACGCCCGATAAACCCTCCCAACGAGGTAGAACCCGAGGGCTTCCTGGCCCTTTATGAACCTCTCAGCGCTCTGGTTTCCCTCCGTTTTGAGGATGTAGTAAGCTTCAAACGCCCGGACAAAGGTCTCATCAAGGTAGGTCTTCCAGCTGGCGTATCCCATAGAAGTCATGACGTCTTTCACCAGCGAGAACATTTCCTCATACTCCTTAAACTCCCGGTAGTGTCTCCCCACCGCGGGATTGACGAAGCTGTGGGCAAGCTCGTGGGCGGAGGCACTGCAGTAGGAATAAGTTCCGTTGGAGAACGAGCAGACGCCGAGGAACGCGTAAACGGTATCGTTCGTCCACCCGCCGTAGCTGCAGTACACTTCCAGAGGCTGAAGGACAAAAATCCAGCGGCTCTTTTTCTCCCTGAAGAAATTCTCCTCGAAGCGGGGGAGGCTGAAAACGTCCGGATTCTCCTTAAGGAACAGCCCTATCTGCTCCCTGTAAAACTCTTTGTGGCTCTCGTAGAAGGCTGAAAAGTTCGAGTCCTGGGCGAAATCTTTTATGGCTGTGGCGAGTTCGTTGAGGAGCTTTTTATCCCCGTGAACCCTCTCCACGAGGTATGCACTCCACTCCGTGGAGTTCAGCTCCATTGCAAACTTGGGAATGGCGTCGTACCCCAAACCCTCCCTCAGGGCTTTTTTAGCGAGGAGCACCGCCCTGTGGTTTCTGTAAGGAAAAAAGTAAGACCCAGCCTCCTGGGAGTAGGGAGTAGCGTTGTTGGAGTCCCAGCCAGCGAGGTGGAAAACAACGTTTGTCAGCTCGGTGTAGGGGTTCACCTCGACGCAGACGTTGCCGGAGCACTCGGAAACCGGGGAGAGGTTGAGCTGAAAGTCCGGCTTCGGTGGAACGTGCGATTGGGCAAGGTAAAAGGCGAAGAGGAGCGCAAGCAGGAACAAGGGGACGAGCACGTGTTTAGCCTCGGGCATCTTTATCTCGCCTCTCAAGCGTTTTGAATTTCTTAGCATGCCATGATTCTTGAATTGTTTTTCTTTTAACTTTTCTTTTTAGGACTTCCGGAGAAAAGAAGTGGAACAAAGAGGGGTTGAGAATCACTTCCCGAGCGGATAGTTCGGGGCCTCGTTTGTTATGAGTATGTCGTGCGGATGACTCTCCTTAACTCCAGCCTGCGTTATGATAACGAACTCGCCCTTCTCCTTCAGCTCTTCGATGTTTTTAGCGCCAACGTAGCCCATTCCAGAGCGAAGGCCACCGACGAGCTGGTACAGAACGTCGCTCACGCTTCCCTTGTAGGGAACGACGCCCTCAACGCCCTCCGGGACGAACTTCCTCGTCTTCATGTGGCCCTTCTGATAGTATCTCTCGGCCCCGCCCTTCATCATCGCCCCGAGCGAGCCCATTCCGCGGTACTGCTTGTAGCGCCGTCCGTTGATTACGACCTCCTTGCCCGGCGCCTCCTTCGTTCCGGCAAGGAGAGAGCCGAGCATGACCGCGTCTGCCCCGGCCGCTATGGCCTTGACGATGTCGCCGGAGTAGCGGATTCCACCATCTGCTATAACGTGAAGCCCGTACTCGCTCGCTTTGTCGGCGACGAGCGCTATCGCTGTAACCTGCGGGACGCCGACGCCAGCGACGACGCGGGTGGTGCATATACTTCCGGGCCCGATTCCAACCTTGACAGCGTCGGCGAAGGTCAAATCATCGACGGCTTTTGGATTGGCAATGTTTCCAACGATGAGGTCTGCATCAACCGCTTTCCTAATCCCCTTCATGGCCTTGATGGCCTTGAGGTTGTGAGCGTGAGCTGTATCGATGACGATGACGTCAGCCCCAGCCCTGTCGAGGGCCTTTGCACGCTCAAGGTCAAATGGACCAACCGCCGCCGCAACCACCAAATCGCCGTTCTCGTCTCTGACGGCGTTCTTGTACTTTCTTCTCCTCGCCAAATCGCTCATCGTGATTATACCAACGAGCTTCCCTTCAGAGTTCACAACAGGAAGCCTATCAATCCTGTGCTCGAACATTAGATTGAGGGCTTCCTCTGCCGTTACGCTCTCTGGAACTGTTATCGGCTCGCCGGTCATCACTTCCCTCACGAGCTTTCCAGGCTTGACGGCTATGTCCTTCTTGCTGATTACTCCCACGACCTTTCCGTCCTCGACAACCGGCAGGCCGTCGATGTCGTTTTTCTCCATCAGAAAGAGAGCGTAGTCAATCGTCTCGTCTGGCGAAATCGAGATGACGTCCTCAACGATGAAGCGCTCAGCCCTCTTGACCTTTCTGACCTGCTCGACCTGTTCGCTTATGCTCATGTTCCTGTGGATTACTCCTAAGCCACCTTCCCGGGCCATCGCGACGGCCATCTCCCACTCGGTAACGGTGTCCATCGCGGCGCTGAGAATCGGAATGTTGAGCCTTATCTTCGGCGTAATCCTCGTCGAGACGTCAACGTCCTTCGGCTCGACCTCGGTCGGCTGGGGTATAAGAAGAACGTCGTCGAAGGTGTAGCCCTTAATAGCATTAACAAGTTTGTGTTCAAACTTTCCCATTTTCGCCGGACCTCCGCGTCCTTTTTAACATGAACTTGGAGGGCATTTTTAAGGGTTTCGAGCGAGTGATGGCCTGTAAATTCGTCACGTCTGACCGCAGTAATGTGACATTATGACAAGGGGGTAGGGATTTTCGGTGAAGATTCCGTCTAGTGTACAAAAAAGCTCCCGAAAAACCAATATAGAACATTGTAGTCCGCTCTACGGTGATTGCCATGAGGAGGGGTTACGAAATTCAAAGGAGGGCTTCAGAAAAGCTCAGGGGGGAGGGCCAAACCATTCGTTAGCGCAAGGTCCGAGGAGTTGCTTTTCGAGATTCTAAAGGAAGGTCTTTTCTGGGCTGCCCTCGGAAAACCGTCGGAGGTCATGCCGTTTCTGAGGGGGAAGTTGCTGGGCAACGGATTGGGCGAAAGCTCCAAGAGACAGCTCGAATGGCTTCTCGACGAGCTCGAGAGGTTCTATGAGCGCGTCGCCTGCTGCGGCAGGGTTGAAGAAAAGCACGTCAGGGCAATCAGGTCTTTCCACAGGGACATCGTCTCGGTGATAGAAACGGACGGGGCTTAGCTTTTTAACCCCTTCCTTCTACCCTCTCAGGGATGATGAGGGAAGTTTCGTCCGAGCGGTGAGGAAACTCGCATGGGCTGACCTCAAAGGCCAAAGGCTCTCCTGAGGCCTTCTTTAACTTCAGCAATCTTTTCTTCCTTCAGGACGCCGAGGCGCTTTCTCACGAGCTTTTTATTGAGGGTAAAGACCACGTAGGGCTTCACGATGCTCGGTTTTATTGGCCTCGTTCCGGGATAGCGGGCAACGTCCCGGTCGGTTATTAAAACGTTGTACTCGGCAAAACCGCTCCCGAGGTTCGACGTTATCTGGAGGGCTATGGCGGCGTTTGAAACCATGTTAAGTTCGTCGTTCGAAACGATTAGCGCTGGCCGAAGCTTTCTTCCAACTAAATCGACGAAAGGGAACTCAACGAGAACTACCTCCCACTGGCGGAGCTCATTGCCCAGGCTCATATGGAATTCCTCCAACCTCATCCCAGTACTCGTCGGCCTCGCTCTCCCAATCCTCCCTGAGAATCTTCTCAACGGCCTTCAAATAGGCCCTCCTCTCAAGTTCTTCATCCAAACGCTCGTCGAAGAGAAAGCGGCGGAGGGCATCTTTAATTACCTCACTCCTGCTTGAGTACAGGCCTTCTTCAATGAGCCTGTCCATCCTCTCCGCAAGGCCCTTTGGGATTCGGGCCGAGACTTTAACAGTCGTCGCCACTTCGTTCACCTATGTCTTCATTTGTCGGACAAGATATAAGGGTTTTCCCAACCTTTTAAAAGGAGAGTTGTTAGTCGTAGCCGGGAGGAAAAATGAGCGAAAACGAGAAGCTTTCGAAGTTCATCGCCAGGCTAAAGGTTCTCATCGAGATGGAGCGGAAGGCAGAGATAGAGGCCATGAGAGCAGAGATGAGACGGCTCAGCGGTCGCGAGAGGGAGAAGGTTGGGAGGGCCGTTCTCGGCCTCAACGGAAAGGTAATCGGCGAGGAGCTCGGCTACTTCCTCGTCAAATACGGGCGCGAGAGGGAAATCAAGACCGAGATAAGCGTCGGCGATTTGGTTGTGATAAGCAAACGAGACCCGCTGAAAAGCGATTTGGTTGGAACCGTCGTCGAGAAGGGGAAGCGGTTCATAACGGTGGCTCTGGAAACAGTCCCTGAGTGGGCGCTGAAAAGCGTTAGGATAGACCTCTATGCCAACGACATAACCTTCAAGCGCTGGCTTGAGAACCTTGACAACCTTCGGGAAAGCGGGAGAAGGGCTTTAGAGCTCTACCTCGGCCTGAGGGAGCCTGAGGAGGGCGAGGAAGTAGAGTTCACGCCCTTTGACAAGAGTTTGAACGCGAGCCAGAGGAGGGCGATAGCAAGGGCCCTCGGGAGCCCGGACTTCTTCCTGATTCACGGGCCGTTCGGGACTGGAAAGACGAGGACCCTCGTCGAGCTGATACGGCAGGAGGTGGCGAGGGGGAACAGGGTTCTAGCAACCGCCGAGAGCAACGTGGCCGTTGACAACCTCGTCGAACGGCTGGTCGATTCCGGTCTGAAGGTCGTCCGCATCGGACACCCGAGTAGGGTCTCCAAAAAGCTCCACGAGACGACTTTGGCTTACCTCATGACCAAGCACGAGCTTTACGGCGAGCTGAGGGAGCTTCGCGTAATCGGGGAGAACCTGAAGGAGAAGCGCGACACCTTTACCAAACCGGCTCCGAAGTACAGGCGCGGGCTGACCGACAGGCAGATTCTTCGCCTGGCTGAAAAGGGGATAGGAACGAGGGGCGTTCCAGCCCGGTTAATCCGCGAGATGGCCCAGTGGCTCAAAATCAACGAGCAGGTGCAGAAGACCTTCGACGATGCGAGGAAGCTGGAGGAGAGGATAGCGAGGGAAATAATAAGGGAAGCCGACGTCGTTCTGACGACGAACTCTTCGGCCGGGCTGGAGGTGGTTGACTACGGCTCCTACGACGTGGCGATAATAGACGAGGCGACGCAGGCGACGATACCGAGCGTGCTCATTCCGATAAACCGCGCGGGGCGCTTCGTTTTGGCAGGCGACCACAGGCAGTTGCCCCCCACGATACTGAGCGAGAAGGCGAAGGAGCTGAGCAAGACGCTTTTCGAGGGCTTAATCGAGCGTTATCCCGGAAAGAGCGAGATGCTGACCGTCCAGTACAGGATGAACGAAAGGCTCATGGAGTTCCCGAGCAGGGAATTCTACGACGGCAGAATAGAGGCGGACAAGAGCGTCAGGGGAATAACGCTGGCCGATTTGGGAGTGAAATCGCCGGAAGAGAACGGTAACTGGGCTGAAGTGCTTAAACCGGAGAACGTGCTCGTCTTCATAGACACGGCCGGAAGAGAAGACCGCTTCGAGAGGCAGAGGTATGGAAGCGAGAGCCGTGAGAACCCGCTCGAGGCGAGGCTCGTGAAGGAAGCCGTTGAGGGTCTCCTGAGACTCGGGGTTAAGGCTGAATGGATTGGCGTCATAACGCCCTACGACGACCAGCGCGATTTGATAAGCTCGCTTTTGCCTGAAGAAATAGAGGTCAAGACGGTGGACGGCTACCAGGGCAGAGAGAAAGAAGTCATAGTTCTCTCCTTCGTCCGCTCGAACAGGAAGGGTGAGCTGGGCTTTTTGAAGGATTTGAGAAGGTTGAACGTCTCACTGACGAGGGCGAAGAGGAAGCTGATTCTGATAGGCGACTCCTCGACGCTGAGCTCGCACCCGACCTACAAGAGGCTGGTGGAGTTCGTGGGGAGGAGGGAGACGGTAGTTGATGCCAAAAGGTTAGTAGGAAAAGTTAAAATCAAATAGAGCAAAGTTGTTATGGGTGTTGAGATGGGGAAAATCATAACTCTCTCCGTTCCAGACTGGGTTGATGAGAAAAAGTTCAGGGAGGCCTTTATGAAGGCGTTACTTGAGAGTACCCCCAAGAGAATGAACGCGGAGGAGCTGAGAAAGTTACTCGGGATTAAAGAGACCGAAGACGAAATCGAAGTTCCTGAAGGGGTTGAGAATTTAAGAAAAAAGGACCGGGAGCGGGTTAAATAGCTATCATAGACACAAACGTTGCCATAGAGCGTCTCAGAAGGGGAGATGAAATACACGAGAACATAACCGGGGTCACATTCGTTGAGTTTCCGAGGATTGTGAGGTATTCGCGCTTTAAAGGGGACGTTCTGTTTCCAAACCTTGACGATTATCTCCTTGCCCACGAGCTTCAGGAAAAACTCCTCAAGCGAGGTAGTCCTCAAGGCTTTGCAGATTTGCTCATAGCGGCCATATGTATTAATCGGGGCGAAGAGCTGATAACATATGATTCTGACTTTGAAGAGATAGCGAAAGTCTCTTCTCTGAAACTGATTCTCCTCAAACGTTAAGCCTTTAAACTTCTTCCATAACTCGAAACCATGTTCCTCTACCCCAAGAACTTCGAAGAGCAGAAGGCGAAGGCGATGGAGGGTCTGAGCAAGGCCTTGGAGGAGGGCAAGGTTGACGAGGACATAATTTCACTACTCGCCAAAATCAACGCGCTTGAGAACTACTTCACAACGAGCTCTTGCTCGGGCAGGATTTCGGTCATGGAAATGCCCCACTTCGGCGATAAAGTTAATTCCGTCTGGCTCGGTAAGTGGCACAGGGAAGTTACCATCGAAGAAGTTTTTGAAGCGATTAGAAAGCACAAGTCCGGCCAGCTCTGGTTCCTCGTGAGGAGTCCTATCCTCCACGTTGGGGCGAGAACCATGGAGGACGCTGTAAAACTGCTCAACCTCGCGATAGGGCTGGGCTTCAAGTACAGCAACATCAAGAGCGTGAGCCACAGGAAGCTCCTCGTCGAGATTCGCTCGACGGAGAGGATGGACGTCCCGCTCGGCGCGGACGGCGAGTTGTGGGTGAGCGAGAACTACATTGAGAGAATTGTAAACATAGCGAACGACCAGCTGAGGAGGTTTAAGGGAAAGCTGAAGAGGCTGGAGGAAGAGGTTGAGAAGCTCAGCCAGAGCCAGTAAGAAGGGCCATGATTACGCTTATCGCTATCGAAACGAGTTCCAGTAGCTCATCGGAGCGCAGGGGAATTGCCCTTATCGTTTCAAGAGCCCTCTCGATTTCATCGAGTAGCTCGTAGGCCTTCTTGTTCCCACCGGAGTTTATTAAGCCAATCCTGATTTTGTGAAGGTAAGTAATGGTTTCTTCTTTTATCGCGGAGACAAAACTCGACGCCATGTGCATTAGCACCCCAAAGAGCACTAAAGAACCCAATAAAAAGCCCCAACCGGAGATTAGTCCTGCATCGTTTTGGGGTATGCTCGTATACTTTGTAACCACCACGTAAACAGCCGAGAGTACTGAAACGGCGAGCAGAGCGGAAGCCACCGAAAGTCCTGGTCCAAACAGCATTTTAATCTGCCTTCCAAGCTCAACAAAACTCTCGGCGATATTCGTCAAAGGCTTGATACAGTTGGTGGGAGTCATCAAACAGGGGCTTTTCTTTGAATCAGCAAGCTTACCGAGTTCCACAACGGGTGAAACCTTTGCCGAGTTCAGAGACCGTATAACGGAGAGATAACCAACAAAATACGCCATAAATGAAGCCCAGTATGCGTATATCCACACCAAAAGGGCGTAGTAGGTTAGACTTAGGACAACACGAAGATAAAACGCCCAAGGAGCATGGGCCCTAACGTACGGGGAAAGGTAACCAAGAAAGTCCACCCAGCCGCTGAGACCCAAACGAAGGATGTCAAGAAGGATAACCCCAATCATTACGAGTACAGAACCCAGGACAATTTTATCATGGTACTCCCATGTTTTTAAACGTTCCTTGGGGATACCTAAGAGCTCAACGCCTCGATTGGCCTCTCTAGAACGTGAACCTTCATTTTTCCAGTGCTCCAGATTCTCAATGAGGTTAGTTGCGGGCTTGGAGAAGATTATAATTCCGATGATTGTGACGAGAATAGGACCGTAGGGAGTGTCTAGGTTCAGTTTGATAAACGGGAAGTGCGGCTTGCCCGAGGAGAGCACCGAGAGAACGAGCGAAATAACAAGTTCAATCAGGATAATCCGCCAGTACCTTTTGGAAAGACCAAACCATTTGGGGTCTCCCGTGGATATATCCTTGAAATCCGGCATGGACATCCACACACCTCCAAACTTCAATTGGAAAAGCGGTTTTAAAGCCGTTTTCACTCCTCGAGCCCTGCGAACCTGAGTAGGAATGCCAGACCAAGAACTCCCCAGAGGAACGTTGTTATGAGGGATGCACTTCCTCCCGTCCCAGAGAGAACCTGGGAGGCACTCACGGTCGGGAGGAATACCAAGATTTTTGCAAGCCACCCAGGGAGAACGCTCGCGGGATAGTAAACCGGCGGAAAGACTGTCAGTCCGGTAACGAGGAGGTTTGAGAGCCTCATCACCTGAACCGGCTCTTTCCCCTTAACACCCAGGAGGAAGCCAATTCCGGCACTCCAGAGCCACAGTGCCACTATTGTCGCAAGCATTCTTGGGAAGACATCAACTCCGAGCCTCCAGACGAGTATCGCCGTTAACAGGACGACGTAGGGAAGAGCGGGAACGCTCATTCCAACGGAGATGCCGAGGGCCTTCTTCCAATTGCTCCCTGGCAGGCTCATAATGATGTCGTAGAACCGCGAGCGGGTCTTCATTCCAACCAGCTCTATCGCCAAATCCGCTATCCCCACCCCAACGACGAAGCTCACCAATGCACCGGCTAAAGCCGTGTTCAGGAACCTTCCCCCGCTGACCACATAGACTATGAATATGAAGGAAAGGGGCTGGAGTGAGAAGCTGATGAGCGAGAACCTGCCCCTCGTGAGTGCTCTCGCGTAGTACTCAATGATGACTATCATCAAGACCACCCGCAATGAAAACGTCCTCTATGGTGAGTTCCTCGACCTTAAAGGGCACGCCGGCCCTTTCAAGGACCTCAACGACTTCCTTCTCCTCAGCCTCCGAGCGGGTGTAGACGTAGGTGTTCCTCCCGGCCTTCCTCGTCAGGAAGCCATAAAGGTTAACCTCACCGAAGGTGACTACCTTCGAGTGAAGTCCTCGTAGGTATTCGCCCGCAATCCTCTCCGGCCTTCCGAAGGCCTCGACCCTTCCGTTCCTCAGGAGAATTACTCGGTCGCAGACGCTGGATATCTCGTTGAGGTAGTGGCTGGTGAGAACTATAGTCGCCTCCTTGGCCCTTTCGCGGAGAACCTCCCAGAGCTTGAGCCTGCTCTCCACGTCGAGGCCAACGGTCGGCTCGTCTAGGAAATATAACCTGGCATCAGCAGATAGAACCATCGCGAGGAGGACCTTCCGCATCATGCCGCCGGAGAGCGTTGAGACTGGCTCATTAGCGTAGCTTATTTCGAACTCTTCAAGCGCCTTCTCGGTTCTCTTTTGGGCCTCTTTTCTCCCAACGCCGCGCATTCTGAGATAGTAATAGACGTAGTCCCTCGGCGTGAGCGTGTAGAAGTGGGCTTTGACGTCCTGGGGGAGGAGGGCGAAGAGCTCTTTCGCCCCGCAGGGGTTCCTTCCAAAAACCCTGACCTCTCCGGAGTCGGGCTTCAGGAGGCACGTCAGAATTCGTATCAGCGTCGTCTTTCCTGCTCCATTTGGCCCGATTACGCCGACTATCTCGCCTTCCTCGATGGAAAAGGAAACGCGGTCGAGGGCCACCTTCGGGCCGTATGACTTCAAAAGGCCTTGAACATCAACGGCGGACATACAAGAAAAGTTCTCGCGGAACTAAAAAGGGTTTTGGAAGTTAAAAGAAGAATCAAAGCCTTCAGTCGAGGTCACTACCGAAGTCGTTGCTGCCCCCGCCCTGTCCACCTTCCTTGTCCTTCTCGAGCTTGCTGGCGGCGATGACGTCGTCGATGCGGAGTATCATTATTGCCGCCTCGCTGGCGCTCTTGATGGCCTGCCTGGTGACCCTGAGCGGGGCGATGACACCCTTCTCCATCATGTCGGCCGGCTCGCCCTCAAAGACGTCGACACCGACGCTGGCACCCTTGTCCTTGTGGGCGGCTATGACCTTGACGAGGGTCTCGACCGGGTCAAGACCAGCGTTCTCGGCGAGGGTCCTCGGTATGACCTTGAGGGCCTCTGCAAAGGCCTCGATGGCGAGCTGCTCCTTACCGCCAACCTCCTTGGCGTACTCGTCGAGCCTGATGCTCAGCTCGATTTCAGGAGCACCGCCGGCCGGGAGTATCTTGCCGTCCTCGACGATGTCCTTGACGACCTTGACAGCGTCTTCGAGCGCCCTCTCGACCTCGTCAACGACGTGCTCGGTACCGCCGCGAATGAGTATGGTGACGGCCTTCGGGTTCTTGCAACCCTCGACGAATATCATGTTCTCTCCAGCCACTTTCCTCTGCTCGACGAGCTCAGCCTCACCAAGGTCCTCCGGAGTCAGGTCACGGACGTTGGTGACTATCTTAGCTCCGGTGGCCTTGGCGAGCTTCTCCATGTCGCTCTTCTTGACCCTCCTGACGGCCATTATGCCGTACTTGGCGAGGTAGTGCTGAGCCAGGTCGTCGATGCCCTTCTGGACGAAGACGACGTTAGCTCCGACCTCCCTAATCTTGTCGACCATCTCCTTGAGCATGCGCTCCTCCTGCTCGAGGAAGGCCTGGAGCTGCTCCGGGCTGGTAATCCTTATCTCAGCGTCGGTCTCGGTCTCCTTAACCTCGAGGGCGTCGTTGATGAGCGCAATCTTGGCGTTCTCAACCCTCTTGGGCATGCCGGGGTGAACGACCTCCTTGTCGATGACGACACCGCGGATGAGCTGGGTCTCCCTAACGGAGGCACCCTCCTTCTTCTCGAACTTGATGTTGTCGAGGTCGACCTTGTACTTGTCGCCGACCTTCTCGGCGACCTGCCTGACGGCCTCAACGGCAATCTCGGCGAGGTACTCGCGCTCCTCCTCGGCGGCCTTTCCGGTGATTGAGGTCACAGCGGCCTTCTTGAGGGTCTCAACGTCGTCCGGGCTGACCTCCTTGGCGATGCCCTCAAGAATCTCCTGGGCCTTCTCGGCGGCGAGAGCGTAACCCTTGATGATTATGCTCGGGTGAATGTTCTGGTCGAGAAGCTCCTCAGCCTTCTTGAGAAGCTCACCGGCGATGACGACAGCGGTAGTGGTTCCGTCACCGGCCTCCTTGTCCTGAGTCTTCGCAACCTCAACCATCATCTTCGCGGCCGGGTGCTGGATGTCCATCTCGTCGAGTATGGTGGCACCGTCGTTGGTGATGACGATGTCACCAAGGCTGTCAACGAGCATCTTGTCCATACCCTTCGGGCCAAGGGTGGTCCTTATGGTCTCGGCGACGATTCTAGCGGCGAGGATGTTAAGCCTCTGGGCGTCCCTTCCAACGTACCTCTGGGTTCCCTCCGGGAGAATAACGACCGGCTGTCCAGCGAGCTGGGCCATCTCCCCTCACCCCCTCCCTTTTTCTTTTTTACAGGATGAGGTCTTTTAGTAACCTTAAGTGCTTCCGCGTTATCATTCCTTTGGCCTATTTATAAAGTTTTCGGTTATGTTCGGCAACATTTATAAATCCCCCACTAAAGGGGGTAAATATGAGGAGGCTCGCCCCGATTCTGGTACTCGTTCTGCTGATGGCAGGTGTGCTGAACGGGGGAGTTCAAACCTGTGACCTGGGAGGACACCTCACCGACCTCAACGGGGGCCTCGATTACGTGGCGGTCGTCACGGCTGGCAACTCCACGACGTTGGTTCTCAATGAAGGAGACCACTACCTCGTGGTCGAGGAGTCGAATGGGCTAAGGGCGTGGAGTCTGTTCAACGGTACCGGAAAGATGGTTGAGTGGAAATCGTGCTGGCAGGGTGGAGAGAACAACGGGACCCAGGAGATTTCGGGGCCCGTTGTCTTTATGGACTACCTACTGCCGGTTCTCAACGGAAGTCCACTCTACAAGAGGAAGGTTACCTGTGGGAGCCCGATTGAGGTCACGCTCGTCAGAAAACCCGGAGTTCCTCCTTACGAGAACATCACCGTAAACGACACCGAATACGGCCCCCAAACGCTGAGAATTCCAATAAACGACTGGATTAGGGCAAATCTAACGGTCTCAGATGGAAGATTAAAGGAGGCGGTAATAGTCGCAAGGTACCAGGACTACTTCAACCTCACCGCGGGCACCGTAAGGGTTGATATAAAAATCGTGTATCGAGGAGAAAGAGATTACGAAAAGCTGAAATCGCGGGTTCTAAAGCGCTACACGGAACTGCTGATGGCCTGTTCAGGCAAACCCTCCGCGAAGTGATTGACGTAAACCTCAATTCCGAGCTTCTCAAGCCTTTCCCTGAGTGCTTCAACCTCACCCTCCGGCCAGCAGTGTTCCGAGCACCAGCTCTCGTCCCGTGGATTCGTTAATGGCCTTCCGACGAGCGGGTTCAGGACGACGTAGAAGTCCGTTTCAATCCTCCGCAGACCCTCCTCTATGTATGGCCACGCGTCAAAGCCCTTCACCACAGGAATTCTGAGTTCGAGGGGGATTCCGTGGTCTGAGACAACTTCAAGACCCCTCAGGAAGAGCCTCCAGAGCTTTTCCGCGGGCTTTTCGGGGAGGCCGTACAGTGCAGGAGGAGCCTTGAGGTCGGTCGCTATATGGCCCACCAGGTCAGCCTTCAGGAGCTTCTCAAGGGGTCCGACGAGGGTTAGGTTCGTGTTGAGGCTTATCGGAACACCAAGAAGCTTAACCTCCGCGAAGAGAGAGCTTAGCGCTCTCCACTGCATCAGCGGTTCACCACCGGTGACGTGGAAGTAGTCAATGAGAAACGCGCTCGCCTCAAGCTCGTCGAGGAGGGCTTTTCTGTCGAGGGAGAAGCAGTCGAGGCCCTCCGCTATGCGCCAGTTGTGGCAGAAGGGACATTTAAGGTTGCATCCGCAGAGCCAAAGCGTGAAGGTAACCTTTCCGTGAACATCGACCATGCTGACGCTCTTCCACCCGCTCGTGAGCATGAAAACACCTCCAAAAAGGAATCAGGAGGAGTAGTGCCTCCTCGTCCAGAACTCCTTCTTCCTGAAGGGGTTCCAGTTCTTGAGGGGCCTGTAGTAGCCGATTATTCTGCTCCACACCTCGACGTTCTCACTTCCACAGCGCGGGCAGTGGGTGTGCAGGCCCGTCGTTGAGTATCCGCAGGCGTTGCAGACTGTTATTGCGGGAGTGTAGCTCCAGTAGACGAGCTCCGTTCTCATGAGCCTCTTCGTGAGCTTTGCCAGGGCTTCGGGGTCCGGCTCTTCGCCGAGGAAGATGTGCATCATCACCCCGCCGGTGAAGCTTCTCTGAACCTTCTCCTCAATCCGTATTCTGTCGGCCAGCTCCAGAGAGCCGTAGTAAGGCGCCACGCTGGTCGAGTAAATCGGGTTCTCCGGATCGCTGAGATACTCTTTCAGCTCAGGGAACTCGCGGAGGTCTTTTATAGCCAACTTTGCCGCGGCGCTCTCACCGGGAACTTCCTCAACGTTCCAGGGCGTTCCGGTTTCCTTCATCCACTTCCTTGCCTTGGCCGTCGCAAACTCCACCATCTCCTTCATCAGCTCGGCCGCCTTCAGCCAGTCCTTTCTCGTTCCCTCCTCCCAGAGCTTCGGCTCGTTGAGGTAAATCGAGGCCGCTTCCGGAAGACCGAGGATTCCGACGGTGTTGAAGTGACTGCTCGGGAACTCCTCGAGGTAGAGGTGAATCATGCTGTACATGTGCCGGTAGGCGGTGATAAGCCTCACGTAGCGCTCCCTGAACCAGTCAGTTGTTCTCCTCACGACCTCGAGAACCCTCTCGTACTCCTCCCAGAATTTATCGTCGTCTCCTCCCGCCTTAAGGGCAAGCCTCGGGAGGTTTACCGTTGTCACGTTCACCGAGCCGGTAACGTCGGGCATCGCCCAGAGCCCGCCGAAGCGCCCCCTCTCAAGCCTCTCCAGCGCTTCCTCCTCGGCGCTCTTTCCTGAGACTCCGAAGGCAAAGGCCATCTCTGTCTTGTCGATGGCAATCCTGCAGCACATTGCGTAGCTCGCGTCCGGGTCAACGACGTTTGTGTTCAGCCAGTAGAAGCTCCCGCGCTTCGACGCCGTTCCAAAGACCGCCTCAAATACCTCGGGGTCGTCCCAGAGCATTTTGGCAGTGACCATCAGCGTCGGAATCGGAAAGGTGAAGGGCTGGCCGAGCGCGTCCCCCTCTCGGAGAACCTCCGTCAGAGCTATGAAGAACTCTTTGGCTTCCCTCTCGTACTCGCCGAGCGGTTCGACTTTCTCTCCAGCGTAAACCGCGTGGTCGCCCTCGAGCATCTTTTTGGGAGCGTCGAGCGTTACGGTGAAGTTGGTGAATGGAGTCTGCATTCCCACCCTGCTCGGGTAGTTGAGGTTGTAAACCAGCCTCTGAATCTGTTGCCTGATTTTACGCCTGTCCAAGTCCTCTTTCCTTACGAAGGGCCCCGCGTACCACTCGACCGAGCTCAAAGCCTGGGCACCGCTGAAGTAGTGCTGCATCGTTATGAGGTAGTTCGCTATGTGGTCGACGTAAGTGTCGAAGTGCCTGGCCGGCCGGGAAACAATCGTAGGCGTCTTGAGGCCCTTTTCGAGGAGCCTCGCGGTGCTGTGGCCTGTGCAGTAGGGGATGTAAAGGCTGTATGGGAGTTTGTGGATGTAAATGTCTCCAGAGAAGTGCGCGTCCCGACCCTCCTTCGGGACGAGCGAGATGCTCTCTTTCAATGCCTCCTCCATCACGTAGGCGAAGAAACCGGTCGGACCGGGGTAGCGATTCGCATTTTCGAGAACGTCCAGACTGCTCCAGCCCGCGTACTCCTGAATGATGTCACGCTTTACCGTCTCCATCTCAACCACCTGGATAAATTGTCCAGGTCCCTGAATTGTGGCCACGGCCTATAACCCTTCCCGTTGGATGCTTGGACATAATATCCATTACTCGGGAAGAAGTGCGGTGAAACGATGAACTGAGTAAAAAATCAATGAACAGACGACGAACAAAATGACAATCTGGTCGGGTTGAGGGATTGAATGCGACGGTAACTTGTCGAATATCCAAAATTAGCCCGACAATTTTACCAAACTTTTTTGGTTTTATGGATACCATAGCTTTTTAACGGGTTCGGCCAACCGAAGGGCGGTGATTTGAAATGAAGGTCAAAGAAGAGTGGGAAAGGGCTTTGAGCGAGAAGGACTGCGAGAAAATGCTCGAGCTCTTTGACGATTACATCGACTCGATAGAGACCGAGGAGGAGCTCAGGGAAGAGCTCAAGAGGCTTGGAGAAGTTGCCGTTCAGTGCGACGACCCCTACGACCTGCTCCACGAGATTGGACACGTTTACGCTCACCTTGACGACGTCGAGAGCGCGATAGGGCTCTACAAGCGGGTCGTTGAGAGGAAGAAGGACGACCCGGAGGAATACGCGACAGCGCTCTACTACCTTGCCGATGCCTACGAGCACTTCGGAATGCCCGAGAAGGCGATAGAAACGTATCAGAAACTCCTCGAGCACGAGGAGAACGTTTTGAAAAATGACAAGGAGATAGCGCTGACCTTGGCGAACCTCGCGGTGAACTACGACGAGCTCGGCGAAACGGAGAAGGCCATAGAGCTGATGGAGCGTGCGGGAGAAATATTCGAGCGCATCGGCGACGAGAAGAACAGGCTCATAAGCCTCCTCGACTTGGCGCACTTCCACTACGAGCTCGGGGACTACGACACCGCCGAGGCGCTGATTAATGAGGTCCTCAGAAACCCGCGCGACGATGAGATTGAGATAAACGCCAAGCTTGTCGAGGCCGAGATTCACGCTGGTAAGGAGGACTACGATAAGGCCTTCAAGGCCCTCCGCGAGGCCCTGCTCAAGGCAATCAACGTGAGTGACGATATATTCGGCGTTGTTTTCGACACGCTGGTTGACTTCATCGAGGGACTGTTCAACGAGAACGCCTATGACACGATAGCGAGGAACATGGAGGCCTTTGCCGAGCTCTTCGAGGATGATACGGCGTACTTCTTCAGGGCCATTGGAGAGCTGGCGCGCTGGCGCGCCGGGGACGACGAAGCAAAGAAGCGCTTCGACGAGCTTTACGCGAAGGTAGAAAACGAGGAGCTCCGCTCGATACTCGACGAGTGGAAGAGGCCAAAGCTGAGCCTGAGTTTGGGACTTTAAGTTTTTGCCTCTTCTTTCAATCCCTTTGCATAACGCTCTATCTCAAGGAGACTCCTCCGAATTACGTTCTCGCCGGCGTTCCAAATCTTTATCCCGATTACGTTTCCCTGCTCATCGTACTCGAACCAGATGTCCTCATCCACCTCATCGGTATCCGCCACCGGACCCTCCTTGAGGAGAATGTAGAGAATATCGGCCTTGGGTCATATCTAATCTTCATGACGAGCAAATCACTAAAAGAGCTCAAAAATGTTACTCAATGAAGAAATAGAGGGAATTCAAATCCTCGAAACGGTCTCGACCTCGGCGCTCTCGACGTTTTCAACCTGCCTGAACGCCTCGAGAACCTGGTCGAGGTCGTAGCCCTCCTCGTCCTTAGCCAGGACGTAGAACTTGAGAGCGACGAGACCGAACGCTATGGGCTCGCGCTCGACCTTGGCGAGGCCGAACCTTTCGGGAAGAGCCTCCTTGAGTTTTCCCTCGAGCTCGTCGAGGTTGACCTCAGGGTCGGTCGGCATGACCTTAACAACCGCAACCATGTTGTAGTCGCTCATCTTCTTCACCTCCTCAATTCACGGGCCCTCCCATCCGCACTTGGGGCACTTGTAGGGAACGCTAAGGACCCTGCAGGATTCGCAACGCCAGATTATCGCCTCCCCACAGTTCGGGCAGACGAAGTGAGTGGCGTGCTCCCTCGGGGTTATCTCCTTTCCGCATGAGGTGCATACGGGTATCTCGAACTTCATTTCCTCAGCCACTGCAAACACCTCCAAGAAAGGTGGTTTTAACCTCTGGTGAGCGTTGCCAGACTGATTTATAAGCTTTTCCCATTGAAATGCCCTTTGAACCGTGGAACTTAGAAAATTATTTAAGTAACAACGTAGCACAAAAATGTTTGATGAAGATTGTTAAAGTACCCTCCGATGACAAAGTTGGTGTCATAAACGTTGGCGCACCGCCCGAGGTCGAGCTCGACATCGACGTCAAACCCCGAAAGGGGGAACTCATCGTCTGGATAACGAATCCCAACACCTTCAAGGTCGAGACGAGCAACGAGCTTGAGCTCTACGAGTATACCGGCTTCTGGCAGAGGATTGACCCGGGGGTAGTGTTTCTGAGCAGGAGAATCGTCCTAATCCCCGGTGAAACGGTGGAGCAGAAGTTACCAGTGGAGCTCCCGCCGGGGAGATACAAGGTCGTCAAGGTGGCCTACGTGAACGGTGCCAAGGTCAGGGTCGAAAAGGAGTTCACGGTCCGCTGAACCAGAACCTCTTCAGGTAAAGCCTCATCCTCGCCAGGTCAACGGGCCTCATAGTTTCCACCATCCAGTCCGGGAAGTCCTTCCTGACGTTTCTCCAGAGGACGCGGTAGTCGAGGATTATTATCGAGCCCTTCTCCTCCGCCGAGCGATGAACCCTTCCCGCGGCTTGAACCAGCTTCCTGTGGGCGGGCAAGTAATAGCCGTAGTAACGGCCCTTTCCCGGGAACTTCCGCTCGAAGTACCTTATCTGAGCCTGCACGCGCGGAGTGGGCCTCGCGTAGGGAATTCCGACCAGTATGACCCCGTTCATCTCATCCCCGCTGTAATCCTGTCCCTCGCTGTTCCTCCCGCCCATGACGCCGAGCAGAACCGCCCCGTTGCCCTTTGCGTGGGCTTTAAAAGAAGCCACCATCGCATCATTCTCGGCCGAGCTGACCCCCTGCCTCTCGATGAATACCGCCTTTCCCGTTCCCTCAAGTCTAACCTCAAGGTTGGCCGAGAGGAGGCCCTGAAGGACTTCATAGGAGGCCGTAAAAACGCCAACGTTCTTGGGAATCAGCTTAACGGCCTCGACGATATAATCGACCATCTTCCTGTAAACCTGGAGCGAGCGCTCCTCACCGCGCGTCGAGACGTCTTTGGCGACCAGAACCTGCGCGTTTTCGCGTTTCACCATCCTTGGAAACTTCTTCAGCCGGGCATTCTCGATGCCCATGACGTCGCGGAAGGCCTCGAGCGGGGTGAGCGTTCCGGAGATGAAGAAGGCGCTGTGGACTTCCCTGAGAAAGGTCAATGCCTTCGACGGGTCCAAGGCCACGAGCTCAAGGCTCAAACCCTTCTCCCTGCTGAGCAGGAAGAGGTAGTCCTCCCTTCCGATGAGCGAGAACCAGAGGAGCAGGAACTCGCCGACGCGACCAATGTAGCTCCTTGGAGGTTTACCCTTCTCGATTCGGTCTTCCCTTATCGCCTCGCCGATTGAGACCATCTCGTTCAGCGTTTTCACGAGCCAGCGCTCGCTTATCCCGAGGGTTCTCATCAGGTGAACGAAGACCAGCTCGGGCTGAATCGGCGTTTCCTGGATTTCCCTGTCGGCGAGCTTCTCGCGGAAGAGCAACTCCAAACCTTTGCCGAGTATGCTAAGGAAATTGGCTATCTCGTTCTCCCTGTACTCGTCGGCCTCCTTAATGGCCCTGTTGATTGTATGAATGCTCAGCCTGTCGCTCAAAGCAGAGATGGCCTGGTCAGGCAGATTGTGGGCCTCGTCGAAGACGATTATAAGGTCCGAATAATCCACGCCGAGCGAGCTTATCAGGCTCTCCCTTATCGTTGGGCTTATCGCGTAGAGGTAGCTGGCAACGATGACGTCCGCCTTCTCGGCTATCTTCCTCGTCAGGTCGTAGGGGCAGAGCTCGAGCGTCTCTGCGTAGCTTAGGATTTCAGACGGGTGGGACGGGCTTTCAAGGAAAAAATTCACGAGCTCGTTGAACTCGGCCTTTTTCTTCTTCTCGTTCTCGTAGAAGGGGCACTTTCCGAGCTTCTTCAGGTTCTTGCAGACCACCATGGCGGTGTAGGCGTCGCTCGTGAACTGGGTGAGGTAGTTGTGGAGGCACAGCTCCTTCCTGCTCCTGAGCTCAACCCCAGAAACCCTCGCCTTCCGGTTTATCGCCTTGAGCTCCTCTATAACGCGGTCCATCTGCCTGTGCGTTCGGGCTAAGTAGAGAACCTTGAGGCCGAGTTCCTCGGCAACTGGAAGAACGCCGGCCAGAACGCTCACGGTCTTACCGAAGCCTGTTGGGGCTTCAATTATGGCGTTCTCTCCCCTCTCCGCTGTCTCGCGCACGAGCTCAATGAACTCCGCCTGATTGGGCCTGAGGGTGTCGTAGGGAAAGTACTGGAGGTCTGGTTGCATGGGAAGAGTTTTTAACGGGTCGCTTTTAACCTTTCCCGTGGTGAAGATGGAGGAGCGAGAGAAGAAGCTGGTCGAATACGGCATCGAGGCGGTTGTTATAGCGTGGCTCGGCTACCTGTTCCTCTACCAGAACTACCTGCTCCACGAGTGGCATCGCGGGCTCCCACTGCCGAGCAAGTGGCCCTTCGTCTTGGGGGGAATAGCAATCGGGCTGGCTTTTCTGGTCTACGAGCTGTGGAAGCTTGAAAAGAGGTCACCGACGGAGAACACTGAGGAAGTACTCTCCTCCGAGCTCGAGGCCTGAAAAGTCATCTTCACCGACGCCAAGCAGGGGCTTGTTAACTTCGACTATCGCGCTTCCACCCGAGCTCTCGTGCTCGATGCTTTTCACCACGTCGTTCTCGACGGTTATCCTGAACTCCTCGCCGTTGCCCTTTCCGTGGAGGGAGAACGTCCCATTCCCAAGGCTGAAGCGGAGGTACCTGAGAAGGTGGGGAAAGTCATCCTGGGCCATATTCCTCACGTAAAACTCCCCCTCCCCCGTCGGAAGGATTTTTCCGACGATTCTCCGGTAGCTTTCCGAGAAACGACAGACCGCCAGGGCGAAGCCGTTGACGAGGGCTTCCAGCTTTCGGCCGAGAAAGCGCTCGACGAGGTCCGCAGAGGCCCTCGACAGGAGGACATCCCCATTAACGGAAGCGGAGAGAATCAGCAGTCCCTTCGGGCCCTTCATCACGTAGGTGGCCGTTGAATCTGCAAATGCCATGTTCATTCGGCCGGAGAACTCAAACTTAAATAATCTCCTCCTGATTCGTATTTGAACGTCAAACGGCTCTTCCCCCGATACCTCGGCCTCGAAGGGCAGGGACTTGAAGAGTTCCCTCGGCTTCGATGCCACCCACCTAACGGCCTCCCAGTCCGCCGAGAAAGGCATCTCTGCCGTCCTTGATTCCATCGCTGGACACCCTTGAGCAGTGCTGAGAAAATTTGGAGGGAGGCTTTTATAAAATTTAAGGGAGAATCAGAGCTTCAGGTTCGGAATCTCCTCGATGACCTTGGTCGTCAGCTTGACCGCGGCATCGACGTCGCGCTCGTCAACGACCTCGGTGTTGGAGTGTATGTAGCGCGCCGGGATGCTTATGCCACCGCTCGGAACGCCGGCCTTGTTGAGGTGTATGGCTCCCGCGTCGGTTCCTCCGCCAGTTAAGATGTCCCACTGGTAGGGTATCTCGTACTTCTTCGCAAGGTCTTCCATCCACCTGACAATCGTCGGGTGACAGATGATGGAGCGGTCCATTATCTTAATCGCGACGCCCTTTCCGAGCTGGCTTATCTGCTTGTGCTCCGGCGTTCCCGGAACGTCAGCCGCTATGGTGACATCGAGGGCGAAGCCGTAGTCCGGGTCAATGCCAAACGCCGAAACCTTCGCTCCCCTGAGTCCGACCTCCTCCTGAGCAGTTGCGACGAAGTAAACATCCGCGTCGGTCTCGCTCAGCTGTCTCGCCGCCTCAACGAGGGTGTAAACCGCTATCCTGTCGTCGTGGGCGATGCTGACGAGCCTGTGCTTTCCGAGCCTCTCGAGCCTGCCGTCCCAGGTGATGACGGTGCCTATCTTTACACCCATCTCCTCGGCCTCTTCCTTGCTCTCGGCACCGATGTCGATGAAAATCTGGTCCCAGGTCGGGGCCTTGTTCCTCTGCTCCGGCTTCTGGATGTGGGGCGGAACGCTTCCACCGACGCCGTAGATGAACTCGTTTGGGCCAATCCAGACCTTGAAGCGCTGGGCAATGAGCGTCCTCGGGTCAACACCGCCGACCGGTGCCACCCTCAAGAACCCGTTCTTCTCGATGTGGGTCACCATGAGGCCAATCTGGTCCATATGCCCGGCGAGCATGACCTTCGGGCCCTTTCCTTCCTTGTGCGCTATGACGTTTCCAAGCTTGTCGACCCTAATCTCGTCGACGTAGGGCTTGAAGGCCTCGATTACAACGTCCCTGACGCCGAGAAACTCAAAGCCCGAAACTCCAGGGGCTTCAACAATCTTCTTGAGCAGTTCGAAGTCCACCATCGGCACCACCGTTTAGATAGTCATCGTAATGAGCTTTTAAGGGTTTAGGTGGGTGAGCAGTTCCTCAACCGTTACGCAGTCCTCGCACCTGCGCCGGAAGCCCCTCGCGATTAGCAGATAATTCCTCTCACCCTTCCAGGGAACTGAGGCGGCCTTGGCGATTAACCTGCCAAGCTCCCTCGGACCGTCGACAGCTGTTCCCCACTTGGTCTCTATGAAAGTTGCCCTCTTCTCCGCTCTATTGATTGCCACGAGGTCAATCTCGTAGTTCCTTCCCCACTGGGGACCGAGCTCGTCGAAGGTCAGGAACTCTCCGTTCAAATCCCACAGGACGTCGGCAACCGCCCTCTCGAAGGCCCTTCCAAGGAAAGATGTCAAGTTCTCATCGAGAAAGCGTTCGAAGGAACCGATGTCGCCGGCTTCAATGTTCTTGAGCTGGGGCTCAATCATGCTGAACCAGAAGTTAAGGAAGTTGTCTCTAATCACGTATCTCGAACGCCTGCCCCCCAGCACCGGAACCTCGCGGGCAACGATGCCGTAGTAGCCGATGAGAGAATCGAGGTACTTCGAGAGGCTACCCGGTTTTGTCCCGAGAACGTTTGCAATCTCCACGAGCCTGTTCTTTCCGCTCGCTATCGCCCGGAGTATCGAGTAGTAGGTCCTGTACGCCCGCCCGAACTCGTCCATTAGAAGGCCTTCGCCCTCCGAAACAAGAAACGTGGAGTACCGAACCGCCTCAAGGAGAAGCTCCCGAAGGGTCTTCTTTCCGAGGAGCTCAACGAGCTCGTAATATTTGGGAACCCCACCGAAGACAGAGTAGAACGCCACCTTCTCCCCCGAATCTTCAACGCCGAGGTCGCCGAGCATCTGGAAAACGTGGCGCGGTCGAAGGGGCTTCAGTTCCATGAAAACGGTGCTCCTCCCGTAGAGGGGCGCCTTCCTCGATGCAAAAAGGCGCTTCATCATGCCGATGTACGAACCAGAAACCACCATGAGTAACGGCTTGGACTCGTTGCGGTCTGTGAACCTCTGGAGGTCGAAGGCCATCGCCGGGTTCACCCTGAGAACGTTCTGAAACTCATCGAAGAACACCGCTTTCACATCGAGGCGCTCCAGATACCTCAGAAACTCCCCAAAGTTCTCAAACCTCGGTGAATAACCAGTTAGTCGCTCGACTTCACCGGCAAAGTCCTCCATAAGGAGCTTTTCGCTCTTGACGCCAACGAACAGGTCAAGGAAATCAATCCCCTCCCGTCTGAAGAACTCCCTCACGAGCCTCGTCTTTCCAACCCTTCTCCTGCCCGTGAGGACGACGAGAACGAGCCGTGACTCCGAAAGCGCAAGGACTTTCCTCAACGTTTCCATCTCGCTGGCCCTGTCGTAGAACCTCATTATTATCCACCAACTAGATTATCCTGTTTCTGGATAAAAATGTAGCGGTTAAGGTTTATATCCCGCCCCTCAAAGGGTGAAGCATGAAGGAAGTCCTGCTGAAGCTCAACGTGGTTCCCTGCAAGTTCGTGGAGAGGCTCAACCGTTTCGTGGCTCTGGTCGAGGTGAACGGCGAAATCAGAAGGGCCCTTCTCACCAACACCGGTCGCCTGGAGGAGTTCATGATTCCGGGGCGAAAGGTCTTCTGCACGCCTAAAAGCGGGGGAAAGACGGATTTCGTTCTGATAGCCTTCGAGGATTTGGAGGGGAAGGGAGCGATAGTGGACACGTGGACTCAGGCCAAGGCCTTTGAAAGGGCCGTTGAGCTCGGCCTCGTCCCCTGGCTGAAGGACTGCTCGATAAAGCGGAAGGAAGTTCGCGTCGGCAACTCCCGCCTCGACTACCTCTTCGAGTGTCCCGGTGGAGAGCTCTACGGCGAGATGAAGAGCGCCGTCCTGAGGGGAGGAGAGAAAGGTGAATACGCCATGTATCCCGACTGCCCGACTTTACGCGGACAGAGGCACGTTAGGGAGCTGATTGAACTGGTCAAAGCCGGAAAGGACGCGATAATCTTTTTCATCGGGGCGATGCCCGGCGTCGAGAAGTTCAGGCCCTACAAGAAGGGCGATCCGGAACTCGCGAAACTTTTGAGGGAGGCGAAGAGGGCCGGGGTTAGAATCGAGGGACTCTCGATTTCGCTCCTGTCCGACGGAAGGGTAATCCTCGAGAGGCCCGAGCTAAAGGTCGAGCTATGAGAACGGTTTTAAACCGGGGCGAGAATTATTGACGGTGGTGAGCATGGCGATAGTTGACGTTAGGATTCTCGTTGAAGGGGCGAGCGACGTTGAGGTCGTCAGCAAGGCCCTGCAGGGGCTCGCGTTGGGGAGCGAGTACAACATCACAATCTCCGCCATAATCCCGACGACCAACGTGGACATAGCCAAGAGTGCCGCGGCAGGCGCCGACCTTCTCATCATAGCGACAGACGCCGACCGCGTGGGAAGGGAGCTCGCGGAGAGGCTCTTCAACGAGCTCGGAGAGATGGTCGGGCACATCGAGAGGATGAAGCTCCCCCTCGGCCACGACCTTGAGCACGTCGACGTCGAGCTCGTCAGGAAAGAACTGAAGAACACCCTCGTCAGGGCCGGGTTGAAGAGCCTGCAGGTCCTTCCGGAGTACATGGAGCTCAGGAAACAGCTCCTCGACGTGAAGGGCAAGTACGACCAGCTCGCGAACGAGTACGAAAGCCTTTACAAGGAGCACGAGGAGCTTCAGAAGAAGTATGAAGAGCTTCACGCCGAGTACGTCAGGCTGAGGAACGAGAACGAGGGCCTGAGGGAGCTCCTCGACAAGAAGAGCAGGCCGGTCAAGATTGAGGAAGCGTGGACGAACCTCTTCCCGGCCGAGCCCGTTCCGGACGAAAGGATTTTCGCCATAGCGGTTGAGAAGCTCGGCCTTGCAGGAAAGGTCGTGGTCGGCCAGGGCTACGTCTTCGCAGAGGAGAAGGAGCTCGTGGAGGAGCTCATGAAGACCGTTTACCTGAGCCTTGCCATAAAGGAGGGCCTTGAAGAGAAAGCCGAGAGCGAGGAAACCGTTGAGCAGAAGGAGGAGAAGCCCGAAACCCCAGAGAAAGCCGGGGAAGGAATCGAAATCATCGAGGCCGAGCTCAAACCGGACGAACTGCTCTAAGGGCTGAGCGATGGACGAGGTTATAGAGGAGTTCGAGACATACCTTGACCTCGAGGGCAAGAGCCCGAACACGATTAGGATGTACTCCTACTACGTTCGGCGATACCTTGAATGGGGCGGGGCTTTGAACGCGCGCTCCGCCCTCCGCTTCCTGGCGAGGCTTAGAAGGGAAGGTTACTCCAACAGGAGCTTAAACCTCGTCGTCCAGGCTTTGAGGGCCTACTTCCGCTTTGAGGGCTACGATGAGGAAGCGGAGAAGCTGAAGCCGCCGAAGGTACCGAGGAGCCTGCCGAAGGCTTTGACGCGCGAAGAGGTCAAGAGGCTCCTCTCCGTCATCCCTCCAACGAGAAAGAGGGACAGGCTGATAGTTTTCCTGCTCTACGGGGCGGGTCTTCGTGTCAGCGAGCTCTGCAACCTGAAGAAGAGCGAAGTTGATTTGGAGAGGGGCATAATAATGGTTCGCGGTGGAAAAGGGGCCAAGGACAGGGTCGTGCCGATTCCGGAGTTCCTGGTGAAAGAAATCCGTTCCTACCTCGAAACGCGCTCCGATTCGAGCGAGTATTTACTCGTCGAGGAGCGGAGGAAGAACAAGGACAGACTCTCGACGAAGACCGTCTGGTACCTACTGAAGAAGTACGGAAAGAAGGCAGGTGTTGAAGTCACGCCCCACAGGCTCCGCCACAGCTTCGCGACGCACATGCTCGAGCGGGGAGTGGATATAAGGGCCATTCAGGAACTTCTCGGCCACTCCAACCTCTCCACGACCCAGATTTACACGAAGGTCACAGTCGAGCACCTCAGGAAAGCCCAGGAAAAGGCGAGGCTCATGGAGGGGCTGGTTGAGTAAGCCCAAGCAGGAACTTCCAGAGGGGGGCGACCCTTATCTTCCGACCCTCAAGCTCCAGCACGTCTTCTTCGTCGAGAGTAACGACCGTGAGGTTCTTGCAGTTGAGCGTTTTGGACGCGCGGATAAGGGCTGAAATCTCGCGTTCCCTGGCATCTTCAAGGCTTAGGGTGACCTGAATCAGTTCAACGACTCTCCCGGATTCAGAAACCACGAAATCAACCTCCTTCTCACCGGAACCGCCATAGTAGTGAATCTCCAGGAGAGGGTTAAAGTAGTGCTTCCTCCTGAGTAGCTCAAGGAAGACCGCGTTTTCCATGTCCCTTCCGGTGTCTTTACGCGAGAAGAGGGCAAGGCCAGTGTCCACGAGGTAGACCTTCTTCGGCGCCCTGAGGGATTCCTTCTCGGAGCGGGCGAACTTGGGGAGGAAGAAAACGAAGAACGAGTCTTCCAAAGCCCTGAGGTACTCAAGAACGGTCGTCTTCGACGTCCCGAACTCCGACTTGAGGAAGCGGTGTATCGCGCTGTACGACGTGTACTTGGCGTAGCTCGCCAGGAGAAGCTTGACCATGGCCTCAACGAGGGCCACGTTCCTTATCCCGTGCCTCTCAACGACGTCCCTCGTTATCATCACCGAGAGATACTCTTCAAGGATTCTAACCCTGTCCTCGAACAGAGCAACTTCCGGAAAAGCACCGTAGTAGAGGTACTCATCGAGCAGTTTCCGCACTCGATTGGCGGTTCTGCCGTAGAGGTCCTTCCGCTCAAAGGATAGACCCTTGAACCGCAGGAACTCCCTGAAGGATAGGGGAAGCAGAGTGTACGCCATCCCTCGCCCCCTGAGCTGGGTGGTGACTTCCCTCGACAGCAACCGCGACGAAGAGCCGGTAACCGCCACGAGGAAACCCTCATCGAGGAGGTATCTAACGCCGATTTCCCAGTCCGGGACGTTTTGAACCTCGTCGAGCAAAAAGTGAACCTTCTTCCCGATGTTTTCGGGGTAGAGGTCGAAGTAAGCATCAACGAGTTTTGGAAAGTCACGTCCGGTTATTCCAAAGAGAAAGGGGTTTTCAAAGTTCAGGTAAACGTAGCGCTCCCGTTCTTCACCTATCAGCGAGTAGAGGAGGTACGTCTTCCCTGAGCGCCTCGGGCCGACAATCGCGGTTGCTTTGCCCGGAATGAACGTGAGCTCGAGTTCTCTCTCAATTACCTCGGGAAGTTCACGCTCGTGGAAGAGCCTAATGTATCGCTTGACGTCCTCGGGGTTCATGGTACTATACACTGTACCAATACTTAAAAAGGTTTGGTACGCTTTATCGTACCAAAAACAGCTTTTCTTGGTACATAGCACAGTACCAGTCAAAGGCAAGCATAACGGTCCCCTAGATAATAGGGAGACATTGAGAAAACATCAGAGCGCGCCCTTCTCCCTCAGCAACGCGAGGTAGCTCGTGAAGGCTCCCGTTGATATTGTATCGCCGAGGCCGACCGTCGAAACCGGGTTCTTAACGAGCCTCGTCGGGATTATCACGACCTTGTACTCCCTCGTGCGGAGCCTTCTCTTGGCCTCCTCAAAGCGTAGTTTTACGTACTCCCCGCGCTCGTTGTAGGGAACGCTCAGACCGACCTTGAAGTCCTCGGGCGAGCGGATGTCGCCGAGCGAGGCCCTCGCCGCCGCTAAGGTCGTCGCCAGCTCAAGGCTCTTCCTGAGTTCGTCCTCGCTCAGCGGGTTGTCGGCGTGGGTGATGTACATGAGGTAGTAAATCGTGTGGATTTGGAGAACCTCGAGGTTCATCTCGTCGATGAGGATTTTCCCGCCCAAGACAGTGTCCTCGATGCGGTTGTAGGTGAATATCCTGTCGGCGAGCTTGGAGTATCCCAAAGCGCTCAGGACGTAGGCTATCTCCGACTCGTCCATGCCAACGCTGTCGACGAGCGGGAAGAGGTTGTAGATGACCTTCTTCCTGAGTTCTCTGCTCTGTATCGAGGCGAACTCGAGGTGGACCTTGACGTCCTTCTCGCGCTTGAGGAGAAGGATATCCTTCTTCGCCTCCCTGAGGTAGTAGTTGGCATCCTTCCCATCGGAATAGCGGAGCCTTATCCCCTGATAGCCCGAGAGGATAGCGCCGTCAACCTGGAGGCCAATCTCGGGGAGGAAGGGTTTGAGGACCTCCTCTGTGTAGATGCGTATGCTCTCGAAGCGGGCCGAGACGATGAAGCGGCCGGAGTAGGGGACGGTAATCGTCTCGTCGCCCAGCCTGAAGGTCGTTCCGGCGCGGAACTCGAAAATCCTGTTCACCTTGACCGGGTCGTTCTCGCGGTAGGCCTCGCGGGGGTGCTTCAGAACGAGCTTTCCGTTCTCAACGACGGGGTAGAAGAGGTTCTTCTTTGAAACGAACATCTCGGCCTGCCTCTTCGCGAGGTGTGGGGTGTAGACGATTACCTTCCTGAAGTCGAGGTTGGCCAAGAGGTTCGCTATTATTCCCGCCTGACCTCCAATCCTCTCAACGTCGTACTTGAAGTGGTCATCGAACCAGCCCTGGAGCTCCTCGTTGACGAGGGGAACGGCCATCGGCTTTCCGGTCTTAAGAGCGTGAACGAGCCTCGCAACGAAATCTATCGGTTCCTCAATCTGCCTGGGGAACTCTTCCATCCTCCTCCTGACTGCATCGGCGCCGAACTCGTCTATGAGCCTCTGAACGGTCTCGCCCTTGAGGTAGACTATCGCGTCAACGTTCGCGTTGTAGGCCGTGAAAATCGACAGCTTCCTTGCCTCGTCGAGGAGCTCCATCATTTGTATCACCCTCAGTGACTAACTATGTAGGAGTTGAGAGAGGACTCTTAAAAGGATTTCGTTTTAAATTAGGAAAGCAAAAAAGAGTTAGGGAAAGCCGGGTCAGTACTCGGTGAAGAGCCTTCCGAGGCTCGGAATCCGCTCCATGACGTCCATTTCTCTTAGAGCCAGCCAGAGGGAGGCCTGGTTGCTGGTAACCACGGGCACGCCAAGGTCGTTCTCGAGGGTCTCGATGATTTCGAAGGTTCTCCAGTTGGTGCAGCTTATGAAAATCGCCTCCGCCTCGTCGGTGAAGCTCGCCTTCGCGAGGCGGTAAGCGGTGTAGGGCTCGAGCTTTCCGATTGCCTGGTTGTCCTCGAGGCCGAGGCCCCTGATGTCGAGAACCGTGAACTCGTTGGCCTCAAGGAACTCCTTCTCGCGCTGGTTAATCTCGTCGGTGTAGGGCGTTACCACGAGTATTTCTCTCGCGTCGAGCATCTTTAGGGCCTCTATCACCGCGGTGCTCGTGCTTATCACCGGGACGTTCACCTCGTCTTCGATTTCCATCTCAAGCTTTTTCTCGTAGTCCTTTCCGCCGATGAAGGAACCGCTCGTGCATCCGTAAAGGATTAGCTCAACGCCCGCGTCCCTGAGCAGTCTGGCGCTCTCGACTGCCAAAGTGTTCATCTTCACTAGCTCCTCTTCATTGACGTTCCTGAGCGGAACCCTGGCGGTGTGAAGCGAAACGCCCTCCGGCAGGTAATCGTGAAGCTCCATCTCCATCGTGGTGTTCGAGGAGGGAACTATAAGGCCGAGCCTTCCTCTCCATCCGTACATGCTTTCACCCTCCGGGGTTTCTCGGCGCTTCTATTAAACCTTTGGTTTCGAAAAGGGATTAATAAAGGAATCCCCAACGGTGACCGGTGGGAACATGGAACTGGACGAGGCGATAATGAAAAGGACCTCCGTGCGCTACTTCCTCGAAAAGCCCGTGCCGGAGGAAGACGTAAGAAAGCTCATCGAGAGCGCAATAAGGGCCCCAACCGCGAGTGGGCTTGAGAACTGGATTTTCGTGGTTTTCAGGAGCGATGAGGCGAGGGAGAAGCTCTACGAGCTCATAGCGGAGGGTATGGAGGTTTATTACCGCGCCGTCAACCTGCCGGAGGAGAAGATAGAGAAGCTCAGGAAGAGGATGTACGAGGAGGGCATGTTCAGGGCGCCGGTTTACATAGCGGTCCTCATAGACAGGCGCGTTCGCTTCCTGCCGGGGAAGGAGTTCGACGAGGTTGAGTTCATCTGGAGCGTCGAGAGCGCATCGATGGCCATTCAGAACCTCATGCTCAAGGCGGTGGAGCTCGGCCTCGGCACGGTCTACATCGGCGTGACGAGCTTCAGGGGAATCGAGGAGAAAGTTAGGGAGCTCGCGGGTCTCGACGAGAACCACTACCTCGTGGGGGTCATTCCCGTCGGCTACCCGAGGAACGAGCCCAAGCCGAGGAAGAGGAAGAAGGGCGTCGATGACGTGACGATGTTCATCTAAACTTTTTTATCCCCTTTATCCAAGCAAGGACGATAGCCATGATAGAGTTCGTAATCCTCCTCGGGGTCATCGGTGGCTGGCTCGTGATGACGTCAACGCTCTTCCTAATGCTGGCCTTCGGCAAGATGATGGGCTTAGTCGGGGTGCTCTTTCTGGTCGGGTTTATCATTATGAACCAGAACTGGAAGGTCCGCTACATGCGCGCAATAGTTGACGCCACCCCGAGGGCGAAGGAACTGGCGAGGCACATCTTTGAGATGAACGAGCTTATCCTGCTCTCGTCTTACCTGATGTCCCTCGTGCTCTACACGGTTATCCAGAAGTACATAGAGATTGTTGTCAAGTTCCCGGTGGCGAGGTGATTCCATGAACGTCGTCATAGTCCGCTACGGTGAGATTGGAACGAAGTCGAGGCAGACGAGGAGATGGTTCGAGAACATACTCATGAACAACATACGCGAGGCCCTGGTGAGCGAAGGAATCGACTTCAAGAAGGTCGAGGCCAAGCACGGGAGGATTCTCGTGAGAACGAACAAAGCCAAAGAGGCCGTTGAGGTCCTAACGAGGGTTTTTGGCATAGTCTCGCTCTCACCTGCGATGGAGGTCGAGGCGAACCTTGAGAAAATAAACAAAACTGCCCTAAAGCTCTTTAGGAGGAAGAAGAGGGAGCTTGGCCTTGAGAGGCCACGCTTTAGGGTCACGGCGAGGAGAATCACCAAGGAGTTCCCGCTGAAGAGCCCCGAGGTTCAGGCCAAAGTCGGGGAATACATACTCGAGAACGAGGAGAGCGAGGTTAATCTGCACGACTACGATATCGAGGTCGGCGTCGAGCTGATGGAGGGTAAAGCCTACGTCTTCGTCGACAAGGTTAGAGCCTGGGGAGGACTGCCGATAGGCACGCAGGGCAAGGTCGTCGCTTTGCTAAGCGGGGGCATAGACTCACCGGTTGCCGCTTTCCTTATGATGAAGCGCGGTGTCGAGGTGGTTCCGGTTCACATCTACATGGGTAAGAAGACCCTCGAAAAGGTCAGGAAAATCTGGAACCAGCTGAAGAAGTACCACTACGGCGGAAAGGCAGAGCTAATCGTTGTTAAGCCGAAGGAGCGCGAGAGAATCCTCGAGAAGCTGAAGGAACTTAAGAAGGAGAAGTACACCTGCGTGTTCTGCAAGTTCATGATGGTGAGGCACGCCGATAAGATAGCCAGGGACTTCGGCGCGAAGGGCATCGTGATGGGCGACTCCCTCGGGCAGGTGGCGAGTCAGACGCTTGAGAACATGTACATCGTCAGCCAGGCGAGCGATTTACCGATTTACAGACCGCTGATAGGCATGGACAAGGAGGAGATAGTTAGCATAGCGAAGAGAATCGGCACCTTCGAGCTTTCAACGCTTCCGGAGGACGAGATACCCTTCATTCCGAAGCACCCGATAATCAGGGGCTCGTGGGAAGAGTTCAGGAAGCTCTACAGGGTGGTCTTTGGAGAGGAGCCGAGGAAGAGGGAGTGCTGAGGTGGTCGCGGTGGAACTCGAACGCTTCGCCTCCTACGTGGCCCTTTCACTCCCAATAATCTTCATCGTGGGCCTTGCAATAGTCATCCACGCCAACCCATGGTTCTCCTTCACGAACAACGCGCTGAGCGACATGGGCTCGCTCAAGAACCCCAACCGCTGGCTCTTCAACGGATTCCTGATGCTCTTCGCGGTCGTGGCGATGGTTCCGTCCGTTGTAGCCTTCAAGCACGGCTTCTCCTACCTGATGCCCCTCGCGCTGGTCTTCCTGTTCCTCGTCGGAGTTTTTCCCGAGGAGCTTCCTTACCACACCCCCTCGGCGATTCTGTTCTACGTTCTGGCTTTAGCCGATATAGCGCTCGTCGGGATAAAGCTCGGGCGGAAAACCCCTATCAACTACGTCTGGAGCGTTCTCGCGGTTGTCGTGTTCCTCACGATGCTCTACCTGATTAGGGCGAGGGTCTTCAAGGGGCTGGCGATTCCAGAACTCATAGGGGCATCGCTAATCCTCGCGTGGTTCGTTTACATCGGTCTTCTCCTCAAAGGTTTGAAACCCTGAGTTGAAGAAAGCCTCATAAAAGCCCGCCCGAAGTTCCGGTCATGAAGGCCGTCGCACTGCTCAGCTCGGGCATCGACTCACCCGTGGCAATCTACCTTATGCTCCGGAAGGGAGTCGAGGTAGTTCCGGTTCACTTCAGGCAGGATTCCATCAAGGAGGAGAAGGTTCACGAGCTCTGGGAGGTTCTGAGAGGGTATGGCAAGCTCGACGAGTTAATCACGGTGGACTTCACGGAGGAGCATGTCCCGGTGTTTGAGAGGCTGAAGGAGCTCAAGAAGGAGCGCTGGACCTGCGTCTTCTGCAAGTGGCTGATGCTTAGAAGGGCCTGCAGGATTGGGCACGAGGTCGGGGCGAGCGCGATAATAACCGGCGACTCCCTCGGACAGGTCGCTTCACAAACGCTCGACAACCTGCTCATAATAAGCTCTGCCAGCGACCTACCGGTTCTAAGGCCCCTGATTGGACTCGACAAGGAGGAAATCGTCAGAATAGCCAGGGAGATAGGGACCTTCGAGATAAGCGCCCGCGAGGAGCCTGGCTGTCCCTTCACGCCGAGGTATCCGATAGTGAGGGGCTCGCCGGGCGAGTTTGAGAGGATTAGGGGCCTGCTGTGATTACCCATTTTTGTCCACAACTGAACGTTTTAGGAAGGTTTTTAAGGAAAACTCCCAAACTCTCACCGGTGACGGCCATGAACGTGTTCGAGAACAGTATCGAGCTGTTCGAGAGGTACAAGCCGACGCCCCTCCTCAGACTGAGGACGAGGGGGGATGTCTTTTGCCAAGCTGGAGTTCTTTAACCCGTTCAGCAGGAGCATAAAGGACAGAACGGCCCACAAACTGCTCTTCTCGGCCCTTGAAAAAGGAAACGTTGGAAGCGTTTTTGAGGCAAGCTCCGGCAACACGGCAATAGCACTCGCCTCGCTGAGCAACGTGCTCGGTGTAAAGTTCAGGGCCTACCTGCCGAGGCCAACGCCGAAAGCCACGCGCGTTCTGCTCGGCGTTCTCGGGGCGGAGGTTGTCTTAACGGACTTCGAGACGATAGACCGGGAAATGGTGGAGTCCGTCAGGGAAGAGGCCGGGAGAAGTGGGGCCTTGAATCTGAACCAGTACGAGAACGAGAACAACTTCCTGGCCCACAGGGAAACGGGAAGGGAGATAGCAGAGCAACTGGAGAGCATCGGGAAGATGCCAGAATTGCTAATAGCAGGGGTTGGCACTTCCGGACACATCGCCGGGATTGGGAGCTACCTGAAGGAGCGCTACGGAACGAGGGTTGTGGGCGTCGTTCCTGCGAAGGGCGAGAGGATTCCCGGGATAAAGGGCCTCGACACCGGCCCGAAATGGATAAGCTATGTTGACGAGGTCGTCGAGGTAACCCTCGAGGAAGCGGTTGCAGGGGTCAGGGAAGTGGCAAGGCTCAACGGAATCCTCGTGGGGCTGAGCTCCGGCGCAGTTTATCGGGCGATGAAGAAGCTAAAGCCGGAAGGAACGACGGTCCTAATCTTCCCGGACGATGGCTTCAAGTACGTCGAGATTTTTGAGAGGTTTTCCTGAGGGAGGAAAGGCTTTAAAGGCCCCCTCCAACTTTTTCCATGCTCAATCTCAAGCCACCGAGGCTCGCCACGTACCTGCTCACGATAAACGGAATACTCCTCCTCGGATACGCCTACTACTGGGGCTCGGTTACATACCTGTTCTTCGGCCTGCTCAACCTCGTCTTGGCTTACGGCGTCGGGCGGGAGAACAGGAGGGCGATAAAGGTTGCGCTGGTCTACATAGCGATAGAATTCTTCCTCGCGCTGTTTTACCTCATCTCTGGCGACATATACTCGGCGGTGGACGCGGCAATAAGCTTCTTCATAATGCACGACATACTGAGCTACATCGAGCTCGTCTACAAGGAGGAAGAAGAGGCCGAGGAAAGAGAAGAGAAGGCAGAAAACGATTAAGCGCACCTCTCCTTTTACTCCGAGCTTATTTAGGACTTCTTCTCCTTCGGCTCCTTGAGGATTATCCTCGCATCGACCACAACCGCGCCCTTACCCTTCTCGTAGACGAAGACGGGGTTGAGGTCCATCTCCTTGATGTAGTCCCTGAGCTCGTCAACCAGCTGGCTGACCTTGAGGAGCAGGTCAACGATGGCGTCTATATCTGCCGGCTCCTCTCCGCGCGCCCCAGCTAAAATCGGGTAGCTCTTGATTTCTCTAATCATCTTCCTCGCGTCGCGCTCGGTTATCGGGATAATGCGGAAGGTCACGTCCTTGAGGACCTCGACGAAGATTCCGCCGAGACCGAACATTATCGCGTGGCCGAACTGCGGGTCCTCGGTGACGCCTATGATTATCTCCCTGCCGGGCCTGAGCATCGGGGCGACCAGGACGCCGAGGATTTCTGCATCGGGGCGGTATCTCCTTGCGTTCTCGTGTATCTCCTCCCACTTCTGCTTGAGCTCCTCGGGGCTCTTTATGTTCAGCATGACGACCTTCGCGTCGCTCTTGTGGAGTATCTGAGGCGACATCAGTTTCAGGGCAACGGGGTAGCCTATCTCCTCCGCGTACTTCAAAGCCTCATCGAGAGTCTTGGCGAGCTTCTCCTCCGGCACTGGGAGGCCGTAAGCTTTTAAAACCTGCTTGGCCTCGAACTCAACCATGGCCGTCCTGCCCTGGGACAGGACGGACTCAATAACTTTGAGGGCTTCCTCCTTCATGGTATCACCACCGGTGAGTAAACATCATTCCTCTTTAACTTTTTTCACGTATTGGGCGTACCTAACGAGGCCTGCCAGGGCACGAACTCCCCTCTCCGGGGTCGGGTAAACTGGAACGCCCTTCTCCTCCAGCATTTTGGCGTAGCGGTCGGTCTTCTTACCACCCATCGCAACGGCCACAATCGGCTTGTCGCTCTTCTTCTGGTAGTCCGCTATGATGTCGATGACCTTCTTCTCCTCGAGGAGCGGAACCTGGAAGAGCACTATGACGAGTATCGCGTCAACGTTCGGGTCCTTGGTGAAGGCTTCGAGGGCAAGCCTGTAGCGCTCCGCGTCGGTGTCTCCCACGACGTCAGTGGGGTTGCCAACGACCGCGTGCGGTGGGAACTTCTCCTTGAGGAACTTGACGGTTTCCTCGCTGAGGTCGGCCATCCTAAGGCCGAACTTCGCTACCGCGTCGCTGGCCATAACCCCAGCGCCACCGCCGTCGGTGATGATGCCTATCCTGTCGCCCTTTGGAAGCTTGTCCTTGAGCTGGGCGAAGGCCTTGGCCAGGTCGAACATGTGCTCGAAGTCCTCGGCCCTTATTATGCCGGTCTGCTTGAAGACGGCGTCGTAAATCGTGTCCGCCCCGGCAAGAGAACCGGTGTGGCTCGATGCCGCTTTGGCTCCGTACTCGGTCCTTCCGCTCTTGAGAGCGATAACGGGCTTGACCCTCGTTATTCTCTTGGCGCTCTCCATGAACTTCCTTCCGTCCTTGACGCCCTCGATGTAGAAGGTGACGACGTTTATCTCGTCGTCGTGGAGGAAGTAGTCCATCAAATCGGCGTCGTCGACGTCGAGCTTGTTTCCGTAGCTGACCATCTTGCCGATTCCTATGCCCGCTCCTGCCGCCCAGTCGAGCATAGCTGCCGCGAAGGCACCGCTCTGGCTGACGAACGCTATCGGCCCGCTCTCGGGCCTGTCCATCTTGCTCTCCGGCAGGAAGACGGTGTCAACGCCGGTGTCTGGAACGTAAACGCCAACACAGTTCGGGCCGATGACGCGTATGCCGTTGGCCTTGGCTATCTCGTAGATTTCCCTTTCGAGCTTCTTTCCTTCCTCGCCAAGCTCTCCAAAACCGCCGGTGATGATGATGACTGCCTTTATGCCCTTCTCCGCTATGTCCCTCATCGTGGCCGGGACGTAGGGAGCTGGAATCGATATGACGGCCAAATCAGTGTCATCGGGAAGCTCCTTGACAGTGTGGTAAACCTTGTATCCGTCAATCTCATCGAGCTTGGGGTTCACGGGGTAGATGTTACCCTTGAAAATGCCCCTCTCCTTGTTCATCTTGAAGTTCTCGAAGATGACGTTACCAACCTTCCCCTTCTTGTTGGTTGCACCGATGATAGCGACCGCCTTCGGGTCGAAGAAGGGTTTAAGTTCCTCCACTATCTTCTCAGCCATGCTCGTCCCTCCAGAAGTTATCCGAGAGTTCTTTAGGTGGGGATGTATAAAAGGGTTGCGTTTTGTAAAAGTGGGCCTCAATGAACTTCAAAGCTCACCAATGTCTCTGAGAAAGGCCAGACTAACCCGGGCGTCGTCGAGGCTCGAGACCTCCAGGGCCCGGCTGAACTTCATAAGCCGGGGCAGAACCTTCCGCCAGGGAACGGTTCCCTTTCCGAGGGGCAGGTGCTCGTCGCTCTTCCCAGAGTTGTCGTGGAGGTGGACGTGAACGATTCGGTCTCCGAGGAGCTCCGTAAAGCGCTCGAAGGGGAAGCCGACGGTGTTGAGGTGACCGACGTCGAGGGTAACACCCAGTTCCGTCCCCTCTAAAAGCTCGGCCAGCCTCTCAGGCGTTTGGGCGTCGAGTATCGGAAAGCTCGGCATGTTCTCAACGCCAACCTTAACGCCGAACTCCCAGGAGAGTTTTTCAAGCTCGCGAAGGGAACCGCGGTGAACTCTGTTGTAGTCCTCCCGGTACTTCCTGCTCGCCGGCGAGCAGTGGCCGGGGTGAACCGTAACCACGAGCGCGTTCAGACGGGAGGCGACGTCAAGCGTCTCCTCCAAGACTTCTATGGAAGCCCTCCTGAGCCTCTCGTTGAGCGAGCCGATGTTGACGTCGCTGAACGGGGCGTGGACGGTGACCCCAAGTCCAAAGCTCCCGAGAACGTCGGCGTAGGTTTTCCACGTCTCCCTCGTTAGGAAGTTGGGCCACTCGCTAACCAGCTCGACGAAGTCGAAGCCGAGCCCCTCCGCTTCCTCAAGCCAGCGTTCGAACTCCTCAGGAGTCCTACCCATGTAAGACGTCATCGAGAGCCCTATCATGTTCCCACCACTGCAGTGGTATCCACCACACCAAAAGGCAACTCTACTTAAATGCTTTGGCCGAAAAATTAAATAGGCTTTCTTCAAAGCTTTAAACGGTGACGCTGAGGTGGAGGAGTGGGATGAGGTAGAGGTTCCAGACAACGTCAAGGACATATTCATCGAAATGAAGAACACTGCAGAGCTGATGGTTGATTTGGCCTATTCAGCCGTTCTCTTCAAGGAGAAAGAGATGGCTGAGGAGGTTCTCGAACTCGAAGAGTATCTCGACATACTCAACTACAACCTCGCGGTGAGGGCTGTTTTAGCTGCGAGAAACATGAGGGAGGCGGAGCAGATAACTTCCATCCTCCAGATGGCCCGCTCCATAGATGACATCTCAAACGCGGCGGGCGATTTGGCTAAGATGGTACTTGAGGAGAAGCTCCACCCGCTGATTACCGAGGTAATCCTCGAGAGTGAGGAGACGATAGGCAAAATCGTTGTTTCGCCCGAGTCCGCCCTCGTTGGAAAGACCCTTGAAGAACTTGACCTTGCAACCAACACTGGGGTCTGGGTGATAGCGATAAGGCGTGGCAAGCGGTGGATTTTCGACCCCGACGAGGACACAAAGATACTTCCAAACGACATCCTCATCGGCAGGGGAACGAGGACGGCCCTGGACTACCTGAAGGAGATAGCGAGGGGCAACATCAAGGTGATGCCCAATGAGTGAGGAAGAAATCCGCAACTGTCTCGTTGAGATGAAGGACCTATCCGCCCTCATGATTGATTTGGCTTTCTCGTCAGTCATGTACAACAGCGAGGACATAGCGGAGGAAGTCTATCTCCTGGAGGAGAAGATGGACGACCTCACGCTGAAGGTCAAGAAGCTCGCCCTGAGACTCGCCAAGAAGGAGGAGGACCCCGAGAGCCTGCTGAGCATAATAGATTTGGCGGACATCAACGAGCGCATAAGCGATGCCGCCTACGGAATAGCGGACATAATCCTCCGCGACATCGAGCCCCACCCGATTATTCAGAAGATAATGGAGGACACCGAGGAGGAGCTGGGAAGGGTAACCGTCAGGCCCGGTTCGGTTCTCATCGGCAAGACCCTCGAACAGCTCAAGCTACCGAGCAAGATAGGCACGAGGATTCTGGCAATAAAGCGCGGCGAGCGCTACATCTACAACCCTGGAAGGAAGGACACGATTGAAGAAGGTGACGTCCTCATAGCGGTCAGCTCGGACATGGACAAGCTGAGAAAGCTGGCGGGCGAGGAAGTGGAAGAGGAGGAGTAACCCCGTTTCTCATTTTATATCCTCGTCCCTGACGAGTCCCTTCGCGTAGGGACAGAGCTCCCTCAAAGGACATTCATCGCACTTCGGCCTTATCGGCTTGCATATGCTCCTCCCGTGGTCAACCATCGCGTGGTTCACGTAAATCCACTTGTCCCTCGGAATCAGCTCCATCAAGTACTCCTCGACCTTCTCAGGAGGAACCCTCGGCGGAGCTAAGCCGAGGCGCTTGCTTATCCTGTTCACGTGAGTGTCAACGGGAATGGCCTGCCTTCCAAAGCCGTAAGCCAGAACGATGTTGGCGCACTTCCGGCCTATGCCCGGCAGTTTCATCAGCTCGTTGATATCGTCGGGCACTTTTCCGTTATACTTCTCGAGGATTATCCGCGATGCCTTCACAATCCACTCGCCCTTCGTCTTCCAGAGGCCGACGCCCCTCTTCCTGAGGAACTCGCGCATCTCGTCAACCGATGTGCTCGCTATCGTCTCGATGTCCCGGTACTTCTCAAAAAGCTCCTCCCAGACACGGTAGGTAACCTCGTCCCTCATGCGCTGCGAGATTATGCAGTGAACCAGCGTCCTGTAGGGGTCGCCGATTAGGAGCTTCTCCCTCGGGTGGGCCTTCATCAGGATTTCGACGATTTTCTCGGCCCTCTTTCTCTTCTCCTCCCAGCTCTCCTTGAAAGTGAAACCCTCAAGGCTCAACAACCGCGACTTTCCTGCCATGCACTACCACCACCTTTCCCTCGGCCACTCTAACTCTTTTCAGGTTCTCGAACTCTCTGCTATAAACCTTTTGCCCGCTCCAGTTGTAGATTCGAACCTCGCTTCCGATGATGAGAACGAGTCCCTTCTCGAATGGAATTGCATCATCTACCTCCCCCTCGAACTCAAGCGTGAACTCCCCAACTTCTCCCGTTGAGAACTCGATTTTGGTTCCCTTGCTCACCTTCAGGGGGCTCGGCTCCGCTAAGAGGACCTTAAACGGTAGGGGCTTTCCGAGGAGTTCAACCTCAACTGTCTCGCCCGCCTTCAGCTCCCTGCCCCTGAGCTTCTCCCGAACTATCTCCTCGAAACCGGCTGGAAGTTCAGCCTCGAAGAGCGGCTTTAGAACGACCTTCATGGAACCACCAAAAAGGGATTGGGAAGGGAGGAAAAAAGATTAGCGCCTCCGCGTGGTTAGCGGAAGGACTGCAAGGGCAAGGAGCAGAACTGCACCGGGTCCGCAGATTCCGCTGGACGTCTCTGGCGGCGAGGCCGTCGTCGGCCGCTGAACCTCGACGTGAACCTGCCCGCTGACCCCAAGGACATGCTCATCCGGAATCCACGCCGGAGGTTTCTCGCCGAGCGTTCTGAGAATCGCGGCGAGAAGGGGATGGCTCTTGGTCTTAGGCTTCCTGTCCGCGGTGATTTCCCAGACCATAACACCCCCCAGAGTGTGGTTGAGGGCGTAGCTCACTTTTATGGCTATGCTCTTAGGGTCGTCGTATGTTATGAAAACGCCATTGCAGTAGGCCCAGGGTACCTTTGAGACGTTGCTCCAGTAACGGGTGCACTTTCCGCTCGTTATCTTGTCGGCTATGTCCCAGTAGTCCATGACGCCGTGCGTCTCGCTCGCGGGTCCCCAAGTTCCGGCGGGGGTGCCGCTGAACCTCTGGTAGAGGCCGTGATTTGCCGGCGGAACGTTGGCAAAGGCCCTACCGTAGAAGGGAACTCCGAGGACGAGCTTCTCGCCGGGAACCCTCTTCAGGTACCAGCTTATCGTTTCATTGACGCTCCCGAGCCCGGGCCCGTTGGGGTCCTGGTAAAGGGGCGCGTTGAAGTAGGTAACGTTCAGCCAGGGTCCCGCGTAGTCGTAGGCCATGACGTCTATGAAATCAACGATTTTGGAAACCTCCTCCCAGTTCACCCGGGACGCTATGGTCGTGTTGGCAGGGGCGGCGACCGTTAGGAGGTAATGCTTCCACGTGCTCGCGTTGTCAAGGGCTTTCCTGATGGTTTTGAGGAGGAGGACGAAGTTCTTTCCGTCGTCGGGTCTGACGTGGTTACCCTCCTTACCTCCACCTCCAGGGTACTCCCAGTCGATATCAACGCCGTCGAAGCCGTACTTTTTGAGTATCCCTACGACGCTCCTCGCGAAGTTCTCACGCTTGACGGGGTCGGCGGCTATGTCGGAGAAGTACTTGCTCAGAGTCCAGCCACCGACGGAGACAAGGATTTTGACGGCCGGATACTCCTTTTTGAGTCTCTTAAAGGCCTCAAAGTTCATTGGGTCCGCATACGGGTCGGCCCAAGTAACTGTTCCGTTCGGAAGGGGCTTCAGGAAGGCGTAGAGCACGTGGGTGACGTTCTCGAAGGGAATGTCATAGGGTGAGAACGCCCTCGCATAGATGCCCCAGGAGATGTAGTAGACGACGATGCGGTACGGCTGAGGTGGGGTTCGAACAACGAGGATGTTGGAGGGCTTTCCAAGCTTGCCACCCTCGAAAACCGGCCGGATGAAGTAGTAGTAGGTCGTGTTTCCGTGGAGGGAGTCATCAACGAAATTAGTGGCCGGGATTATCGGACCGAGCCTCTCCCAGTCTCCGCTCCCAGGAGGACTGGACGTGACGCGCTTGGCCCTCCAGAGTGAGCCGTTGTACTGAACGACCTCACCCTTAAGGTACGCCTCGCCCGGCGTAAAGCTTGAGTAGTTGCTCCAGTTCACGGTCACTATGGGACTATCAGTTACGTTGTCTCGGGAAGTGCTCCGGTAAACGCGGTACGCTATTGCACCTTTAACAGGACTCCACGTGAGGTTCACTGCATCCCAACCGAGTATCCCAGCCTTCAGGGAGGGACCCGACCCGGCATAGACAGGACGGTTGGTCATGGGAAGAACGCCGATGAGGAGGATAACGAGAAAGGGCACGAGAATCCGCCTCATGAATCTCACCTCGAGGAGAGGATAAAAGAAAAGGACTCAAACGGGAACCACGGCCGCCTCTGCGGCTCCCGAGTGAACTTTGACAAAGGCGTTCATGAACTCCACGAAGACGTGGCTGTAAGCCCAGTCCGGGTTGCTGGTACCGCTGTTGGTCGGCGAAACCTGCCCTTCCTGCCCGGGATGGTCACGGTCGACGCTCCAGAAGGAGAGGGAGCGTATCTTGTGCTCTATGGCCCACTCCACGAGCTTCCTAGCGTCGCTGAGAGTGAAGACGCTGTGGTCGTCGTTTGTTCCTATCATCGGGGTGAGGCCAATCATGCCCCAAATCTCCGAGTCGCTCTTGTTTGGATAGAGCTTCTTAAGCTGGCTGAACAGGTGCTCGGCCACCTTTATGGCATTGTCTGCGTTCGATGGGGTCCAGTAGTAATCCATGGTCATGGCGTTCACCCGGTCAATTCTGACGCCTTTCTCAACCATCGTCTGGATTATTGAGTAGCCGCTTCCAACGAGACCAGCTCCGGGGTCTGTGGGTAGGGTGAAGCTTATCCTTATCCCCGGCCTCTCGCGCTGAACGATGAGCAGTGCATCCGCGAGGAGGTCCGCGTTTATCGAGGATTCAATGTCAAAATCAATGTAGCTGACGTTGTAAGTGTCAATCACCTGGAGGTACCACTTTGCGAGCTGTTCGGCACTCTGGGCCTGCTGACAGAGGTAGGGACCAACGGCACCGCCGAAGCTTATTATCACGTCGCCACCGGCCTTCCTGAGCTGTTTGACCTCGTCAACGTACTTGTCAAGCGGTAGCTTTCCTCCCCAGCTCGGACCGTTGTACGCGGAGCCGTAAAGGACGAATGCGAGGGTGAAGTATGGAGTTCCCGTGAGCTTGTAATACTCGACCAGCGGCTTGTGGACGCCGGTGAGGGTCATGTCTATGTAGGGCGCAAAGAAGTGCTCCGGAAGTCCAGGACCTGCAGGAACGTAGGTGTTGTTGCCCGGAGCAGGGGTCGGAGTCGTGTTGTTGCTCGGCGTGCCGTTTCCTGGTGATGGTGCGGGGGTTGAGTTGCTCTGGTTCTGCGCCGGAACGGAACTCCCCTCTGGCCAGACGTCCCAGACCTTGCCGTTTACCTCGAGGACCATCTGCTCAACGGGCTTGCTCCCACTTGCTATGAAGCCGAAGGTCGCTGTAGGACCGCGGTTCCAGCTCACGGGTGTCAGGACTATCCAGCCGTCTTTCTCGGCTTTATTCACACTCCATATGCTTGTTATTCTGGAGCCATCCCTGAGCTTAACCTTGACGACCCAGTCGTACTGACCGCCGAGATTCAGGGTAACATCGTACTCGGTGCTTCCCCAATCCGTAACGCGAACGCTTATCGCACCGGGCTTCAGCACGCTACCGTTGCTCGGAGACGGAGCGGGTGTTGGAGTGGTGTTGGTCTGGTTACCCGGGGTGGGAGCGGTTCCGTTGCTCGGGGCCGTTTGGTTCTGAGAGGGGGTCGAGTTTGTCTGATTGCCAACGCCCGGGTTCGTAACGTTGCTGGGCATCGGAATCGGGCCGAGCTCGGGCGTGAAGTTCAAGGGCGGAAGGCCGCTCTGGTTTGTGTACCTGTTGAATATCCTGCTGAACTCGTAGTCCTGGATGTTGGGCAGGCTCGAGTGATGGGGTGAAACGCCACCGCTTCCCGGGTGGTCCCTGGTCATTGACCACATTGAAAGCATTCCGACCCCGGTTTTGTTCGCCCACGTGAGGAGCTTCCAGGCATCACTTGGGTAGAAGACCTCGCTGGTGACGTCGTTAACGCCAATCATCGGCGTTATACTAATCATTTCCCAAATCTCGGCGTCGCTCTTGTTGGGGAACAGCTCCTTGAGCTGTTTGAAGGTGTTTTGAGCGGCTTGAATGGCGTAGTCGCCCATCTTGCCGTCCGGATTTGGAGCCGCCCAGTCGCCGTAGTCCATGGCCATTATATCAACCCTGTCAATCCTGACGCCGTTCTTGATGGCGTCCTTGAGGAGGTCTATTCCAGGCTGGGTAAGACCGCTCGGGAGAACGGGAAGGGTAAAACCTATGTGGACGTTCGGAAAATCCTTCTGAACTATCGCCAGAGCCTTGGCACGCCTGTCGTTCTCCTGGGCGTTCTGGAGGTAGGCACCCTCGACGTCGAAGGTGAGCCACGTGGCGTTGTACGTCTTGATGACTTCCTCTATGGCCTTCGCGAGCTCCTCTGGGGTTGAACACTTCTCCGCGAGGTACGGCCCGTTGGCACCGCCGAATGCTATCTCGACGTCGCCGCCCATCTCGCGAACCTTGTTGATTTCATCAACGTAGAAGCCACTGCTAACCGGGTAAGCACCCGCCCAAGCCGGCGTGCAGGTGCCGTTGTTCGAGGCAATGATAAAGGCGAGGTTGAAGAACCTTACACCTGTCTTCTTCATCATTTCACTTATCGAGGGCGTTGGCCAGAGGGTTATGTCCACGTAGGGCGAGAATACACGGTTCGGCCACTGAACCTTCGAGGCAACGGCAACCTTGGAGTTCGTCGGTGTTGTTGGGGAGTTGTCGGTCGAACCACCGGCCAATCCGCGGAACTCGGATGGGACGGGGGTCCCCTTGGGCCAAACGTCCCAAACGGCGTTGTTGACGACGAGAACCATGACGGCGCTCTTAACGCTTCCGGTGTACGTGAACCCAAAGCTCGCCGTTGGTCCCCTGTTCCAGCTCCGCGGTGTGAAGACCACCCAGCTTCCGTTGGCTGATTTGTAGGCGCTCCAGTAGCTGGCGACCGTTGCCCCGTCAAGCTTAACGTAGAGCTTCCAGTCGTACTGGCCTCCAAGGTTGAGCGTAATGTCGTACTCGCCGCCAGTTCCCCAGCTGGAGTGGTGAACCTCGATTGCGCCCGGCTTCAGAGGGGTGGCGTTGGTGCCGTTTGAGGGAGCAGGAGTCGGGGTGGTGTTTGTTTGATTCTGGGAGGGAGCGGGATTCGTCTGGTTTTGGGAAGGTGTCGAGTTGGTCTGGTTGCCCTGAGAGGGGGTTTCATTGCTCGGTGTAGTGTTCGTCTGGTTGTTGCCTGGAGTTGTCCCGTTGTAAACTGGAACGGGAACGGTGAGGTTTGACGGAACGTTTGAGCCTATGTAGTACGTGTCGGGAATCCATGCCGGCGGCTTCTCCCCCAGGTGCTCGAGGATTGTGTCGAGAAGCGGGTGGTTGCTGGTTCCTGGCTTCCTGTCCGCGGTGATTTCCCAGACCATGACGCCCCCAAGGCGGTTCTTCAGCATGTAATCGACTTTTATCCCGATGCTCTTGGGATTGTCAAAGGTTATGAAGACCTTGCTTGAGGGACAGTACGCGTAGGGCTCCATTGTAACGTTGTCCCAGTAGAGATGGCAGCTTCCGCTCGCTATCTTGTCGGCTATGTCCCAGTAGTCCATGACGCCGTAGGTCTCGCTCGCAGGTCCCCAGGTACCGTCGGGAGTACCTTTGAAGGGCTGGTACAGTCCATTGTTGGTGGACGGAACGTTGGCGAAGCTCCTACCATAGAAGGGCAGGCCGATTACGAGCTTTGTCCTGTCGGGAACGTGCTTGAGGTACCAGTGGACGGTGTAGTTGACGTTGAACTCCCATTTTACGACGGGGTCCTTGTAAGGGGCGTTCGGGTCGGCGTAGAGCGGGGCGAGGAACCCGGTAACGTTGTCCCATGCACCGTGGTAGTCGTAGGTCATTATGTCTATGAAGTCAAGGTACTTGCTGGCCTCGGTCCAGTTAATGCGGGCCGCTTTGACTGGGTCCGCGGGGGCCGCGACGGTGACAAGATAATCCTTGTGGTCGTGCTTGCTGGCGTTGTTAAAGACCTCCCTTATGGTCTTGAGGAGGAGAACGAAGTTCTTCCCGTCGTCGGGCCTGACGTGGTTGCCGGTAAGCCCGCCCCCACCGGGGTACTCCCAATCGATGTCAACTCCGTCAAGGTCGTACTGGCGGATTATCTTAAGGACACTCTCGGCAAAACGGAGCCTCTTCGCAGGGTCTGCGGCTATGTCGGAGAAGTACTTGCTTAGCGTCCAGCCGCCAACGCTGACGAGGACTTTAACCGCTGGGTATTTTTGCTTGTACTTCTTCAGCTCCTCAAGGTTGAGCGGGTCAGCGTAGGTGTCGTAGAATGTGACGCTACCGTTCTCGTTCGGCTTCAGAAAGGCGTAGAGAACGTCGGTAACCTTGGTCCAGGGGATGTCGCTCACGTAGAACTTCCTCGCGTAGCGACCCCAGGAGATGTAGTAAACTACGACGCGGTACGGTTGCTCGGGAGTTCTTAGCTGGAGCACGCCGGAGGGGGTTCCAGTGGAACCATCTTTGAGTACCGGAACGACCGCGTAGAAGTACGTTGTATTGGCCTTAAGGTGGTACTGGTCAAGGTAGTGGGTCGTGGGAGTTGCATTGCCAACGAGCTCCCATGCATCCCCGCCCGGAGCGCTCTGGGTCCAGTACTTGGCGCGCCAGATTTTACCGTTGTACTCAACCATGTCACCCTGGAGATAAGTCTTACCCGGCTCATATGGAGGGTAGCTACTCCAGTTGACGACAACGAGGAGGTTGTCAGGGCTGATGATGTTCGTCGGGTCCGTGGAGCGGTAGATTTCATAAGCCTTGGCATTCTCAGCCGGTGTCCAAGTTAGGTTAACCACATCCCAAGCAATCGCTTTTCCGCTCAGCTGGATTTGAGACGATGCCGAAACAAACCCAAAGAAGGGCACAACTGCAGGCACCACCGCCAACAGCATAACGGCCACGACGGCCATGCTCAAAAACTGCCTCCGGTTCAAATGTGGTCACCTCCCCATGGGTGCTCATTATTTATCAACAACGTACACTTTATAAATTTCCCGGTTTTTGTAATCTTGTCAAAACTTGGAAATTTTCTTAGATTTGTGGACATAATCTCAACGGGTTGAAGGCAAAATCGCTCAATGAGAAAAGTTCCCAATGGCCTCATGAAGGGGGAACCACAATGCTTTTAAACAACATATCATCCGATATGTCGAAATTAAACATGTCCAAAAAATGAATATCTGGAGGTTGAGGCCATGGAGAAAGGCAAACCCGAGAACGCACCGGACTGGAAGGAGTACTATGAGAGGATGAAGGAAACTGCCCCGCTCGTGATACACTACCCAATCTGCGGTGGGGGAGAGGAATGCATCTTCGTATGTCCGTTCGGCGATAAAATCTGGGAAGTCGTCCCGATGAAGGTAAGTCTATTCGGCTTCAAGTACAAAGTTCGTCTAAGGCCGTTCATGAGCAACCCCGAGAACTGCAGGAAGTGCTACATCTGCGTTCAGGCCTGCCCAACGGGAGCGCTGAGGCCCGTCGAAAAGCCTGTAAGGCATCCAGCCCTCGTTCTGCTCTACAACACCCTAAAACTGCCTTTCAAGAAGAAGTACGGCGTCAAGTTCGTGTTCCGGAAGGAGCACGGAGAAAGGTTCAGGAAGAACAACTGAAAGCTTTTAAACCAATATGTCGAACGATATATCGGTGAATTAGATGGAGAGGCCCAGCTTCAGGGGTCAGCTCAAGCTCCTAATCCTTAAGATGCTCGACGAGAAGCCGATGCACGGCTACGGGATAATGGCCGAACTGGAGAGCCGATACGGCGTCCCCCACCCCAGCCCCGGAACCGTTTATCCAATACTCGCATCGCTTAAGAGAGCCGGGCTAATCGAGACCGTCGGCTCGGGCAAGAGGGAAAAGAAGCTTTACAGGACCACTGAGAAGGGAAAGGAATACCTGCGGGAGCACGAGGAGGAACTCAGAGGCGTTCTTGAGCTAACCGAGAGGTTCATCGAGTTCAGGAAAATAGGTGGGGTCGAGCTTGCCCGCGCCCTAAAAGACGTCTTCAACTCTATTAACGAGCTGAGCGAGGAGCAGAAGAGGGCCCTCGCAGGAGAGTTCATGGACTTTACCAAGAGGGTCAGGCTGATTCTCCTCGGGGAAACAAAAGGTCAGAAAAAGAGCTCGTAGCTTATCCTGAAGGCCTCAAGGACCGGTAGCTTCTCCCCTGCGAAGAAGCTGAGCATCGCCCCACCGCCGGTCGAGACGTGGCTTATGCCCGTTATACCGTAGCGGTAGATGCTCGCTATCGAGTGGCCACCCCCGACAACGCTGAAAGCAGGACTCTCGGCTATCGCCCTGAAGACGCCGACGGTTCCAACCGCGAACTCCTCTCTTTCGAAGACGCCCATCGGACCGTTGGCAACTATGATTTTCGCGTTCAGGAGAATCTCGCGGTATTTCTCCACCGTCCGGGAGCCTATGTCGAGGATTGAGTAGCGGTCGAAGAGCCATTTCTCGTCGCTCAGCAGGTCAACCTCAACGCGCTCTCCGTCGTGGTCAACGGCGAAGTCAACGGGGGTTCTCACGTAGGGGTAGAACTCGTCGAGTATTCTCTCGGCCCAGTCAACAAGCTCAAGGAGGCCCTTCTTTTCCATGAACTCAAGGTTGGCATCGCCGAGGTTGAAGCCCTTCGCGAGGGTGAAGACGTGGCCGACGAGACCGCCGGTGAGTATTAAGTCGGCCTTACCCTTTCTCAGGACGTTTTCCGCCACTCTGAGCGAGTCGTCAACCTTGGCACCGCCGAGCACGTAAACCCTCGGCCTCTCGTCGCTCTCGTAGGCCCTGCTGAGGGCGTTTATTTCATTCTCCATGAGGTGGCCCATCACCATAGGCTTCAGCCGGGCGAAGCCAACGAGCGAGGGTTGACTCCTGTGTGCCGCGGCGAAGGCGTCGTTAACGACGTAGTCTATGAGCGGGGCAAGTTTTCTCACGAAGAAGGTTTTCTCACACTCCTCAAGGGGCCTGTAGAAGACCTCCTCTGCCGAGAAGCGGAGGTTTTCAAGCATTAGAACTTCTCCGGGTTTCATGGCCCTTATTCTCTCCCTCGCGAGCTTCCCAAAGATGTCCTCGACGTACTCAACGTTCACCCCGAGAAGCTCGCCGAGGATTTGAGCGTGCTGCTCCGTTGTTATGTAGTCGCCCTTGTAGGGCCTGCTCTGGTGGGTTCCTATTACGACCTTCGCCCCGTCTTCGACGAGGCGCTTCACCGTCGGAAGAACTGCCCTGAAGCGGGCATCGCTTGTAATCCGTCCGTTCTCAACCGGAGAGTTCAAATCCACCCTCAGAAACACCGTTTTGCCGTGAAAGTTGAAGTCGGTGAGCCTGAACATTGCATCACCGGGAAAATGTTAAATATGGCCATTAATAAAGCTTATTTGGACACTCACAGTGAATAATAGGGCTCAAGTAAGTTCTTAAGGGGAACCCCTTATTCGGTATGGGAAGGTGAACGCTATGACTTGGACGGCTGAACTCGTGAGAAAGCTTCCCCGCGAGACGCTCATCGACTACATAATCGAAGTTCTAGGGAGGATGGGCTTCAAGAACTACGAACGCGTCAGCGACCGAGGACGGTGGGGTATAGACATAGTCGCAATTAGAGACGACCCCATAGCGGGGATGGAAAAGCTCATCATAAAGGTCCACACGGATTCCCTTGCCTCTGCCAAGGACATCAACGTCTTCGGCGACCTCCTTGACAAGTACAAAGCCGACAGAGGAATCCTGGTGGCCCCAATAGGCTTTACGAAGGACGCGAGGAGCACCGTTGCGAAGGAGTACCGCGGGAGAATCGTCATGTGGGACGCCGACAAGCTAGCTGTTACATTCTCAAACTACGGCCTAGAGGCTCCGAAGATTGAAGAGGAGAAGGAGGAAGAAGAGAAAAGCCCTCTCGAAGAGTTCGAGCTCGACGCGCCCCTTCTCTACGAGTTCTCGCCCGAGGAGATAACGAGGCTCATAGCCAAGAAAGCCAGCGCAGAGTACCCCGTCAAGCCGGCAGAGCTGAGGATAAAATCAATGAAGGTCGTTCTCACGAGCGCTTACATACTCTCCTGGAGTGTTGACGAGAAGGGCGAGCGCGATAAGGCGGTTGTGTTCTCGAAGGAAAAGGTCGTTCCAAAGGCACTCTCGGGTGAGCTCGCCACCCCTGTTAAGAAGGCCCTTCTCAACGACAGCTCAAGGATAAAGGCCACCGAGCGGGAGGTAATCAACAGGATAAGCCCGAGCGAATCCGTGATAGTCCTCAAGGAGAGGCTCGCGAAGGAACTCGGCGTTCCAGAGGGGGACGTCAGGATACAGGAGAGGAAGAAGGTCTACGTCCCGGAGAGCGTTGAGGTAGAGCTTCAGATTGGAGAGAACGAGGGAAAAGCGAGGGTGAACCCGGTAACGGGCGAAGTGGAGTTCGAGATGGAGCCCCTGCCGGAGGAGTTCTTCAGAGAAAAGGTAAGGGAAATCGTGGAAAAGCGCCTCGGAGAGAGGCCAGAGGAGATAAACCTCACCCGCGACGGCTGGAAGGTAAAGGTAACAGGAAGAACCAGGCGCTTCACCTTCGAGTTCAAGTTCAACGCCTACACAGGGAAGGCCCTGATGGCCGAGACTGTAATGACCGACGAGGCCCTCAGGGAGCTCCTCGAAAGGACATATCCGGAAGGCGAAATCCTGAGCCTTGAGAAGGGCAAGAAGGTGGCAGTTGCCGACGTCAAGCTCAAGGACGGGATAGCGGTCGTCGAGGTCAACCTTGAGGACGGGAGCCTGAGGGAGGTCAGAAAGCTCCCCTCGCCCGAGGAGGCCCTCGACAACGCGAAGAGGATTATCGAGGAGAACTTCCCGCTGAGAAACCTTGAGATGAAGGGAAGCAGGGTCATAGAGCACAAGTTCCTTGAACTGGAACTTGAGGGCGAGGGAGGAAAGGCCCTCGTAAAGGTCGACGGCGCGACGAGGGACGTTCTGGACTACATCGTCGAGATAACCCCGGAGAAGGCTAAAGAGCTGGTGAAGGAGAAGTATCCCGACTTCGAGGTAAAGAGCGTTGAGGAGAAAGAGGCTTCCTACCTCGTCACCGCCGAGAACGGGAGGCACGCGATAAAGGTCAAGGTCAGCAAGGACGGCAAGCTGATAGAGGAAACCGACCGCGTTCTGCTCGAGGACGTTGCGAGGGAGATAGCGGTTGAGCGGATAAAGGGAATCGACGAGACGGCGGAGCTCAAGTCGTTAAAGCTTGAAAACGACTGGGTCGCGGAGTTCCAGGGCGGAACGAAGGTTGGAAAGCTAATCCTCGACAGGAAGACCGGGGAGGTCAAGGAAGAGGACGTCCGCTTCACAGAAGTTGCCCTCGAGAACAGCTTCCACGAGCACATACGGAAGATTTACGGCGAAACCGAGCTGAGGACCGAGAGGCTGACCCACTACAAGGAGCAGAACTACATTCACATAAAGGTCGCCGGGAGGGATTACCTCTACTACGCGAGGATTGACACGAGAACGGGGAAGATAATAAGCGAGGACAGGGCCCCGGCGAAGGGCCTGACGGCGAAGCTCAAACAGCTTCAGCTGGAGAGCAAGTACAAGTGATTAGGCCATCAGCATGTTCTCTATCATCTTTATTGCTTCCACTATCTTTTTCTCCGGTTTGTCCTCGTTGCGCGGTATTTCGAGGTTTATGACGAGCCTCTCCTCCTTGCCGTCGTCGAAGTCGTAAATTTCAAGCTCCTCGACTTCCACGTCCTCGAAGATGCTCTCAAGCTCTGGACTAAGGATTTTGCCCTCGTTGCCGTAGACCTCGACGCGAACCACATCGTCGGTCGTTGAAGCTACCACGACAATCTCGTAGGGGCCGACTTTCTTGACGAAGCGGAGGACGCTTCCGTAGCCCTCGACGGCCTCTTTGAAGCCGAGCTGGAGCATGGTCGAGCGTATCGCCTCGGTCTTGCTCCTAATCCTGTTGAGTATCCTCTCGCGGAGTTTGTAGCTCTCCTCCAGGGCCTTCTTTATGCCCTCCCCAGCCTTCTCAACGGGCCCCTCCCATATGCCGATGACCTTTATACCGGATGAGGTCGGCTTGAGCTCAATCTTGAGGGAATCAACGTCAAAGTCTCTCAAATCATCAATCTTAAGCTCGCCGAGGGTGAGTATGTCGAACTCAATCCTCACGACGTCTCCGAAGGCCTTGCCTTTGAACTTCACCCCCATCACCAAGGGACGCTCAAAGCAACGGTTTAAAAACCCTTCCATGCCGGTCGGATGAAGATGGACTCTTTCGAAGGTTTTTCGAGAAAAATCGGGAAAACGGCGGGGTTTGGAAAGGTCATCTCCTGCTAGATTTCCAAAAAATAAGGGCCAACACAGACAGAAGCAGAACGGCTCCGGGACCGCAGATTTCCCGGTTTTCTCCCCTCGCTGTAGACGTTTCCGAAGGAGTTAGAGAAGTGCAGTTAAGGTCGGGGCCAACCTTCGGCGGAACCGGAAGGAGCGTGCCGTTGACGGAACGGAACAGGGGGTAGAACTTTCCGTTCACTTTTACGGCAAAGGGAACGTGGGGAAGGACCTTTGAAATTTTCCCGTTCAGGATTATGACCGTGTGGTTGTTCGAAAAACCCAGAAATTCCGCTGGATAGCTCACCGTGAGGTTCCCCACCTTCACGGAAGTCCACTCAATGGGAACGTTCGGCACTTCAACGGGACTCACGTTGGAGTCGTTGAGACAGGCAGGATTAAAGGTCGCGTTCTCAACGCTACCGTTCCAGGGGTAGAGCTTAAACCTTCAGAGGCCGTCTTCAAACTTCACCACCGGCTCTTCTGGATAGGCGCCGAGGAAGTACGGTCCGCTGGAGGAGACGTAGAAGAGGTAGCTGGAAACCATGTCGGGAACGAGGGTGCAGTTGAGCGGATTTCCCGGACACATTCCCGGACTGAGAACCTCGTAATCGACCACGAGGATAACGCCTTTTCCTCCCCTGTAAACGTCGTCCACCTGAATCGCCGTGATGGGGGAACTTAACGCTGGCGCTTCTGCAGACCGTCACGTGATACGCCGAGACGGGAACCGCGAGCAGCAGGAGCGCGATGAGTGGAATCGCCTTCCGCATTCTCCCATCTCCCCTCGTATTGGAAGGATAGATTAACACAGAGTGGCCCGGAGGAGTGGTAATCAACCATCGAGTTCCAGTTGGATGAGGGATTTAAAAACGTTGCCGGGGGATAATCACGTTTAACATCGATTGTTGGACATCACATAGGCATTCCAGCGCAGAATAGAAAGAGACCAAAAGGAAAGGAAATCAGAATATCAACGGCGCCCTGTACTCGCCCCAGACCTCGCGAAGGACGTCGGTGACCTCGCCGAGGGTCGCGAGGTGCCTGTGGGCCTCGATGATGTAGGGCATGAGATTCTCATCGTCTGTTTCGGCCGCGTTCCTGAGCTTGTCGAGGGCTTCTTCGACCTTCTTGTTGTCCCTCTCGGAGCGGAGCTTCTTGAGGCGCTCAATCTGCTTCTCGCGGATGCTCGGGTCGACCTTGAGTATCTCGACCTCGAGGGGCTCGTCGGTCTGGAACTTGTTGACGCCGACGATTATCCTCTTTCCTTCTTCGATTTCCTTCTGGTACTTGTAGGCGGCATCGGCAATCTCCTTCTGTATGTAACCGCGCTCTATAGCCCTCATCATTCCGCCCATCTTCTGAATCTTCTCGATGTACTTCAGGGCCTCCTCGTAGATGTGGTCGGTGAGCCACTCGATGTAGTAGGCACCTCCGAGCGGGTCAACGGTGTCAACGACACCGCTCTCGTAGGCGATAATCTGCTGGGTTCTCAAGGCTATTCTCACGCTCTTCTCGGTCGGGAGTGAAAGGGCCTCGTCGTAGGAGTTGGTGTGCAGGCTCTGGGTTCCTCCGAGAACCGCCGCGAGGGCCTGAATGGCAACGCGGATGATGTTGTTCTCCGGCTGTTGAGCCGTAAGGGTTGAACCTGCCGTCTGGGTGTGGAAGCGGAGCATCATGGAGCGCGGGTTCTTGGCGTTGAACCACTCCTTCATGATGTAGGCCCAAAGCCTTCTCGCGGCTCTAAACTTAGCAATTTCCTCGAGGAAGTTGTTGTGGGCGTTGAAGAAGAAGCTCAGCCTTCCGGCGAACTTGTCAACGTCCATACCGCGCTCGATGACGGCCTTGACGTACTCTATACCGTCGGCCAGGGTGAAGGCAACCTCCTGGATCGCGTTGGCTCCAGCCTCTCTGATGTGGTAGCCGCTTATGCTTATCGAGTTCCACTTCGGTATGTTCTCGGCGCAGTACATTATGATGTCCGTTGTAAGGCGCATGCTCGGCCCGGGCGGGAAGATGTAGGTTCCCCTCGCTATGTACTCCTTCAGGATGTCGTTCTGAACCGTTCCGCGGAGCTTCTCCTGCGGAACGCCCTGCTCTTCGGCAACCAGAATGTACATCGCGAGTAAATTAGCGGCGGTCGAGTTAATCGTCATGCTCGTTGAGACCTTGTCGAGCGGAATGCCGTCGAAGAGAATCCTCATGTCCCAGAGCGAATCAATGGCAACGCCGACCTTTCCGACTTCACCTTCGGCCATCGGGTGGTCGGAGTCGTAGCCGAGCTGGGTCGGCAGGTCAAAGGCGACGCTCAAACCGGTCTGCCCCTGCTCGAGGAGGTACTTGTAGCGCTTGTTGCTTTCCTCGGCGGTGGCGTAGCCCGCGTACTGCCTCATAGTCCAGAATCTGCCACGGTACATCGTTGCGTAGACGCCGCGCGTGAAGGGATACTCGCCGGGGAATCCGAGCTTCTCAAGGTAGTCCCAGTCCTCGCCGAGGTCAGCGGGAGTGTAAAGGCGCTTAATCTCGAAACCGTCATCCGTCATGAACTTTTCCTTTCTCTCGGGCCTCTTCTCGATGAACTTCTTGACGGTGGTCTCCTCCCAGCGCTTCTCCTCCTCGCGAATCTTGGCGAGCTTCTCCTTATCGAAGGTCATATCAACCACCGCTTAGGGTAGGGCGGGGAACTATAAAAACCTTTTACATAGCGAAAGGAAGCATTTGGCATTGGATAAAAAGTCCATCAGTCCGGGAACTCCCCTTTGACGAGGAGGAGCCACGTGGCAGAGAGCAGGCCGGCGGAGGCGACTGCAAAGGCCACCGCAGTCTTCCAGGGCGTCCCTGCCACGCTCAGGCTTTCAAAGCCCATCTTCAACATCACGAGGGCCTGGTAGCCGAGGGTCAGCCTCTCAGGGTGCTCGAAGTAGGGAACCTGGGGAAGGAGGAACTGGCCGAGGAAGAGTATCCCGAACGTGGCGAGGGTTGCGTAGAGGGGCCTTCTGACGAGGACCGCCAAAAACATCGAGAGCGCCCCGAGGAAGGCCAGGATTACGGCGGTCGAAGCGAGGACCGCTCCAAAGTCAACGGCGAGGGCCTTAACTCCGGCCAAGTCCGTATGGTAGGGAAGGGGGGCGTAGAGCCAGATTACTGCGTAAGGAACTCCGAAGAGCACGAGGAGCGCCGATAAACCCGCGAGGAACTTCCCGGCAAGGAACTCGCCGATTCCGATGGGCCTCGCGAGGATTAGCCTTATCGTGCCCCTGTCAATCTCTCCAGCGATTAGGTCGCTCATTATTATGACCGCTATGAGCTGGCCGATTATCCCGAGCCAGTAGTTTGGAAGCAGGTCTGCGAAGAGGTCCTCAAAGCCCTTCTTAAGTTCCTCAACCCCCGTCCCGCTCGCGTTGGGGCTGAGCAGGTAGATTACCGCCGGGAAAATCGTGACAAGGAAGAGCAGCTTGAACTTCCGCGAGCGGATTAGCCTTAGAAACTCGGTCTCGAAAACCGGCGTCATTTCTCCCACCCCGCGTTGAAGCGCTTCATGAGGATTCTCTCCAGCGGGCTCGTGTGGGGCTTGAAGAGCTTCAGTGCGAGGCCGTTCTCACCTATGAACCGCGGGACCTCCGTGAAGAACCTCTCCGCGAAGCGCTCGTCGAGGCGAACCCTCAGGATTCCCTCTTCTTCCCAGACCTCACGCACGTAAACCTTGTCGCGCAGGAACTCCATCAGCAGGGCGTTGTCCGAGACGACCACGTCGTAGTCGTTGCTCTCGAACCTCGTCAGGTCTTTGACGCGCCCCTGCTCTATCATCTGGCCGTCCTTGATTATGCCCACGTAGTTGCACGTCCTCTCGATTTCGCTGACTATGTGGCTCGACAGGAAGACCGTCTTCCCGGCCTTCGCCAGCTCGAGGACCTTTCCTATGAACTCTATCCTGCCGATGGGGTCGAGGTTGCTGGTCGGCTCGTCGAGGATGAGCAGTTCGGGGTCGCCGATTAGGGCGGACGCGAAGGAAACCCTCTGCCTCTGCCCGCTCGAGAGCTCCCTCACCCTGTTGAAGGCGAGCCTTCCGACGCCGGTGTAGGCCATCAGCTCCCTCGCCCGCGCTCTCGCTTCCTCTCGCCCAAGGCCGGAGAGCCTGCCCATATAAACCAGAAACTCGAAAACAGTCATGTCCTCGTAGGCCAAGGGCTTCTCGGGCATGTAGCCGACTTTCCTCATGATTTCAACCCTCTCTCGGGGCATCTCAAGGCCCAGAATCCTAATCTCGCCGTAGGTCGGCTTCAGCGCGCCGGTGAGCATCTTGATTGTCGTCGTCTTTCCTGCCCCGTTCGGCCCGAGGAAGCCGTAAACGACCCCCTTCGGAACCCTGAGGTTGAGGTTGTAGACGACGTTGCGCTTTCCGAAGAACTTGGTGAGCCCGAGGGTCTCAATGGCGTAGTCGGCCATCTTAACACCTAAATTGAAATCGAAGCGATGCTAATAAGCTTTGTGCCGACGTCCCGACAAAATTAACGGGTTTGCTTAGCATTTTGACGAAGAGCCAGCTGAAGGCACTTCCTCTCTTGAACATTTTACAAAAACCCTCCCGAAATTCTAATAATCTTCGAGTACTACCTCAAATTTCGAAAAACTTTGCGGAGGTGGTGGCGTGCAGACCGTGGCAAGGGGGGCCAGCTCCAAGTGGGTCACGGGGCTGAGACCCCGACTGGAGGAAGCCTTTTCGCGCGGGGCCTTCGAAGGGACCCTCATCGGAAGGGCCGAGCTTAAGGGGCTCGACATGCTGGAGGTCGTTGAGATAAAGCTCGTCCCAGGAAAGCCCGAGGGGCCGTCCTTCGAGGTCTCGGGTAGAATCGTGACGTTCAAGTTCCCCGTGGAGAAGGGGGAGAGTCTTGACGACGTCTACTACCCCCTGATGGGCATGCTCAACAGGGTCTAAAGCTTTAAGCTCCCTCCCCAAGTTTTTCTGATGCTCGTCAAAGGTATCGGCCTCGACAGCTCGGCTCGCTTCACCTTCCAGAGCCACGCCCACAGCGACCACTTCGTTAGCGGGGAAGTTATATTCGCGACCAGGGCAACTAAGTTCCTCAGCCACCTCCGCAAGGGCGGGTTCTACCACGAGGTCGGGTTCGGGAAGAGGTTCTACATCGGCGACGTTAAGGCGAAGCTCTATCCAGCTGGACATATGCTCGGTTCGGCCGGAATAAAGCTCTGGCTCGAGGCCGGGACGCTCTTCTACACCGGCGACACCAAGTGGTTCAAGCTGAGAACGGCAGAGAAGAGTCGCTTCCCGAAGGCGGACTTCCTGATAATCGAGGCCACCTTCGGCGTTCCAGCTTTCACGTTCCCCTCGCCGAGGGAAGCGGAGAAGAAACTGGTCGCCTTCGTCGAGGAAGCCATTGACAGGGGAAAGAGGCCGGTTCTCTACGTGAACCAGACTGGGAAGGCGCAGGAGGTCATGAAGATACTCGACGTCCACGAGATAACCGTAAGGCCCTCGCGCGAGATGCTGAAGGTTGCCCGGATTTACTCCAAGTTCGGAGTTCGCTTTGGCAACATCGAGAGGGACGGTGAGGTAATCCTCCGCTCCTACCGCTCGCCGAGGGTCGAGAACTCTTTAAGCCCCTGGGAGCTGACTGTTTCCGGCTTCGGGAGGCTGAGACTCAGCAACCACGCCGACTTCTGGGAGCTGGTGAGGATAGTCGAGAGGGTCAAGCCTGAGAGAATCTTCACCGTCTACGGCTTTGCCAGGGAGTTCGCGGGAATCCTCCGGGGGCTCGGCTACGATGCCGAACCCGCGGAAAGAACATCAGAGCTCACAGTTTAACTAACCTCATGGAACTAAAATCGAAAAGTTTATAAAGGGTTGACTTTTTAGTAACTATCGGTAACCAAAATAAAGACCGTCGGGAGGTGATGCCCGATGGTCTGGAGGAGGGACCGCTACTGGGACCCGTTTGACATAATGAGGGAAATCCAGGAGGAGATTGACGCCATATTCCGCGACTTCATGAGGGGCCCAAGGCTCTGGAGCTACCGCGAGCCGGAGCGCATTGAAATCAGCGAGACCTGGAGAGAGCCCTTCGTGGACATCTTCGACAGGGGAGACAGGTTCGTCATCACCGTCGAGCTCCCCGGAGTCAGGAAGGAGGACATCAAGCTCAGGGTTACCGAGGACACCGTCTACATCGAGGCCCAGATAAAGCGCGAGAAGGAGCTCGAGGAGGAGGGCGCGATAAGAATCGAGCGCTACTACAGCGGCTACAGGAGGGTCATCAGGCTTCCAGAGGAGGTCATTCCCGAGAAGGCGAAAGCGAGATACAACAACGGTGTCCTCGAAATCGAGCTCCCCAAGAAGGCCCCGAAGAAGCCCGAGGGCGAGGGCTTTGAGGTCAAGATTGAGTGAATATTGACTCTTTCGTTGTTTTTCATTTGAATGGGCTCTGCCCTTCAGGTAAAATAAAGCCCGTCACAATCATCGCTCACAAACGGAGGTGATGTATATGAGCGAGAGGAAGGAAATCAAGCTTAAGGTCGCGTCCGCTTATCAGAGGGACGTTGGAAGGGGAATCGTTAGGATTGACAGGAAGGCCATGCGCGAGCTCAACGTCCAGCCCGGCGACATAGTCGAGATTATCGGAACCAAGAACACGGCCGCGGTCGTCTGGCCCGCCTATCCAGAGGACGAGGGACTCAACATCATCAGAATGGACGGAACCATAAGGAAGAACGCCGGCGTCGGACTCGGCGACGAGGTTACGGTTAGGAAGGCCGACGTCAAGGAGGCGAAAAAAGTCATTGTTGCTCCAACCGAGCCGATTAGGTTTGGAAGAGACTTCGTCGAGTGGCTCCACAGCAGGCTCGTCGGCAGGCCTGTCGTCAGGGGAGACTACATCAAGATAGGAATCCTCGGTCAGGAGCTCACCTTCGTCGTTACCGCGACGACTCCAGCCGGAATAGTCCAGATAACCGAGTTCACCGACTTCCAGGTCAGCGAGAAGCCCGTCAAGGAGGTCGCCAAGACCGCCACGCTCGGCGTTACCTACGAGGACATCGGTGGCCTGAAGGACGTCATCCAGAAGGTCAGGGAGATGATTGAGCTCCCGCTCAAGCACCCGGAGATATTCGAGAAGCTCGGCATCGAGCCCCCGAAGGGTGTCCTGCTCTACGGTCCGCCGGGAACCGGTAAGACCCTACTCGCCAAAGCCGTCGCCAACGAGGCAAACGCCCACTTCATAGCCATCAACGGCCCGGAGATTATGAGCAAGTACTACGGCGAGAGCGAGGAGAGACTCAGGGAGGTCTTCAAGGAGGCCGAGGAGAACGCGCCGGCGATAATCTTCATCGATGAGATTGACGCGATAGCACCGAAGAGAGAGGAAACCCACGGCGAGGTTGAGAAGCGCGTCGTCAGCCAGCTCCTGACGCTGATGGACGGTCTGAAGAGCAGGGGCAAGGTCATAGTCATAGGTGCCACCAACAGGCCAGACGCTATAGACCCGGCCCTCAGGAGGCCCGGAAGGTTTGACAGGGAGCTTGAGGTCGGCGTTCCCGACAAGCAGGGCAGGAAGGAGATACTCCAGATACACACCAGGGGAATGCCCATCGAGCCCGACTTCAGGAGGGACAAGGTGCTGGAGATACTCGAGAAGCTCCGCGGTGACGAGAGGTTCAGGGACGTTATAGACAGGGCCATTGAGAAGGTAGAGAAGGCGAAGGACGAGGAGGAGATAAAGAGGGCCCTCAGGGAGCTCGACGAGAGGCTCTACGATGAGGTCAAGGCGAGGCTCATCGACGCCCTGCTGGAGGAGCTGGCCGAGGTCACCCACGGCTTCGTCGGAGCGGACCTCGCGGCATTGGCCAGGGAGGCGGCGATGGCGGCGCTCAGGAGGCTCATCAAGGAGGGCAAGATTGACTTCGAGGCCGAGCACATACCCAGGGAAGTCCTCGAGGAGCTCAAGGTCACCAGGAAGGACTTCTATGAGGCCCTCAAGATGGTCGAGCCGTCAGCACTCAGGGAGGTTCTCCTCGAGGTGCCGAACGTCCGCTGGGAGGACATCGGAGGCCTTGAGGACGTCAAGCAGGAGCTCCGCGAGGCTGTGGAGTGGCCACTCAAGTACCCGGAGGCCTTCATGGGACTTGGAATCACCCCACCAAAGGGAATCCTGCTCTACGGCCCGCCTGGAACGGGTAAAACGCTACTCGCCAAGGCTGTAGCGAACGAGAGCGAGGCAAACTTCATCGCCATCAAGGGCCCAGAGGTGCTCAGCAAGTGGGTCGGCGAGAGCGAGAAGAACATCAGGGAGATATTCAGGAAGGCTCGCCAGGCGGCTCCAACGGTGATATTCATCGACGAGATTGACGCAATAGCTCCGCGCAGGGGAACCGACGTCAACCGCGTCACCGACAGGCTCATCAACCAGCTCCTCACCGAGATGGACGGAATCCAGGAGAACAGCGGTGTCGTCGTCATCGGTGCCACCAACAGGCCGGACATCATCGACCCGGCCCTGCTGAGGCCAGGAAGGTTCGACAGGCTGATACTCGTGCCAGCTCCGGACGAGAAGGCCAGGCTGGAGATATTCAAGGTGCACACCAGGAAGGTCCCGCTGGCCGAGGACGTTGACCTCGAGGAGCTCGCCAAGAGAACAGAGGGCTACACCGGTGCCGACATAGAGGCCATCGTCAGAGAGGCCGCGATGCTCGCCATGAGGAGGGCGCTCCAGGAGGGCATCATCAAGCCCGGCATGAAGGCCGACGAAATCAGGAGGAAGGTCAAGGTCACCATGAAGGACTTCGAGGAGGCCCTCAAGAAGATTGGACCGAGCGTCAGCAAGGAGACGATGGAGTACTACAGAAAGATACAGGAGCAGTTCAAGCAGTCTCGTGGGTGACCGCGAGACCCAGCGAACGAATATTTGAACTGGGGGGCTCTCCGCCCCAATCTTTATAAATTTCCAAGGGGACTAGGTTTTGATGGTGTGTTGGATTATCGTATATGAAACTGAATTTGGCGATATTAAGCAGGAAATTTATGATAACTATGCAGATGCTCAGCGTAGATATGATGAGTTGTATTTTTCGCCTTTCATATCACAAATAAAAATAATAGAGAAGTTCTTTTGCTAAAAGGTGATACTTTATGAGCATCAGAAGACTCGAATTTCTTTTTATACTCACTCTAATTTTGATGATGTACCTCTACCCCCTCTCGATAGTCCCGCTCCTGCTCCTCGCGAGGGAGTGGGAGGAATTCCGGGAGGAGTGGAGGAGGTCGGCCCTTTTCATAGGGCTCTCGATACCGCTCTACGGGGCGAAGATTGCCCTCGGCATCTCCGGCTGGGCCAAAACCCTTGGAATAACGCCGGTTCACGTTTCGCCGGCGGTCTGGTGGGCGGTTTATCTGGCCTTCACGGCGCTCCAAACGCTGGCAGTTTACTACGTCTACCGCGTTGGAAAGGGGCTGGGCGACTACGCGAGAACCGGTGGGCTCGTAATGCTGATTGCCGTCCCGCTCCACCTGCTCAGCCTCAAGCTCTACTTCATCCTCACGTGGACCGGGTTGCTCCTGTTCCTGCTCGGTCTTGAAAAGAGAAAGGAGGTGATAGGATGATTTACGGAGTGCTCTTGAGCATACCCGAGAAGTTCGTGACCAAGTACGAGGACGAGGTCAGGAAGACCATCGGCTATGGCATAGCGAGGGGCGACATAATAAGCTTCACCGAGGCCCGCTACAAGGGCGACGTCGCCTTCGTGATGCTCGCCCGCTCCAACAGGGCCGCAGAGAGGGTTGTAAACGAGCTCAAGGAACTGCCGATAAACGTCAAGGTCATTGAGATTGAGGGCGAGAGCTGATTTGCTCCCTACTTTTTATTGCGCTCGTTTTCTTTTTGGGCAATCCAGGAAAGAGAACGGGAAAAGTTTTGGCTAGACCAAGGGGCATGAAGGACGGCCGGTTCAACAGGTTGATTAAGCAACCCACTCGAGCTCGTAGCCCCTCGCGCGGAGCTTTACCATCTCTTCCCTCGCTATTCTCTCGGCCTTCTTTATGTCGTTGGTGACGACTATCTTTTCCTTGGGCAGGGTGTTGTTCATGTAGTAGACAATCCTCACAAGCATGCCATCACCCCTATGTATCACTGACAGTGAGGAGTTGATGCATGGTTTTAAAAACATTATTGACCATAATAAAACATTAGTGAACATAATAGTGCGAACAAAAAAGTGCATCAGAGAACATTTAAAAACATGAGAACCAATGTGCTGAGGTATGCAGGGAAGTTAAGAAATAGAAGTCACTCGAGCTTCTCAAGCTCGTAAACCACAGCGTCCTTCCGCTTGAGTTCCCGAACGGCTATTCTCCTCGCCTCGTCGGCCGTTTCGGCCTCGAACACTATCGTCTTCCCGCTCTCCTCCCCGCCGTGGAGGGTGAGGGCCCACCTCATGGTATCACCGCAAGGTTTGTCATATTGTCAAACTTTATAAGTTTATTGGGGTCAGATTTGTCACATGAGGCTCATCATAAGGCGTGAGATTATCAAAATGCTCATCAAGATGGCCAAAAACACCAACGTTGAGGTCTGCGGCTTCCTGCTTGGACGAAAGGAGGGGCCAGAGAAAATAAACTTTTTGGTCCTTGAGGCCAAGCAGGTGAGGAACCGGCTCGACTCACCGAGCGCCTTCGAGATGGAACCGGAGGAGATGGTTAAAGTTCTCGACGAGGCCGAAGCGAGGGGCCTCGAAGTTGTCGGAATCTTCCACTCCCATCTCAAATGCCCGCCCGTGCCGAGTGAGCGTGACTTGGAGGGAATGAGGAACTGGCGAGTTCCCTGGCTTATCGTCACCCCGGGAGGGGACGTTAGGGCGTGGATTCTGGGGGAGGGAGATGTGGAGGAGGTTGAGATTGAGGTCACTTAGAATCATAAATCGAGCTCACTCGTCCCTAATCACTATCTCTATCTTCCTACCCTCGCGGTAGCCCTTCATGGCCGAAAGCATGCCCTTTATCGTCTTCTCTACCAGCTCCTGCACCCAGTCCTTCATCGGCAGAATTTGCCCGTCTATCTTGACCGTGACTTTGGGCTTCGAGCTCAGCACAACGCAGTCCTTGAGCGTTTTCTCGCCCCTAATTATCATCCTCGCCATCTCAGCGCACTTGAAGCCGCAGAGGCCGCAGTCTATGTTGGGGAGCATGAAGGCCCTTTTCTCGACGAGGTCGGCGAGCTTCTCGGGTTCCTTCGTCGCGTCAATGACGGGGAGGCCGTCAATTTCCTCAACACCCGTCGAGGATATAACCCCGCTCACCGCTATGGCGAGGCCGTCGGTGAGCTCCCTAACGTCCTCCTCGCTCCTCGCGCATATCACCTTGGGGACGTGCTGTATCGATTTGAATCCCTCAAGCAGGAGGAAGTCTGCCGAAACCATTGAGAAGAGCGCGTTTATGTCCTTGGCCTTAAACAGGAGCGCGTCGGTGTCGTTGGCCCTGACGAGAACCACATCGGCCACCTTCGAGAATCGCCAGGTGTCACTCTCTTCCCTGTCAAAGTCGGCGTGCATGCTCTTCGCTATCGCAACGCGGTAGCCACGTTCCTTCAAAACCCTCGCGACGGCCTCAACCGTCGTTGTCTTCCCGCTCTTCTTGAAGCCGACGAAGGCAACTCCCCTCATGCTCCCACCTCACAGCAGGGTTATCCAGTTGAGGTCGTCTATCTTGACTATCAGCTCCTTGGCCCTGTTGCCGGCGTAGTCGTTGACGTCCCTCAGGAGGATTACCTCCTCGTCAAAATCCTCAAGGATTCCCGAAAAGCTGGTCTCGCTCCCAACGCCGACCGCTACTCTCTTACCCTTCCAGCGCTCCAGCGTCTTGTCGAGCAGGTACTGCTTCTCGCTCATAGCCACCCCCGCCGTTGCTATGTTGGGGGCTTTTAATACTTTCCCGGGTGCCAGACACGGTAACAAGACACTATGACGAGAGAAGAACGGAAAAGTTTATTAACTTCAATGGTCGCCAATAATATGGTATCACTGTCAGTGATACTAAAGGCCGCGGCCAGGTACCGTCACCCGCCTCCCCTTTCTTTTCCCTGCCATTTCTACCGTGAAAGACAGGTTTCAAAAAGGATATAAACAAACCACCGTTCCCCCTTCAGGTGGTTGTATGAGACTCGTCACGAAGAACGAAGCCATCAGAAGGTCGCTCATCGAAGAGCTCAGGAAGGAGGGGATACGCTTCGAGGTCCGCTCAAGGGAGGGCTACGAGGCCTTCGTCGGCTACCTCATCGAGGGAACGCTCAGGGAAATCGAGGAGAAGATTGAGAACCTTGAGGGGGCCGACGTCGAGGCGATAAAAGAGGGCTTCCTCTCGTTCAGGGAGAGCCTCAACCACGTCCTTGAGCACCTCAAGGCCGGCGAGAAGGCCGACGAGCTCCTCAAGGAGGGCCTCTGGGTGGCTGAGCTTCTCGACCAGCTCTACCGCAACGGAGCGATAGAGTACGACGGCGTCAACGTCAGGCTCAAGGAGGGAATCAGCGTCGATGAACTGAAGTTCGAGTTCAAGTTCCCCTTCAACCTCGTCCACAATCCAGAGGCCGTGGAAAAACAGGTGAAGCAGTTCGCCTTCGTTGACCTCGTCATAGAGCACGAGTTCGAAATCCTTGAGCTGAACATCGCCAAGGTGAACGCCCTCGGAAAGATAGCGAGCAAGTACTTCCCAGAGGACTACCTGCTGAAGGTCTACTTCGCCCTCGTCGGTAGGGCAATCCTCGCTGAAGAAATCCTAAAGGCCCTCGGCGACAAGAAAATCCCTGAGGAGGAGCTCGTCAGGGGCTTCCTAAGGGCCTCGCCGATAGCGGTGCCAACACCAAAGGGGACGCTCGTCATCAACTACTCGCGCGACTCCTTCGAGGAGACTCTCAGGCTCCTCAAGAGGCTCGGCTACGTCGAGATAAAGGGCGGAAAGGTCAGGAAGCTCAAGGATTTGAGCTGATTCTCCCATTTCCGATTTTAGAGTAAAACCACGTCCTCTCCCGTTTTTGCCCCTGTTTCAGCACTCCGACGTTTGTTCCCTTGGGCAACCTTTATAAATTTGGTCATTCAAATAACCAAAATGGTGATGTTATGGTTCAACCTGATGACTTTATTTTAGAGCACTTCCTCAACACCCAAAACCTGCTCGCTCCGTACAACAAGCCCCACAAAAGGGAGTTGTATCGCTGGCTCTCCTCAAAACTGAACGCGTATCTTGAAAAGGGAACTCCAGACACTGTTCTTCTGCTCGGCATACGGGGAGTTGGGAAAACGACCCTTCTCGCCCAGCTGTACTTTGAGGCCCTGAAGAGAACGAGCCCGAACAACGTCCTTTACCTCTCGCTCGACAGGTTGAAGGCCCTTGGTCTGGAACTGTTGGAGGTAATTGAAGCTTACCGGCGTCTTGTTCAACCCAAGAACGCGGTGCTCCTGCTTGATGAGGTCCAATACGAAAGGGACTGGGATTTAAAGCTCAAACTCCTCCACGATGAGAGGCGGTTTCTCATAATTGCCACCGGTTCATCGGCGATAAAGCTCAGAGAAAGCCCCGACCTCGCGAGACGGGCACTGCACAGGGAGCTCTTCCCGATGACGTTCAGGGAATACCACCTCCTCAAAACCGGTCACAAACTTCCCGAACTAATTGGGAGAATCCTTCAGGGGCAGGGTGTTTCAATGCCCCCAATAACGGAAGATGTGGAGCTCTACGTAAGGGCCGGCTCGATGCCATTGATTCTCGAAATGGAGGAGTGGGAAGTCTACGAACGCCTGACCGCGATGCTCGACAGGGTTATCTACCGTGACCTCAGGGACGTGCACGAGTTCGATGCAGAAACACTTGATAAAACCCTTGACCTCCTCCACCTGCTTGCAACGCCAAAAGGGGAACGCTTCAGCTACGAGAGGCTCTCAAAGACCCTCGGTCTGGCCAAAGGAACCGTTATGAAGCTGATTGATGCCCTTGAGAAGGCCGGTCTCGTGCAGAGGATTCCCCCTTGCGGTTCGCTCTCAAAAGCAAGACGGAAAAGCCCGAAAATAAAGTTTACAGCGGTCCCAATAAAGTCGGCCCTGCTCTTTGGCTCCGGCTTCAGTCTCGGGAAGAAGGAAGTCTTTGCCTCGTTGCTCGAAGATGTCGTGGCATTCTATCTGTTCCTCCTCGCAAAGTCCAGAAACGGCAAACTCTGCTACGAACCCGGCAAGGGCGGGGCAGACTTCGTTCTCGAGCTGGGCGGGGAAAGGGTCGTCGTTGAAGTTGGCCTCGGCAAGGTCAGGAAAGACCAAGTTGAAAGAAGTATGGAGCGGCTAAAGGCAAAGAAAGGCATCGTATTGGGTAGCAAGTATGATGTGGGCGATAGGATAGCGTTTTATCCCTGGCAGATGTTTGTGGCAGGATTTTAATCCCCAACCTCGGGGAAAAGATACTCAATCCTCGCCCTCCCGTTTTTCTCCAGCCACTCCAGCAGTTCCTTCGCGAACTCGAACTTCTTGCGCTTGCTCTCCCAAACCGGCGAGTGCTCCCTCAGCGAGGGTTTGCTCCACCTTCCAACGGTCTCGCCGAAGTCGAAGCCGACCAGGAGTATTTCCCTGGCCCCGAGCTCTTCAGCCAGAAAGACCGCCCTGTCGCCGTCTGTGAAGCCCCCGAAGTTGTAAACTATGTCAAGGGGCTCGGTCTGACAGGTGCCGAGGATTCTCGACAGGAACGGGACGTAGGAGACGAGCTTATCCCTGTTGTCCCCGTGGGCGTGGACGACGAGGAAGGAACCTTTGTCGTTGGCGAGCTTTATGTCCGAAATCCTTCCATCGAGGTCGGTAACGATTACGTCCGGGACGAGGTCAAAGTCGAGCAGAGCAGTCGTCGCGCCGTCGGCAGATACGAGCGTTCCGTCCGAGAATTCGAACTCCTTCAAGGCCTTTTCAAGGCTTGGACCCGCACCGAAAACGTAAACCTTCCGACCGATTACCACCTCAAACTCCTCTCGGAGGAGGTACTCATCATTCTCAAGGAGGAGCGAGCGTAGTAGCTCGGCTGACTTCCGGTCTTCCTCGATTGAGTAGCCCATCTCCCTCACGATGCGAAGGTAGAAGGGCTTCCAGTCCTCCCACCTCATTTTAATCCCCTCAGCTTTTTATCCATTTTCAGCATTTCCCTCCACTGCTTTCCCGGCCAGTAGATTTGTCCACAGTTCTGGCAGACGTAGAACTCGTCGTAGCTCTCATAGACCCCCGGCGGGACCTTGCCCTTAACGGCTTCCCTTGGAACCGCTTTTATGGGTCCGTTGCACTTTGGACAGCGCGCGTTAGCTGGAAAGAGCTCTTCAAACTGGACGCCGAGGCGCTTCAGTTCTCCAACCTGCCCCTCAAGCGAGTTGGAGCGAAGGAGGAAAGCTTTGACGCCGAGCCTTTCAGCTTTCTTTGCGAGGGCGACGTCCTTGGTGAGGATTACCCTACCCTCTTTCCGGGCAACCTCGATTATCTCGTCGTCGTCCTCGATTCCGTAGAGCGTGTCGTAGCCGTAGAGCCTGAGCCAGCGGGCGAGTCTTCCGAGCATCATGTCGGCGATGAACCTCATAACGAAAGGTATTAAGGCGGAACCGTTAAAGTAGTTCCGGTGGTGGGATGCACTACGAGGAAGTCGAGACCCTTTTGAGGCGCTCGGAAGATTATCTTGAACTGGCCAATGAGGCGTTCGAGCGTGAAAAGTACGACACCGCCGTTTTCTTGGCCGAGCAGGCCCTCCAGCTTTACCTCAAGGCACTTATAGTAAAATACTCCGACGTGAGGCTGAGAACCCACTCAGTGAGGGAGCTGCTCAAGGGGGTAGGGGATGCACTGGGCGCGGAGGATGAGGTTGCGGAGTTCGTGAGGCAGAATCGGAGAATTCTACGGGAACTGGAGGAAGCTTACACGGGCGCCCGCTACGAGCCGAGGGCTTATCACCGGGAAGACGCCGAGGAGTTGATGGGATTCGTTCTTGAGGTTATGGATTTCGTGGAGGGGCTCGTGGATGCGTTCGAAAGAGGAAGTTCAAAGTAGTCTCATCAGAATGGGGAGAAGGCGTTACCTCATGATTAAAAACTACCGCAGGTATCTTCCAGCCATAAAACGGGCCTGCGAGGAAGTCTTCGGAGAGTGCGAGCTCTACGTTTTCGGAAGCGTCCTTACAGGCAAGTTCACGGCCGGAAGCGACGTCGATTTGCTCATAAAGGTGAAGGAAGCCCCCCGGAACCTGCGCGAGAGGGCTGAGCTCGAGGTCAGAATCGAGGAGCTCGCTGGCCTCCCGGATTATCATCCCTTCGAGTTTCACATCGTTGACGAGGCCGGCTTTAAACGGTACGTTGAGGTTCTGAAGGTGAAACCGGTTAAAGTCGAGGAACGTTTATAAAAGGAGCCTCTATTTTATGCCTGTAAAATACTTTGGTGGTCCTTATGCTCGTCTACTTCATCGGCACCGGCGGAAGCGAAGGGATTCCGGCCCACCTCTGCACCTGCCCGACCTGCAGCGAGGCGAGAAAGTTCGGCTTCACCCAGAGAAGGCCCTCAACGCTCGCCGTCATTACTGACAACAGGAAAGCCGTTCTCTTCGACGTCGGGACCGATATAAGGGACTTCCTCAACGTCCCGCTGGAGGCCATCTTCCTGACCCACTGGCACCACGACCACATCTACGGGCTCTACAAGCTCCGCTGGATGGCGAGGGAGACCGTCCTTTATGCGCCGGAGGGAAGCGCCGACGCGCTAATCCTGCAGGACCCCAAGAACCTCCGCCCGAGAACGCTCAGGCCCTTCGAAACGGTCGAGCTCGACACGCTGAGGATTACGGCACTGAAGTTGAACCACGGCGTTGAAACCCTCGGCTACCTCATCGAGGAGGACGGGAAGGGCGTGGCTCTGCTCTATGACACCAAGGGCCTTCCTGCGGAGACACGGGAGTTCTTAGAAAAGAAAGCCCCGCTCAGGCTGGCGATTGTGGATGCCACCTATCCACCCGGCTTCGATGACCCCTATCACAACAACGTTGACGAAGCGGCCGAGCTCGGGCTTAGATTAGCTGAAAGAACCGTTCTGAGCCACATCTCCCACAAGAACCTGCCGTTCCTTGAGCTAACCGACTACGTGCGGAAGAGATGGGGGAACAAAGTTCTCGTCGCCTACGATGGTATGGTCTTCTACGTTTAGCTAACCCTCCGGGAACGGTGCCCAGAAGGCTATTACAGTCATGGAAGTCGTCTCGGTGTTCGGGTCTCCGACGGGAATTATTCTCCCATCTTTGACCTCGTAGCCCGTCACAATCCCGCCGTCCTTCGACTGGAGCGCCGTCAGAATCCGGGAGCAGGATAGGTAAACGCTTCTTCCCTCCCCCGGCTCTCCAAGGGCCCGGTAGAGGTAGACGAAGAGGGCGCACTTGTAGGACTGGTAGACGCCGGAGAAGGCTTTGTCCCTGAAACCGTTGCCGTCCCACATGGAGAGCAGACGGGAGTAGAGGCGAAACGCTTCATCCCTCTTCCCCCGAAGGAGGTCGCTCAAGGCACCGTAAACGACCAAATCGGCGTAGGAGCGCCAGTCACGCATAACGCACGAGCGGTTCGCGGTTTCGAGCTTCAACGTGAAGGTCGCGTTGAACCTCTTCGAATTAACCCTGCCGAGCGTTTTGACCTCGGGGCAGTAAAAGCCGTCGAGCGGTCTGCCGAGGAGAGGGTCAACCCTGCCATTGTAAGAGACGCCGTAGGCCGCGAGCGAGCGGCTCACGTTCCTCCAGAGGCTTGAGTTGAGGAGTTTCAGCGCCCTAACGGCCAGAATGTTGTCGTTGGCGAGCCATATCGTCTCGTTATCCGGATAGGAGGTCACGGAAGCCCTCAGGAGGCCCGCCTCGGGGACGTACTGGGACTGGAGGAAGGCCCTCATCGCGGAGGCATCGGGAGTGGGAGCTCGGGCTGGGGGCTCGATTAGGGGGATGGCAACGAGGAGGATGAATAAGAGCGCGAGCAGAGCAAGCTTCCGGGTCATCAAAGGCACTTGGGGTGGGAGAATATAGGGCTTGCGGTCGCTGACTTTACACCACGACCAAAAGGTTATTAACTACCGCAGAACTATGTGTGAATAACACTTTTTAAAGTACTACGGGGAATCCACAAAATCCGGGTGACGAGGATGGGGGTTGGGGAGCTTATAACCGCAGGAAGGCTCGAAGATGCGGAGACAATGCTCCGGAGCGTGAACCGAACGGGGCTTGATGAAATGAAGCTGCTCAACTACACCCATAACGTTGTGGAGCTTGCACTCGCTTTCCTTCAGAGGGACGGGCTTAACAGGGCAGTCAATACGGTTCTATCACTCATCGATGCCCCCGATGACATTTCATGGGGACTCGAGCGGATTTTTGAGGAATACCTAGGGGAGTGCACATCCGAGCGCGCCCGCAGAGTGTGGAGAAGGGCATACATTATTCCCGAGCCTAGAAGGAAGGTCGAGATTCTGCTGAGAGTTTTGGACTGTCTGGATGGCGAAGAAGAGAGGAGGAAGGTTCTCGCTGAAGCGTTCGGATGGGCCCTTCGAGTTAGGGGACGCTCTTGGAGAACGTACACTCTTTCAGAGGTTCTCTATAGGGTTCACGACCTCGAATACTACGACCTGATGCTAGAGCTCTGCAGAAAGATAAGATGGCGGGAGAGACGGCTCGTATTCGAGGACTTTCTCTTCGAAGACGAGAACGCGGAGACCTGTGAGGAGTTCGTTGAGACCCTGAGGAAACGCCGCGAGGCCTCGGAGAACGCCCTCGATACCGTCATCGAGGTTCACCTGAAGTACGAAAAGGAGCTCCTGCGGGCGAAAGGGCTCGACCCGAGGTTTTACAAGCTCATCTCTCGAAGGACTCCGGAGGGTGTTATCTTTTACGCTGTTCCAAAACCCCTCTACCCCCTAGCGGTGCTCTACCTGTGTCTGAGGAGTATCGCCGGGAGGAGGGGAGTCCGAGTAGTGAAGGCCGATTAAAATCCCGGTGAGGCCGAGGGAAAGGCACCTTGAATTGAATTCTGCCAGGACACCCAAACCCCTAAAACTGCCGACCCCTATTTTATCCCGGTGATGCCATGCACGTCCTTGAGCTGGCGAGGCGAAGGAAGACCGTGAGGAGTTTTCTTCCGGATAAACCGCCGAGGGAAGACATCCTAAAGGCCCTAAAGGCTGCAAAGGAAGCGCCGAGCGGAATGAACGCCCAGCCCTGGAGGTTTGTTGTTATCGACGATGACTGGCTGAAGGGGAAAATACGGGAGCTCTGCGAGAGGGAAGAGGAGAAGTTTTACTCCCGAACGAAAGGCGACCTGATGGCGTGGCTCAACGCCAAGGGCTTCAAACCGGAGAAGCCGTTCCTGAGCGAGGCGCCCTACTTAATCCTCGTCTTCGGCCACACCAAAGCGCCGTACTGGCTCCAATCGACCTGGATTGCCGTCGGATACCTACTCCTCGCCCTCGAAGAGCTCGGCCTCGGAACGGTAACCTATACTCCCCCTAATCCCAAGCCGGTCGAAGAGCTCCTGAACGTCCCGAAAGATTACAAGCTCCAGACGATTCTGCCCGTCGGCTACCCTGCGGACCCGAAGCCAAAGTACGAGAGGAAAAAGCTTGAGGAGGTCGTGAGCTTCAACGAGTTCTGATGTTTTGACTAATTTTTCACGTGATTCCGACAGTAGTTTGTCAAAACGACAGAGGAATGCCGAAAAGGTTTATCATTTTAAGGTATAAATTCGGGTTTTAGGTGATGCTATGTTCTCACAGAGAATTCAAAATGTTGATACGAGCGCCCTCAGGAGGGTTCTGTCGCTTGTAAGCGGCGGGGAAGCCATATCCTTCGCCGGTGGAGTGCCGAGCGCGGAGCTGTTCCCAATGGAGGAGCTGAGGGAGCTCGTGGCAGAGGCGAGTGAAAATCCCCTCGCCTTCCAGTACGGCTCCGCCCTCGGGCTAAGGGAGCTCAGGGACGAGATAGCGCGCTACATGGAGCGGTGGGGCGTCAGAACCTCCGCGAATGAAATCATGGTGACCCACGGCTCCCAGCAGGGGATTGACACCGTCGCGAGGGCCTTCGTGAACCAGGGCGACGTGGTTATAGTTGAGGCGCCGACCTACTTCGTGGCTCTCAACACGTTCCAGATTTACGAGCCGGCCTTCCAGCAGGTGCCGCTCGACGGGGAGGGGATTGACGTTGAAAGGCTTGAAGACCTGCTGAGAAGGCTGAAGGCCGAAGGAAAAACCGTTAAGCTCCTCTACACGGTGCCGACGTTCCAGAACCCTGCCGGGGTTACGATGAGCGAGGAGCGCAGAAAGGCCCTTGCCGAGCTCGCCGAAGCTTACGACTTCCTCATCGTGGAGGACAACCCCTACGGTGAGCTGAGATACAGAGGAAAGGCCGTCAAAGCCGTTAGGGCATTTGCGCCCGACAGGACCGTCTACCTCGGGAGCTTCTCCAAGGTCTTCGTGCCCGGCTTCAGGATAGCGTGGCTGAACGCGCCGGAAGAGCTCATGGAGCGCCTCGAAGTGGCCAAGCAGACCGCCGACGTCTGCACCAACAGCTTCGGCCAGTACGTGACGCTCCTCTTCATGAAGAAGGGCCTCCTCGAGCGGCAGATAGAGAGGCTGAGGGAGGCCTACGGGCCCAAGATGGAGGCGATGCTCGAAGCGCTCGAGGAGTTCATGCCCGAAAACGTCGAGTGGACGGAGCCCGAGGGTGGGATGTTCGTGTGGCTGAGGACGGGGAAGAACACGGACGAGCTCCTCGAGGAGGCGGTAAAGCGGGGAGTGGCCTACGTCCCGGGGAGCGCGTTCTATGCCCTCGACCCGAGGAGGGACGAGATGAGGCTGAACTTCACGTTTGAGCAGATTGACAGGATACGCGAGGGCGTAAAGCTTCTCGCCGGGCTCCTCTCCTGAACCTTTCTATTTGGAAAGGTCGTCCTTTACCCGGCCCCCACTTTTTTTACATCCCTCCAGAATTATTCGAAAAAATTAGTAACAAACTAAAAAATATTTTTAAAATTTCTTGATTTTAAAGGTTTATTCGATAAACAAGGTAAATCATTGAAAAATTTATATAACACCCGCGGTGATGGGTGATGCCTATTAAGCGTGAAAATAATGGTGCTCGACTCAACGCTGAGGGAAGGGGAGCAGACACCGGGAGTGAACTTTTCGCCTGAGAACAGGCTGAAGATAGGGGTGCCCTCGACGAGGTCGGCGTGACCCTCGTCGATGCGACCGTGAACGGCATCGGGGAGTGGACTGGATAGCTGACCTCGCGCAACTCTTAGGGTTCTCCACTACCACTACGAGGTCGAGAAGCTCTACCCCCTCAGCAGGCTCGTGGAGGAGATAACCGGCGTGAGAACCCACCGAACTGGCCGATAGTCGGTGAAAACGCGTTCACCCACAAGGCGGGCCTGCACGTCTCGGCCGTCGTTAGGGACCCAGCCGTTTACATCCTCAAACCACCGCCTTTTTGATGTTTCTGCGCGTCGCTATGACCTCGTGCCCCGCCTCACTCAGGGCCCTTGCAACGGCTCCACCGATACTCCCTGCCATATCACCGGCGTGCATTTTACATCACCAGATAACGTTTTTGGATATTTGTTTGTTATAATGACTAGAAACTGAAGAATTTTGGGCGGTTTTTGAATAAATTGATGACCTCGTGCCTTTTAGAGGCCAATGGACAGCCCAACCTGTCGAAGGATTTAAATAAGCTTCCCTACTCCTCAGTTTTGGTGATCGGTGATGTCCCACCAATGGATAATGCCCCACCAATATTGATGGATCCTGATGGGGACGAAGTGATAAGAAAGCTGATTCTGAGGGCCTTGAACGAAAACCAGAGACTGATACTGAGGAGCATCAACGGCAGACACCGCTCCCTCAACTCGCTCCTCGAGGAGCTCAGCAGGCGCGAAAACAGGCCCCTCTCCACCCTGAAGCTGAACGCAAGGATACTCAAGGAGCTGGGATTAATTGACTACGGCACGAAGAGCAACCCGAGGCCTGTTAGGCTTACCGAGCATGGAATGCTTGTTCTCAGCATTCTAGAGGTGGATGGAAATGAGTGAAGCCGTGAGGGGAACCAAGCTTAGGGCCATGCTCGGAGGGGTTAACAACTTCCACCTCGACTCCTCCGAGACCTGCCTGGATATACTCGCCGCGGTTCTCAGGAGAAAGAGGCCGGAAGATACCGTTATACTGAGCAAGGGACACTCAGCTCCCGCGTTCTACGTGATGCTCCATGAGATGGGTCTGCTGAGCGACGAGGAGCTCTACAGCTTCGCGGACATCGACGGCCTGCCGAGCCACGTCATGCGCGGCCTGCCGTTCATAGAGGTCTCCAGCGGCTCCCTCGGCCAGGGGCTCTCTGTGGCCAACGGGATGGCCATCGCAAAGCGCATGGACGGAGAGGAGGGCAGGATATACGTCATCCTCGGAGACGGAGAGCTCGACGAGGGACAGGTCTGGGAGGCCGCGATGACGGCGGCACACCACGGACTGGACAACGTCATAGCGATCGTCGACAGGAACTACTTCCAGCTCACCGGGAAAACCGAGGAGATCCTCAACAAGGAGCCCCTAGCGGAAAAATGGCGGGCGTTCGGCTGGGTGGTCATTGAGGTCCCGAACAGGGAGGACGCGATAGCGGAGGCGCTCGACTACGCGGAGAGCATAAAGGGCAGGCCAAAGGTCATAATCGTGAGGTGGGAGGGGTGATAGAGAGCTTCAGGGAGGCCTTTGGAAGGGCACTGGTCGAGCTCGGGAAAGAGAACGAAAGGCTCGTGGTGCTGGATGCAGACGTCAAGAGCTCCACGAAGACGATATACTTCGAGAGGGCCTTTCCCGAACGCTTTATTCAGGTCGGGATAAGCGAGCAGGACATGGTGTCAACGGCGGCAGGTCTCGCGATAGCGGGAAAGGTTCCAGTGGTTTCAGCCTTCGCCGCCTTCCTCATGAGGGCTTGGGAGCAGATAAGGAACACCGTGGCGAGGGACAACCTCAACGTCAAGCTCATACCGACGCACTCGGGCTTTTCCGACCACATGGACGGCTCCTCCCACCAGTGCCTCGAGGACATAGCCCTGATGCGCGTGCTGCCGAACATGACGGTTGTCGTGCCCGCAGACGCTCCATCCGTTCCCGTCCTGCTCAAGCAGGTTATAGAGCACGAGGGGCCGGTTTACATGAGGCTCGGCAGGGATCACGCGGTGAGGGTCTACGAAAACCCCGAGCTGGAACTCGGGAGGGCGAGCGTCCTCAGGGAGGGGAGCGACGTCCTCATAGTAGCAAACGGCGTGATGGTTTCGGTGGCGCTGGAGGTTGCCAAAGCGCTGGATGGGAGGAACGTCGATGCGGGTGTAATCGATATGCACACGGTGAAGCCCCTCGACGAGAGAACCCTCCTCAGGATGGCGAGGAAGGTTGATACCGTCATCACGATGGAGGAGCACAGCGTCTACGGCGGCCTCGGAGGAGCCGTTGCGGAGGTGCTCTCAGAGAAGCTCCCGAGGAGGGTGGTTAGGATAGGCACGACCGAGTTCGGAAGGTCGAGCAGGGACTACTTCTCCCTTCTGGGGCGCTACGGCCTCACGGCCGAACACGTGGTGAAAAGGATTGAAGGGGTGGTCTGAGTGAAGTACAGCAGGGAGTACAGGGATAAAACCGTGGTGAAGGTTGGAGACGTTAAAATAGGTGATGGCTTCACGATAATGGCCGGCCCCTGCGCCGTCGAGAGTGAAGAGATGATAACGAAGGTGGCCGGCTTTCTCGCGGAGATGGGCGTGAAGGTCCTGAGGGGCGGCGCCTTCAAGCCCAGGACGAGCCCATACTCCTTCCAGGGCCACGGCGAGAAGGCCCTAAAATGGATGAGAAAGGCCGCCGACGAGTACGGGCTCGTGACGGTGACGGAGGTAATGGACACCAGGCAGGTTCCCCTCGTCGCGGAGTACTCAGACATAGTCCAGATCGGTGCCAGGAACGCCCAGAACTTCGAGCTCCTCAAGGAGGTCGGGAGGATAGACAACCCCGTGCTGCTCAAGAGGGGCATGGGCAACACGGTTCAGGAGCTCCTCTACTCGGCAGAGTACATAATGAGCGAGGGCAACGAGAACGTGATCCTCTGCGAGCGCGGCATAAGGACGTTCGAGACCTCAACGCGCTTCACCCTTGACATTTCGGCGGTGCCGGTTGCCAGGGAGCTCACCCACCTTCCGATCGTCGTCGACCCATCACATCCAGCTGGAAAAAGGAGCCTCGTCATCCCGCTGGCCAAGGCGGCCTACGCCGTTGGGGCAGACGGCATAATCGTCGAGGTTCACCCCGAGCCGGAAAAGGCCGTCTCGGACTCGGCCCAGCAGCTGACCTTTGACGGCTTCGCCAAACTCCTCGAGGAGCTGGAGGGCCTCGGATGGAAGGGGTGAAGTTCGGGACCCTCTCCGACCTTTCTTCCCTCGTTTCCGAGCTTTCCCCGTACAGAACCGTCGTACTGACCAACACGACAGTTGAGAGGCTGTGGCTCGGAAAGCTGAAGGGGATTGACGCGGAGGCCATTGTAATTCCCGACGGCGAGGAGCACAAGAACATCGAAACGGTGAAGGAGATCTGGGCCAGGCTGCAGGGGCTGGGCTTCACGCGGAAGTCCCTCCTCATCGGCCTCGGCGGAGGTGTCATCACCGACATAGCGGGCTTTGTAGCCTCGACGTACATGCGCGGAACGATGCTCGGCCTCGTGCCGACCACGCTACTGGCGCAGGTGGACGCCGCCATCGGTGGAAAGACCGGCGTCAACTTCAACGGCAAGAACATGATCGGCACGTTTTACCTCCCGGACTTCGTGCTGATAGCCCACGAAACGCTCTCCACCCTCCCGAGGGAGGAGCTCCTGAACGGGATGGCTGAGGTCGTCAAGTACGGCGTCCTCGACGGCAACGTCCATTCCCTCCTGAAAAGGCTCGGATCAGTTGAGGACATCGACCCGGAGCTCGTGAGGGCCTGCGCCGGGGTTAAGCTGAGGGTCGTTGAGGAGGACCTGAGGGAGGGCGGTAAGAGGCGCGTCCTGAACCTCGGGCACACCACCGCCCACGCCATAGAGAAGCTCTCGAACTACACGATAAAGCACGGCTTTGCGGTCTCGATAGGCCTGATGGTGGCAGCGAGGGTCGGCGAGACCCTGTACGGCTTCGACCCCGGGAAGGTCGGGGAGCTCCTCGAGAAGTTCGGGCTTGCCTACGAGGCTCCCATTCGAACCGGACGAAGTGCTGAGGGAGATGCGGCTCGACAAGAAGTCGTGGTACGGAAAGCTGACCTTCGTCGTCCCCGTTGACATCGGCGAGGTAACCGTTGAGGAAGTGGAAGAGGATGTTGTGAGGAGGGCCCTGGAGGCGGTAAGATGATAGCGGGTGTTGTGCTGGCCAGAGACGCCAGGGAAGCGGCAGCAAAGATAGAGGGAAGCGGAGCCGACCTCTACGAGGTCAGGCTCGACCACTTCGAATCCTTCGATCTCTCCCCGCTCAAGCCCTATGCGGAGCGGCTGATCCTCACGGTCAGGAGGGCCGAGGAGGGAGGATACAGAAGGATCCCCGAGGAGGAGAGGCTCGAGTTTTACAGAAGGGCGATGGAGCTGGGACCGAGGTACGTTGACGTCGAAGTTTACTCCGGGATAGCGGGCGAGGTCATTGAGGAGGCGAGGAGGAAAAAGGTGGGCGTCATCCTCTCCCACCACGACTTTGAAAAGACCCCCACCTTCGGGGGGCTGATAGGGATCCTCGACGACATGGAGGAGATGGACCCTGACGTGATAAAGATAGTTCCCACGGCGAGGGAGCTCAGGGACAACGTGAGGGTTCTTAGGCTTTATGAGCAGGCCGACAACCTGGTGGCCTTCTGCATGGGGCCTCTCGGAAGGATATCCCGGCTGTTCAGCGCACTCCTTGCCCCCTTCACCTATGCCTCCATCGACGGCTCCGCGGCGCCCGGTCAGATGAGCGTGGAGGAGCTCGAGAGGCTCCTGGTGATGCTGAATGGACGCTGAGACAAGGCTATACGGCGTAATTGGATTCCCTGTCCGGCATTCCCTCAGCCCAGCGATGCACAACACAGCATTCAGGGAGCTCGGGATAAACGCGGTCTACCTCGCCTTCGAGGTCCCCCCGAGCGGCTCGGAATGGCCGTTGAGGGCGTAAGGGGACTGGGGGTGAAGGGCCTGAACGTCACGATGCCGCACAAGACGGCTGTAATGGAGCACCTCGACGGGCTCTCTGGAGACGCGGAGGAGATAGGGAGCGTGAACACCATCGTCAACGACGGCGAGCTGCTCGGCTACAACACGGACGGCATCGGCGCGAGGCGGGCCCTCGAAATGGTGACGCGGCTGGAAGGGAAGGACGTCCTCGTACTCGGTGCGGGCGGGGCAGGAAGGGCCATAGCCTACGAGCTCTCGAAGACGTCCAACGTCGTTGTCCTCAACAGAACTCCCGAGAAGGCCAGGGCGCTCGAGCGCTTCGGCGTCATCGGGGATGCCCTGACGGCCGACAACCTGAGGCGCTACATCAGAGAGGCCGACATCCTCATCAACGCCACGTCCGTCGGCATGAACTCCGACGAGAGCCCGGTTCCGGCGGACCTCCTGAGGGAGGGGCTGGTGGTCATGGACGTAGCCTACAAACCCCTGCGGACGAGGCTCCTGCGGGAGGCGGCCGAGAGGGGTTGCGTAACGGTCGACGGGCTCTGGATGCTCGTGCACCAGGGCGTGGAGAGCTTCCGACTGTGGACCGGAAAAAAGGCGGATCCAGAGCTGATGAGGGGGGCCGCCCTTGAGGAGCTACGGAAGAGCTGGTAGCGCCGTCACAGTTGTTAACGCCTTCGCCACCGGAAAGGGCGCGGCCGTCGGGATAGACCTCTGGACCGAGGCCAGGGTGAGGCTCACGGACGGGGGGATATCCGGGAGCATAACCGTTAGAGGGGAGAGCTACGGGGACACCCGGCTCGTTGAGGCGGTCGTTGACGTGGTGAGGCGTGAGACCGGGGAGGACTTCGGGATCGAGTTCGAGATCAGCTCCGAAATCCCCGTCGGAAAGGGCCTCAAGAGCAGCTCCGCCGCTGCAAACGCCCTCGTTCTGGCGCTCTGCGATGCCCTCGGGATCGAGATTGAGCCAGTTGAAGCCGTGAGGCTCGGGGTGAAGGCGGCGAGGCTCGCGGGGGTCACCATCACCGGGGCCTTTGACGACGCGTCAGCCTCCCTTCTCGGGGGCCTCTGCCTGACCGACAACGTGAGGGACGAGCTGATTAAGCGGGAGGAGGTTGAGTCAGAGCCTCTCGTCCTCCTGATACCCGAGGAGACCCTGATGACCGCTGACCTCTCCGGCCTGGACTTCTCGTCCATAGCCCCCTACATCGGGGAGGCCTTCGAGATGGCCGCCCGGGGCGAGTGGAGGAGGGCCCTAGTGATCAACGGCCTGGTGTACTCGGCCTTCCTCGGCCACCCCACGGAACCCATCGGGACCGCCCTGCGGCTCGGCGCGGTTGCCGGGCTCAGCGGGAAGGGGCCCGCTTTCTTCGCCCTGACCGATGAACCCGAGGCCCTCTCGGAGGAGTGGGGGCAGTTCGGGAGGGTGGAGATAACGAGCCTGAGGTGATACCTTGAGGATAGAGCCAGTTGACCGCCTGGAAGGGACGATCAGGGCGCCGCCGTCGAAGAGCTACACCCACAGGGCCTTCTTTCTCGCGCTCCTGGCGGATGGAGAGAGCAGAATAGAGGAACCCCTCGTGAGCGACGACACGGAGGCAACGCTGAGCGCGGTCAGGGCCTTTGGAGCCGAGGCGGACTGGAACCGGGTGATTCCCCCGGAGGAGATCCTGCCGGCGAGGATAAACGCCCGGGAATCGGGGACAACAGCGAGGATAAGCGTCGCCGTGGCCTCTCTCGCGAGGGGAAGGAGCGTGATCGACGGCGAGGGAAGGCTACGGGAGAGGCCCTTCGCCCCGCTCGTCCGCGCCCTGCTCTCGCTCGGCGTGAGGGTGAGGGGCGAGAAACTTCCCATCGAGGTGTCCGGGGGGAGCCTTGGAAGCGGGGTAAGGGTGGACGCGTCTCTCTCTTCCCAGTTCGTGACGGCCCTCCTGATACTCGCGTCCCGAGCCGGAATTCGCGTTGAGTTCGACAACGCGGTATCGAGACCATACATAGAGATGACGCTCAGGACGATGGAGGCTTTTGGCGTTGATTTCGAGCGGAACGGCGGCATCACGGTCTTCCCGGGTGTCAGTGGAACGGACTTCCACGTCCCCGGCGACTACTCGAGCGCCGCCTTTTTCCTCGCCGCGGGAGCGCTGTACGGGAAAGTCAGGGTGGAGAACCTTGACCTGGAGGACGTCCAGGCCGACCGCGCCATCGTCGAAATTCTGGAGAGCATGGGGGCGGAGGTCAGGGTCGGGAGGGACTACGTGGAGGTTGAGAGGGGGGAGCTGAGGAGCTTTGAGATGGACTGCTCCGACTTCCCAGACCTGTTCCCGATCCTCACGGTTTTGGCCGCCTACGCCGACGGAAGGAGCGTGATACGCGGTAAACAGCTCAGGTACAAGGAGAGCGACAGGGTCCATGCGATGGCGCTCAACCTCGCGAGGGCGGGGGTGAAGGTGAGGGAGCTGAGGGACGGCCTGGAAATCCGGGGCGGGAGGCCGAGGGGGGTTACCGTTGAGGACTTCAACGACCACAGGGTGGCGATGGCCATGGCGGTACTGGGCCTCGGGGCCCGCGGGGAGACCGTCATCGAGAACGAAGGGGTCGTCGCCAAGTCCTACCCCGGATTTTTCGATGACCTGAGGAGGTTGCTTAAATGAGGGGAAGACTGCTTAGCTTCACGCTCTTTGGGGAGAGCCACGGAAAGGCGGTGGGGGTTCTGGTGGAGGGACTGCCGCCGGGAATCGAGGTTAAAATTGAGGAGATGAAGGTCGAGCTCGGGAGGCGAAAGGGCATCCCGCGGTTCTCGACCAAGAGACGGGAGAGCGACGAGCCGGTTATACTCTCCGGCGTCTTCAACGGTTTCACAACGGGGACGCCGGTAGCGGTCATGGTGTGGAACCGGGACGTGGATTCATCCTACTACGAGGAGATAAGGAACACCCCGAGGCCGGGCCACGCGGACTACCCCGCCAAGCTGAAGTTCTTCGGCTACAACGACTACCGCGGTGGCGGCCACTTCTCCGGCAGGCTAACGGTTGGGACCGTCATAGCCGGCTACTTCGCCAAGAAGCTCCTCGAGAGGTACAACGTGAGGATAAGGGCCTACCTCAGGCGCGTAGGCTCCGTGGAGTGCCCGTCTTTCGAGCCGGAGGAGCTGCTCGCCTCGACCAACCCATACTGCCCGGACGAGGACGCCTTTGAAAGGATGCTCCATGAGATGGAGGACGCGAGGAAGAAGGGAGACAGTGTGGGCGGCGTGGTCGAGGCCGTGGCGGTGAACGTTCCCCCCGGCCTGGGCGGGCCCTGGGAGGAGGACATTGAGGCGGATCTGGCCTCGGCGCTCTTCAGGATTCCAGCTGTTAAAGGGGTTGAGTTTGGCTTGGGATTCAAGTTCGCGGAGATGAGGGGGAGCGAGGCGAACGACCCATTCGTCATCAGGGACGGGAAGGTTGTCACAGAAACGAACAACCACGGCGGCGTCCTCGGTGGCATAACGACCGGAATGCCCCTTGTTGCCAGAATAGCGTTCAAGCCAACGCCCTCAATATACCTGCCCCAGAGGACCGTCGACCTCGATAGGATGGATGAGGTCGAGCTGAGGCTGAGGGGCCGCTTTGACTCCTGCATCGTCCCCAAAGCGCTCCCGGTGGTTGAAGCGGTGATCGCCTTTGTTCTTGCCGACCACCTGCTGAGAAGGAAGGCGTGGGAAGAGGTAGAAAAAGCCCAGTAAAGAACTTAGAGCCCTGAGAGCTCTTTTACGGTCTCCCTCAGGAGAGGGGCCGCCTCCTCCCCGTGTTCCTCTATGAGCCTTATGAGGGCGCTCCCCACAACCACCCCGTCTGCACCGCTCTGGAGGAGCCTTTCAACGTGCTCCCTCCGCGAGACGCCGAATCCGACCGCAAGTTTTCTGTTGCACATGGCCCTGGCCCTCCTCAACAGCTGGAAAGCGGTATCGGGTATCTCTTCCCTCGCGCCGGTGGTTCCGTAGAGGGAGATTAGGTAAACGAAGCCCGTTGATGCCCTGCATATCTCCCTCAGCCTGTCATCGGGGGTGTTGGGTGCCGCGAGGAAGACCGTTTTAATCCCCTCCTCCTTCGCAATTTCCAGCAGGGGTTCCGCGTGGCTCACCGGCAGGTCAACCACGAGGATTCCATCAACCCCGCTGGCCTTCGCCGAGCCCAGGAACTCCCTGAGACCGGTCCTGTAAACCGGATTGTAGTAGGTCATCAGAACAAGCGGCGTGTCGTGGTCCTTCCTGAACTCCCTCACGAGGGGGAAGAGGTCCCTCAGCCTGAAGCCGCCCCTGAGGGCCCTCTCGTGAGACGCCTGTATGGTCTTCCCGTCGGCCATGGGGTCGCTGAAGGGGAGCCCCAGCTCTATCGCCCCGGAGTACTCCGCTACGGCGTCGAGGAATTTCAGCGTTGCCCCGACGCTCGGGTCGCCGGCCGTTATGTAGGGTATGATCGAGCCCCTCTCAAACATCTCCGCTCACCTTCATGACTATTCCGAGGTCCTTATCGCCCCTTCCTGAGAGGTTCACGATTATTACCTCGTCCCGCTCCATCTCCCCCGCGAGCTTCATGGCGTACGCAACCGCGTGTGCCGACTCGAGTGCAGGCAGTATGCCCTCGGTCCGGGAGAGCTCGTGGAAGGCCCTCAGAGCCTCGTCATCCGTGACCGTGACGTACTCCGCCCTTCCGCTCTCCTTCATCTGCGCGTGCTCCGGCCCGACGCCGGGGTAGTCCAGGCCGGCCGAGACGCTGTGGGTCGGCGTTATCTGCCCCTCCTCGTTCTGGAGGAAGTAGCTAAGCATGCCGTGGAAGACGCCCTCCTCACCGGCGTTGAGCGACGCGGCGTGGAGACCCGTCTCAAGGCCCTTTCCTCCAGCCTCGACACCTATCAGCCTGACATCATCATCTACGAAGGGGTAGAAGATGCCCATCGCGTTGCTTCCGCCGCCCACGCAGGCCACTATGGCGTCCGGGAGCCTTCCCTCGGCCTCGAGTATCTGCTCCCTCGCCTCCCTCCCTATCACGGACTGGAAGTCCCTCACGATGATGGGGTAGGGGTGGGGCCCGACGACGGAGCCTATGAGGTAGTGGGAGTGCCCGAAGCTCGCGACCCAGTCCCTCAGGGCCTCGTTTATCGCATCTTTGAGGGTCTTCGAGCCGGAGTGGACCGGGATGACGTTCGCCCCGAGAAGCTTCATCCTGAAGACGTTCATGGACTGCCTCTCCACGTCCTCCGCCCCCATGTAAACGTCGACACTCATCCCGAGGAGCGCACCAGCCATCGCCGTTGCGACCCCGTGCTGACCTGCCCCGGTCTCCGCTATGAGCCTGCTCTTGCCCATGAACTTCGCAAGCAAAGCCTGCCCTATCGCGTTGTTCGTCTTATGCGCACCGCCGTGAAGCAGGTCCTCCCTCTTGAGGTATATCCTCGCCCCGCCTATCTTCTCGCTCAGCCTCCTGGCGTAGTAGAGCGGGGTCGGCCTGCCGGCCCAGGTTCTGAGGTAGTAGTTGAGGGTCCTGTTGAACTCCTCATCGTTCTTGAGCTCGTTGTAGGCCTTCTCAAGCTCCCTCAGAGGCTCCATTAACGTCTCGGGGACGAACTGCCCTCCGAACCTACCGAACCACATTTTTTACCCTCCCTATGAATTCCTCTATAAGCGTTCTGTCCTTCACGCCGTTCCGCTCAACGCCGCTCGAGACGTCCACGCCGGCCGGTTTGACCCACTTCAGTGCCTCCCCAACGTTCTCCGGCGTTAGACCACCCGCGAGGACTATTGGGTATCTCCTCGCAACGATGGCGCTCACGCGGTAGTCGTGCCTCCTGCCGCTCCCGGCCCCAGTGTCGAGGAGGATCCTGTCAACCTCGTACTGGGCGATGAGCTCGAGGAGCCTCTCCGCGTCCTCCTCCGGGGAATCGCTCTCCCTCGGGACAGTGAAGGCCTTCATGACCGAGACCCCGTACTCGGAGACCAGCCTCTCGACCGTCCTCGGATGCGCGTTGGAGTGCACCTGGACGTACTCCGCCCCGGTTCTTTCGATGGCGTTGGCCCACTCAGAGAAGCCGACCATCGTCGAGACCAGGTATATCGGAATCCGCGATTCCTCGATAAGCTCCCTGGCAACCGTCAGCGGAACCCTTCTCCGGGAGTTCGAGTTCACCACTACCCCGGTCGCGTCCGCGTACCTCTCCACGAGCCTCAGCTCGTCCGAGTTCCTGACACCGCATATCTTCACGAACATCATCTCGTCATCTCCACGAAGTTTTTGATTATCTTGAGCCCCTCCCGGCTCTCCCACTCGGTCAGAACGCTTTCGGGATGGAACTGAACGCCCTCAATGGGCAGTTTCCTGTGCCTTATTCCCATGATGACGCCGTCGTCGAGGGAGACGGCCGTTACCCTGAACCCCTTGGGAACCTCGATGACGGCCAGGGAGTGGTAACGGCCGGCATTCAGGGGGTTCTTGACCCCCCTGAAGACGCCCCTTCCGTCGTGCCTGACCGGGCTGGCCTTACCGTGCCTCGGGTTCACCCTGCCGACCCTTCCGCCAAAGACCTCCGCTATTATCTGGTGGCCGAGGCAGACGCCCAGCACCGGAACCTCCGCCTCGAGGACGATCTCCGGCGAGTTGCCGACCTCCCTCCTGTCTGAGGGAGAGCCGGGTCCGGGGGAGATTATTATCCCGTCCGGGTCGAGCCGCTTCACCTCGGCCGGCGTGAGCGTGTTGGGAACGACCTTAACATCGTCGAAGAGGGAAGCGTACTCGGCTAGGTTCCAGACGAAGGAGTCCCTGTTGTCCACGAGAACTATCACTCAACCACCCCCAGGGCCTTCAGGACGGCTTTCATCTTGTTCTCGGTCTCCTCGTACTCCCGCTCAGGAACTGAATCCGCCACTATTCCGGCCCCGGCCCTGACCCTTGCAACGCGGTCTATCTCCGCCATCCTGATCGCTATCGCGAGGTCCGCGTCACCGGTGGCCGAGAAGTAGCCGACTGCCCCGCCGTAGACGCGCCTCCTGCTCCTCTCCAGCTCGTCTATGATCTCCATCGCCCTTATCTTCGGCGCACCGGTCAGGATCCCCGCCGGAAACGCCGCTTCCATGGCATCGAATGCGGTGAACCCCTCCCTGAGCTCCCCGACGACCTCGCTCTCTATGTGCTGGACGTGGCTGTAGCGGAGGACGTCGAAGAAGCGGACGAGCCTCACGCTTCCCGCCTCCGAGACTCTCCTGACGTCGTTTCTCGCGAGGTCCACGAGCATGACGTGCTCCGCCCTCTCCTTCTCGTCGCTGAGGAGGCGCCTCCTGATTTTCTCGTCCTCCTCAGGGGTTCTGCCGCGGGGAGCGGTGCCCGCTATCGGGTTTATCCTGAAGGTCTTTCCCTCGACCGAACCCATCGTCTCGGGCGACGCCCCGACGACGGTCTTGCCGAACTCGAGGAGGAAGGTGTAGGGGCTGGGGTTTATGGAAACGAGACGCTCGTACACCTCAAGGGGGTCGAGGTCCGTCTCAACGCGGTACTCCCTGGAGAGAACGACCTGAAAGACGTCGCCCGAGCGGATGTACTCCTTCCCCCTCTCCACCATCTCCACGAACTCCTCAATCCCGGCGTCTGCGGAGACAATGGAGGAACCACCTCCGGACCGCTTTCCCCCTCCTGCCCTCCTCACCACGGCCTCGGGGTCGAACGGCGGTTCCCGGAGGTAGAAGAATCCGAAGGTGTTCCTCACGTGGTCGTACACGAAAACCCAGGGGTAGTAGCCAAAGACCGACGGCTCCTCGATGTCTCCCTTAACGTAGTTGTGAACAGCGTCGTAGGCGATGTACCCAACGAAGCCGCCGAGGAAGCGGTTGCCCTCGACGCTGTCATTCATGAGGCCCTTCAGGGCCCGGAATGGGTTGGTCTCATCTGATGCCTTCTCGCCATCCACGAACGTGCCCCCGCCCGAGACCTCAACTCTGAACTCGGGCATCGCCGAGACGTAGGTGAACCTGGCCTTCCTGTCGCCTTTTTCAGCCGAGCGGAGGATGAAGGGCATGTCGAAGTCCCTGAGGGCGGAGTACAGGTCGAGGGGATCAACGTACCTCAGGCTCTTGAAAGGCACGCTATCGCCTCCAGCCTCTCCAGCATCTCCTTCCCGAGGGCGTTCTCTCCAATCTCAACGCCTTCCCTGAAATCCCTGGCAACCCCAGCCGCGTACAGGGCGGCCGAGGCGTTCACCAGAACGAAGTTCCTGTCCTCCTCCCCTCCGCCCCCGGCCAGAACGGCCTTTATGCGCCGGGCGCTCTCCTCCGGGGAGGCGCAGGGGACGGGCTTCACCGGCTTCAGCCCGAAGTCCTCGGGCGAGACCGTGTAGGATTCCGCACGTTTTCCCCTGACCTCAACGACGCTCGTTTCGGAGAATGGACTCACCTCGTCCATCCCGCTTCCGTGGACGACGAGGGCCCGTTTGACCCCGAGGAAAGAGAGGGCCTCCGCCATGAGCTCCAGGAGGCCGGGAGAGTTCACGCCGACGATCTGGTACGCTGGCTCTGCCGGATTCGCGAGGGGGCCGAGGATGTTGAAGACGGTCCTCACACCAAGGGCCCGCCGGACGGGCATTATGGGCCTGAGGGCGGGGTGATACAGCGGCGCGAAGAGGAACGTAAAGCCCGTCCTCTCCACCATCTCCTTCGCCCTTTCCGGCCCGATCTCGGGGTTTATCCCGAGGGCCCTGAGGAGGTCGGCCGAGCCGCTCCTGGACGTTACAGACGTGTTCCCGTGCTTGGCAACGCGGGTGAAGGAGGAGAGGATGAGGGCGGAGGCTGTGCTGACGTTTATCGTTGAGCTCCCGTCCCCGCCGGTGCCGGCGGTATCAGCCACCTCACCGAGGTCAACCTTCACAGCAGCGTCGCGCATTGCCTTCGCGAGGCCCGCGATCTCCTCCCCCGTGTAGCCCTTGGTCTGGAGCGCCGCGAGGTAGGCCGCTATTCGAACCTCGCTCTCCTTCTCAAGCTCATGAAAGAGACCGTAGGCTTCATCGAAGCTGAGGTTCTCTCCCGAGATTATTCTTTCAAGAAGACTCATACCTCCACCTCCACGAACTTCCTGAGGAGCTCCTCGGGATCCTCCGCCCTCATCAGTGCGGTACCTATCAACGCCGCGTCCGTCAGCCGAAGGGCCCTTCTGAGGTCGTCAAGCGTTGATATACCGCTCTCGCTGACCCTGACGTATTTCCTAGGGATCAGCGGGGCGAGCCTTTCGGTCAGGGAAACGTTCCCGTTGTCGAGCTCGAGCTTTCTTATGTCCCTGTTGTTGATGCCTATCATCGTCGTGCTGGTTTCCAGGGCCCTCATCAGCTCCCCCTCACTGTGCACCTCAACGAGCGTGTCCAACCCGTGCTCCTTTGCTAGATCCACAAGCTCCGCCAGATCCTCCCCAAGGAGCCTTGCTATCAGGAGAACCGCGGCTGCCCCTGCCTCGGCAGTTCTTTCAACGTCCTCCCCGGTCGTTATGAAATCCTTCCTGAGAACCGGCAGTTCGGTCTCCCTGCAGAGCTTTCTGAGGAACTCAAAGCTCCCCCTGAAGTACCGGGGTTCGGTTATGTACGAAACCCCAACGGCTCCGGCACGCTCATACGCCCTTAGAATTCCGAAGGGATCACGGCCCCGTAAAAGATCGCCGTACTTGGGAGAATGGACCTTCAGCTCGGCTATTATGGCGTTTTTCTTTGAGTTTCTAATTGCCCTGCTCAGGCCAAAAGCCATCACCTGTCATTGGAAATCACCGGGATGGCGTGGACGCGTGGATATTTAACAGTTTGGACAGGTGTGTCCATCCAGCGGCCGAAAAGTTTATCACCCATGGTGACATACGAGGTTGCGGTGTGAAGATGGAGGAGGGAAAGCCGAGCATCGCAAAACTTGTCAAGGAACTCGTAGAGACAAAGCCGGCAGTTAAGGAGTGCATGAGCCTGGGGATAGTCAACTACAGCGCCCTGGCCCGGCTCTTCACCGACGAGCTTGAGAGGAGGGACATAGAGCAGTAATCTCACCTCAATCAAATCTCACGACCATAACCGCAGAGAAGGGCACCGTCCCGGCCCAACCTCAAAGAGCCCTCCAAGAAGATGGAGAGAGTGCGTTTTCCAGCTTACACAGGACGTTGAGACGTTCGTGATAACAGTCTCCAGCGAGGACAAGGGCGCTCCCTTGAAGCTACTAGGAGGGCGTCCTCAAGGTCATTGAGGTACCACAATAGTTCTGGTAAACCCGAGAGCATCTTGGAGAAGCCGGGCATCATAGCATTCATAACCTCGGTTTTGGCATCCAACGGCATCAACACAACGTCAACATAACGCACAGGTTATCTATTACCACCGGGACACCATTCTCGTCCTCAACGCGAACTTGGCCTCGAGCTCTCAAAGGTCCTGCTGTGGAAGGTCGATAAGGCCTTCGGGGTCAGGGACTTTCGGAGTACTGGAGTCGGGCCAACAAAACCCGTTCGAGCTCCCTAAGAACCTCAAGCTGCTCCCCGGTCTCAACCGCGCACGGTCTGAGCCTCCTGACCTCGGAGAGGGCCTCACCGAGGGTCAAACGCCGGGAGTACATCAGCCACGCCACCGCAACCGTCCCGCTCCGCCCGCATCCACCAAGGCAGTGGACGAGGACTTTCTTCTCCTCTCCAACCTTGGCTTCAATCCAGCGGAGGATTTCAAGGAGTTGACTCAAAGGAGGAGCGCTGAAATCCGGGATTGGGCTGTGGAAGACCTTAACTTCCCGTCTTTTCCACTCATCGAGCGAATACGGGAGCTCGAAGTCCTCAACGAGGACCACCACCGCGTCGAAGGTTTCGGCAACTTCGTCCAGCTCTTTCATAGGTATCCGCGAGAAGGCGACGTTCTCATCGATGAAAACCGCGGGGAGATACATGCTCTCACCGCTGAAAACTATACGGGAGAGTAGATAAACTTTTGGAAAACCGTTAAAAATTCGAACGTCGAAGTATTACGGGTGGAATCGAGAAACCAAAAGGTTTTTAAATAGAGAGACATATGTAATAATAAAGTTGCATATGGAGAGGTGAAAGAACCATGAGGAGATTCTTTGGTGTTCTGCTGGTTGGCATACTGCTCCTCAGCGTCCTGGGAGCGGGCTGCATAAGCACAGGGACAACCACTGGAACCAAAACAAGCGGCGGAGGGGCTGGAAAGGGAAGCGCCGACCAGTTGCCCAACGCCGTCAACGAGAACGGCAACGTAAACACGGGGGATTTGAAATCGTACATTGACTCGGTGCCAGCAGGTACCTTAACCCCGGAGGAGAAGGACGGCCTGCTTTACATGGTTGAAGAAGAAAAGCTCGCCCACGACGTTTACACAAAGCTCTACGAGAAGTGGGGGCTTACGATATTCAAAAACATCGCCGAGAGCGAGAGCACACACGTGAACGCGGTTAGGTTGCTCCTTGAGAAGTACAACCTGACGGACCCAACCCAGAACGAGGGAGTCGGGGAGTTTCATAACGAGGAGCTTCAGAAGCTCTACAACCAGCTCATCGAGATGGGAATGAAAAGCGAGGTCGATGCACTTAAGGTCGGCGCACTGATAGAGGAGACCGACATCAAGGACCTCCAGGAGAGGATTGACCAGACGAACAAGGTTGATATCATAGCGGTCTATGAGAACCTCATGAAGGGAAGCAGAAACCACCTCAGGGCCTTCGTCGGCCAGCTCGAAAAGATGGGCGTCGAGTACACGCCGCAGGTTCTCAGCAAAGAAGAGTTCTACGCTATATTGAACGGCGAAACCGAGACTGGGCCAGCGAAGGTCCAGGCACCCTCGAGTGATACGCTACCAAACGTCACCGACGAGAACGGGGCGGTCAACACCGAAGAACTCCAGAACTACGTTGACTCGGTACCGGCCGGCCAGTTGAGTCCGGAGGAAAAAGAGGGCTTGCTCTACATGGTAGAAGAGGAAAAGCTGGCACACGACGTTTACATTAAACTCTACGAGAAGTGGGGTCTTAAGATATTCAACAACATAGCCCAGAGTGAGAGCACACACGTGAATGCCGTTCGCTCGCTCCTTGAGAAGTACAACATAACCGACCCAACTGCCAACGAGCCCGTTGGAGTGTTCACCAATCCCGACCTACAGGCGCTTTATGACCAGCTGATTGAGATGGGTAGCAAGAGCGAGGTTGATGCACTCATGGTTGGAGCCCTGATAGAGGAAACAGACATCATCGACCTCCAGGAGAGGATTGACCAGACGAACAAGGTTGATATCATAGCGGTCTATGAGAACCTCATGAAGGGAAGCAGAAACCACCTCCGTTCGTTCGTCAAGACTCTCTCCAGTTATGGGGTGACCTACGAGCCCCAGCTCCTTAGCAAGGCCGAGTACGAGGAGATAATAGGCTCGGAGATGGAGACGGGGCAGGGAAAGGGCAAAGGGCACTGACGCAGTTCAGGTCCATGAGTCGTCCAAAAGATTTTTCATAACTTTTTGAATATTTTTCGACAAAACTTTTCTATTATGCAATATCAAATTGTTAGATTATTCCCCCCAGAAACGCCGTTAAAAGGCCCTAATGACATGACATCTCGTCAAAAAAATATATGAAAGATTAGTCTAAAGTTATTCAAAGATAACAAAGGACAACAATATAACACAAAATAACAAAATAGGCTTTGATATAGACAGATGAACCAAAAGTAGTATAACACACAGTTACGAACATTTTTCGAAGGTTCCGCTGGAACAAATCGCACGGTGGTGGCAAAGATGTTCAGTCCAGGTAGCGACGGTTTTATGCTGATAGCGGCGGCGCTGGTGTTTATAATGACCCCCGGTTTGGCTTTGTTCTACGGGGGTATGGTCAACAAGAAGAACGCGGTAACGATGATGATGCAGAACTTCTTCTCGGCCGGGTGGACGACTGTACTCTGGGTTCTCTTCGGTTTCAGCCTCGCCTTTGGACCTGACGTCAAAGGTGTAATCGGAAACGCCCACTACTTCTTCCTGAACAACATAACCCCGAGCACCCTCTACCCGGGGAACCATGTAATCAGCATGTACACCTTCATGGTCTATCAGCTCATGTTCGCCATAATCACCCCGGTTCTCATGACTGGAGCCTTCGCCGACAGAATGCGCTTCAAGGCCTTCATCGTCTTCATGACCCTCTGGCTGTTCCTCGTGTACTTCCCCTTCGCCCACTGGCTCTGGGGCGGTGGCTTCCTGCAGAAGTGGGGCGTTGAGGACTTCGCCGGTGGAATAGTCGTCCACACGAGCGCCGGTTTCGGTGCCCTTGCCGTGATAGCTTACCTTGGCGCGAGAAAGCACGTAAAGGAAGGAAACCACAGCCTCCCGCTGATACTCATCGGAACCGCCCTGCTCTGGTTCGGCTGGTTCGGCTTCAACGCTGGCTCTGCTTTGAGGGTCAACGTCGACACCAACGTTGCCTTCGTCAACACGATGGAAGCGGCCGCCTTCGCCGCGGTTACGTGGATGTTCCTCGACTACTGGAGAACCGGAAAGTGGAGTGCCCTCGGCTTCATGACGGGCTCGATAGCGGGCCTGGCGACAGTTACCCCCACAGCGGGATTCATAAGCCCGCAGGCCGCGATGATTGTCGGCGTCCTCTCGGCCATAATCTGTCACCTGGCGGTTGACTTCAAGAACAAGAGGGGCTGGGACGACGCCCTCGACGTCTGGGGCGTTCACGGCATCGGAGGTTTCTCCGGAATAATCCTCCTCGGAATCTTCGGAAGCTCGGCGATACTCGGAAGCAACGGTTTACTCCATGGGGACGCCACTTTCTTCTTCAAGCAGGTGGCGGCTGCGGTCTTCTGCGCCATCTACGCCTTCGTGGTGACCTACATCCTGATATGGATAACCGACAAGATAACCCCCGTCCGCGTTCCCGAGGAGGCCGAGAAGACCGGTCTCGACGCCTACGAGTGGGCCGAGGCCACCTACGTGGACGCCTGACCCCTCTTTCTGTTCTTTTCACTTTTATCGGAGGTCGTAGAGGAGCATCTCTTCCCGCCGGGAAGAGGCCAGGAGCTCACCGTTCTTATCGAAGACCCACGCGCCTCCGGGAGGATAGCTGTTGACGATGAAGGCCCTAATGCCGAGCAACTTCACCCGCTCCGCCATCGCCTTAACATCTTCATCGTTAAGCTCCCCATAGTCCGGCGAGTACTCCATCGGCACGAACAGGTAGTCCGGCCCCTTCCGCCTAACCCACTTCGCTATCCTCCTGTTGTAGAGGTCGCCGCAGATGATTACCGCCACCTTCCCGAACTCAGTTCTGGCGGTTCTGACGGTGTTTCCGGTGCAGAACTTCATCGGCTCCTGGAACTTCCTGTGCCTGAGGAGAACCTCGCCGTTGCGCCCGATGAGGAGGGCGGAGTTGTAGATGCAGTTCTTGTATGGCTCAAGGAGGCCGAAGACGACGTAAACTCCGGCCTCCCGTGCGAGCGCGCTAACTCTCTCGACTATCTCACCGTAAAGTTCCGCCCCGCTGAAGTCCCACTCCTCAAAGCCGGTCAGGCAGTACTCGGGGAAGACGAGGAAGTCCGGCCCGTGTTTCAGCGCCTCTCGAAAGCGTTTCTCGAACTCCCTCCAGTTGGCCTCGAAGTTTCCAGCTTCAACGCGCATCGGGATTAGCGCTACCCTCATTTCTCAGCCTCCGGATTGCCGAAATCAAAACAAGGACAGCAAAGATTCCGAACAGGCGCACGTCCCAGCGCCCGAGTTTTTCCATAATGAGATGGGCGAAGACTAGGGCAAACACGACCGAAACGGCCTCCTCAAGCCAGGTCCGCCCGATGCGCTCGGCGAGGTACACTGCAACAAAGTATAGGGCGAGGAATGCGAAATAGACGGGACCGAGTAGCACAGCGGGCAGGAAAGAAAGGGCTATGAGGAAGAGAACCGCGAGGACCGTCAAGGCGTCCCTCATAGCATCACCTCGGTTCTAAGGAACGGGAGCGAGAGAGAAAGTCCCTCCTCGAGCCATACTCTCGTTAGCTCCCTCCCAATGCCCGTTGCATTCTTGAGGAGTCCCCAGACGTTTCCCCTGAGCTCGAAGCTCGAGAAGCCCCTAACTTCACCCCGCTCAATGAGGAGGGCCGGCGTTACGACGACCGAGAAATCACCGGTGGTTGGGTCAAGGGCGTTCGCTCCCCTGATGCCGAGGGCAATAAAGCCCTTATCAATTTCCGAAATAAGCCCTTCCGGCGTCCTGTTCCCCGGTACAAGGGTTAAGTTATGCGAACCGGCGATGATTTTCTCCTCAATTCTTATCCCGTTCCCGGTGCTCTCCCTACCGGCCTTCCATGCGCTGTGGCTGTCCCAGAGCAGACCTTTGGCGATTCCGTCCTCAATCAGAACGTTCTTCCCTGCTCTAACCCCCTCGTCGTCCGCCTTCACGTAGCGGAGGGAATTTTCATCGAGGGGGTCGTCGAGAATCGTGACGAGTGATGAAGCTAAGGTTTCCCCTTCTTTTGCCTCCATTCCCGGCGATTTGAGAGCAGTGCTCCCGCGGAACTTCCAGAGGACGGGAACGAGGAGAATGCTGTAAAGAGGCGTCGGGGCGAATATTGTCTCAACGTTTCCCTTTGGAGGATTGGCCTCGCCGAGCCCCTCTATGAGCCAGAGGTAAGGGTTTATGAACCCGCTGAGCTCAACCCTTGAAGCCGAGCCCGCGGAGAGGGAGAATGAAAGCTCGCCCCCGATTTCGAACTCGGCCTTCATGAGGGAGTAAGAACCTTCAACGTCCGCCCCCGCGGTGCTCTCGACCGAGAAGCGCCTCGTTATAAGCTCAACCGTCCCGGAGAGCGAGAACCCCCGCTTTTCCAGTTCACCGACCAGCGCGGAGAGCTCGCCGGCGAGGTCTTCAACTTCCACCTCAAACGTCCGATCCCAGCGGGCCCTGCAACCGGTCGGGAGGTGGTAGTCCTCCTCCTTTGAAAAGCGGAGCGTCTCGCGGGCGAGCCTCAAAGCTCCTTCCTCGTCTTTACCTTCGGCGAGTGCTGAACTCATCCTCCCGTTCTCGATGAGCCTCGCCGCTGTGAACTCCCTAACGCGGGCGAAGGGCTTTATGCTCCCCTCGAAGGAAACGCCGGTCCGCTCCTCCCTCAGGCGGTAAACCTCGCGCTCCATTCACACCACCCGGATTCCCTTCTCGAAGAGGACGTGAGGCCCTCCCATGCTCACCCTCACCACCTGCCCCTTTCCACAGTAGGAGTTCTCAAAGTCGAGTTCCCTCCCGAGCCCCCTGATTCCGGGGAGCGCGTCGAGGGCTTTACCGCTCGCCGTCGCGCCGAAGATTGGCTCGGCAATCTCGCCGTCCCTGATGACGTAGCCCTCCATGACTCCAACTGTAAATGAAGAATCGAGTCCAGTCTGCCCCGGGCCGGCGCTCACGAGGTAGTAGCCGAGCTTGGTTTCCTCGAGCAGCTCCTCAAACGCCCAGTCGTCAGGCTCGAAGTAGGTGTTCCTCATCCTCACCATCGGCCCGAAGGCGTAGCTCTCGGCCCTCGCGTGCCCGTTGGGCTCAACGCCGAGCCCAAAGGCCCGCTCCCTGTCCACAAGGGGCTCGTTGAAAACCCCATCCTTCAGGATTTCGACCTTTCTAACGGGAACGCCCTCGTCGTCGTAGAGGTCGTTTCCGTGGCCATCTGGAACGTTCCCGTCGCTCAGGCCCACGAACTCCGGCGCGATTCTCTCGCCGAGCTTATCAGCTAAAGGCGTGTTCGGCAGCTCGTCAGCCTCTGCGAGGTGTCCCAAAGCCTCGTGGGCAATCATCCCCGCGAAGCGCGGCGAGAGGAGGACCGGAACGTCTTTCAGTTTGGGCCGTTTCCCGTGGAGGAAGCAGTTCATCTGACCGCGGATTTCGCCGAGGATTTTCTCCGTCATGCCCTCAACGGCTTCGAAGCCCCTCTCGATTGAGCCGGTCAAGCTGAAGAGCTCTGCACTTCGTCCATTTGAGGAGGCCGTTAAATAGGTTATGAAGGAGATTCCCGCCAGTTCCCACTCGATTTCAGTTCCCTCGCTCGTGATGAGCCTTTTAACACCCGAGAAGTCCGAGTATTTGACGACCTTCCTCGACGCCTCTGGAAGCCCGTTGAGGAGCCCCCGGACAACCTCAACCTTTTCCTCGAGCGGCACTTCCGGGGGCTTAACCTTCATCCTGCTTTTCACCCTGTCTCTAACTGGTTTTATCTCGGCGAGCCTCACGTTGCTTTTCCCGACCCGTGCGAGCTTTATCGCCCGTTTAACGGCCCACTCAAGGTCCTCCTGAGAGTTCACAGAAACGAAGCCCCAAGAGCCGTTCGCAAGGACCCTAACGCCGAAGCCTCCAATGGAGCGGGTGGAGACGGTCACCTCCTCTGAACCTGTGACTCCGGTCCTGAGGAGCCGTTCCTCCCTCACCTCGGCGTACTCCGCGCCGAGGGACAGCGCGAGCTCAACTGCTCTTTCAACGTCCACCTCCAACACCTGAATTCCAAATCAATGGTAACCCTTAAAAACAATTCGGGGTTGTAAACACGGTGGTGGCATGTTCCGGAACCTCGGGGTAACCTTCGAGCCGACCTACGAGGAGAAACCCTGGCTCTACGACCCGCGGGGCGAAACCGGACGGAAGAGGCTCGAACGGATGAGGGAACTCCTCAGGGACGTTCTTCCCCGACTTAGCGGAAAGGCCCTCGACGTAGGGTGCGGCATGGGGGTTTCAACCTTCGCCCTCGAGGAGCTGGGCTTTGGGGTTGTGGGAATAGACACGCAGGAAGAGCTCGTAAAGAAAGCCAAAGAAATCACCCGGGAGCTCGGGCATAAAGCCGAGTTCAAGGTAATGGACGCTAAGAACCTTGATTTTCCGGATGAGAGCTTTGACCTCGTTGCCTTCCTCGGCAATCCCCTGCCGCATATGAGCATCTACGACTTTGACTCGGCCGTTTGGGAGGCCTTCTGCGTCCTGAAGCCTGGCGGCACCTTGGTCGTCGAGTACGCCGACTGGGTCAGGCTGCTCCACGAGAACTACCGCGAGGTGCTGGTGGAAGAGCCCTTCACCTCGTTCCACGTTCGTCTCGACACGCTCACCGGGACCGCGGAGAGACTCTTTGTGAACTTTGAGAAGGCTACTTCTTCAAGGTTAAAATCAACGTCTGGGCCCCGTGGATAGTCGAGTTCGTCCTAAAGAAGGCTGGTTTCGACGTGAGAACCCACTACAGAAGTATTTTCAGCGTTGTGACCGTCGGGAGAAAACCGGAGTAACGTTTAAACACCATTAAAAGTAAAGTTGGGCTCGGGGGTGAACCATGTTCGGGGTCGGAATCCGTTTAAGCCCAGAACGCTGGCCCTGAGCTCTTTGCAATCCCCGTAGAGTCACACGGAGGCTGAGAGGTTATGAGAACTTACTCCTTCGGCACCGAGACCGTCCCCACGGCCTTAGCCGGCGACCTGCTCGTTGGAATCGTCCACGACGGGAGGAACTACAGGATAATGCTCGCAAGGCTCGATGGGGAAGAGATAGTTGAAACGCGCTTTTTAGCCGGAAAAAACGACTGGGAAGGACATAGCGGAGCTAAGCTCGACGACGGCTACCTCATCGGCGGGTCCGTCGAGGGAACCGCAACGCCCTATGGCGGCGAGGGCTGGAAGGCATACCTCGCGAGACTTGATGGGAACTTAAACGTTCTCTGGGAGCTGAAGCTCGACGTTAGAAGCAACGGGGCGGTTCACTCAATCCTGCCCGCGGGGGATGGAATCATCATAGCGGACGAAACAGGGAGGCCGGGAAACAGGGGCTTCTTCATTGGCAAGGTCTCCCCGGAAGGCGAGCTCCTCTGGCTGAAGGATTTTGGAAGCTGGGACGACGTCCTCTTCACGGCCCTTCTCCCATCGGGAAATGGTCTAAAGCTCATCGGGAGCGTCAAAGATGGACGCTGGGAGGTCAGAGCCTTTGACTTCGATGAAAACGGCGAGCTCCGCGGAGAGAAAGCCCTTGTGGAGGGGATAGCGCTGACGGCCTGCCTCTGGAACGGAGAGCTCGTCCTGGCCGGCTACCGCGGGGAGAACTTCTGGCTCAGGATTGGTGAACGAGATGTTGAGCTCGGCGAGGGAAGCGCGACCTCGCTTCTGCCCCTCAAAAATAAGCTCCTCGTTGGCGGCGAGCTCGAAGGGAACGCAGTCGTCGTTGAAATCGCCGGCAGAAAGGAGCCAAAGGTTCGGGAGCTCTGGGAGAACGGCTGGGTCGAGGTTTTGGGGGAGGGGATTGCAGCGGGCGTGACGAAAGATTGGAGGATGGTCATCGCCCGCTTCTCCTCCTAATGGCCCTTATTCCAGCATAGACAAAGCCAAAGTGAAGACCGAGAGCGGGTTCACAAGTATCACTGAAACCAACGTCATGGAAAACGCTTAAAACTCTTTCGCGTTGTAAAGATGGGTGTTCCCATGCGGCCGGTAATCCTCAGGGGAGAGAAAGTCTCGCTAGGAATACTGCTCAAGGAAGACCTTAAGAAAAGCTGGGAGTGGTACAACGAGAGAAGCACGGTCAGGAACTTCTTTAACTCGGCTTACTTCACGCTCCCGGAGGAAGAGGAGGAATTCTATGAAGAGCTGAGGAAGAACAAAGAAAAAGCACCTACCTTTGCCGTCCTCAAAAAAGATGGAACCCTCATAGGCATCGCGGGCTTCAACTGGGTCAACTGGAGCGCGAGATGGGGCGAGCTGTTCTACTACCTCGCACCGGAGGAGAGGGGAAAGGGCTACGGAACGGAAGTCGTGAGGCTCCTCTGCGAATACGCCTTCAGGCACCTAAACCTGCGCAAGGTCTGGGCGAAGGTTCACAGCGACAACATTCCTTCAATCCGCGTTCTCGAGAAGAACGGCTTCTCATTGAGCGGACGGTTCCGGGAGCACGTCTGGAGCGACGGGAGGTACTTAGACGAGCTGATTTACGAGAAGTTCCTCTAGCTCGTGAAGGGACTGCAGGCATTGGGATTACCGTTTGAAAAGAGACGGAAACCGAGGAGTTAAATGCTCGACAAGCTCATCCACCACGTCCTCGGGCAGATCCTCATCCTTGAGGATTAAACCCTCCGAGGGTGATGAGGATGAAAGAGAACATCCGAAAACTCTTCCTCTTTGCTCTTGGGTGGTCCCTTTTCATTAACTTGGGATTGAGCCTATAACTGGAACAGCCATCAAGGTAACTATCGGTTCATAGTTTCGAAACAGATGATATTTACCTCGTCGAGGATTTCTCAACCTTCCCACTAGTTCGAAGCCGTTCTTCTCAAGAACCCTAATGCCCTAACTACGAGTTACACGTTGATATCTCCATTAACCATTTTTAACCAAAGGTTGCAATATTATAGTTAGCGAAAATTTTAAAACCCATGTTGGTAAATAATTACACGAAAACTGCTTGGGAGGTGATCCCAAAATGGAGTATATACAACCCAAACTTATGGAAGTAGAGTTGGAGGATATACTGGCTTGTGCCTGCCAGTGTGGACTTCTTGTGGGTGGTGGAGGTGGAAAAGTTACTATGACATAATCTCTTTTATCTTTTTGTCCCATATTTCGTCATGTTTCATTTGAGCATATTCCATTGGGGGGAGGTGTATGAACACCGCAATTGAAGCTCTAAATGTAACAATGAGATATCCCAGTGGGATTACAGCATTGTCCAATTTGTCCTTTAAAGTATATCGGAATGAAATAACTGCACTTATAGGGCCAAACGGTGCTGGAAAAACAACAACGTTGAAAATTATTATGGGTTTTTTAACTCCCACTTCAGGCTCTGTCTCTGTCTGTGGTGTTTCTCCTACCGACGAAAGAGCATTCTTGAGTGTGAAAAGGAAAATCGCATTCGTACCTCAGGATAACGCATTTGACTATTTCTTATCCCTTTGGGATAATCTAGACATCTTTTTGAGAATGTATGGATTCCCCAAGAAAGAGCGTGAGGATAGAATAGTAAGGGTACTGAAAGAATTCAATTTGTGGGAAAAGAGAAAAGAGCCAATTGAAAAACTTTCTGGTGGGCTTGTTAGGAGAGGACAATTAGCACGGGCATTCGCAATAGACCCAGAGATTTTGATATTGGATGAACCTACCGTAGGTCTGGATCCCCAGAGTAGGAGAGACTTCTGGGATCTCGTAAGAGATTTCATGAAAACTACCCAACGTGCTGTATTGTGGACTACACACTACATGGAGGAAGTTGAAGAAAATGCAGATAAAGTCGTATTAATTAATCATGGCAAAAAGATTCTGGAAGGTCCCCCAAAGAAAATAAGACGCATGTTTTCTGAAAACATAGTAATAGTAGAATTTGATGAAAAACGTCTCGCAGACCAAGCGGCTGATATTCTGAATGGCAAAAAAGTTTCGGACACTACTGTGATTGTACGGCTATCGGATGAGGGGGAAATACAAGAAGTGTTTCGTATTCTTGCAAATAGCGGTTTGAGACCATATAGGGTCACATTGGGCGTGAAAGATCTTGAAGATATATATCTGGAGGTGATAGGGTGATATCTCCAATCCTTTATAGAGAACTTAAGCTGTATACAAAGTCAAGGGCATTTTTGCTGTCCTTACTAATCCAGCCAATAATCCTAATTATCTTCTTTATGAGTTCTATTAACAATGTAGTTGGACACATTGAGTTCAGAAATGTGTTGATATCGTATTCTTCATTTGCTGTTCCGGGTATAGTGTTAATGACCATAATGTTTACATCAATGATGTGTGCTCAATCAATCTTTAATGAAAGATTCTCTAATATAATAACGCTTATATTATCAGCTCCCATAGGGCGAGGTCATTATATAATCGGGAAAATCCTTGGGGTGTCAATAATAACAATATTGCAGGGCCTACTGATGTTGCTTATTGCTGGTTTGGGGTTTAATGTGGGGATGTCTGTTAGTAGTGTCCCCCTAGTAATAGTCACAATTTTAATAGCTAGCTTAATGTATTCAGCAATTTACATAATTATGCTTGTCAGAATAAAAACTATTAGTGCTTTCTCGAGCCTTATTAATATACTCAATCTCGTGTGGATGTACTCAGCGCCAATTTTCTATCCTGTCGAAGCAATTCCCAGCTATCTTCATCCAATTACGTATGTGAATCCTGCAACATACTTCCTCTACATGCTAAGGAGTCAAATGTTCCTAGGAAAGACGCCCCTAGTTGTGTTGTTAGCTAGTGGTATTGTGACCCTGTTGTTAATCATACATGCTTCAAAGGAGCTCAAAAAATTCACACAAGTGTGATGGGGGTGGGAGTTGTGATTAAGATACCAATCCTTAAGGCTGTTGAAAATTTAAAAAGAATTGTTGTCTTTGAGTATAATGGCAAATACATAGCTTTTGACCCAGAAGTCCCAAGCTGGGTCACTATCTCTAAAGAAGAGTTGCATAAACTTGACGAGTTAAAAAATAATGGTGTCGATAAAGGTGCGGTTAGTAATAAAGAGGCTGTTAAGATAGTATCCAAACTGTTAGCAAATTGTTTATTACTTGACGTGCCCACTATAACACAAAATACAAAAAATAATTCCCAAATAAAGCCAAGCATATATTATATCAAGTTAACTAATAGATGCAATCTTAGATGCATTTATTGTTATAATTCTGGGGAGGATAAGAAATGGAAACCCTTAAACACTGAATTAAATACGAAAGAGTGGATTAAGGTCATTGACGAAATACATGAAAATGATGGAAGGGAAATAGTATTCACAGGTGGCGAACCATTACTTAGAAAGGATATTTTTACCATTGCAGAGTATGCAAAAAATCTTGGCTTAGAATTAGCTCTCATAACAAATGGGGTATTATTACGCGGAAACATTGTTGATAGCGTTGCCAACTATTTCAAGCATGTGACTATTAGTGTTGACAGCCACATAGAGGAGATTAACTCAAAGACTAGAGGAAAGGGCACTCTTTCGGAAATTCTGAGAGGTATAAAGATGTGTATATCAAATGGAATTGAAGTGTCGCTGAACATAGTTATTACCAAGTACAACATTAAGACTCTATCAGAAACAATACAATTTTTTGAGGATATTGGAGTTAAAAGGCACAATATTAACCTAATACCAATGTTACCACTTGGAAGGGCAAAAGATCATATGGACGTAAGTGTTTCAATAAGAGAAATTATAAGAAAGATATCAATTGATAGCTTTAAGAGAAAAACTATACCAAATATGAAAAGTTTCTATTTTGAAAAAATAAAAAGAAGAATTTCATGTGGGGCATTGAGAACTGAAGCCTTGATAGATGCAAATGGTGATGTGTATCCCTGCAGAATGCTTGAATATCCCAATTTTAGACTTGGGAATATTATGCAAACAAAACTATCTCAAATTTTACATTCACACAAAGCTACTGAATTCGTTCAAAAAATTGAAGTAACATCTTTGTCCTCTTGTTCATCATGCATATTTAGGTATGTATGTGGTGGAGGATGCAGAGGAAACGCATTTGCCATGTATGGAAAGATAGACGCCGTGGACATGTACAACTGCGAAATAGTGAAATCAACTTTCCCCACATTCTTGTTTTTTAAAGAGTTTGGAGTCGAAGTTAATCTCCCAACAAATAATATACGGAGAGTGATGTAAATGAAAGTTCAAAAAAACGAGAATATAATCGTACAGAGGAATTCCAATGGAGACATTATCTTTTATGATCCAGAGTCAGGAAATATACATATGACAAATGAAATTGGTTACTTGATATTTATACTCTGTGAACATTATACTGTAAAAGATATTGCCATGCATATCCATATACTAACAGGGCATGAAAATGTGCAAAGGATTATGGAAGATATTAATACATTTATTAGAGACTTAATTTCAAAGGGATACCTGTTAAAGGAGGGAGATTCTGAATGAAAAGTATGAACAAAAAAGATTTAGAAATTCTTTACAGAATGGCATTAGAAAAGAGAGGCATAATAAGACTAAAAGCTACAGGTAATAGCATGTATCCCACAATAAAAGACGGGGATATGGTTACAATACGAAAATTTTACTCGGAAACTCCACTTGGCATAGGAGATATCGTACTAGTCAAGACTTTCAGTGGCACAGTCTTACACAGAATAGTGGATATCAGGGGAGATATGATTGTGACTATGGGGGATAACAATCCACTAATAGATGGAGTATTTAGTATTTCAGATATTATTGGAATCGTCGACAAACCGTCGAATAACAGTTTAGAGGATACTAAAAACTCTCAGGCAAGTTATGAATTTAGGAAAACACCTTTTAATATATTTGAATTTTTGATATATAACAAGGAGAACCGTATAAAAGAAGCTAAAATAGGCAAGATATTGAATGACTTTGGTTTGAGTTATAAGATAATAAAAAACAGAGATGAACTATTAATGGCACTAAAAAACTATAAGTTTACAATAGGGGTCACAAGCTACGCCCCTCGCCCCTTTGAGAGTATAATATGTGAATTAATAGAGTCGAACAGAATAACTCTTAAAAATAATGATAAAATAGGAATAATTATTGGAGCTAAATATGGGTATTCAAATTCAAAAACGGATACTGAATTTATACCACTTAATTCAGTGTCATATTTTGGTAGGGTTTCTTCACCATTCGTTTTATTATATCCAGAAGAGGAGATTTTATTTTGTTTGGGAGTTTTATGTGGGGCGGGGAAGTAAGAACAAGAGGATGAAAAATGATTAAGCGCTTGGAACTCCATTTGAATCTCAACTTCGAGAGGGGAACATTGGAAGCAGAGGCGAAGTTAAAGCTGGCCGGAAAAGCGGGAACCTTCCTCCTCAATCGCGGTCTGCGAGTGAAATCCGCGAGCGTCCCGTTTTCATGGTGCTTGGAGGGTCTCCAAGGCTTTGAGGCCTTCGAGGCCGGCGTCGTCCGGCTTGAAGAACCGCTCGAGGAAGTCGAGCTGAAATACTCGGGAAGGCTTGAGAGCTATGAAAACGTCCTCCCCTACCTCAAGGACTCAGTGAACCCGGAGTACACCCTGCTCAGGACGGACTCGCTCTTTTATCCAATCCCGTCGGAGCCAGACTTTGAAAGCCTCATCAAGTCGGTCGTTGGCTCCGAATTTAGCGCGGAAATAACGGTCGAGGACGTTCCGGAAGGGTTAGTGGTGGCGTTTGGCGGGGAAATCAAGGGGAACCGGCTGAAGATTGAGGGCACAAACAGGCTCGACATCGCGGTGGCACCCTTCACAGTGATTGAGGAGGAACCCTTCAGGCTCTTCGTTCTGGGCGAGGAAGGAATCGGCAGAACCCTCGAACTGCTTGAGAAGGCATACGGGTTTTATTCGTCCATCTTGGGACGCAGGGCGAATAAGTTCACCGTCATCGAGACGCCGGAGAACTACGGCGGGCAGGCCGGGAAGGGCTACGCACTCGTCCCCGGAAGCTCGCTCAGGGCCGGGATACCTGCAAACCTATACCACGAGCTCGCCCATCTCTGGAACCCGAGGGCAACACCCGAGGCGCACCTGAGCAGGTTCTTCGACGAGGCCTTCGCCAACTACCTGACGGCGCTTGCAATTAGAGAAATACACGGCGAAGAAGCGTTCAATCGCTTCATCGAAGGCCTAAAAAGGAACTACGAAGCCATCGTTAAGCGCTTTCCAGAAGCGGAGAAGCTCAGACCGTCGGAGTGGGGGAGACTCGGCCTCTGGGAGCTCTCCTACACGAAGGGCGCACTGATTCTGTGCGAGCTCCACCAGCGGGCAGGGGATGCATTCTACGATGTCCTAAGGAAACTCCTAAAAGAGGAGAAAGTGGACTTCGAGAGGTTCAGGAGAATCGTGAAAGAGGTCGCGGGCATTGAGGTTACCGTTTGAAAAGAGACGGGAGCTGTGGGGAGAAATGCTCTCCAAGTTCACCAACCACGTCCTCTGGAAGGCCTTCAGCCCTGAGAACACGCTTAAAGCCCCGCCTCGCCCGGTTGGTTGTCCTCACGAGACCGGCGATTTTAAACGCGAGCGATGGAAGGCGGAGAAAAAAGCGGAGGAGGGAAAGCGGGTTCATTCACTACCCCCGTCGGTCTTTCTCTCCCCCCCAAACCCCTGAGGGAAGCCCGGAATCTGGAACTTCCCGCCGTGTCCCTTTATAAGGCCGCCGAGCATCTCCATGAGCTTCTTACCTGGGTTTATCGAGTCCATGTACTCCTTGGTGAGCTCAAGCGCCGCCTCCTTGTCCATGCCCGCCTCGACGAGGTTCTTGTAGAACTCCGCCACGCTCTTCCCCATCGCCTGAACCCTCTCCGGGCTGTAGAGCTCGTTGAGCAGCTCCTTGAGCGGCTGGAGGATGTCCTCTATCATGTCCCCTACCTTATCCATGAGATCCAGGAGTGCAGGTATCTTCTCCAAGTTCTTGTCGCCCCCGTAGGCCTCGGTGAGGTCTTCGAGGATTTCCACCTTCTCCCTGAGGACTTTCACTTCCTCCGGCGTCTTCGCGTTCCTCATCTCTTCAACGATCTCGTCCAGGAGTTCCTCCAGCTTCCTCTTGGGGGTTCCAACCTTCTCCTCCATACCAACCACCTCGATAATCATTAGCCCGGTCAAGCTTAATCGGGATTCCGATTATTTCAAGCCACTTTTTGACCACCTTCTTTGAGAGGGCGTAGCACTTCCCCCTCTCACCCGGAACCTCAACGACGATTCCCATCTCCCGAAGCTCGGTCAGCCTTGCCCTCACGGTGTTGCGCGAGGCCTTTCCGCGCCTGCCCTTCAGCTCCCGCGCTATCTCGCTCACGTTCGCCCGCTTGAGGTCGAAGAGAATCCGGACGATCTCCCTCGATATCGGGTCTGTAACCTCGGGAACGGCCACCTCTATCCCCAGACCACCGTACTGGGCGTAGAGGTTGATTAATCGGAGATACGCCTGCGCCAGCTGGGAAACGAGGGCGAAGCTCTCCCTCAGCTCTTCGAGCGCCTTCCTGAGCTCCTGCACTTCCCTGACGAGTTCCTCATCGGGCATGGTTGGAAGTTGAGTGGTCAGTCCTTTAGCGTTTCCGGTCAGGGGTGAGCAGTTCCGCAACCCAGACGTAGCGATTGAGCCTTTCAAACCGACACTCCAGACCGAGCTCGGCGCATATCTCCCTAAGCCCCTCAATGGTCGTGAAGTACTCGTCCTCTATCTCCTCTGTGAGTCCGTCCTCCTCGCCGATGCGCCTCTTCGCCTCCTCCGACTTGAACATCACGTCCGCTATTATGATTTTACCGCCGGGCCTCAGGACGCGGAGCATCTCCTTTATCGCGTCTTCCTTCTCTTCATCGGGCACGTGGTGGAAGGCATAGGTCGTTATCACGGTATCGACACTCCCGTCTGGGAGGGGAATCCTCAGGAAGTGCCCGTCGAGTGGCTCGAACCCGTGCTTCTCCCTGAACTTCCTGCGCATCCCCGCGGAGGGCTCGACGCCGATGTAGCTTTCCGGGTCGAGGAAGCGCAGGATGTTGCCCGTTCCACAGCCGACGTCGAGGACGAGGCCCTGGGCTCTCTCAGCCACGAGCCTCAGAACTCTCCAGTAGTCGCGGTGTATCCAGTCCTCCGTCTCGACGTCCTCGTCGTAGCTTTCGGCCCAGCCGTCGAAGTCCCAGCGCTCCATGAGCTCACCCATGAACGGGGCTTCACAATTCTTTTAAAATCCTCCCCCAAAGTCCGGCCATGAAGCGAACCCTCTACCGCCTCCAGCTCCTCACGTCAGCCCTCAGAACAGCGGGAGATGCCATCGAGAGTGTAGCATTACCCTGGGGAGTCCTCCAGAGCACAGGCTCGCTCCTGAGCATCGGCGGCTTCGCCCTCTTCTCCCACCTGCCCTGGGTTATCCTCCCGCCCCTCCTCGGAAGGACGCTCGACAGAACGGCCAGGAAGGTAAGGCTGGCCTTCCTAGCGCTCATCCTCCAGTCTATTCTCGCGGTCCTTATAATTCCACTCTCATCGAACGTCACTGCGTTCTACCTCATCGTCTCCGGAATCTCCGCCCTCGACATTCTCCACCGCTACTACGGCTTCTCGCTGGTAGCCTCGATGACCCTCGAGCCGTCGGAGCTCCAGAGCCTCAACGCAAAGCTCGCCACCGTCGGAAACGCCGTTTCTTTGATGGTTTTCCCGCTGGCCGGCTTTCTTTCTTACCGCTTCGGGATAAAGGCCATGCTCCTCGACGCGGTTCTCCTTCTCGTTGGGGCGCTCGCGCTGGTCCCCTATCTTAATGTCGAGGTGAGGGGGGAGGGCGGGGAACCCCCGCTGGAGAGCTCCAGTGGAAGAGCGACCATTGAGAGACGGCTCGTCATCGGAGTTCTCGCCTCCGTGCTCCTCTTCAACTTCGCCCTCGGCTCGTTCAGGATTTTCGTCTTCGCCGCGCTGAAGGGGCTGAGCGCGGGAGAGTTCATCTACGGGGTTCTGCAGTCTCTCACAACCGTTGGGAGCCTTGCAGCCGTTGTTATTATTGCCCTTCTCGCAAAAAAGAGCGGCGTTGGTCTCAAGAGGCCGTTGATGGCTGGAATGCTCCTTCAAAGCATCGCGCTCCTCATCGTCGGCGTTCCTGCTGTGATAGCGCTGTTTCCCGCGGTTCTGATTCTGGGATTCGGCGGGGAGCTCCTCAACGTCTCGTTCGACAGCCTCATGCAGCGGTTCATCCCCCTGGAGAGCCTTGGAACTGCCCGGGGGCTTTTCGATGCGCTCGCGACACTGGTGATCCCCCTCTCGCAACTGACCTTTGCGTGGCTGATCGAGACCGGAACCGGGTCGAAGCTTCCAGTTGGTGCCTTTCTACTAGGAGTTTTCGCGCTGGGAATCCTCGCATTCACCACGAAAGGCCTTTCGTTAGATTGACCAGCCGGCCCGTCTGGTTTTCTCCCAAACTCCCCCTCAGCTCCACCTTGTAGGCCTCTGAGAAGGCGTTACCGAGGGCAACGAGGGCATCGACGTTTTTGAGGAGATACTTCTTCGGCTCTTCGCTGTTCCTCACGTGGTTGAAGAAAATCTCGAGGTTTGATGCGGCAACGTGGAGGTTCCGGTAGCTTTCCTTTCCGGTGAGTTCATACAGAGACTCGGAAGCCTCACTGAGAACCTGCGCGCAGTAGGCGTATCTCCCGGCGCGCTCCCTCAGTAAATCCGCGCTCGCGTTGTACTCAACCATTGTCTTAAATGCCCCCATATCGCTCAGACAGAAGAGGGCAGTGGTAGAAACGGAGAGCAGACCGGATTCTGAGTTCTTCACCTCAACGCTCTTTCTGTGGTAGGCGTATCCGAAGAAGGTGAAAACTAGAAGGAGAACGAGGGTGACCGCTAGGAGGCGCTTCATTAACACCACCAGGAGTAGTTGAGAAAGGACCTTAAAAGGTTTCCCCAAGTTAAGGACGGTGGGGTTCATGCTCATACGCGAGGCAAGGCCGGAGGATAGACCGTTCATTGAGGAGATAGCGAGGCTGACCTGGGACGGCGAGGACTACCTAGCGCGGGTCTTCGACGAGTGGCTCGGCGATAACTTCTACGTGCTCGAACTCGATGGCAGAGTCATCGGGACGGCAAAACTAACCGTTCTGCCCGGAAAGGTTGGCTGGCTCGAGGGGCTGAGGGTCCATCCGGAATACAGGGGCAGGGGCTATGGAAGGCTTTTGCACGACTTCCTGCTCGAACTCGGCGAGGGACTCGCAAGGGAAGGCAAAATCGAAGCCCTTGAGTTCGAGACCTACTTCCTCAACCGCGAGAGCATCTCGATGGCCGAGAGGACAGGCTTTAGAGTTAAGGCGAAGTTCTTCGTCTTCAGCGCCAAGGTCGGGGATTTTCAACCGGAGGAGCCCGAGAAAATCGAGCCTGAGCTGAGCGACCTGACCCTCGGCCTGATTCCCGTCGGCTGGCGCTTCGTGAGGAGGAGCGAGGAGGCTTTAAACTGGATTCGAGAAAACGCCTACATTTACGACTTCAACGGCTTCCGCTTCCTCGTCTCCAAGAAAGGAGCAACGTTCACGCCCCTTGACGTTGGCCTGGCAACTCTCAAGGCGATGCTTCCGGCGATGGCGTGGGTCGCCAAGGAGCGCGGAAGGGAGAGCTTCGACGTGATGCTCCCGAGCGGGGTTAAGCCCCTCCTGCCCGGGCTCAGGAGGCTCGGCCTTTTCCTCTGGGACGAGACAGAGGGGCCGAACGTTCTAGTTTTCAGGAAGAAACTGATTTGAGGTGAGGGGTATGGAGATAATCCGCCTGTCTGGGGAATACCTCCCAGACTTCCAGGAGCTTTACATTGAGTTCTTTCGTGAACTCAGGGGAAAGCAGGGGTGGAATCCACATGCCGAGGCCGAATACAGGGCCGAGGCAACGCACTACTTCAGACGAGGCGACCTGATATTTCTCGCCATCGAGGAAGAGCCTCTTGGCTTCATCAGGGTTTCAAGCAGGGAGGGCAGTTTCTGGATTGAAGAGCTCTTCGTAAGGCCCGAGTTCAGGGGAAGGAGCATCGGAAGGGCGCTCGTGGAGCGAGCCGAGAAAGAAGTTCTGAAGTGGGACAGCGCGCTTTACCTCTTCGTCCTACCGCAGGACAAAGATGCGATAGCCTTCTGGAAGAAGCTCGGCTACGACGTTATCAACACGGTCGAGCTGATGAAAGACTTGGAGCCAACGCCAAAGGAGGGAGACTTCCACACGATTGAGCTCCTCGGCGAGCTCTTCAGAATCTTCCGCTGGCGTGGGGAGAGGTCCACTGAGGAGGAGAAGCGCTTCATGGAGCTGCTGGAGGAGTTTTACAGAAAAGGTGGGACGAAAGAGGAGTTCTTAAGGGTCGTTAACAGTGCTCTGGAAGGGTGGCTGGAGTGAGGGTTCGTGAGGCTAAGACGGAAGCCGAAAGGGAGGTCTGCCTCAGGATAGCTCGCAATCTGCCGGAGTGGTTCAATGAGGCTGGCCTAAAGGCGATTGAACGTGACTTGAGGGAGAAAACAACCTTTGTCGCCGTCAAGGGAAGCGACGTCCTCGGCTTCGTGACAGTCAAGCCCACCAACAGGAAAGCCCTCAAAATCCTCTGGATGGTCGTTAAAAGGGAGCTGAGGGGCAGGGGATAGGCACGAAACTGCTTGAATTCATTGAGGAGTGGGCGAGGAAGAGAGACTTCGAGCTACTCGTTGTCAAGACGTCTGGTGATTTGAGTCATACACCCTACGATGAGACGAGGCTCTTCTACGAGCGGAGGGGGTTCGTAAGAATCGCGCTGATTGACCCGTATCCAGAGTGGGAAGAGCCGGCGCTGGTTTACGTCTAATGTCTCGGAAACTTTTTAAAATCCCGGTTGTAATCTGAACGGGACTTCAAATGCGCTGGAGCGAGATTCCGAGGGACGCCAAAGCCTACATGCTTTACCACACGCTTATCTCCCCCGGCCTGATAGTCTGGATACTCTTCCCGCTCTACCTCATGGAGACCGGCTACTCAATCCTTGAGGTCGGAGCGTTCTTCACAGCGGTCAACATAATCGTGATTCCCCTAACTTACCTCTTCGGCCGGCTCTTCAACCGCTGGGACATCAAGAAGGGCCTCATCGCGATAGACGTCCTTGATGGCATCGCCTACGTCCTCTACGGCCTTGCGAAGGGGGCAATAGCTCCCATCATGCTCTTCGTCGGCAGAACGATTGAAAAGCTCTCGACGGTTCTCTATCCCCTTTATCGAGCTTACGAGCAGGTAATCTACCCAGAGGATAAGTACGAGGAAATCTTCGCATGGCACCTCCGCCTGCCGGAGATATCGAGGCTGGTTACATTTCCAATTATCGGCTACGTCCTCGGCTACGTCTATCCGGGGCCAGAAAGCTACCGCTGGGCCTTCCTGTTCTTCGGCCTCTTCTCTGCCGTCACGGTAGCGTACATCTGGCGGTTCCTCCCCTCCGTTGGCCGGGAGGAGCGGATAACGCCGGAGGGCTTCACCTTCAAGGCAGGCGAGTTCAAGGTTCTCCTTGTCTTCGAGGCGTTGCTGACTCTCGCCTGGGAGCTCGCTCCCGAAATCGTGCTGATAAACTACGTCGTCTTTGTGCTCCATAAAACGGTCTTCGAGGTGACGCTGATAGCCTGCGCGAGCAGTCTGGCTTCGATAATAGGGACCTACGCGAGCGAGAGGGTTCCAAAGGGGAAGGGATTCCAGGCGATAGGGGCCGGCATGCTGATTAACGCATTCTACGCGCTGGTGATGGCACTCTCGCCACCCTTCTGGCTCGCCCTCATCGTCTACGCGGTCGGCGACTTCGGAAACACCTTCTGGTTCCCGTTCTACCGCTCCTGGATGTTCAAGCTGACTCCCAAGGAGAGGACCAGCGAGTTCCATTCGGCGATATCGAGCTACAGGAAGCTCCTCGGTCTCTTTACGCCCTTCGTTGCGGGAGCGCTGGCGAGCCTCCACCCGACGCTGCCCTACGCGGCGAGCTTCGGGCTGTTTCTACTGGCGGGGGCGATGTTCTGGCGGATAGCCCATAGGAAGTCAGCTAATGCCCCTGCCAAGGAGCCACTTCGAGAGGGGTATTAACTCAATCCGGCCCCTCATGCCGTAGAATGAGACATCCTCCACGCCCTCTTCCCCAAGCGTTATCACCTTCATGTTTTTGCAGCCGAGCCTTTTGGATGCATGGAGCAGGGCCAGAAACTCCCTCTTCCTCGTCCTCTCATCGTCGAGCCTGAGACTGACCTGAATCAGCTCTCTGACCTTCCCGTTCTCCGAGACGACGAAGTCAACCTCCCTGCCCGCTTCATCTTTCCAGTAGGCAACCTCAAGGCCAGGTCTTAGGGAATACCTCCTGTTCAGCTCGAGGAAAACGGCGTTTTCAACGTCCCTCGCAACATCCTTCTCCCCAAAGAGGGCCAGACCCGTATCAATCAGGTAGAGCTTCCTTGGAGCCACTATCCTTCCCTTGGGCGAGCGCCCGTATCTCCTGACAAGGAAGAGCGCGAAGGCCTCCTCAAGGTAGGCGAAGTAGTTTGCTATCGTCCTCTTCGTCACCCTCAGCCTGCCCTTGAAGAGCCTGTAGAGGGAGTCGAAGGAGACGTACTTTGAGTACGCCCTGAGGGAGAAGTAGAGGAGCTCGTTGAGGAGGTGGACGTTCTTAACGCGGTGCCTCTCGAGGACGTCCTTCTTTATGAGAACGTCGAAGTAGTCCTTCAGGATGAGCTCCCTAACATCTTCTGGAGCGAGGGCCACTTCCGGATATGCCCCAGAGCGAAGGTACTCTTCCAAAAGGCGGTTTATCTTTGGTGTGTTCCTGTAGAGCTCCCTTCCCCGGTACTTGACTCCTTTAAAGCGCAGGAACTCCCTGAAGGAGAGCGGGAAGAGGGTGTAGGTGAGCGAACGGCCCCGAAGATGGGTAGCCACCTCGCGGGAAAGGAGCTTTGAGGAAGAGCCCGTAACGTAGACGGTATAGTCCTCGTCGAGGAGATAGCGGACGATTCTCTCCCAGTCCTGAACGGCCTGAACCTCGTCGAGGAGAACAACGGGCTTCTCTATCTCCGGATAGAGCTCGTGGTAGGCGTCGAGAACGTCTATGAAGTCCCCCGGCGTCATCGGGTGAAAGACCGGGTGCTCGAAGTCAACGTAGAGGTAACGCTCGGGGACGTTTCGGTCGATGAGGGAGAAGAGGTAGTAGGTCTTTCCGGCCCTCCTCGGGCCGATTATAACCGTTGCCCTTCCGGGAAGCGTTTTTACCGTCAGCTCCCTTGGGATTACCCCTTCAAAGTCCCTCTCGTGGAAGTTAAGGATGTACCTTTTGATGAGGGTTTTGTCCGGCATGTGAGAAATTTAGGGTTCCACTTTTTTAAGTTTTTGATACCTTAATTTTTACCCTATCGCGGGCTTTAGAGGAACCGTTAAACGAAACCTCGCACTGGCGGGATATGGAACCAGAGGCTAAACCTTAACCCCAGTCCTCAGCCTCCAACCATCTATTCTGAATCCGCCCATCTTCTCAAGGACGTGGTTTACCAACGCCTCGGCGTTCCCGGTTCTGACTTCTTCCATGGCCCTGAGGAAGAGGGCAACGAACTCATCATCCGGGAAGTCGGGAAAGAGGTAAGCCCTTCTGAAGGCCTCGTCACTGAAGAGACGATACACCTTGCTCGCCGGCGGTACTTCGACCCGCAAAAACCGGGCGTAGGACTCAAGGGCTTCCCTCAGAGCCAGATGATAGAGGTAAGAGTAGCTCGGGTCTCCCCGTTCCTCGGAATCCTTCAGGCTATCGAGGGCGTCCCAGAGGAAGTACTTGGCCAGCTCGACTTTCAGGGGGTCGGGCTTTGGGAACGGCTTCCTCATATACTCCTCAGCCTCGGCTCGAAGGGTCTCTACGATACCTGTCTTGTCGAAGAGAACTTTTCCGGTTAGGATTATCCTCGCGGTGCCCCTGCTGTTCTGGGCCAGTTCCTCCTCGAAGTACATCCTAACGGCCCGCACTGGGTTCGCGAAGTACTCAATCAAAAAGCCGTCAACGAAAACGTTTCCCCTCTCCCGCCAGTCCACATCGTCGGAGAGGATTATGTAAACGTCCACGTCCGAGCGGGGAGTTTGAAGGCCGAGGGCGTAGCTTCCCGTGAGGATGGCGGCCTCGACGACCTCGTTTTCTTCCCAGGGCGTGAGGAACTTTCCGAGGGCAACTTCCCAGGGGCGCACCGCAAATCACCCCCCGTGGAGCCTCGCGTAAACCTCCTCAAGGCTCGGCTCCGTCCTTTTAATCTCCTCAACTCTCAGGCCGGCTTTCACGAGGAGTGCGTTCACCTCCGACGGCTCGGCGTTCTTCAGGGCTATGTAGCCATTCACGACCTCCGGGGAATAGCCCTTCCCCCGGAGAACCGCGATGGCCCTCTCAACATCGGCCACCTTCACGAGGACGGCCTCTTCCGCCGGCGCGCTCCTCCTGAACTCTTCGAGGGTTCCGGAGAAGAGAACCCGACCCTCGCGGATTACCGTCACGGTGTTGCAGACCTCATCGACGTCGCTGAGGATGTGAGTCGAGAAAACGATGGAGGCGTCGTTCTTCCTCGCGTACTCCCTCAGGAACCGCTTGAACCTCAGCCTCCACTCGGGGTCGAGGCCCCTCGTCGGCTCGTCGAGGATTAGAACCTCGGGGCTTCCAAGGAAGGCCCGCGCTATCGCGACCCTCCTCCGCGTCCCGCTTGATAGGGCCGAAACCTTCTTTTTGGCGTATTCTTCAAGCTCGAAGAACTCGAGGAGCTCTCCAAGTTCTTTCTCATCGTAAACTCCCTTCAGCAGAGCGTAGCGCCTGAGGTTGTCCCACACCGATAGGTTTGGATAGAGGAGGTCGTACTCCGGGAGGTAGCCGATTTCGGCCCTCACCTCTGGGTTTTTGAGCGGGTTGACGCCGAGCACCTCAACCCTGCCGGAGTCCGGGACGAGGAGACCGAGAATAAGGCGAAAGGTTGTCGTCTTGCCGGCCCCGTTGTGGCCGAGGTAGGCGTGGATTTCGCCCGGCTTTACGGTCAAGCTTACCCCGCGGAGGACTTCCCTTCCCCTTATGGCCTTCCGGACGTTCTCAAGGACTATCATGGAACCACCTCACACCAGCACTATCCTCTCGGCGAGCTCCTCTCCAGAGGTGTGGATGATTAAGTAAGAGATAATTAACGCCCCCGCCGACAGCAGGAGCGATAACACCAGTGCGGTTTCCAGCGAGAGGCCAACTCCGAAGTACTTGGGGATGTACATTGGCCCAAAGAAAGCCACGAAGAAGATTATAGACTTCGCTATATCAAGGTACTTTGACTGAAAGAGGAGCGTTATCAGGATTATGAGGAACGTAAAGCTTAGGAGGGGGGAAATTGAAACCAGAATCCCAAAGAACATTGTTGTTAAGGGTATTGAATTGCCAGCATGCCCGACGAGGAAGCATCCCGCGGCACTCCCCAGTGCAATTCCAGCGATTCCGATAACGAAGCTCGCGAGGGTCTTAAGTAGCATGAGTTGAACGGGGCTAATGGGGAGACCTAGAAGCATCTCATGGATTCCGAGGAGTTTTTCTCTGACAACTGGACCGCTGAAGAAGAGGGAAATCATAACCGCGATTGAAACGCTTGAGATTCCAACGATGGCATCGCTCGTAAGGGGAGTCCAGCTCGTGAAGAGGTAAATCACCGCCACCAACCCGGGAATCCAGATGAGATTGAATCCAACTTGTTTTGCAGTGTACTTAACTTCGTACGTAACTTCCTCAATGAGCCGGGCTAGTGCCAATTTCATTTTCTCACCTCTATGAATTCCTTCCATACTGGGCAAGAGTTTGGAGCGATATTGAGAGATCTAACCACAGTGCGGCACATAGTGCACGCTCCTTTTAGGGAACAATCTCGGCACGGATCTTCCCATAACAACATAACCTTCTGAAGTGCTTTTCGGTTTAATTCTTTCTGGCTATAATTCAATAGATAATATCCTTTACAGGGAGCTATAATCCCATTAGGAAGGTCTATCATAAGATTTCCATATAAACAACTGGCATAGCCATACTCGATGGCATTTATTAAGTTCTCAATTGCTGGATAGTTAACTATGTAGGGATTCACGTATTGCATGTTTAAAAATTTCTCAAGATTCCCAAGAACGTTCTGCCCGCTGAGAGAATAGAAAGCGGGTACTATTGTAACAGTTTTTTGTAAGCTGTTCAATTCTGGTATCTCTGCAGGGGGTTTATCAAGATTCATATACGCCACAAATGTCAGAGTAATATTGAGTTCTTTCATCATTCCCAAGAGTTTCGGGATGTCTTTAAACTCATGCTTGGTAATTATAACAGTCAGTGCAAGCTTTTTGCCCCGTTCTAGAAACATACTCGCGTGTTTAGCAACTTCACTTCTGAATTTCACAATGGAATGCAAAGGCATTATTAATACGGCTATATTAGGATATTTAGACTCTAAAAGCAGTGATAACACATTATTGACTACAGGAGCATCACTAAATAGTTCTCCCCCGCTTAAGGTCACCACCTGTGGCCTAAACACATTTAACAGCTCTGCCAGTTTTTCAGGGTTAATCTTTCTGCTTAGTATATCATTTCTTGCACATCCTAAGCAGGATTCACATGCATGAGATACAACCATAGAATTTCTTATGGGGCATGACTCATATTTGTCGCATGGCGTGTTAAGTACTAAATCAAGCCGCTGTACATGGAAAGTATTTATAAATTGCATCACTTTTTGAAGTTTTGATCCCCTCATGAGATTGTCAATGTAAATATTATCCGAAGAAACAAACCCAAAGTCCCTCAACTTGGCCAGTATAGTATTATGCTTGAGAATATCCTCCTCAAAGACCCCATTTATTAGTTTTTCCAGTACTTTTGCCTGCTCATTGTTTAGGCTCAGTATTTTCCCATTCAGCCAGTCATAAAGTGTTGTTCCATTAGTACCCCTATAGTGATATATCCAAGGATACAGCTTAAAGAACTTCCAAGACATAGATTCCACCCCGTTCATTTAACACTGACAATCTTTTTTCAAAATATTCAGGATTATTCTCATATATTGTGAATGCTGTTTTTAATCCGTCAATCACCCAACGCTTAAAAAGACTGCAGTCCTCTGAATCCATGTATGCAAAGCATCTTGCGCAACTGTGGGCCAGACCACAGTAATTGCATTTATCCATTATTAACTTGGAGTACCTCTGAATTAGTGTTTTTATTGCAGAGAAGTCTAAACCTTTATCTACGTCCCCAATTATAGTGCTGGATGGTGCCCTTTCACATACCTGAATCTTCCCACCGGTGGTTACATACCATTTAAACCCTGGAATACAGGTTGAGGTGAATATTACCGTTGGATTTTTGCGGCTTAACATGTTCCGATAGAACATTAAAGATCCAGGACCACCAAATAAAATTTCAGAAAAGGCTGACTTGTGACCGTTCCGAGAATCATCAAGGAATTTCTTAAAGAGCTCTTGTAACATCTTCTCGTGAGTCTCATAATCTTTCCTCGTAAACTGGAAATAGTATGTAGTTCCCATTGGGCGCACCGGACTTGCAAATACAGGGTGTATGGGAGAGTCTTCATCAAAAAATTTTGCGATATTATGTAAATTTGACTTTGTATCATATGTAATTAAAGCGAAATATTCTTTGTTAGAGCCGTACTCTCTCTGAGCCTTTTTAAGGTTAGATATACCTCTCATCACTAGGTCAAAAGTACCTCTGCCGTTAGCTAGGGTTCTATTCCGATTATGTTCTTCTTGAGGACCGTCTAAACTTATAGCCACATCAAAATCATTTTTGACAAGGAATTCTGCTATTTTTTTAGTTATCAAGGAAGCATTAGTTGTAATTGTGTATCGGAGGGTAAATCCATCAGAATAAGTCTGATTCATATATTCAACACACTTTTCAATAAGTTTAAAGTTAAGAAGAGGTTCTCCCCCATAGAAAGCTATAGTTGGCTCTCTCATTGGATTCAATAACGCTCCCTCCGTTAGATACTCAAAGTACAGGTCAATGGCTTTTATTGCAGTTTCCAGTGTCATATAGGAGTATCCATGGGTTCTAAAGTCCTTGTAATTACCTCCGAACACGCAATACCGACACCTAAAGTTGCAGTTGTTGGTAACCTCTAAGAGCATTTCATAAAGTCCATCTCTCAGAACCATATATTTTAACACATCTTCATCGAGTTCGAAATCACTTAGTTCAAGGAGAGGCCTGTAAAATGCTCCGAAATTAGAGATTAAAGTTTCCAATACAATCCACATTCCCGGATACTCGTTGTCTCTGTCTAACGCCTTTTTAATGTTTGTTAGGGCTTCGAAGGGCGTTGTGCTGTCAAAGAGGATATGTTTGAGTTTTGAGATAACGTCTCGGGGAATCTGAAGCACAATACCCGTTACATCATCGAACAGATATTCAGTACCAGAGTCCGTTTTAAAAAAGATAAAAGAGGGAATAAATTTATTCATGTTCTCACCTCAATGGGACACAGCATATGCCGTTGCACCAGCCATCGCTGTTTGAGAAGTTACAAAAGTCGCAGTTGCTCCGGTTATATAACATACTGCTCCACATCCAAGGGCACACCCTGCTGTACATTCTGCAAAACACAGCCATCCCATGTGGACCACCGTTGTTAGATTGTATTTTAAATATTAAAGTTTTTCTTAAACTAATAGTTGACAATATAGAGTTAGCTATTTTTTAAAAAAAAAGTAACCCACTAAAAGCCCTATTTCAGAAATACTGAAAACGTAAAATTCTACAACTCTCAATAGTTCTCTCAATTTGAGGTTATCAAACATTGAAAGCATCACACCAGCACCATCCTCTCGGCGAGGCGGTCGCCCAGGGACCTCACGATTGAGAGGGATGGAATTAAAATCCCAGCCGAGATGGCAAGGGACAATACGAGGGCGAGCTTCAGGGACAGAACGTTTCCAAAGTATTTCGGGACGTAGAGGGGAACAAAGAACGCCACGAAACCCACGGCAACCTTCACGGCATTGAACCACGCGGACTGGAAGAGGAGCGTTGTTAGAATCACGAAGAAAGTGAAGGTGAAGAGCAGGGGCATTGAAATCAGCAGTCCGGGGAGTATGAGGGTCAACGGAATGTGAGCCCCGCTGTGCCAGGCGAGGAGCAGTCCGACGAAGCTTCCCAGAAGAATCCCGGTTACTTCAATGACGAACCCGGCAAGCGTTTTGAGCAGGAGGAGGCGCGTGGGAGGGAACGGGAGCGAGAGAAGGAGCTCGTGAATGCCCAGGAGCTTCTCCCGAAAAACGGCCCCGCTGAAGAAGAGCGGGAATATTATGGCGAGCGAAACGCTTGCAAGGCCGACGATTGTCCCGCTCGAAACGGGAAACCAGCTGGACAGCCAGTAGATTGTCGCCGTTACCCAGGGAATGGAAATCAGGTTAAGCCCTACCTGCTTCGCGGTGTACTTTACCTCCTCGCGGAGCTGGGCGAGTGTTAAAGCCACAGTCTCACCTGCCCGAAAATATGTCCTGAATTTCACCTTTGCCAATCGTGTTTTGTCAGGGAGAATTAAAAGATTAACCCCATCGGCGGATAAAACAGAGATGGTGAGAGCCTGTCAGAACTCAGAAATCCATTGAAATTAACCTCTTCATGTTGTCTGCTACAACGGGATGACAAGGTATTTATCCAAGAACTGCGAGTTAGGAACGTGGTGGAGATGAGTGAGGTCGTGGTTTCAAAGAGAGACGTGTTGACATACGAGAGATTAAGGGTAATCTCCGAGCTGGCGCCCATACGTGAGAGGGTAAGGGCCTTCGAAAAGAAATACGGGATGACGCTGGGGGAGTTTGAAAGAAAACTTACGGACTCGGAAGAATCCTTCGAGGCCTGGGACGACTACATCGAGTGGAAAGCATACGTCAGGAAGCTTGAGGAGCTGGAGAAGAGGCTGAAGGAGATTGAACATGCCCAGAGAGTTAGAATTGCTTGAGACCAGTCCAGCAGTCAAAAGCTATGAAATTATAGACTACAAAGAAGGGGACAGTTTTTATTTCCTGAAAATCAGGGCAGAGCTGATAGATGGGAGCGTTCTTTACATCCGGGAATTCGTATCGGAGGATGAGTACAACTACTCTTTTCAATGGCAGAAGGACGGAAAGCTTATCGTCCGCTGGGACAACGCTCCACACCATAAGGACGTTGAGACTTTTCCCCACCACAAGCACGTCGGCTCAAAAGACAACGTCCAGCCTTCAAAAGAAATCTCTCTTGAAGACATCCTGAGAGTTATTGAAAAGAAATTAACGGGACAAAACTAAAACTCCGGAATCCTTATCGGCGCCTGGAGCTCCTTTTCGTTCTTCTCGAGGTCCGTCGCGAGCATTCTGATTCTCTCGCAGCCCTTGATTTCCCGAATGAACTCGGCGACGCTCCTCGGCACCAAATCCTCCCATGGCTTCCCCTCGACCATGCGCTTCCTTATCTCCGTCGCCGAGAGGATGTCCTTCCTGAACATCGGCTGAACGATGACCTCGTAGCCCTTCTCGCGGAAGAGCTGTGCAACCAGAGAGTTGCCGGTGAAGACGACGTCGAAGCGGGGCACCATACTAACCACGTAGGTCGCCCAGATGGCGTTGAAGTTTATGTCAGGGAGCGGAATCAGGTAGTAGCGCCGCTCAAAGCCCGCCTCATCCAAAGCCCTTATCAGCATCTCCATCCTCTCGCTCGTCGTGAAGGGGTTCTTGAGCGTGTGGCTGGCCTGGGCGCTTCCGATTCCGATTATGACCTCGTCCACCTGCGAGAAGACGAACTCCAAAGCCTTCATGTGCCCGTTGTGGACGGGCTGGAAACGACCGACGAAGAGACCGCGCTTAACCATGCAACCACCCCGTTCAATCTTTTTGAACAACTCGTTCAGTTTCATTAAACGAATCACCAACGACAATTTTTATTCCCTCACTCTTGGCGGCATCGACGAAATCAGAATCGAGAGTAACCAGAGTTAGGTCATAGAATTTCGCAGTGGCGAGGATTAGGGCATCGTTGGGGAGCAGGCCGTAATTCAGAACGAACTCAAAGGCCCTTTCTTCTATCTCTTCAGTGAGGGGAAGCTCCGAGAAATTGTCCCTGAGATAGAGATATACTTTCTCAAGCTTATCCCGATGTTTTTCAATTTCCTCGGGGTTGCCCCTCAATGTAAGGTAGCTCTTGCCCGTAGCGAGTTTCAGAAAAACAAACAGGACTTCGCTGAAAATTATTGGATTTGTAAACTTTGGGTCGTTTTCAATTGACTGGAGCACTCGCTTGGCAACGGGATTGCCCTTCAGGGCCTCAATGATAACCGACGAATCAACCAAAGAGCTCCTCATAGGCCTCCAACCTCAGCTCCTTGGCACTCTTCTCGCTCTTCACAATGCCAAACACATCATCAAGGGTAACCCTCGGTCCCTTCTTTCCGCCTTCGAACGCCCTAACCAGAGCCTTTATTTCCTGTTCAAACAGTCGTTCCATACCATCTGGAACGCGAACCCGAAGAGTTATCTCACCCATTCTTTTCACCCATATTAAACTCGTTCAATTTACTCAAAACCCTTTCTAAACCAGCCTCACCCTAACCTCGTCTCCAACCTTCAGGCCGAGCCTCTCGCTCGCGCTCCCCTGGTTGACGGCAATCTCGAGGTAGTCGTGGCTTCCGGGCAGGGCGAGCAGTTCTCCGGGCTTCACGTAGCCATAGGCGTCGAGGTAAGGAATCCTCAGCCCGAAGTCGGGGAGCTCAACCGCCTCCGGCCTTCCGTAGTTCTCAAGGTTGAGGATGACGTTGCCAAAGTCGTCCACGTAGATTACCTTCAGAATCCAGAGGTCGCCTTCCTTCTTTGGTTCAACGTCGAGCTTAACGAGGGAATCGAGCGGAATCTCCTCCGCGAACTCCTCTGGAGAAACCCCCTTCTCTATGAGCGCGCCGGCCGGTCCAAAGACGTCCCTGCCGTGGAAGGTAGAGCTTATCCTCCAACCCGTGAACTTTCTAATCTTCTCGAAGTCTATCTCCCAGGCGCGTCTCGGGTTTATGTGCTTGAGCGGGAGAGTAGCTAATCCGTTGTCCGGAACGACGAGCCACTGGTCGCCCTCGATGATTACCGCCCTCCTCTCGGTCCCGACGCCGGGGTCTATAACGCCGACGTGAACCGTTCCTTCGGGGGAGTACTTGACCACCTGCTCCATGACGAAGGAGCCCTCGATTATCGAGTGCCTCGTTACCGCGTGGGTGACGTCGACGAGTTTGGCGTTCGGGTTGATGCGGAGCATCGCGACCTTCATCTCGCCGACGTAGGGACCTTTGAGCCCGAAGTCCGTCGTCAGCGTTATCATTTCCACCACCTAAAGCTTATTAACGGTTCGAGCTTTAAAGGGTTTGGAGATGAAGGTGAAGAGAGGAGCCCTTGTTTTAAGTATCGTCATGATAATCTTCGCATCGGGATGCCTTGTAAGACAGCCCGCCAAGGTAACGTTCTCGATAGACAAAACCGTTGTTCAGCCAGGTGGTACAATCCACCTAATCGTGACGATAAACAACACGGGCAAGGTTGGATTGGTCGGCGCCACGCTTATCCTGGGCAACGACAACTTTCAAATCGTGCAGACCCCAACGTTCCCCTCGGTTCTTAAGGTCGGCCAGTCGGTTCAGCTCATATGGATACTCCGGGCTCCATCTAGGCCCGGCAAGTACTCCCTTCCCGTGTCCCTGGAGCTAAGGGACGAACTGAAGAGAACCTGGACCGGCTTCTACGGTCACTTCATGGTGGTCGTCTCGAAGAGCGGAACGCCCGCGCCGGGCATAAACATCACGGTAAACGCCCCAGACACCGTTAGGGGTGGGGAGAACTTCCCGGTCACCGTTGAGATATCCAACAACTACGATTCGGCCATAACCCTCGTTTCGGTATCGCTCAGGCTACTCCCTGGGATGCGCGTCTTAAGCTCACCGACCGTGCCAACCCAACTCTCCCCACACCAGAACGTCACGCTGACCTACGCCGTCTCCGCCCCGTACGCGTACAGAAGTGGCCTTGCCTCGGTGGTCGTCGAGTACATAGCGGACAACGTGAGGGAGAGCATGGTGAAGAGCTTCAACGTGACGGTTCTGTGGCAGCCGTGGAAGGCCAAGGAAAGCACCTTAAAGGCCGCCTATGGAAAGTACTACGCCTTCGTAACGTCTCGCTACATAGTGGACGCCTACTGGAATGAAAAATTCAAATCGACGTCCCATTTCAACCCCGAGGACCTGAAACCCAAAGCCCTCTCCATAATTCACGGGGCAAAATCCGCATCCGATGCGGGAGTACAGTTGTACGACTGGATTCTGTCGAGCTACTACCTCAACAACTACACGACAACACTGCAGCCGAGCGAGATATTGAACAGAACCGAGATAAGCTACGCTGAGGCTCAGATTCTAATGACCGCCATGCTCCGCTCCCTGAACATACCGGCGAGGGTGGTCAGCCTCTTCAACGGAACGGACTGCACGATTGACCCAATCACCGAGTTCTACACGGGCAGCGGATGGTACGTGGCAGATTTCCGCCACGGCTTCATAGGAACCCTTGACGAGTACCTAGCAAGCCCGTACTTCCCGAGAATTTATCAGCTGGTTACCATCGATGGATACCGCATAGTCGCCCAGGACCCCACTAAGCTGAGGGGACACGAACACGTAGACGTCACCGACCAGTTCCTGAACGATTTAGAGGACAGGCTCACGAACGTCGTCATGAGCAGGTTAAAACCACAACTCCGCTCAAAGCTCGACCTCGTACTCGCGGGAATGCCGCCGTCGGAACAGCTCTATGCCCTCTTCGTATTCGCGTCCGCGCCGAACGAGGCGAGCCTGAACGAAATCTTCGAGACGTGGAGTGTAAAGAGGATACAGGAAAATATAAAAGCCCTCTACGAGTTCTACCACAACCTACCCTGGAGGGACGACTTCACTTACTACTGGAGGGTCTTCACGGGTGAGGTGTGATGATAGCGGTGCTCAGACTCGGCCACAGGCCGGAGAGGGACAAACGAATCACAACGCACGTGGCCCTGACGGCGAGGGCCTTCGGAGCCGACAAAATAATCATCGCCGCCGAGGAAGACGAGCACGTCAGGGAGAGCGTTGAGGACGTCGTGAGGAGGTGGGGAGGACCGTTCGAGATAACCTTCGACCCCAGCTGGAAGAAAATCCTGAGGGAGTGGCGCGAGAGGGGCGTTATAGTCCATCTGACGATGTACGGGGTGCACATAGACGACGCGATGCCGAAGCTTAAGGAGGAGCTGAGGGCTGGAAAGGACTTCCTCATCGTCGTTGGTGCCGAGAAGGTTCCGAGAGACGTTTACGAGCTGGCCCACTACAACGTGGCAGTTGGCAACCAGCCCCACAGCGAGGTGGCGGCTCTCGCTGTTTTCCTCGACAGGCTCCTCGACGGCGAGGGCCTGCGCAGGGAGTTCCAGAACGCGAGGCTCAAAATAATTCCACAGGAGAGGGGGAAGAAGGTAATCCAGCTCGACGGGTGAAGGAAATGGTCCTCAACAGGTATCGAGAGAACGTCAGGGGCTACCTTGAGGCGATAGTAAAGCCCCTCGCAAGGGCCGGACTGACGCCGAACGCGGTTACTGTGATAGGCCTCCTTATAAGTCTCCTCGCGGCTTACCTCTACTACCTCCGCGAGCCGAGGTTAGCAGCTTTAACGCTCCTGATAGGTTCTCTCATTGACGCCCTCGATGGAACGCTGGCGAGGCTGACCGGAAAGACGAGCCGCTTCGGGGCCTTCCTCGACTCGACCTTCGACAGGATAAGCGACGGCGCGGTGCTCTTTGGAATCGCGCTCGGAAGTCTCGCCGACTGGCGCGCTGCCTTCCTGACGTTCATGGGGAGCTACTTGGTGAGCTACGAGCGCTGCAGGGCCGAGCTGGCCGGCTCAGGAAAGCTCGCAGTGGGGATAGCAGAGAGGGCGGAGAGGCTGATAATCCTGATGGTTTTCTCGTTCCTCGGGGCGGAATACGTCAAGTACGGCGTCTACATCGTCGGAATACTCGCGTGGATAACCGTCGTCCAGAGGTTTTACGTCGCCTACCAGAGGCTGAAGTGAAGAAGAGGGGAATGACGAGAATTTCGCTACACGAGGCTCTGCCGATGAAGAGCCCTGCCGTTGCCGACCCCCATCATTTTTCCATCAGGCCCTTCACTATTTCAACGACGTCGCCCAGCTTTGAAACGACGAAGTCGCAGTTGCCCCAAAGTTCTCTCTTCTCGGCCTTCGGGTCGAGGAGGATGCTCGTCATGCCGACGTTCTTGGCACCAACGCAGTCTTTCTTCGGGTTGTCGCCGACGTAGAGGGCCTCCTCCGGCTTTACACCCGCCTTTTCAAGGGCCAGCTGGAAGGGCCTCGGGTGGGGCTTGAAGTAGCCCGCTTCCTCACTGGTGGTTATCGAATCGAAGAGGTCGTAGATTCCGAGTGCTTTTAGGTGGCTCTCGATGTAGTCGTTGTCCGAGTCGGTTATGATTCCCACGTGGAGGCCGAGCGCCTTGAGCGCCTTAATAGTCTCGATGGCATCGGGGAAGAGTTCCCCATAGCGGGCGTGCATCTCAAGGCTGATTTCCCAGAAGTCCTTCGGAACCGAGAAGCCGTAGCGCTCTGCAACGCGTCTTAAAGCTTCCGTATCGACCTCACGGATTTTCCTCGCTTCCTTACCTGCCAGTTCGCTGAAGAGCTTTGAGCTTTCCTCCTCGTAGGCCCTCCAAACGGTTTCGGCGTCAAGGTTGGCGTTGGCCCTCCTGAGAACCTCGCGGATTATGTTGAGGTGCGTCACGTTTTCGCCGTCCTTCGTTATGAGCGTCCCGACGAAGTCGAAGAAGACCGCCTTCATTTTCACCACCGGTTTAGGTTCTCGGCCGGCGTTAAAACGGTTCCCGCCGGGAAGACGAATTTCACCCGAAAATATTTCGAAGGGTTGTAGGTCTGACGGAAAAAGCTGAGAAATGCTTTTATCGTAGGACAACCCCCTTTTATGGCGGAGGTGAAGAAAATCGAGGCGGTACTCCTCGTCTGGGGCGTTAGGGACGAGGTTCTGGAGAAGCTCCCCGTGAACGGGCAGTGGCTCTACGGGGAGTACGACTTCATAGCCAAGGTGGACTTCGCGGACGAGAGGGAGATGGAGGAGTTTGAAAAGGCCCTGAGGAGGTTAATCAACGGAAACACCTTCAAGCTCATGCCTGTCAAGCTTTCAGCCGTTAAGAAGGAAGTCGATGGCGAGGAGACGGTGGCGCTCCTCGAGAGCGTCAAAGCTTCGGCCCCATGATTCCTTTCTTCTTCAGCTCCTCGTAGGCCCTTCTCAGCGCGTCCCTTATAAGGTAGCGCTTGTTCAGGCCGCCAAGCCTGTAGGCCGCTTTCCTCAGGCTTCCAGTTTTGAGGAAAAGCTCTATCAGCTTTCTGTCCTCCTCGGGCAGGTCGAGGTACTTTAACGCCTTCTCGGCTATCTCAACCGGCAGGTTGCCCTCGTAGGCGTAGTCCGAGCTCATCACTGGTTTGTCAAACTTCTCCACGAGGCGGAAGACTATCACGTGGGCCTTGGAATCGTCGTTTACGTACTTGTAGTGCTCCTTCAAAGCCTTAATCAGCTCCTCCCTGCTCGAGAAGCCGTCAAGGAAAGCATCCTCATCGGTGAGCTCCTTCACCGTCTTGCTCTCGACCCTCTCGATTACGGCCTTTCCGAGGGCGTAACCGCCGGCGTGGATTAGGACGGTGTCGCCCTCCATGAGGTTCGGCCTCCTGCCCAGCCTGACGGTTGCCCTCTTCTTCCCCTTCAGTATCGCATCGGCATAGCGACCATCGAACTCGAGGTGCTTCATCGCTCCTCACCGATGAGCTTGAACTTTATGGCTATTACGCCATAGCGGTTCTCCTTCCACTTGGGGTAGAGGTTGTGGAACCTCTTTACGGCCCTCTCGAAGCTCGGCTCGTCGGGGAAGATTTTCTTTATCGGCTCCTGCCGGAGAACCTGGCGAAAGGTCTCGTAGCGCTTGACCTCGGTAACAACGGCCGGAATCGAGTCGTTGAAGATGAGCTTGTCCCCTGGCTGAATCTTTCTCAGCTGGGGGTAAGCGACGCGAACCTCTATCCTCTTCTGGCCGGACTTTATGAAGTCCAGGTACTCGTCCCTGACGAACAGTCTGTGAACCTTCATCTTCGCTCCCGAAAAAAGTTCGGGGAAACTTTTAAAGGCTTTGGGGCGTAACCTTATTGGGAGGGACCATGAGAAGGGCTCAAACTGCGCTGGAGTACCTGTTCATGCTGGCCGCGGTTCTCGTGCTCGTCCTCGTAGCCACGAGGGTCATCTTCAACTCAATGAAAGACCTCAACAGGAACGTCAACAACTACGTTGACAGCGTTAGGAAACAGCTCCTTGAAAACCTGTGAGGTGAAAGTATGGAAACGGTTCCACTTCTGGTTGGGCTAGTTATGGGTTTGGTCACCTCGTACACCGACCTAAAGACCGGTTTCATCTTCGACAACCACGTCTCGGTTTTTTTAGCGCTCATCGGAAAGTTCCTCGGCTGGGATGAGGGTGAGGAAGAGATTTCCCTCCCGAAGTGGCTCGTCAAACTGCCGGTTCCGGCCGTTGAAATCGGAATCCTCTACTATCTTTACAAGGGACTGAGCGAGGGTAGCGTTCTGGTTGCCCTCTCGGGAATAATAGCCCTGGTCGTTGGGTTGATTCTCGGTCTGCTCCTCTTCTACATCGGGGCATGGGCGAGCGGCGACGCAGTTATACTGGCCGGCTTCTCCGCGCTCCTGCCATACCCCCCAGATACGGCCAAGATAACCGCCCCCTACTACGTCCACTACCCTCTCTACCCAATAGCAATCCTCCTCAACGGCCTCATCGCAGTGTTCCCGTTCATCTTCATCTACGCCTTCGGCGTTATAATCGTGAGAAAGCGCTTCTCCGAGCTCAGGGAGATATTCGTCTCGGGAGCGGGCCTCACCGTGGAGCTGTCCCTCTGGATTATGGGCGCCTTCGGCGTCCGGGTACTCCTCGAGAAAGGTCTCGGTCTCTCACTGAACCCCGTCATCGGCTGGCTCCTCGCGATAGCTCTCATAACGGTCTTCGGCATGCTGAGAAAGGTCGGGGACGTTGTTGGAGCGCTCGTCCTGGCGTATCTCGTCTACCTCTCACCGGAGAGCTCTCTCTTAGCATTCCTGAGGCTCCTCGCGTTCCTCTACGCCTTCAAGGTGTTTCTGGCACTCGTCAAGTTCATAAGGCGTGAGGTGCTCGTGGAGGAGGTGCCGGTTGAGGAGCTCAGGGAGTGGGACATACTTGGAGAAACCATCTTCGAGAAGGACGGAGAAATCGGACGCGACAGGACGGACCCCTTCGAGAGGTTCAAAGTCGCGCTCCTGAAGGTGGACCTTTCGCTCCTCAAACCGGACTACGGGAGGGTTATAGCATCACCAACGGCCGAGGGACTCACGAAGGAGCAGATTGAGGAACTCAAACGACTCGTGGAGGAGGGAAAGCTGGAGAACAGGTTTTTAAGGAAGAAGGCGATGCCCTTCGCCCCGGCGATATTCCTCGGCTTCCTGATAAGCTACTTCATCGGCGACATCTTCTGGTGGCTCGAGCTCAAGCTGATGGGCCTCTAAAGTTTTAAGGCCTTCCCCCAATTTTCCACCGGCCCGGCGCCCGCCCTCCCTGGGGAATCGTGAACCGGGGGTTCCGGTCGGGCCGACAGGGGGATGACGAGCTTTTGCTTTGCCGAGCGGTGAGGAGCACGCCCTTCACCGACCCCCTATCAGTCCCTCGACTATCTCCCGCACTTCTCTCAGGCTCTCGACGACGTGGTCGCCTTCGACTCCCTCGTGCGGGTTTATCGCTATCGCCACGTCCGCCTCGCGGAACATGCTGAGGTCGTTGAAGCCGTCGCCGACCGCTATCGTCAGTTCAGGTTTGAGCTCCTCCTTGAGCCTTCTGAGTATCGCGCCCTTCCCCTCGAAGTCAACCCTCGGAATGACGCCGGCAACTTTTCCGTCCTCGAAGACCAGCTCGTTGGCGAAAACGTAGTCGGCCTTAAGCTCCCTCGCAACCCTTCCGGCCAGGCACATCAGCCCACTCGAGAGGAGGGCTATTTTGAAGCCGTTCTCGCGCAGAAAGTCCATCAGCTCAAAGGCGTAGTCGTTGTACTCGACCGAGTCTGCCCACTCAAGGATTTCCTCCTTCCTCCGGCCAATCCAGAGCGAGGCATCCAGCTCCGCCCACTTCGCGTAGTCTATCTTTCCGGCAAAGAAGAGCTCCGCGTACTCCTTTCCCCTCTTCCACGTGCCGAACTTCTTGTGGAGCTCGACCCAGCTTGACTTTGCTTTTACAAGGGTTCCCTCGACGTCGAAAGCTATGAGCCTCATTCTATCACCGGGTTATGAAGAGGGACCGAACTTAAAAGCCTACTCCCTCCAGCCGTGTTCCCCGATGAGGGGCACGAAGGCAACGCCCCCGTGGTTCTTGACCTTAACCGAGCCGTCTTCGAGCTTGATTACCTCAAGCAAATCCTGCCAGAGGTGGTAGCTCCCGACTGGGATTATGAGCTTTCCGCCGGGCTTGAGCTGTTCGATTAGAGGCTTCGGTATGTCCGGTGCCCCGGCCGTTACGATTATCCTGTCGTAGGGAGCCTTCGGCGGGAAGCCAAGCGTCCCGTCGCCGGGAATAACGTGGACGTTTTTTACACCGGCACGCTCCAGGTTCCTCCTCGCGAACTCGACCAGCTCTGGAATCCTCTCGACGGTGTAGACGTCGGTCTTGACGAGCTCGGCTATAAGAGAAGCGTTCCACCCACTCCCGGTCCCTATCTCGAGGACGTTCATGCCGGGCTTAAGCTCGGCGAGCTCAAGCATTATGGCCACCATGTGGGGGGCGCTTACCGTCTGCCCGGCCGGAATCGGCAGCGGCTCGTCGAGGTGGGCGTACTTCCGGTACTTCTCCTCAACAAAGAGGTAGCGGGGATACTTTAGAAAGGCCCGTTTAACCGCTTCGCTCCTTATTATTCCCTCGCGAACGAGGTTCTCAACCGTTCTCGCCCAGAGCTCGTCGAGGTTCATGCAGACCCCCTGCGAAGGTTAGGAAGAAGATGATAAAAGGGTCACGACGACCTGGCCTGGTACCAGGCTATTGCTATTATCGCACCGGCACCGATGAGGGACCCGAGGACCAGCCAGATTAACTTTGTCCTGAGCGGTGTGTAGGGGACGCTTGAGGTGGTCGTTGAGGTTACGGTCTTCGTTTTGTACTCGGTTTTGGTAACCGTGACTTCCTTCCCCGGAACCGTGGACGTTGTGACCGTGCCGTTGCAGGGGGCCGAGACCGTTACAACACCCCCTTCCGGAGTACTCACGTTCAACGTTATGGAGGTCGTGTTCAGGAGGCCGGTCAGCGATGAAACCCGGGCGGTGATTTTTGCCGTTCCGTTGACGTATGGGACAACGTTCAGTTTGAGCTTTCTGACCTCCCCCGGCTTCAGCTCGACCGCGAAGAGAACGCTGCCGTTCACAACCTTGAGCCCCGACGACGACTCGACCGCGAGGCCCGCGGGAATCCTGACGCTCACGTTCGCGGGAACTTTAACGTTGCCAGTGTTCCTAACCGTCACTACGAGGGGGAACGCCGACCCGACCTCCACCTTGGGGGGAGCCGAGAGGGCAATCGAATACGCGAGGGCAGAGGTTCTAACCCTCACCGCGGGGTCGTTGGAGGTGAAGTGGAGCACCGTACAGTGACTGCAGGCAAGCTCGAAGGGCGCCAGCGCAACGGCCGTGGCCGTGCCGAGCTTGAGCGTTCCCTCCTTCATTGGAAGGACCCTGAGATGGAGGACGAGGGTTTTGTTGGGAGGTAAAGAGGCTATCTCAAAGCTATCGCTTCCCAGAACCCGGAAGCCGGTCCCAGGGCTGAAAACCACGGAGATGTGCGACAGGGGAACCGTTCCTGTGTTCGTCAGCGTCAGGTTCACGTTCATAGGCACGTACTGGCGGCCCTCCCCAACTTTCAGGGTCATGAGGAGGTTGGCGGTTTTGGTTACGTTCGGAAACTCGGACGGGTTCAGGAAGCCGTAGAACGTAGCCGTTCCATCAGAGGCAACTGAATCGAGCGCGATGACGACGCCGCCGTAGTAGAGAACGGCCGATATCGTGGAGTTCGTGAGCTTCGCTCCGGTAATCTTCTGCCCGCAGTTGTTCATGAGCTCAACTTGGGCGGAAGAGGAGAACGGGTAGAGGTACTTGAAGAGGTACGGCCCCACGTTCCTCGTCTGGCCGGGCTGGAGGGAGAACTCGAAGTCCGGAACTGTTTTGACGGCAAGGGAAGCCCCTATGAAGTTCACAGTTACGTCGGCGTAGCTTGAGCACGCGACGCAGGACTCGGACGTGGAGTTCGTGACGACAACCAAATCTTTCACATCGACGTGGAAAACCCCCACGTCCGCTTTCTCGCCCGCCGTCAGCGTGTAGTTCTTTCCATCCACGTTGAAGAGAAGCTTCTTAACGAGGGTTCCAGTCGAGTTCTCAACCCATGCCTTCTCGAACACGAGGTAGTGGCCGTCAACGTGAATCTCCTCCCCGACCTTTAGGTAACCGTTAAAGACCTCCGGGTAAGAGGATACGGTAACGGAAACGTGGCCGACCTTGAAGCTGGAAGCCGTGAAATCCTTCTCAGTCCCCAGGTAGTACGCCCTTATCGTTGCTCCGTTTGGACCAACGGCAACGACCTGGAAGCGGTAGTATCCAAGGGTGACCGACTCCCCCACGGTCAGGTTCAGGAAGTCAAAGCCGACCAGAACTGCCACCTTAGAGCCAACGAAGGCCTTGTAGTAGTGGAGCACGACGTTGCCGACCTTGAACTCGGAGCCGGGTCTTAAGGCAAAGTCGCCGTAGTAGGTACCGTTAACGAAGGCCCGCCCAAGGAGCTCGCCAGTCAGGGATACGTCTTCAAAATGGAGCGTGACGTTGTTGGCGGAGACCGTTCCCGGAACGTAGACCCACCCGCTGAAGGATGACGCGCTGGCCCCGTGGAGCGTTACGAGGAACGCAAGAATGAGGAGTGAGAACAGAACGACCCGCTTCATAGAATCACCCCCGCGAGGCTTAGAAGGTATGCCACCATCTGCCCGCTTGCCCCACCCGCGCCCACGTTCATCATCTTGGCCATGAGGCTCTGGCCGAGGTACATTCCCACCGCGAATATCCATGCCAGTATGACGAAGTACCTTGAGGAGCCGAGGATGTGCCCGCCATCGGCGAGCTTGATAACCATGCTGGCGAGCAGGGAGTGAAGGACCATCAGGACGAGCATTATGTACGTTAGGAACGCCATCCCCGAGGGAGGAATCACGTGGATGAGGTTGCCGATGTAGTTGTTGGCGACGTTTAGGTTCATCCCGGAGAACATCTTGCTTATCGAAACCGCCACTTGGAACGAGGCCGCGAGAGAGAAAGCGAAGGCACCGGTTAGGCCGTATATGATGCCTATGAAGCTCGCTATGCTCTGCTGCCTTTTCCTCCTGAGGCGGACGAGCCTCTCAAAGTTCCTGCTGATGATAAGGCCAACGTAATCCGGTTCCGCACCCATCCTGAGGCTCTCACGGAATATCTCAGAGAATATACCGATTAGCCAGCTCCCTGTTCCGGCTATGAAGAAGTCCCAGGCCCTGTCCCTGTCAACGCGTATGGCAAGCCTTCTGTACAGTGCCTTGATGTCGTCGGTGAGCGAACCGAAGTCGTGGGCGCTGAGGTACTTCAGGACGAGCACGAGTGAGGCACCGCTCGCCGCCAAAGACGAGCTCAGACTCCTGATGAAGGCCGGAAAGTTCTCGTCCTTCCTAAATATGGACTTCTCCTCCTTATCCACAACCCGCCCGAGGTAATAGAGGGGGGTCAGGATTAGCGCGAGGGCGAAGGGAGACGGCAGGGCAAAGCGGGGCTTTATGATGAGCACATACACCAGCGCCGTAATGACCATTGCAATGAGAGAGTAAATCGCGGCGCGCTTTATACGCTCCCTGCGCGGGTCCTTTATCCCCCTGCTGTCCGCCCATATCGGGTCCTCAGGCATTCTGAACTTGACGACGAGGCAGGATTCCCAGCTCGGCGGCGAGGGTCATGGCAACGGCGTAGAGGCCCATCCTGCCGATGTCCATACCTGTGATTATCGACCGATGATAACGAACGAGGCTATGAAGACGACCGAGATGATGATTGACTCGTAAATCTCCTTGAAGATGTCGAGGTCGTAGAGTGCGCCTTCATAGAAGGTCTGGTAGTCGTCCATGACCGTCTGCTGCTCCTGGAAGAGGTACTCCTTCAGGTCGACACCGCTGTCGAGGGAGTAAGCCAGCCTGTCAAGGAAGTCGGCGAACATCTGGCTCGGAGTTCTCCTAGCGAGGAAGCGGAACGCTTCCGGCATCGAAAGATGGAGCTTGTTGACGATGGTGTGAACCTTCTTGAGCTCACCGGCTATCGCACCGAGCTTCGGGTCCTGTGCGAGGATTCTTATGAGGTCAGAACGGCCCATCTCGCTCGTCGAGAGCACCGCGAAGTACGTGATGAAGTAGGGCATCTTCGAGTTGATTGAAATCTTTTGGAATCCGCCACGATGTATGGGTAAACGGCCGCGTAGATGAGAGGATAAGAGGAATCATGAAGAGGAGAACTTTAATGCCAGTTGGGACTGGAAAAAGCCTTGAGATTAACCCCACGACGATAAACAGAACCGCGGAAATACCTAGGTAGGGCAGCAGGACCTTCCTGAGGTACGCCTCCATGTTTAGGTCGGCCTTTGTGAAGATGCTGATTTTCTCGTCGGCCATTGCCATCACCTCAGACCCTGAAGCTCAAGCCTTCGAGACCCCTGAGGTAGAAGGCCTTGATTTCCTTGTAGACGTCCCAGTAATTGGTTATGCCGAGCTCGACCATCCTCTGAAGGATTCTCGCGCGCAGGAAGAGCTCGTTGTAGATGTCCTTGGGGTCTTCGTAGCCGGCAATCTCGGCTATCTTCCTCTCAAGGATGTAGGAGTTGTTGAAACCCCTAAAGATGTGCTTGTCCGCAACGGGGTCCCACTCGAAGACGTTCCTCGTCGCAACTCCTCCGAGCTCCTCGTAGTAGCCCTCAATCTCGACGACGCTCACCGTTCTCCTCAGGAACTTACCCCTGACGTAGACCGCCTGCTGGAAGACCGCTATGTTGAGGTTGTCAATGAAGGTTATCGGGACATTTATCGGGTGGCCGGTGAAACGCTGTATCATCTTCTTGATGTCGCCCGCGTGGAAGGTGCTCATGACCGGGTGACCGGTCTGCATTGCCTGGAACGCGATGGCACCCTCGGCACCACGAATCTCACCGACGATGATGTAGTTCGGCCTCGAACGCAGGGCCGCCTTGAGGAGGTCGAACAGGGTAACACGGCTCTCCTCGGGACCGCGCTCACGCGTGATGAGCCTCTGCCAGACCGGGTGGGGAACCTGAACCTCAGGCGTATCCTCGGCGGTGAATATCTTTGAACCGGGCTTGATGAAGGGGATAATCGAGTTGAGTAGAGTGGTCTTACCGGAAGCCGTCTCACCACAGACGAAGACGCTCATACCGTACTCGAGGGCTATCCAGAGGTATGCGGCGACCTCTGCACTGAGCGTTCCCCACGCTATCAGCTGGGTGATGCTTATCGGCGTCGCCGAGAACTTACGGATTGTCGCGCTCGGACCCTTGATGGAGATGTCCGGCGAGTAGATTATGTTTATACGCGAACCGTCGGGCAGGGCACCGTCAACTATCGGGTTCCTGTCGCTGACGGGCCTTCCAATACGCTCGGCTATGTTCTTGAAGTAGTCCGCGAGCTTCACGTCGTCGCCGAAGCTTATGTTGGTCTGCATCATCTCGAATATCTTGTGGACGAGGGAGATGTTGTTGGCGCCGATGATGTGGAATATCCTCTATGTACGGGTCCCTCGCGAGGGGCTCGAGGGGGCCTATACCTATGATGTCCCTCTTGATGAGGTAGCGGAACTTCTCCATCTCCTCCTTGGTGATGACGAAGCCCTTTCCCTTTCCGAGCCCTTTCCTACCCCCTGACTTTACAAGGCCGAGGACTGCCTCATCGAAGAGTGCATCGAGGAACCTCTCGAACTCCTCCTGCTCCTCCGGGATGTCCCTAGTCGGGGCTATCTCAAGGATTTTGTCGCGAATCATGTTGTACTTCTCTTCCTCCTCCCTGCTCTCTATCCTTGGCTCGATGACTATGTAGCGCTTTTCGGCGGTGGCCGGGTCGGCGTAGATGTGGATGAATATCGGGTCTCCCACCGGGTAGATGATGTTGGGGTACATTATGTCCTTCATGTCCCTGCTGAGCTGGGCGTAGAACTCCGGCATCTTGCCGTACTTCTTTCTAAACTGGTCAATGTACTTGCGAAGGTGGGGGTTCCTCGCCATTGCCTCCTCAAGGGTGTCGCTGACCACCTGCGCCATATCACACCACCGCCGCTATCTCTACTATCAGCCCCACCTTCGGCTCGACGCGGAAGGGTATAATCTTCTGGAAGACACCCTTGGCGTTGTTGTACTTGACTATCGTCGCCGAGTTCTTCAAATCCCCACCGAAGACCTTCACGCTCAGCCTTAGGAGCATCGTGGCCGCTTCTTCAAGGACGAAGAGAGAGTCGCGGTCAATTTCCTCGGTGTTCGCGGTGAGTATAATCACCTTGTCCAGGGAAGCCATCTTCTTCACGTAGAGGAGGAAGTCCCTAACGGCGGAAGGGTCCTGCTCGCGCGAGAGGAGGGATGAGAATGAATCGATTATCATTATATCCGGTTCCCAGAGGCGGGGCTCACCGAAAAGCCTGCTCAGGAACTTCCTCTTCTCACTCACACCGCTCAAGAGGGGGTAAAGGGAGACGAATATGAGCTTCTTCCTGATTAGAAAGGGGATAACGCTGTACCCGAGGGACTCCATCTGCTTTATGTACTCAACGGTGGTGTACTGGCTTGAGATGTAGCTCGCGGTGTAGCCGTTCATGAGGAACCCGTAGAGGAGCCTCTGGACGAAGATGGATTTACCGCTACCCCTGTCGCCTTCGACGAGCATTATTGTTCCAGCGGGGATTCCGCCGCCGAGACGCCTGTGGAGCTCGTCGCCCTTGAGTTCTATCTTGAGCAGTTCCTCGACCAAGGTGACCACCACCGTCTCGCTTTATTTTAGCCCCCTACGCATCACGGTGCCTTGAAGACGAACGTGTGCTTCTTGCCGTTCTCCAGTACCACTGTTAGGGTGTAGTAATCACCGGAGGTGAGCGCCGTCCCGAGGGTGACGTTTATTGCACCGACCTCGTAGGGCTGAAGCGTCGTTATCTCGGCCTTTGTTACAGGGTCAATGAAGGTCAAATTGCTGGGGGGAATCATGACACCGTTAATCAGGACCTGAACGGCAGAGGACGTGAAAGGAATGGGATTCTGGCCTATGTTCTTTATGTAAAACGTGTAATTATACGGCCCAGTTCCGGCCGTGGGTATATTGTTGGGGTCGTTTATTATCGCGAAATCCGTCCTTAGGTCACTGGCCAGCATTGAACCCCTGGTGTGTATCCCCTGGGCTATGTCGTTGGTAACGTAGGCCAGTGCCCCGGCAACGCTCCCAGCAACGAGCACGGCAACTATGAACATTATGAGTTCGCTTGCAGGTCCACCTGCCCCCATCAGCTCACCTCCGTTGGACAGCCCCTCGATGTGGTAACGTACACCGAGTTCGTCGTTGTGTTGTAGTACCAGTTGAACCTGACCCAGCACCCATTTCCGAAGACTACGTTCAGCGTGTGGTGAGTGCTATCGAGGGGTATGTACGTAACGTTCAGCAGGACCTCACCGCCAGGGAGGAGATAGGTGTAATTGGAGAGGAAACCAACGTTATCGTCGTTAACGTTGTAAAGTGTAACCAGCTTTCCATCATACGTTCCGCTCCAGTGGGGGACGTATAGGGTAATCCCATTGCTCCGAATTGCGAGGGTTATGTTGTAATATGTAGTCCCCGTGCTGACACTACTGTTCTTAGCGTTTAGAGAGGACAGAGTGTTCAACTGTGAAAGCTTGAGGTTGTACCAATACTCGCGGGCGGCCTGAACGTTGGCGTAGGCATTGTCCCAGGCGGTGTAGAGCGTCCCAGCCATCATCAAAAATGAAATGAAGATTATCGCTGCACTCGCTGAGACGCTGAACCCCATAGGCCGCCCCCTCCAAGCCCTCAGATGCCATAGAATTCATCGAGCGTCTTTTCCAGCATCTTGATTTCCCTTTCAAGTTTATCAAGGACGTTTCTGTTAATCCTGAGTCCCCTGAGACGCTCGATGAACAGCAGGCTTATGAGGTGGTCCTGAACGGTGAGCTTCTCGGCCGGCTTCCACTCCGGGTCCCTGTGGTGCGGTCTGGTGCCCTTGGCGTAGCGGAGCAGCTGGTTGAGCACTTCCTCGCTTATCCAGCCGATTTCGTAGTAGAACTCTAGAACCCTCTCAAGGTTCTGTATGCCGACCCTGTCGATGAGGAATCCGAGCCACTTGAGCGCTATCATGGTGGAAACGATGTCCTCGGGTAGTTTCTCAAGCCTGGCCTTCCTTGGCTCCTCCTCGAAGAGAAGGCTCGCGATGTCCTCGGGAATCTGAAGCTTTTCAGCCATGCCAACACCACCTTCCTTCTTTTCTTCAACAAACTCATGAGCGGGAACTTCTTCAATCGAAACTTCCTCAACCCCCTCCTCGGGGATGACCTCAACTTCTTCGGGCGTTTCTTCTGTGGGAGCCTCAACTTCCTCAGCCTTGACCTCCTCGGGTACTTCCTCGACGACCTCCTGTTGCCCCGCCTCTTCGGAAACTTCCTCCACGGGTTTTTCCTCGACTTCTTCGACCTCCTCGACGGTCTCAGGCACCTCCTCAACCTTGAGTTCCTCGACCCCTTCCTCCTCAACAGGCGCCTCTTGGACCTCGGCTACTTCTTCAACCTCTGAAGCCTCGGGAACTTCCTCGATTTCCACAACTGGCCCGGCCTCTTCGGCCTTCTCCTCCTCTTGGGCAAGCTCTGCCTGAGCCTCTGCAACGGCCTGCTCAGCCGCGGCGAGTTCCTCCTCGCTGACCTCTTCGCCGGCTTCAATCTTGGCCTGGAGTTCTTCAAGCCTCTCCTGAGCCTCCTCAAGCTTCTCACTTGCAGTCTTCTCCTCAACCTTCTCCGCGAGCTCCTCAACTTTCTTGTGGAGCTCCTCAAGCTTTTCAACGAGTTCGGAGGGAGCCTCCTCTTTCTCCTCCTCTTCCTCGAGGAGTTCCTCAAGCTTGCCAATCTTCTCGTGAACTTCCTCGACCTTCTTCGAGACGGATTCGGCCTTCTTCTCATGAACATCAAACTTGGCCGTTTCGAGGGTCTCAACGAGCCTGCTCAGCTGCATGCTGAGGTCGGTTAGTCTTTTGCCCAGCTCGTCAACGCGCTTGCTGAGCTGTTCGTACTTGGTCACCTGGTTGCCGTAGGTTTCGAGGACCTTCTGGATTATCTTCTCGAGCTGTTCGTAGGTGAGGTTCTCCTTTCTCGCTATCAGCTTCTCCCGGAGGTCGTTTATGACGACGCTGGGAACCTTGCCCTTGAGCTCTGCGAGCTTTGCGTTGATGTCCGCCTCTGTGACGAGCCTTGCCACCTCCATGCGTCACACCTCCGCAAGCACCTCATAGATTATCGAGTCGAGGTCAACGCCGTAGCCGGCGAGCACCTTTATGTCATTCTTTATCTGGGCAATCTCAAGCTTTAAGTCTTCCAGTTCCTTCCTGAGCTCCTGTATCTCACTGGTGAGCGGGTTCTCCTGCCCCATCTGCTCCTTGAAGGGGTTTATCTCCTGGCTGATGACCTCGTAGAGCATCATGACGTCCTTGATGGTCTTGTCGAGCCTGTCGATGTCGTCGCGGAGCTCCTGTATCTGCTTCTTGAGGGTGTCGATGCTTATCTTTATCCTCGGGATGTCGTTCTCAATCTCGTTTATCCTCTCGAGTATCTGCGTAATCTGCTCGTTCTCCTGCCTGCTCTCAACCTCTTCCTCGAGCTCCTCCACTTCCAAGGGCTCTGAGGAGGGGGCGGGTTCTTCCTTGGTTTTTTTCTTCCCAAATAAAGATGAAAGGAACGCTAAGGCCATCGTCCCACCCCCTCACTGCAACTGTATGATGTTCTGTGTGTAAGTGTTGGGCGTTGTGAAGTCAATGACACCGCCTGCGCCGTTCTCTGGAATGACCTTTCCAGTGACTTTAGTGGCCGGTGGTAGACCGAACTTGTCCCCTCCCTTGAACGGTGTCATCCACACGAGGAGCGCCGCTATGTCGCCCCAGCTCAAGGTGGGGTTGTCCGGGTTGTCGGAGATACTGCCATCGTAATCCTGAACGGCCACGATGCCGAAGATTAGGTGACCGTTTACAGTGGCGTTGTACAGGTTCTCCCAGAGCTGGGTGATGTTGTCTGCAACCTTGAGGGTCGTCGATTTGTTGCCGTAAGGCAGGTATGAGGTGTTGTACTGGAAGATGTTCTCGATGTCGCCGGCGTAGTGGAAGTACGTGGCGTTGACCTTCACGCCGCTGATGTTCTCGTCCTCGCTCGGGTTGTAGTACCTGAACACGGCCATCTGCTTGCCGTTGCTTATGACCACCTTAACGTGGGCGAGGTTTATGCCCCCACTTCCGGCGTTGGGACTGACGTAGATGACTAGGCGGGTTATGTTGTGGCCGGACGGCGGGTTGCCGTAAACGTAGCCGTAGATGTTCATTACCTTTATTCCACTCGCAACCTCCTGGGTGGTTTCCCTACCCGTCGCCATGGCTTTCTGTTGCAGGTAGCCGCTCGTGCTTATGAGCACGCCGGCGGCCACTGCGGCAACTAGGACCATTGCAATGAACACGATGAGCGTGCCAATACCAATCGCACCGCGTCTCATACCCATCACCTCACTGGAGCACCATCACGTTGTAGTTGAACGTGGCTGGAGTGGTGAAGTCTATAACTCCCGCCGCACCGACCTCTGGTATGACTTTGCCCACTATCTTGGTCGCCGGGCCAATGCCCGCCCTGCCATCCTCGGTCCTGAACACCGTTGTCTTGAGGAGCAACGCCACCATGTCGCCCCACTCGAGGTTCGGATGCCTTACGTCCATCTTGCTGCCTCCGTCGTGGATTACAACTATTGCAAACGTTGTGTTCGTGAGGTTCGGGTTGTCCCAAACCTGCTTTGTGATGTTGGTGCCGTTGAAGAGGTCGTCTATGATGCCCCGATACAGGATTTCGCTGTAGTTGTAGACGACGAGTCTAACCCCGTCGCTTAGGACTATCTTGACGTTGCTGAGGTCTATGCCCTCGCTACCCGAGTTGGGCGCTATGAATATCGCCATCTTCGTTATTGTCCCCTTGCTCGGTGGCGTTGTGTTCACGTAGCCGTAGATGTTAACGACCTTGAGACCGCTCGCAACCTCCTGGGTGGTCTGCCTCCCGGCGGCCTGAGCCTTCTGCTCGAGATAGCCCGCTGTGCCGATGATAACTCCTGCCGCCACTGCCGCGACGAGCACCATTGCAATGAAGACTATCAGCGTGCCAATGCCTATTGCTCCCCTCCGCAAGGTATCACCTCCTGAAAATTGTCAAAGAACGAAAGTCAAAGGGGAAGAGAAGCGTCACTGGAGGTTGATGACCTCGGTAGTGTAGGTGCTTGGAGTGGTGAAGTCGATGACGCCCGGGGCACCAAACTCTGGGATAACCTTGCCGGTTATGTGGGTCCTAACGGGTATTCCGGTACCAAACACAGCGGTCGCGTTGACGAGGAGGGCCGCTATGTCGCCCTTGTTGAGCGTGGTTCCCTTGATGGCTGACTTGTCGTAGTCCTGTATTATCAGGGCAACGTACTTGGTGGAGCTGGTGTTGGTCCAGAGGTTCGGATCAAACACGTTCGAGACGTCAGTGCCATCGATACTGTTGTTGTACGTGAGGTAGACCTGGGTTGCGTTGTTGGCGAGGAGTATCTTGGTGGTCTTGAGGTCGATTCCGGCACTGCCCGCGTTCGGAGTAACGTAGATAGCGAGCTGGGTTATGAGGGTCTTGTCGGCGTTGGTGTGGCCGACCACGTGCAGGACCTGTATTCCGCTGGCGACCTGCTCAGTGCTCTCCCTGCCAGTGCTGGAAGCCTTCTGCTGCAGATAACCACTCGTGTTGATAAGCACTGCCGCGGCAACAGCCGCGACGAGGACCATGGCGATGAAGACTATAAGGGTGCCAATACCAACGGCACCCCTCCTCTTTCTAACGAGCCTCACTCACATCACCCCCTCACTGCAACTGCACCACCGCGGTTGTGTAAGTGCTCGGGGTCGTGAAGTCGATAACACCCGGAGCTCCGAACTCTGGAACGACCTGTCCGGTGATGTGAGTCCTGACCGGTATCGCTCCAAAGAGGTCGCCAACGTCAACGGTAAGGACGACGATGTCACCGGCGTTCATGGTCGGGGAGTCCTTCTTAACGCTGTGGTCGTAGTCCTGTATGACGATGATACCAAAGTTGGTCTTGTAGGTAACGTTCGGCCAAGCGGTGGAGCCGAAGATGTTGTTTGAGGTGTTGTCATAGAACTTCGAGTTGTACTTGAGAACCGCCTGAGCGGTACCGTTGCTGAGGATTATCTTGGTGTTGTTGAGGTCGATTCCGGCACTGCCCGCGTTCGGAGTAACGTAGATAGCGAGCTTGGTCAGTCCGTTGTCCGCCGCGTTGTAGTAACCAACCACCTGCATGACCTGTATTCCGCTGGCGACCTGCTCAGTGCTCTCCCTGCCAGTGCTGGAAGCCTTCTGCTGCAGATAACCACTCGTGTTGATAAGCACTGCCGCGGCAACAGCCGCCACTAGAACCATTGCTATGAACACAATCAGGGTACCGATACCCACGGCACCTCTTCTGGTCCTGGCCTTCATTCACCACGCACCCCCATAGGGTTATTTGCGTTAGTGGTTACGCCCGAAAAATATAAAGCCCTTTTTTGTTCTTAGTAGTGTAGGTGATTGTGTAGGTGCATATGTAGGTACCAAAAAAGAACCCAACGATAGGGGCTGGGAGGGGTTATAGTTTTTCAAGAACGAGGAGGCTCTTACCGGGCCGCTCAACGCGCACGGTGAAGCCCAACTTTTCAACGGCCTTTAAAATCTCCTGAGTCATTGGAAAGCCTATGAAGTCCCGATTAAGGGTTTCAAAGAACTCAAGGGCCGAAACGTTCTCAAAGGTGTCCCTGAAGGGTTCTACTATCACCAGCTTACCCCCATCTTTCAAGGTTTCCAAAGCGTTCTTGAGGACTTTAGCCCTGTCCGGGATGTACTCGAGGACAAAGCTCATCAGAACAGCGTCGTACTCGTTGACGGGCCGTATAAGCCGAGCGTCGAGCTCTTTAAGGGAAATGGGGAGGTTTTTTTCCTCGGCCCTGGAGCGGGCTATCTCAAGGAGCGCCGGTGAGTAGTCGAGGCCGAGGTAGAGACCATCGTAGCCCACAATCCTGCCGAAGAACTCAGGCGATACTGAACCGCAGCCGATATCGAGAACCGCCGAACCAGGCTTTAGGCCGGCAACGTCGGCCATGACCTCACGGTAGGCCCTCGCAAAGGAGGTGCTCATTCTCATGTCCCAGAAGTCGGCGTCCTTGTCGAAGTCCATGAGGATGTGTGGATGGGTGGGAGTTATGAAGGCGTAGTCCACCATTCGATAAATCTCCTCGTGAATGGAAACCCAGTCCGGGAGAAGGAGGTCGTACTTATCTGGAGGAATCTCGAGGGTATATGAAAAACCGTTGAGGTGGAGCCTCCCGGCGCGAACCTCGACGATTCGGAGGTCCTGCAACGTGGAGATGAACCTCACGAGCAGGGCCCTGTTTGGAAGACCTACTCCCTCAAGGAGCTCTTGGAGGGTGGGCTCCTTCGCAAGGAGGGAAAATATACCGTGTTTCGTGCCGAGGGAAACAATCTGGAGTATGGCAATCCTGACCATGTGGTCTATGTTGGTGTCCACGACCCTTGGGGAGGTCATCTCCCCACCTCACAGGAACCGCCTGTAGTAGCGGTAGTATTCCTTCAGGTAATCCACGACCTTCTTGCCGTATTCTGTAAGGCGGTAGTACTTGAAGCCGTTGCTCGCTATCTCCTCAACGAGACCGAGGTAAACCAGGGAGCTCTCACCGTTGTACCGGTTACCAAGACCAACGAGAGCTCCCCTAACGTTCGAGGGGTCAGAACCGACGACCCTTGCAATCTCCGACAGGTACGTTGCGGACGGGTATATCTCGTTCAGGTACATCAGTATCTTCTTCCTGAGCTCACTGCGGTGCAATGACCTGAGCACCTGCGGGTCTATCACCACCGAGTTCATTCCTCCACCACCCCGGGTTTTTCTGAGCCTGATTGTAGCCCGCTGAAGTTTATGTAGCTAAGCGTGCAGGTGCACCGTATTATTGTTAGCGCTTGGAAGATATATAACGTTTTCGCATGGAGAATGTCCCTTAACCAATACAAAACCCACTGAATTGAAAAATCATCACAACATTTCGATGATGGTGGAATATTGGGCCCTTCACCCATCATCTTGGAAAAAATCTAAAGAGGGTTCAAAAAAGGTTTAAAACATCGTTGCCCATATTAGTTCCACGGGCTCCGCGGGTGGTAATCATGTGGGAAGCGATTGCAGTAACGGCAGTGGTTGCAGTGGCGCTAGTTCTCTACGTTAGGGACGTTACGAACAAGGTTCTCGCGAGATATTTCGAACTCAAAGACGACCTAATGGAGCTCGAAGAGAACTTCACCGGGTTCCGCTCTGCCATCGAGAAAAGGCTTTCTGAACTAAGAACCACGGAAAGGGGCTCAACCCAGCTCCCGGAGCTCAGGGAGATACGGGAAAAGCTGACCTCACTTGAAAAGTCCCTGAAAGAGTTCAAGAAGTTCGAGACGAAGTTCGACTTCGAGATTGGGAGCGTTAAGAGCGGCCTTGAGAGGCTCGAAGGCAGGGTCGAAAAGCTGGAAAGGGAAGTTGAGGAGAGCAGGGAGCTTATAAAGGAGGAGCTCAGGGAGGAAATCATCAGGGAGCTTGAGGAGGAGATAGAGCACCTCGAAGAGGTCATCGAGAGGCGGAAGAACGAGGAAGTTGAGGAGTTCCTCGAGGTCATCAAGGCCGCCATAACCCTCCAACCAGAGAAGCTCCGCGAGGGCCTTCTCGAAGCCAAGCGCGCACTCCTCTCGCTCAGGGACATCGCGAAGGTCTACGTCCTGACCGGAAAGGGGCAGAAGGAGTTCCAGGAGCTCAAAGAGAACCTCGTCGAACTCCTCAAAAATCTGAGGAAGCTGGCCATCGTTTCCGTCCCGGACGAGAACGTTTACTCCAAGTTCAACGAGGTCATAGTCAAGACCAAGAGGCTCGAACTCCCGATGAAGCGCGGGGACAAAGAACTCTCGCCCGAGAAGAGCTTCATCGAGATACACAGGATAACCTACGAGTTAGCCGGTGAAATCGACAGGATTGCCGAGATGCTCGGAGAACCCGTCCCTGTGACGCCAGTGGAAAAGGAGTTCTACGAGAAGCTGCGCTACCAGTTCGAGGAGCTGAGACGGCTGGAGGAACAGGTGCAGAAGTTAATGCTCAAGCTCGGAGCCGTTGAGAAGGAGCCCGAAGAGAAGAAAGACGACATAGAGGAAATTCTAAAGGACCTCAACCTACTCTAGAACTCGTCGCCGAGGAGCTTGTCGAGGTCAATCATTATGAGAAGCCTTTCGCCGTCGTTTATCTTGGCGATGCCCTTTATGTAGCGTATGTCCACCCTGCTGGCGAGGGTCTTCGGAGGCTGTTCTATCTGCTCCTCGGTGAGGGTTATGACGTCCGAGACGGCGTCAACGATTATGCCCACAACCTCGTCCTTGACCTCGGCGATGATAATCTTCTTCTTGGAGAGGTCCTCGTCCAGGTCGTAATAGCCGAGGAGCTTCTTGAGGTTGACGACGGTGGTAATCTGACCGCGCAGGTTTATGACGCCCTCAACGAAGTCCGGCGCGTTGGGAACGCGGGTTATGGGCATCATCTCCTTGATTTCCCTGACCTTGGATATGTCAAGGCAGAACTCCTCGTTGCCGACCATGAAAGCCACAACCTGAATCTCCCCCAAGGTATCACCCCCCAACCCTTTCAAGGAGTTCACGTGAACGCGAAACCGATTCGGCAAGCTCCTTAAGACCCTTTCTAATCTCCTCCAACCTCGTCTGCACGTCGGAGATGAAGGCCGTGAAGTTATCAACCTCCGTCGAAAGGTCCTCCTGAACCTTGTAAACGCTGTCCAAAGTGTCCATCAGCATCTGAACAGACTGAGCCTGGCCCTCTATGCTGTCGGAGAGCTCCTTTATCATGTTGGCCGTCTCGTTGGCGCGTCTCGCTATATCGTCGAAGGCCGCGATGAGCTCTTGAACGGCGTCCTTTATCTCCTCTGTGACCGTGAACTCTTTCTTTATTGAGCCGACGACCTTGTCAATGCTCTCCTGCATGTTCCTGATGAGCTCTGCAATCTGGTCGGTTGACTTCTTGGACTGGTCGGCCAGCTCACGGATGTTTTCAGCGACCACAGCAAAGCCCCTTCCGTGCTCTCCGCTCCTCGCAGCCTCTATTGCGGCGTTGAGGGCCAAAAGGTTTGTCTGCTCCGCGATGTTGCCGATGACCTCGACGATTTCGCCAATTCTACGTGAGTGCTCGACGAGGAGCGACAGGGCCTTCTCCATATCCTGGTTGACCTCGTTGATGCTCGCGACGTTCAAAGCCACGTTGTCGGAAATCTGCTTGCCCTTCTCGGCCATGTTCGCCGTTTCGAGGGCGTAATCGGTCAGCGCCTGAGCTTGGGTGTTCATTTCCTCTATGCCCGCCGTAAGTGTCTGGATGTAGTCCCCGAGCTCTGCCACGCGGGAGCGCTCCTCTTGGATGAGCGTGAGCAGACCATTGGAGTCAAGGGAAACCCCAAAGTCCGCGCTCTCCAGAAGCGACGTTGCCTTCTCGTCGGCGTTCCTGAGCTCTTCAAGGACATCATGAACTTCCTCCGGAACGCCTACCCTCTCAATCCTGACCTCCCTCTTTGACTTGGCTTTCTCAACTACGCGGAGAAGACGGGAAGCGGTTTCCGAATCAAGGCCCTCGAGGGGGACGTGCTCTCCATCGATGAGCTTCTCAAGAACGTCGAGGAGGTCTTCCCTTCTGGGACTGGAGGAGAGGTAGAGTCCAACGACCAGAGCAGTGCCGATGCCCGCTATTGCACCCACCGCTAGAGAAACCGCAGAACCCGCGAGCGTGACCACTGGAACCGATAGCACCGAGGCGATAGCCACTGACCTGCCCATGGGCGCACCCCCTGACTGGTACTTATTGTCACTTCAGGGATAAAAGACTTTCGTATGTATGTAATAACCAAAACTACGAGTTACAATAATAACCCTTGGATTCGTAACGACCTGCGTATGCACCTACACAACCATCTACACTAAAGGCTTTTTACGAGAAAAAGCCCATAAACTTGTAGGGAATTTCGTTGAGCCCCCAACGGGCTCGCCTTCATCCCGGAGGTTCACCAAGGTGATTAGAGAATGATGAACTACAAGGACCCCGGCTACCTGAAGATTAAGGAGGAACTCTTTCGGCACCTCAAGGTTAGCAGTGACGCCTACAAGGATTCATACCTCATGCGAAGAATACGCGCGAGGATGAGAAAGCTGGGGATTACGAACTTCATGGAGTATTACCGCCTGATTAGGACCAACAAAAAGGAGCTAGACGAACTGCTCTTAACAGTCGCTATAAACGTCACCGAGTTCTTCCGCGACCCCGTCGTGTGGAAGACCTTCGAGAGAAAGGTCATACCCGAGCTCGTGAAGATAAAGAGGGAACAACACAGCTCCTCGCTCAAGATATGGAGCGCGGCCTGCTCCACGGGACAGGAGCCATACTCGATAGCGATGACCCTCTACGAGGCCCTTGGAGAGAATCTCGGCGGCTTCAGGGTTCAGATACTCGCGACAGACATAGACAGGGAAGCGCTGGCGGTGGCGATGCGCGGGGAGTACCCGGTTGATGTCGTCGAGAAGCAGGTCCCAAGGCACATGATACCGAAGTACTTCACGAGGGTCAGCGACGAGCGCTACCGCGTGTCTCCGAAGATTAGAAGGCTCGTTAAGTTCCAGCAGTTCAACCTCTTCAGCCCGAGGTATCCAACGGGTTTCGACGTCATATTCATCCGCAACGTGCTGATTTACATCAAGAGGGAGGCGCAGGAGGAGATATTTGCCAAGCTGTACGATTCGCTCGAAGACCACGGTTTCCTTATTCTCGGTAAAACCGAGACGATACTCGGAAACGCGGCAAAGCTGTTCAAATTGTACGACCTCGTCGCGAGGATTTACCGCAAGAACCTGAACGTAAAGCCGGAGGTGAAGAAGTATGGCCCGGGTTTTGGTCGTAGATGACGCCGCATTTATGCGCATGCTCCTGAAGAAGATACTGACACAGGGCGGCCACCAGGTTGTTGGGGAAGCAAGCAACGGAAAGGAGGCCGTTCAGAAATACCAGGAGCTCAAGCCCGACGTGGTAACGATGGACATAGTCATGCCGGAGATGGACGGAATAACGGCCGTTCGCGAGATAAAGAAGATTGACCCCAACGCCAAGATAATCATGATTACCGCCGTCGGACAGGAGAGCAAGGTCATGGAAGCCCTCAAGGCCGGCGCCTCTGGATACATCGTCAAGCCCTTCCAGGCCCCGAAGGTGCTTGAGGAAATCAACCGCGTACTGTCGAGTTAGGGTGAGTGATGATGCCCCTGAGCTCACCCAGGAAAAAGATTAGGGTACTCGTCGTTGATGACTCGGCATTCATGCGCAAGATACTCAGGGATATAATCAACTCCGACCCCGAGCTTGAAGTTTGCTGCGAAGCCCGTGATGGAATCGAGGCCATAAACATGGTCAAGCTCCACAAGCCCGACGTGGTAACGCTCGACATTGAAATGCCACGAATGAACGGCCTCGACGCCCTCAGGGTGATAATGAAGCAGAGCCCGACGCCGGTAATCATGGTCAGCGCACTGACACAGGAAGGTGCTGAGGCGACGATAAAGGCCCTCGAGTACGGAGCGATTGACTTCATTCCAAAGCCCAGCTCTTCAATCTCCCTCAGCATGAAGGAGATGAAGGACGAGATAATCGCGAAAATCAAGGAGGCGGCGAAGGTTCCAAAGAGGTTCCTTGAGCTCAAGAGGACGAGACTGCTGAGGGCCCAGAAGAGCAAGGTCAAGAGGAAAGGGGTTCCCGCTAGGATTGCGGTTGCAATGGCGGCCTCAACCGGTGGACCGCAGTCCCTCCTCAAGGTTTTCCCCAAGTTCCCAGAGCACCTCGGCGCGGCAATCCTGCTCGTCCAGCACATGCCCCCAGGCTTCACGAAGTCCTTCGCCAAGAGGCTCGACAGCGTCAGCAAGCTCAACGTGAAGGAGGCGGAAGACGGTGAGCCCATCGAGGAGGACTGGGCCTACGTTGCGCCTGGTGACTACCACATGGAGGTCGAGCTGAGGCGTGGAAAGCCCGTGATAACCCTCAACAAGAAACCGAAGATACACGGCGTAAGGCCTGCCGCCGACCCGATGATGATTACCGCCGCGGAGGTCTTTGGGAGGAAAACCGTCGGCGTCGTTATGACGGGGATGGGACGAGACGGGGCCCAGGGAATAGTCGCCATCAAGAAGAAGGGCGGAATCACCATCGCGCAGGACAAGGAGACCTCGATAATCTACGGAATGCCAAAGGCGGCCGCCGAGACGGGCATGGTTGACTACATCGTGCCGCTCGATAAAATCGCCGACACCGTTGTGATGGCAGTGAACAAGATAAAGCGGGGTGGTGGCGGTGGAGGACCTTTCACAGTACCTTGATGAGTTCCTCGCCGACGCGAGGGATAGGATAGACAGCCTCAGCAACGCCATACTCACGCTGGAGAAGATAGTCAAAGAAGGCGGCAGCGAGGAAGAGAAGAAGGCAATGATAGACCAGATTTTCCGCGACGCCCACACACTCAAGGGTACGGCCGCGACTATGGGCTTCATGAAGCTCAGCGAAGTGGCCCACAAGATGGAGAACCTCTTCGACCTCGTCAGGAGCGGTAAGATTGAGCCAACTCCAGAGCTCATAGACGTCCTCCTCGAATTCCTCGACATCATCGAGGCCATGGTTGACAACATCGAGGAGACCGGGGAGGAGGGCGACTTCGACGTTGATTCGCTCTTCGAGAAGGCCCAGAAGTTCTTCGACCAGGCGGGAGCAGGCGGTGGGAGGAAGGAAGAGGAAACGGAGGAGAAAGCTCCCGAAGAAGGAAAAGCGGAAGAAGCCGAAACTCCAGGAGCTCCCCCCTCCGGCAACCGCTACCTCGTGAAGGTCTACTTCCAGAAGGACGCCCCCCTGAGGGGGGTCAGGGCTTTTCTCATCCTTTCTGACCTCGATGAACTGGGAGTCGTCGTCGAGACAAACCCCGAGAGGAAGGTCATCGAGGACGGAAAGGCAGACGTTGACGTTCTTGAGTTCGTCATAGAGACCGAAGAGGACCCGGAGAAAATTAAAACGGTCGTTTCTCGGCATCCCGAGGTTGAGAAGGTCGAGGTTCAGACGCTCGGCGGCGAGACAGTTGCGAGCGGAGAGGGCGCAAAGGTTGAGGGAGGAGAAAAGAAATACGAGGTCACCGTTTACCTCCAGAAGGACGCCCCACTCAAAGGTGTTCGCTCTTATCTCGTTCTCCAGGACCTTCAGAAGGTTGGCCTCGTTGAGAAGACCGAACCAAACGAGATTGACATCCAGAACGGCGAGCTGATTGACGGTTACTACTTCAGGGTCATTCTGAAGACGAACCTCAACAAGGAGGACATAGTTAAGATAATCACCAAGCACCCGGACGTCGAGAGCGCCGACGTTAGGGAAGTAGGAGAGGGCGCTCCGGCCCAGACCCAGCCCAAAGCCGAAAAGAAGGAGGCGAAAAAGGAAGAGAAGACCGAAAAGAAAGGGAAAAAGACCGTAAAAGGCCCGATAAAGACGCCAAAGGTCAAGATTTCCAAGATAATCAAGGTGGACGTGGGACACCTAGACAGACTGATGAACCTCGTCGGTGAGCTCGTCATCACCAAGGGAAGGCTTGAGCAGATAGCGGAGAGGCTCGGCGACAGGGAGCTTCTCGAGACGCTGTCAACGCTCTCAAGGCTCCTCACCGAGCTGCAGGACGAGATAATGGAGATGCGTCTCACACCTGTCGCTGAAGTCTTCAACAAGTTCCCGAGGATGGTCCGCGAGCTCGCGAGGAAGATGGGCAAGGAAGTCGAGTTCATCATCGAGGGAGCGGACATCGAGGTTGACAGGACGATACTCGACAAGCTCGGTGACGTTCTCGTCCACCTCCTCAGAAACGCCATAGACCACGGCATTGAGCCACCGGAGGAGCGCGAGAAGCTCGGCAAGCCGAGGGCAGGAAAGCTTGAGCTCATAGCAAGGCGTGAGAGGAGCCACGTCGAGATAATCGTCAGGGACGACGGAAGGGGAATAGACCCTGAGAAGATTAAGAGGAAGGCGATAGAGAAGGGCCTAATAACCCCGGAGCAGGCCGCGGAGATGAGCGACGAGGAGGCGATAAACCTAATCTTCCTGCCGGGCTTCAGCACCAAGGACCAGGTCACGGACGTTTCTGGAAGAGGAGTCGGTATGGACGTCGTCAAGGAAGTCGTTAAGAGCCTCAACGGAAGCATAGCCGTTTACAGCGAGGTCGGGAAGGGAACGACCTTCGTGCTCAAGTTACCAGTGAGCATGGCCATCATCCAGGCGCTCCTCATCAAGGTGCAGGACGAGGTCTACGCGGTTCCAATAAACAACATAATAGAGAGCATCGAGATAAAGCGCGAGAACCTCAAGAGCATCGGCGGAAAGGAGGTCATAGTTCTCCGCGGTGAGATTATACCCGTCATAATGCTCCACGAGCTCTTCGGCCTGCCAGTTCCAAAGCTTGAAGAGTTCCCGGCCCTGGTCGTTGACCTTGGCGCCCAGAAGGTGGCCATAGGAGTTGACGAGCTCCTCCACAAGAAGGACATCGTCATCAAGAGCCTCGGCAAGATGCTCTCGCACATCAGTGGTTTTGCCGGAGCGACAATACTCGGTGACGGTAGCGTCGTGCTGATTATCGAGATTAACGGTCTCCTCGGAGGTGGACGTGGTGGAATCTGAGAACTACGAGGAGTACATAAAGAACCTCGACGAGGTCGCCAAGAGCGCGCTGGTCGAGACCTTCAACATAGGTGCCTCACGGGCAGCCGATGCCCTCAGCGAGATGACGGGTTTGACGGTGAACATCACGGTTCCGGAGATAGAGATAACCTCCATCAAGTCCGTCCCGGAAAAGGTCGGCGAGGACGTCAAGGTGGCAGTTTACATACAGCTCAGCGGGGGCTTTGAGGGCCACGCGTTCTTTTTCCTCGACTTTGAGGATGCCCTTAGGATATTCGACCTCATGATGGGCCAGGAACCCGGGACGACGACCGAGTTCGACGACATGGTTGCGTCGGCCGTTATGGAGATGGGCAACATCCTAATCTCGGCCTTCGCCAACGCCCTCAGCGAGTTTCTCGGAACGGAAATCAACCAGACGCCGCCGGACATAGCGATTGACTTCACCCCAGCGATACTGGACTTCGCGCTGGCCGACGTTGCCCAGCACTGCGACTACACGATGCTCCTCAAAACCGAGATGAAGATTGAGGGAATAGAGTTCAAGGAGCACTTCACGATTATCCCACACCCGGCCTCGATGAAGAAGATTGTTGATACCCTGCTGGGGGGATTCGTATGAGCGGGCACAAGAACTGGTTTTCGGAGTGGTATCAGGACATATTTAGGGAAGCCTCCAACATAGCGATGAGCCACGCTCTCACGGCGCTCTCGAACATGATAGGCGAGATAGAGATGGAGCCCCCGACCGTCAGCGTAATTCCCAGGGCAAAGTTCCTCCACGAGCTCGCAAGCAAGGGAATAACGAACAGTTTCGTTGTGATGTTCGACATAACTGAGGGGCTCAGCGGTTTGACGATACTCCAGTTCCCCAAGGAGAGCGCCAAAGCTCTCGTCATGACGCTCCTCGGGATGGACCCCGGCGACGAGGGAATAGACGAGATGGGACGCTCGGCGATAATGGAGATAGGCAACATACTGATTTCGGTTTACACGGACATACTCGCGAAGCTCATCGAGGAACCCGTTTCCCTGAGCCCACCAAAGCCGGCCGAGAGCCTCTACGACGTTGAGAAGGAGCTGTCGAGGCCCGACCTCAGGGACGTCACCGAGGTCATAATGTTCAAGACACGCTTTTACCAGAAGGACACGGGAATAGAGAGCCTGTTCTACCTTGTGCCAACCAAAGACGCCTTTGACAAGCTCGTCGGCAAGCTTGAGGCCCAGGTAAAGGACGTCGAGCCCGAGATACCGCCCGAAGAGACGATAGAGCCCGGGGAAGAGGTGAGCGAGAGCAGGGTTGAGGAGGTCCCGGAGAGTACCCCTGAAGAAGCTCCCGAAAAATCCACCGAGGAAGCTCAAAAGACCCCTGCCGTGGACTCCGAGCCTACAATCAACGAGAAAACCGAGGGTTGAACCTTGCCGGCGGAGATAAAGGTCGGCATCGGTGACTACGCGGTCGGCAAGAAGGAGGGGATAATCAGCACCTACGGGTTAGGTAGCTGTGTCGGTATAACCCTCTACGACCGCCTGACCAAGGTTGGCGGTCTGCTCCACGCGCTCCTGCCGGAGGCGAGCTACTACGGCAACAAGGGAAACCCGGCCAAGTACGTCGATACAGGCCTGCAGTTGCTCATCAGGGACATCCAGAAGCTCGGCGGAAACCCGAGGAGGGCCGAGGCAAAGCTCTTCGGGGGAGCGCACATGTTCACCAACGTGACCAACGAGAAGCTGATGATAGGGCAGAGAAACGTCGAGGTGGCGAAGCGGGAGCTCAGGAAGTACGGCATAAGACTGATCGCGGAGGACACGGGCGGAAAGGGCGGAAGGACGATTTACCTCGACCTATCAACGGGTAAAGTCAGAATGAGGAAGGTTTCAGGCGGAAAAGTCATCGAGAAGATTTATTGAATCAGGAACACGAGGGGGTGATTCGATGAACTTCAGGACGAAAATTGTTGGTATCGTTGTCGTTTCGCTGTTCCTCGTGGCAGTGATAGCCAGCGCCATGATGCTGTACACGGGAAACCACACGAGCGACATAATCCAGCAGAAGCTGGCACCAGAGGTGGACTACCAGGCCAAGGAAATGACTATGGCGCAGGCGAAAGCACTGGCGGAACAGTTCAGCGGGTTCTTTAAGGAGGTCGAAGCCCTCGGACGGGCCACGCAACAGCTCACCATAATATCGCTGAACGACCTGAACAAGACCGGGACGCCATTTGGAAGTCCCGGCTACGCTGAAAAGCTGAAGCCCCTGCTCCTCGAACGCTTTTCAACGATAGCCAAAGCGGAGCCAAAGCTCAGCGCGGTGTACTTCGGCGACGTGAACGGTAACATGTACATTTATCCTGAGCAGAAGCTTCCGGCCGGTTACGACCCGAGGAAGAGGCCATGGTACCAGGAGGCAGTCCAGAAGAACGGACCGGTCTGGAGCCAGCCATATCGCGACGCCTCAACCGGAAAGTGGGTCGTGACCTACGCCGTTCCAGTCTATTACAACGGTAAACTCGTTGGTGTCATTGGTCTGGATGTGTTCATAGACACGCTCGCAAAGGCCGTTACAAGCGTTAAGATAGGAAAAACAGGCTACGCGTACGTCGTCGGCCCAAACGGCCTGATATACATCCACCCCAACCCCCAGATTGAGATGAAGCTCAATGTCTTCAAAGAGCCCAGCCTCAAACCCGTCGCCGAGATAATCAAGAGCGGAGAACCAAACGCCACGACGATATACACATGGGAAGGGGTGCGCGCCGTCGCCGCGGGTGTTAAGATTCCCGAAACGGGCTGGTACGTCTTCGCCAAGGTCCCAGTCAGCGAGATAAGTGCGGGCATAATAAAGGCGGTGGACGACACGAGGAAGACAACCCAGAGGGCGGCACTGTACATGACGCTCATAATCCTTGCGATATCCGCCGTTCTCGTTGGCGCCGCATACAAGATTACCCAGAGCTCAATAAAGCCCCTGGAGGAGCTCAAGCGCGTGGCGCAGGCTCTTGCTGAGGGCAGGTTGAGTGAGGTGAACAGGGAGCTTAAGAGGATTCGGTACTTGGAGGACGATGAGATTGGTGCGTTGATTAAGGCGTTTGAGGCGGTTGGGAAGGACCTTGTGGGAACCTTAAACACGATAGCAACAAAACTCGAACGTCTCGCAGAGGGTGATTTAAGCAACGGTTTAAGCATGGAGGCCAAAGGCGAACTCAAAGAAATCCTCGAAGACCTCAAAGACACCAACGAGAAACTCAAGGGTCTAATTGGCGAAATCGTCAACGTTACCGACGAACTCGAGAAGAAGGCGAACACCCTCGCCCAGATTTCAAAGGATGTTACGGAGGCGATTAATCAGGTTAATGAGGCGGTTCAGCAGGTTAGCATTGAAGCGCAGAGGCAGCAGGAGCACATCAACGAAATAACCGAGGGAATGCGCTTCGTTGCAGAAACCAGCGCCGAAAGCGTCAGGGCAATGGAGGAGTTCGAAGGAGCTGTTGGAGAGGTAGTGAACATCGCCAACGAAGGCAGGGAGAAGAGCGAGGTCTCAGCCCAGCAGATAGAGAGCATTCAAGAGACCATGAGCAAGATTGAGCACGCCGTTACGAAGGTCGCGGAGATGAGCAGGAGTATTGAGGAGATTACGGATGTGATTACGAACATTGCCGAGCAGACGAACCTGCTTGCCCTCAACGCGGCTATTGAGGCGGCAAGAGCCGGAGAAGCAGGCAGGGGCTTTGCCGTCGTTGCTCAGGAGATTAGGAAGCTTGCTGAGGAGAGCAAGCAGGCCGCTGACAACATCAAGAACATCATCGACCAGATAACCACCGAAATCAAGGACGCAGTGGAGAGCACGGAGAAGGGCGTTGAAGTGGTTGGCGAGAGCGCCGAGACCCTCAGGGAGACGATAACCTACCTCGGCAACATCGCCGACCTCCTGCAGGAGGCCAGTGGCAGGATGGGTGAGGTGAAGGAGCAGATTATCCGCACGCAGGAGGAGGTTGATAAGGCGTTGCGTGCTTTGGAGAATTTGGCTGCGAGTGCTGAGGAAACGACCGCCAGTGCTGAGGAGGTTAGCTCTGCCGTTGAAGAGCAGACTGCCGCCACTGAGGAGCTTGAGCGTGCCGCCAACGACTTGAAGAGAATCGTCGAACAACTCAGAAACATCATCAGCAAATTCAAACTCTGACTTTCGTTGTTTCCCTTTCCAGTTTGAGGGGGTGAGAACGTGGACTGGATAATGATTGCAGTCATCGCGGTCGTGGTGTTGCTCGGCATGGTCGTCACAGCGTACATCATCACCAACGCGATAAGCAACCAGATGGGCGAACTCTACGCGGCGCTCCTCGAGCGGGAGCTGAAGAGCGAGAGCCCCGCACCGAAGAGAGAGGAGCCCAAGAGAGTTCCCAAGGAGGAGAAGAAGCAGATGAGCGTCTCGGGGGTCAACGAGGAGGAGCTCATCAAGAAGCTCCGCCAGGTCATCGACGAGAAGGTCCAGCGCGTCCTCGACGAGGCCAGGCACAAAAAGGAGAGGCTCCTCATGCTCCTCGACGTCGCGAGAGGTTACACCCTTGGATACATAAGCGAGGACGAGTACAACGCGTTCCTCATGAAGGTCCTTGCCGAACTCGACGAGTTCAAGAAGCTCTGGCTTGCGCGCTTCCCGAGCCAAAAGGACAAGGAGAAGCTCAACCAGGTGATAGCGTACGTCGCGAGGACGAAGCTCCCGATTACGGTCAAGAGCAAGGACGGCAAGACGACCGTTAAGCTCCCGCCGGAGGAAGCCCTTATAAGGATAACGAGTAGCATCAACAACGCTATAAACATCCTCGACGAAATGATATCCTCGCGCGGCGGGAACCCGGCGGTAACGCCCCTCGAGGTTAAGCTCTCGCAGGAGTGCGAGAAGCTCCGCGCGAAGGTTGAGAAGCTGGAGAAGCAGCTCGAAGAGTACCAGGCCCTCACGTGAGGGCGGAAGGGATGAGCCATGGCCGTCACAGAAACCCGGGTCAAGGTAGCCATAATCTCGTCATGGAAGGGCTCCGGTAGGGTAAACTGGCGCGATGCCCTCGGGGTTATTCAGCACGATAGGCTTATTCTGAAGTATCTTCGCATGGGGGAGGTCGTTGGCGAGGACAACTTCCCGTTCTCGTCCCTGACGGACCTGGCCGTAAACGTTCCCGACAACTACAAGCTCAACCCAGAGAAGGAGCACTTCGGGATGAAGTTCTACGTTCCCGGAAGGGGCGACCTCACGCTCATCCTGACGATAGGCGACAACCTGCTCATATACGACGAGAAGAAGTTTCAAGAGTTCGTCCACACGATTTTTGAAACACTGATAAACGGAAAGGCCGTCAGACTACAGCTCGCGAGAATTAAGGGCGGAGCGATAAACATGGACTCCAAGTGGCAGGACGGTTCGCTGAGGATAGTCTCCGTCAAGTCCGCCAAGAAGGGGAAAACCGAGAGGAACATCGTGGTTCTCGACCCCGACATGAGGCCCATCCCGATATTCTCGGACGTTGAGGACATGGACGTCGAGGAAGTTGACATGGACGGCAAGAAGGTTCAGGCGTGGAAGATAAAGCACTTCTACATCAGCGAGACCGTAACGTCCTACCTCTACATCCCCGAGAAGAAGACGAGGCTCTTCATTCTGCGCTACCTGCTCAAGTACATACCAGGCTACTTCGAGTTCATCATGAAGGTCTCGAAGGAGTTCCCAACGCTCCAGGCGGAGTTCAAGGAGGTAATGGAGAAAGAACTTAAAGAGCTTCAGAGCCTCGACGAAACGGAGAAGCAGATACTCATGGCGCTCTACTCCGGTCTAAACCCGCTCGAGATACACCAGTTCCTCGGCCTCAGCGAGAGGGAAATCGAGGAAATCTACGACAGGATGATAGACAAGGGGCTCCTCAAGATAGTCATGATAAGGAAGGTCGTAGACCTCACGAGGGAAGGAAGAAAAATAGTGAACAAGCTAATCGAATACGGCCTCGTCTCTATGTGAACCTCCTCAGGAGTAGCACCGCAACGGCGAGGAGAACTATGAACCCAGGCCCGCATATCGAACTCTTCTGGCTTCCTTTCATTGCATCGACATCGACCACGTAGAACGTTGAACTCGCGGTTCCAATTACCGCCTCGTTGCCCTTCACGGCTATGCTCCTGACGTAGCCCGTGTTCGGGAGCTCGCCGAGGGTCTTTCCGTCCTTTGGGTTGATGGCGTAGAGGTTTCCGACGCTGTAAACGTAGGTCGTTCCGTTCTCGGCCTTGCTCACGAACCTACCGGTTCCAGCCAAGAGAACGCCGTCGGTGTAGGCAAGGACCTTAACGCGGTAGGGGAACCTCCTCTCCCAAAGGGTCTTTCCGGAGGGCAGTTCAACGGCGACGAGCGTTCCGTTTTTGCCGTCGTAACCACTGACGTAAGCTGTATCGTTGAGAACCAGAATGTCTTCGGTGTAGAAGAGGCTCTCGTTGAGGAGCACTTTTCCACTCGGGGAGACCACGTAGAGACGGCCTTTAGAGTCGTCCCAGCCGGTTCCAAGGACCGCGTTGCCCTTCCAGACCTCCAAATCCCTGACCCAGTGACCGAAGCTCACGTTCCAGAGGAGCTTTCCTTGGCGAGAAATTCCGTAGAGCGAGCCGAACTGCCACTTTCCAACGTAGCCCGAGGGAAAGCCTGAGCTCGCGTAGATTACCTCCCCTACACGAACCCGGGTGAGCATATCGTTGAAGGTGATGTTCCAGAGGGGGGTGAAGTTCCCGTTGAGCTTTACGGCGTAAACGTGACCCCTGTACGAGGTCCTGTTACCCGAGACGTAGAAGTCGCCGTCCACGAGGTAAGCGGTTTCCCCCGAGATTGCGAAGTCGTAGAGCTTGTTAAGGACGTCGTACGTGGCCACGACACGACCCATGTTGTCGAACTTCAGGAGACCACCGAAGCTCCCCACGAGGAGACCTCCCCGAACGGGTACGAGCTTAACTGTGTAGCCGGAGGAATTCTGCCACAGTTTGGTTCCGTTGAGCGAAAAAGCCGCGAGGTTACCCAGGTAGTAGATTTCAACGAGGCCCTTTGAACTCACCACCTGTCTGTAGGAGCAGGCGGCGTAAACGGTCCCATTCGTGAGGGCAACTGCCTCTATGCTCTTCTGGTACTTCACGTTCTCGCAGAGGGTTCCCTTCCACAGCACTGGATTCTGAGACGCTGAAACGCTTCCGAGCAGAAGAAACGCCAGTAAAGCCACTAAAATCACTGGAACGCTTCTCTTCATGGCTAATCCCCCAAAAGGAGTGGTGAAAAGCTTATATAAACCTTTGCCGTACTCCACTTGGTGGAAGAGATGGAGGAGGAGTTCGACCTAAGGGAGGCACTGGCGACGGGGGAGAGGCTCCAGGAAATCGTGGCAAGGGCTTCCATAGACAAGGAATTCCTCAAGGAAGTTCTTGAGCTTCTCGACGATGACCTCTGGACGGTTCAGAAGAACGCCCTCCGAGTCGTCGTCGAGGTCCTGAGGGACATGCCGGAGCTCCATGAGTCACTCCTGACGAAGCTGATGGTTATGCTCAGGAAAAGTGAGGCCGTGCCGCTAACCCAGGAGATAGCCAGAGCCTTCGGCGTTCTGGCCGATATTGCACCGGAGAAAGTGAGCAAGGTCGTTCCGGTAATCTTTGCGAACTACCGCATAGGCGACCCCAAGATTAAGGTGAACTCAACGTACGTCCTCGAGGAGATTATGAAGGCCAGACCAAGCCTGCTCGGCAACGTTTTCAGGGACATAGGATTCATGCTGATTTCAAAGGACGCATCCGACAAGCTCGCCGCTTTGAACTTCATAGCGGCGCTGAGTGAGAACGGTCTGCGCTACGTAACGCCGTTCTTGCCGAAGCTCTTCACACTCCTCCAGGACGAGGACGACCTCGTGCGCGCGAGCGCCGTCGAGACCCTCGTCTCCCTCGGGGAGAAGAACGACAAGCTGAGAAAGGTCGTGATATCGAAGCTCCAGTCTATAGAGGACGATAAAAGCGACCTCGTTCAGAAAAGGCTGAAGGAGGGCATGAAACGGCTACTTCTCCTGGAGAGGTGATTCCCCGCCTTCCAACCGCTCCTGGAGGATTGTCTTGAGGGCCTCCTTAAGTTTCTCGTTCTCCCGCCTGAGGCGTTCGTTCTCCTCCTTCAGGGACTCAACCTCGGCCAGCGCGGACTTTATCTCCCGAACGGTTTGCTCGAACTGGGATTTGGGAACGAAGTCCTTCTTCAAAACCTCAATCGCCGACCTAGCGTCCCTCGCTCCGGTTAATGAGACGAGCTCCCGCTCAATCGTCTTTATTTCCTTGAGCCTCTCCTCGTACTTCCCAATCTTCTCGCTCAGGGCATCGACGCGCTTTGCCATCTCCTGGAACATTGCGAGCCTCTTCTTCAGCTCCTCAAGCTCGCGCTCGCGCTCAACGAGCTTCTTCCTCAGCTTCTCGTTTTCCTTTGCCAGACCCCTGAGCCGGACGTTTTCCTCGACGAGCTTCTCGTAGTGCTCCTGAAGGTCCCTAAGGGCCCGGGAAAGGTCAACGCTTATGCCGAAGACCTCCCGCTTCAGCTCCTCCCTCAGGGACTCGAGGCGCTCCTCAAGTATGCGGTGAAGGTGCTCGTCAACCTTCTTACCGTAGGCATCCTCAACGCGCTTGAAGAGCTCAGCCGGAAGTCGGTCAAGTCTTTCCTCCAGCTCGTTTATCCTCGGCACTATGGCCTCAACGCCCTCCAGAAAGAGCGTCCTCTGCTCCAGCTCTGAGATTCTGTTCTCAAGTTCCTTGAACTGCTTCTCCACGGAGTAGCTGAGCTCCCGGTGTGAGGTCCCGAGCTCCTCGAGCTTCCGGTTTATGGTCTCAATCTTCTCGCTGAGGAAGGAGCGCTCAATCCTAAGCTCCCGGATTACCGCAGCAATCGCCTCGAGTGCCAAAAGGGAGTAGTCACCGAGCGTCTCGGACTCTGGAATCGCGGACTTAACCTCGTCCCAGTTACGAAGGGTTTTAAGCTCACCGATAACTTCGGAGTGTCTGTCCTTTATGTAGTCCCAGCTCAACCTGCCCCTCGCTGACTTCTTGAGCATGACTACCGACCGTAAAAAATAGCTACAAACCGCTTAAATAGCTTTTGTGTAGGTGGTTACGAGAGAAGGTTAGTGGCCGGCGGCGTTCCCGGTTTCCCGCCCCCTCTCGGAGGGCAGTACACCCGGGAACGCAGGCGGGCTTAACTTCCGGGGTCGAAACGAGACCGGGTGTAACCCCGCCGCTATGGCCGCCGTGCCGATAACACCTTCAGAGATGACTTTATAAACTTTGCGGTCCTTCAGGCTTCGATGGAAGAGCTACTCGCGCTACTCAGGGAGGAGCACAGGGAGCCCCTGACACCAGAGACCAGGGTTAGGGATTTCCTTCGCGAAATCCAGGGGAGGAACGGGGAGGAGGTTGAGGTTGAAGGCTTCCTGCTACTCAGACAACCACCTCACGCGCCGAGGGATGCCGTCTACTACCTGCTCTCCCCTCTCTCGCCGGAAGAACTGAAGAAGAGCAGGCTCAGGGCGTACCTCGTTCTGAGGATAGATGAAGCGAGCGCGATTGAGGATAGCGTTTATTCCGGCGCCTACGTGAGGGTCAGAGGAATACTCGACGCCTACCCCTACGGAAACCTCAAGCTTCTCCGCGTCATCGAGCTGAAGGAAACCCCCTACGAAAACCGCTGGCTCCGCTACGAGGGCTACACGCTGAGCCGGGGCGAACTTGAGGAGCTCATTTCAAGCACGGTCTACGCGAACTACGAGACGGAGAGGGCTATAATATATTCCCTCCTGAGTGCCCCGACCGTCATAGGAGCGGGGAACTGGGGGGAGGGGGTGACGTTCTCGGCCTTCAAGGGGGAGCGCGAGCGCTCGGTTCTCTCACTCTGGGAAGCGTTGAAATACCTCCACTCGCTCCTTCCGGAGGAGCTGAAGCTCAGGCGGGACAGATGGACGGAGTTCGACGATGAGTTCTTGGGCCTCGACTTCAGGTTCGCGAGGCCGAGGGCGAAGTTGGCCTACTACGTCCCCCACACGAGGGCCATGCTGAAGAGGCCCAGACCGGTGCCCAAGTGGGCGGAGGAGCACTTCCGGGAAAAGAGCGCAGGCTTTCTCAGCCCGAGGCTCGTGATGAAGCCCGAAGACGATACCGCAACTCTCGGGGAGGCCCCGCTCGTAATAACCGAGGACGTTGCCTACGAGCGAAACCGCGAGCTTGAGGAGCTGATGCCCAACGTCGTCGCCACAATCATGGTCGCCAGAAGGCGCGTTGGAGTTTTAAACCTCGGTGAGATGGAGGACTACCGCTACCGCTTTGAGGCGTTCCTGATGAGAAACCGAAACGAGTACGGGGAGCTCTTCGATGCCCTGACTCTCTCGGGCAAGGTCTTTAACGTCGGGCTTAGGTACAGGCTCGGGGCGAGGCTTCTCGGTGCGATGAGACGCTTTGAAGGAAAACTCGGAAGGGGCCTCATAAGCAACCTGCTCGGTCTGTACCAGGAGATAACCGACACGTGGATAAACGAACTTCCCGACAGGGAAAAGCTGAGGCTCCTGAAGGAATACGAGCGCTACATAGGGAACTCCCGGGTGGCGGAGATTGGCGTTAGAATCTTTGAAGACCTCGAGGCGACATCCATTGACGGAACGGTCACGAGGGAGGAGTTCTTAAAGGCCCTCATCGAGGCCGGTTTTAGGAGGGAGCACGCGGGGGAGACCCTTGAGAAGTTGCTCCGCGAGGGTTACCTCTACGAACCGTTCCCCGGAAAGCTGAAGCTGGTGAGGTGGTAGTGTGGGGAAGAAGTTCCTGAGGAAGAAGGAGCAAAGGGAGAAGAAACGGATAGCGAGGGAGCGCGTTGAGACGCTCTTCACCCTCGCGGAAAGGGTTTTTCCGTACAGCCCGGAGTTGGCGAACAGATACGTTGAGATAGCCCTTGCCGTCCAGCAGAAGGCCAAGATAAGACTCCCGAGAAAGTGGAAGCGTCGCTACTGCAAGCGCTGTCACTCCTTCCTCGTCCCGGGAAAGAACGCGCGCGTGAGACTGAGGAGCAAACCCTACCCCCATGTCGTCATAAAGTGTCTCAACTGCGGGCACATAATGCGCTACCCGTACCTGCGGGAGAAAAAAGCGAGGAGAAAAGGGGAAGAAACCTAATCAGTGCCTTCCGCTCTTCTCTGGCTTTGAACCCATTCCCGGGTTCATCTTAACGGTTTCCCTGTTCTCCATATAGAGCTCGTGGAGAGCCTTCTTGGCATCCTTGAGGAGCACCCTGGCAACGCTGTAGTTCCCCGCATCAATTGCCTCCCTGACCTTGTCAAGGATTGTCTGAACGGAGCTGACGTTAACTCCTGCCTTCTCAAGGATCTCAAGCTGGGCCTCAATCTTCTCAAGCTCCATCTCAAGGGCGAGCTTTCCGTTCTTTTCCATGGCCCTGTGGAGCTCTTTGTTAGCCTCCTTGAGGGCGAACTCGGTCTTCACCTGAAGCTTAAGGGCCAAAGCGTAGGCTCCGGTGACGTTTCCTGCCTGAAGGCTTGCGTTAGCCTGCTCCATGAGCTGGAGCATCTCCCTGACCTGTTCCCTAAGCTGAGTGGAGTTCGTGGTGTTCGCTATCTCCTCGATGGCCATGAGCCTCTCGCGGACCTGCTCCATAATCATCTTAACCTGCTCGGTCGTAACGTTGGCCTGGACCTGCTTGGCGGTGCAGTTGCAGGCCTTGAGCTCCCTGGAGACCTTTTCCATGACCTTCTCAGAGACCTTGCTCTGGACCATTACCATCTCCCTGACCTGGAACCTCTCCATGAGCTTGGTGACGTTGGTCGACTGGTTGACGTATATTATCATCGCGCGGTTCTGGACAGCGAGCCTGAGGGCGGTCTGGACTGCAAGGCTGTCGTTGCCGGCAACGACGACGCTGGCGTTGAACTTGATTCCAAAGACCTTGCTGGCGTTGCCCATAACTGCGAGGTCAGTCTCATACCTGTTGGCTCCCCACCAGCGGTAAACGGTTATGTTGTACTCCTCAAGGTCGGTAACGTACTCGCTCACAACCGCATCGGGACCGCCTATTATTATAACCTGGTCCGGGGCGTAGCTCAGTATCTCCGCCGTAACGTTTGGGTCGTAGGTGCCCCAGGTGGTCGTCACGACGACCGCACCGGTCAGGTTGGCGAGGTACTGCGCTATCGCGTTGTCCGCGGCATTGTCGCTGACGAGGATTACTGTAACCGTCGCTTCCCCTGCGTATGCACTTCCCGCTCCAAATGCCATTCCAATCATAAGCAGTCCGAACAGGACTGCCACCAACTTCTTACCCATCATGGCTCATCACCATTACCAACTACGAAAAAGCCCTATTTAAGCTTTTTTCACGAAATTAAGGTCAAATAGACGGTTTCTAAAAAATCCGGGGCATTTCGTTCGTTCTCATACTTCCCACAACGAACCAGAAAGAACCTCATCGTTCCAAATCGTTCCAGGGGCAAAACTATCCAGCAGTTACCCGAGAAAAGCCACGGTATCACAGGAGAAACCAAAGGGAACGTTAATCTTCGACTATCGCTACCGCCCTAACAGGGCTTCCAGAGCCACCCTCGATTCTCAGGGGGAGGCCTATGAACGTGAAGGTTCGCCCAACCAGGGCCTCAAGGTTGACGAGGTTCTCGAACACCGGCACCTCTTCGCTGAGGAGAATCGTGTGAACCGTCTCGTCACCGATGCTCATCGCGTCGGTGCCAACGGCTTTAACACCCTCCGCCACGAGGAATAGCGCGACCTCCGGCGAAAGCTCCCTCCCGCCGGTTAGGAAGAGGACGATTTTCCCGTAATAGCCAGAATCCGGCAGTTCGTCGAGTTTAACAGTTCCCTCGCCATTGCGAACGTCAATAACGAAGGCCTCTCCGATGAACTTCTCGAGGGGCATCTCGTCCACCGTCTTTCCGCCGGGAATGAAGTGGGCCGGAGCGTCAACATGCGTCCCCGAGTGCTCGCCGAGCTTGAGGGCGTTCATGTAGTAGCCGTCGCGCTCGATGAAGGCCCAGGGCCTGACCTTTACCTCCGGATCGCCGGGGTAAACCGGCGTGTCCTCTCCCAGGGGGAGCGAGAGGTCGACTATCATAACAACACCAACCCTTTTTAACCCCGGAAATTAAAAACCCACCGGTGATTGGTATGGACTGCACGAAGGATTACTGCGTCAAGGACATCTCGCTCGCTCCGAGCGGGGAGAAGAAGATTGACTGGGTCTCGCGCTTCATGCCCGTTCTCCAGACGATAAGGAAGGAGTTCGAGAGGGAGAAGCCCTTCAAGGGCGTCAGAATCGCCACAACCCTTCACCTCGAGATGAAGACGGCCTTCCTGCTCCTGACCCTCAAGGCCGGGGGAGCGGAGGTTTCTGCCGCCGCCAGCAACCCGCTGAGCACCCAAGATGATGTCGTCGCCGCATTGGCTAAAGCTGGCGTCAAGGTCTACGCGATTAGAGGCGAGAGCAGGGAGGAGTACTACGAGAACATGCATCGCGCCCTTGACATAAGGCCCAACATCATCATAGACGATGGAGCGGACATGATAAGCACCGTCCACAGGGAAAGGCAGGAACTGATAGGCGAAATCTGGGGCGCGAGCGAGGAAACGACCACCGGGGTTATCAGATTGAGAGCGATGGAGAAGGACGGGGTTCTGAGGTTCCCAATCATAGCGGTCAACGACAGCTATACCAAATACCTCTTCGACAACCGCTACGGAACCGGCCAGTCCACGTGGGACGGCATAATAAGGACCACAAACCTGCTCGTCGCCGGAAAGAACGTCGTCGTTGTCGGCTACGGCTGGTGCGGAAGGGGAATAGCGATGAGGGCAAGGGGCCTCGGCGCTACCGTAATCGTTGTTGAGGTCGACCCGATTAGGGCTTTGGAGGCGAGGATGGACGGCTTCCTTGTCATGGACATGAAGGAGGCATCCAAGATAGGAGACATCTTCGTTACCTCGACGGGCAACATCAAGTGCATTCGCAAAGAGCACTTCGAGCTGATGAAGGACGGCGTCATAATGGCCAACGCCGGCCACTTCGACGTTGAGATATGGAAGCCCGACCTGGAGGAGCTCGCCGTTGAGATAAGCGAGCCGAGGCCCAACATCAGGGAGTACAAGCTTAAGGACGGAAGGAGGCTCTACCTCCTGGCCGATGGAAGGCTGGTCAATTTAGCGGCGGCCGACGGCCACCCGGCGGAGATTATGGACATGAGCTTTGCCCTTCAGGCGAAAGCGGCGCAGTACATCAAGGAGAACCACGAGAGGCTTGAGCCAAAGGTCTACGTCCTGCCGAGGGAGATTGACGAGATGGTCGCGAGGATTAAGCTCTCAGCCATGGGAATAAAGATTGAGGAGCTCACCGAGGAGCAGAAGGAATACCTTGAGAGCTGGGAGCACGGAACCTGATTCCTTTTCCGCTTTCTTTCTTGGGTGATGCCCATGAACTTCGAACTCTTCAAAATCGTGCCGGTCGGCTTCGTAAGGAAAAGCGAGGAAACGCACATAGAAATCCTGCCCGAGTTCTGGGAGGCAACGGAGGGCCTCAGGGAAGGTGACTGGGTCAAGCTCGTCCTCTGGTTCCACGAGAGCGACACGCCGGCAAGGAGAAGAATCCTGAAGGTGCACCCCTACGGGAACCCGAAGAACCCGCTCACCGGCGTCTTCGCGACGCGCTCGCCCTACAGACCGAATCCAATAGCTCTTTACACCGTCAGAATTCACCGCATCGAGGAGGGAAGGCTCTACATAGACGATATCGACGCCCTCGACGGAACGCCGGTGGTTGACATCAAGATTTTCGTCGAGCGCTACGACTGTCCCAAGGAGGTGCCGATAGAGGAGCGGGAGGCCGAGATAAGGGCCGGTAGAATGATTGGAGAGGTGAACATAATCCCGAGGAAAGCCGAGCATTTAGACGAGCTTGAGGAGGTCTCGCCGGAGGAATACGACGCGCTGATACTCGAAATCGGCCCGAAGACGACGACGCTGACGGCTAAAGAACTCATCGAGCTCATCGATGCCCTCAATGAGGTCTACGAGAGCCTGCCGGTAGAGATAAGGGACAAGCTCAGAACACGTGGAGCGCGCTCGCCTTGAAGCTGACGTAGACCTCCTTTCCCTTCTCTATCCCGAGTTCGAGCATCGATGAGCGGGTTATAAAGGCCGTAAGGATTATATCGCCGAGGGAAAGGTGAACCCTCACGAGCGGGCCGAGCTCCTCGATTGACTCAACGACCGCTTTGAACTCGTTTCTGGCGGAGCTCTTTATCGGCTCGGTTGAGATTATTATGTCCTCCGGTCTTAAGCCGACCCTGACCCTTCCTTTAGCTTCAACAGGAAGTTCAATCTCGATGCCGTTGACCCTGAGCTTTCTCCCTTCGGCGATTCCCTCGATTATGTTCTCGAAGCCGAGGAAGCGAGCGACTTCCTCGCTCACAGGTCTTGAGAAGACGTCCCTGACCTTACCAACCTGAACGAGCCTGCCGTCGAGCATCACCCCGACGCGGTCGCCGAGGCTTATGGCCTCTTCAAAAGAATGCGTTACGTGCAGGGCTGTGAAGCCCAGCTCTCGCTTCCAGCGCTTCATTTCAACCAGAAGCCTCGCCCTCGTCCCGACGTCGAGGTTCGCGAAGGGCTCGTCGAGGAGGATTAAATGTGGCTCGACTACTAAAGCCCTCGCTAAAGCTACCCTCTGTTGCTCTCCACCGCTCAGCGTCCTCGGCTTCCTGTGGAGGAGGTGTTCTATACCGAGAACCTCGGAGATTTCCCTAGCCTTTCGCTCTATTTCGGGCTTTGGCACCTTCCTGACCTTCAGGCCGAAGGCTATGTTGTCGTAGACGCTCATGTTCGGGAAGAGGGCGTAGTTCTGGGGGACGTAGGCTAAACCGCGCTTTTCGGGTGGCAAATCTGTAACGTCTCTGCCTCTGAGGTAAACCCTCCCCGAGTCCGGCTCTATTATCCCCGCGATTATCTCGAGGAGAACCGTCTTCCCCGCACCGCTTGGACCGAGGATTATGAAGTGCTCGCCCTTTTTAACCTCGAGGGTTATATCCCTGAGGTGGAACTCCTTCCAGTCCTTGGAGATTCCCTCAGCCCTGAGCATTGGCCCGCCTCCCTATCAGCCACCTGAGGACGACGAAGATGCCGAGGCTTATCGTGACCATGAGGACCGCTATCGGCCGGGAAGACCTCAGACCGTAGTTGTTGAAGTACTCGAGAATTAGAACCTGAGCAGTCATCGGGTAGTAGGCAACTATCAGGATTGAACCGACCTCGCTTATGGCGCGGGCCCACGTCATTATGGCCCCGCTCGCTATGCTCGGGAAGGCCATCGGAAGGGAAATCAAGAAAAAGGCCCTCAATCGGGAAGCTCCGAGGGTTCTCGCAACCGCCTCAAGCTTCTCGTCAACGGCCAAGAAGCCGTCCCTGGCTGAGTTTATCGTGAAGGAGGCCGAGACGAAAAGCATGGCCCCGATTATGCCCTTGTAGTTGTCGAGAATATAGGTGGAGTAAGTGACGAGGAGCATTATGCCAACGACGGAGTGGGGAATCACTATCGGGACATCGACAACCGCCTGAACGAAGCTCTTCCCCGGGAAGTCCTTTCTGGCCAGAACGTAGCCGAGGGGGACGCCGAAGAGGAGCGCTATCAAAGCGGTCGCCGTGGCCGTTAAAAGGGACCGCTTGACGGCAGAAATCACAACTGGGTCGTGGAGGGTCCTGACGAAGGCCTGAAAATCCTGGGCCTGCTTGAGGTAAATCATGGCCAGGGGCAGGAGTATGTAGACGATTAGGAAGCTCCCCAGTGCCGTGAAAAAGTAGAGGGTGTAGTCGCGCCTCATCGCTCTCCCCCTGAATTGGGAGAGGGGAATAAAAAGCTCACCCCTCGACCTTCACCTCGTCCTTGATTTGGTCAGGAACGTTGCCGAACGCTATCGGCGGGTTGAGGAAGTCCTGATAGTTCTTCTCAAATATCTCCCTGCCCTGCTGGCTGAGCCAGAACTTGAGGAACTCGAGGGCCAGCTCCCTGTGGGGGGCGTTCTTCAGCACGGTGACGCCGTAGACGATGGGCTTGGCCTTGATTGTCTTGCCTGTGGAGCCTATGGTAACCTCGACCTGGCCGTAGTAGTTCGCGAGCTTGAAGTCCTCGAGGTTTATCTGCTTCGGCAGGGTTATGTAGCGAAGGTGATGCTGCTCGGCGACGCTCTTGTATATGAAGAAGTAGTCAACGGCTCCGCTCTCCACGAGACCAACAAGGTCGGTCTCCTTGGGTCTCATGACTATCTTGTCGGTCTTGAACTGTATCACCTTGGGAACGTATATGTGGGTTCCGTTTGCGTATATGTTGGTGTTGTCCTCAACCAGCGTCTTGAATATCGGCTTGTGGTAGTAAAGGCTCGCCAGCATCATGACCATGACTGCGCGGTAGCCGCAGGGGTCGTCGTTGGGGTTGCTGAAGCCGAACTTGACGCCCGGCTTGGCCAGAATCTCGTACCAGTTGGTCGAGTTAATCTCGTTCGCGTACTTGCTCTTGTTGGTGAAGGCAATGACTATCTGGTTTGTCGCGAACATCACGTAGAAGTCGGTGTAGTTGGGAATCAAAAGCTCCGGGATGAGGGTGTAGTCGGCCGTCGCAACTATGTCAGCGGGTTTGTGTAAATCCGTTACCTTCCTGCAGGCCATGACGCTGCCGCTCGCCTCGTCCTGGAACTTCACCTTAACCCCGAGGTTTTCCTCGGCGTACTTGGCGAACTCGGACTCCAGCTGCTGGAGCGGGACGCTCAGCGAACCGGCGTGGAAGATTATCAGGGTTTCCTCCTTGAGGGGCTTTGAAGTCCTCGGTGAGGCGGAGCCGGAGCTACTTGACGATGATATACACCCCGCCGCGAGAACCGAGAGTATGAGGAGCCCTATCAACGGGAAAACCACCTTCCTCATAGAGACCACCGGTATAAGGGACAGAAACGGGTATTTAAACATTTTGAGCAAACAGATGCGTTAACGTAAATGAAAGTGTTTTCGTGAATCAACGCCCCAACGAAACCTTTTTATCAAGTTTCGACCTGTAATTATATTATGAAGATTCGAAAATTTGTAGACAGGGAGAGGGAACTCAAAACGCTCAACGAACTTTACGAGAAAACGGGCTTCACGCTCGTTCTCGTCACGGGAAGGAGAAGAATCGGGAAAAGTCGCCTCGTTAGGGAGTTCTTGAAGGACAAGGAGGCCATAGCGGTTCAGTTCGAGAAGAGGGTGTGGGAGTACAACCTCGCGAAGCTCAACCGGGCCATCGGGGAGCACTTTAAGATTCCAGTCCCGAACTTCGCGACTTTCACAGACGCCTTCCGCTTCATAGTGTCTCAAACTGGGGGCAGACTTGTTGTGTTCCTTGATGAGTTCTCCTATCTGCTCCGCTACTCGGAAGTCGAGGCGGAGTTTCAGAGCATCGTTGATGAAGTTCTTCCTGAAAGCGACGTCATGCTAATTCTTTCGGCTTCCTCAGTCGGACTGCTGAAGAGAAGCTTCTTCGACTACTCAAGTCCGCTCTACGGCAGGAGCGACGCGACGCTCAACCTTCAGCCCCTTCGCTTCAGGCACCTCTTCGAGTGGTTCCCGAGCTTGGCTCCAGAGGACGCAGTAAAGCTCTACGCAGTAACGTCAGGCGTTCCAAGGTACCTCGAGCTCCTCAGCGGAAGGGACATCGAGGGGGAGATAACGCGGAACTTCTTTGACCCGAACGCCTTCCTCTTCCGCGAGGCGAAGGAACTGCTTGAGGAGGAGTTCCGGGAGCCTGAAACTTACTACACGGTACTCGAGGCCGTTGCGAGAGGGAAGACGCGCGTCAATGAAATCGCCGGGTATTCGTTCATCGAGCCTAAGAACACGGCGCGTTACCTCAGAATTCTCGAAGACCTCGGGATTCTAAAGAGGGAACTGCCCATCGGGAGGAAGGCAAAGAGGGGGATTTACCGTTTTAAAGACCTCTACTTCGCCTTCTGGTTCCGGTTTGTCGCACCGTACTTCGAGGAAATCGAGAGCGGTTTTCCTGACGGGGCCCTCGAAGATTTCAAGCGGGATTTCAACCGCTACCTCGGCTTTGCGTTTGAGGACATTGCCAAGCAGTTTTTAATCGAGCTGAACAGGACGGAAAAACTGCCGTTTAAGTTCACGAAAATCGGAAGGTGGTGGCACAGGGGCGAGGAAATCGATTTGGTTGCCTTGAACGAGCGGGAGAGGAAGGCCCTGTTTGTCGAGGTTAAATGGAAAGATTTGAGTGAACGGGAAGCGAGGGGAATCCTGAAGGACCTTGAGAGAAAAGCCAAGGTCACGGGATTCGAAAGTTGGGAAGAGCTTTACGGCCTCATCGCGAAGGGCGTTGAGGGAAAGGAGGGGCTGAGGGAGGAAAGCTACCCCGTCTGGGACTTGAAGGACTTCCTCTGAGGGAAAGGCTTTTCTTTCCGATGCCGTAGAGTGATGGGTGGTAATATGGTATACTACGTGCACACCCGGACGGGCAAGAAGCAGAAGAAGAAGGAAGGATTCCTTAAATCCAGATCCGTTGAGATTGTAGCAACAGACCTCCTGAGACATCGCCATACGCTGTCAGGAGAGGCGGGAAAAATCCACGACTTTATAGTATACAGATATGGCAGGACGCCAGCACCAAAGAAGCCGGACGCATATAACAGCCGAGAGGGGATAATAAACGCCATAACACACACACGACTACTTTGTGTTCAAAGGCAAAGACCACCACATTCACAGATCCTTTGAAGACGCGCAGAAATGGACAATCATGCTACAACTCATGAGCCTGTGGCCTACACTGAGAGAAGGGGTCCGGGATTACGAAGAACTCGGAAAAAGAACTGAGAAAATACTCGAGGAACTTGAAAAGGAGTTCGGAGAGCCAATATACTACTACACGATAGGGAAACATCATAGAAACGCAAAACTCTTGCCAAATGGAAAGATTATGCTCCCAGACTGGCCGCCCAAAGAGGGCAACCTTCTCCCGGAATTTGAAAAGATAAAAAGGGATTCCGCGGTACAAGAAAAATTCATAGATGCATTTTTGCAAGCACACAACATACCAGACACTCAGATACAAAGAGAGCGCGCGAAGAAACTACTACAAAAGGCCATAGAGGCCGCGGAAGAGCTGGCACGATTTTTCGGGAAGGAGGGCAAAGACGAGTACACCGCGGAAGATCTCGAAAAGATCGAAAAGTTCAGAGAATATATGGACACACTCATGTGGGAAGAATTTAGCAAAACTCCAGAGGACTGGAGAATAACTCCAAAGAAAGAACAGCAAAAACCAACAGCACCTACAGCGAGGCAGGTGCAGGCAGTGCCGAAGAAACCAAGCTTCCCAGAAACGAAGAAGGCAGTCGGGGAGGGACTACGTACGGAGGGAATACCGAACTCACTCACCCTAGAGACCCAGAAGCTCCTCGGGATTCTCAGCGGGCTGAAGTTCGCCGGCTATTCTCATGAGGCTGTCGAAAGGGCCCTCAGAGAGCTCGACGCCCGGGTTGATGAGCTTATGAGGGAGAAAAACCTTGAGCTCCTCGGTCTCTACCTTGCCTTCGAGAGGCTCCTCGAGAGGAGGGACTTCGAGGGGGCCGAGGAGTTCCTGCGGGAGCTCTCGTAGGTCCAATTGTTGCACCGCGATTAGACTAACCACGATGCAACTTCTCCCGCATCTCCACGAGTCCCTCAACGAGCTCCCGGAAATGGGAGTAGAACTCGCTCTCGCGGAGCTTTTCGAGGGTTCCCCAGAACTCGTCGAGGTTCCTGAAGCCGACCTTCTCGTACTCGTAGGCCTGAATCAGCATCTCTAATCTGTCCGCGAACTTCACGAGCCTCCCTTCTGTGCTCGTCTCCTCTTCATACTCGCGCCAGAGCTTGAAGTACTCCTTTGGCTTTGGCGATGAAAGCAGAAGCTCCATAACCGCTTTCTTCTCGGCCTTGCCCTTGTCGAGGTAGTACTGGGCCGTCTTCGGTATGTCCGTTATCCTCGCCTCTCCGACGTCGTGGAGGAGCGCTATCTTCAGGGCTTTCTCGACGTCGATTTCGACCCCTTTTGCCTTCAGCTCGTCCGCGAGGAAAAGCGTTATTAGTGCCACGCGGTAGCTGTGCTCGGCCACGCTCTCCGGGTTAGGAACGCCCCTGAGGAGCCAGCCCGTTCTTGGTAGCCTCTTGAGGTTGCCAAGTTCGATTAGGAGGTCGAGCATGCTCACTCCTCCGTCGTGAAGAGGGCCCTCTCGGTCTCGATGGCGGTGGCGATGATTGCATCGCCGAGGAAGCGACCGTAGACCTTAACGGTGTCGCCTTTGCCTATGCAGGGACTCCCCGCGAAGTCAACCCTTATCCCGTGGATTTTAAAGGTCGTCCTCCAGCTCGGCAGTTCCATCGGCAGGAACTCGATGACGGGCTTGTCCTCGATTTCGCCTTCGAGGACGACGTTTTTGCCCCTCAGCTTCCCGTTAAGGTCATCGGGCGTGACGACGTAGTAATAGTGATGACCGAGCTTGACGCGCCTCATGCCAATCACCTTTAAATTCAACCGCTGAGTTGAAGTAGGGGGTGAGGGGATGATAAAGGTTGCGATAATCGGTGCCGAAAACGTCGGCAAATCAACCCTCATGAACGCACTCGTGGGCGGAAAGGTGAGCGAGGTGGAGGATTTACCCGGGACGACGAAGGGACTCGTGAGGAAGCGCTTTGGAAAGCTGAAGATACCCAAGGGCATGAAGAACCCCTTCGGAGGGGCAGATGAGTTCGTGCTCATAGACACGGCAGGGCTCTTCGACCCGAGGCTCGAGCTCCGCGGGAAGGTCCTCAGCGAGGAGAAGTTCAAAGAGCTCATAGACGAGATAGTCTCGGCGGACATAATAATTCACATGGTCGACGCGACCGTCGGCCTGCACAGGGGAATGGAGAAGCTCCACCACATGCTCAAGATGCGCTACGACAAGCCGATAATCGTTGTCATCAACAAGATTGACCTCGTCCCGAGGGAACGAGTGGAGGAGCTCGGGGAAATCATAAAGAAGAGGCTGGAGCAGGAGCCACTGGCATTATCGCTGGTTACCTACGAGGGCTTCAACGAGCTCCTTGAAAGGATTGCCCACATGGCGATGTACGTCTAATCATTCCTCCGGCATCTCGGGGCAGGGGCATATCATGACGTAGACCTTCCTGTGCCTCGGCCCGTCGAGCTCCACAAACAGAATCCTCTGCCAGGTTCCAAGATGGAGCTCCGCCTGGTCTATGGGAACGACAACCTCAGGGTTGAGGAAGATGCTCGCCTTTATGTGCGCGTGCGCGTTCCTGTCAATCCTGTCGTGGGCGTAGGAACCTTCCCTCGGCACGAGCTCGGCCATCTTGGCCTTGATGTCCTCGATTAAGCCAGGCTCGTACTCGTTTATGAAGAGGCCCGTCGTCGTGTGGTGGGTGAAGACGACCGCTATCCCGTGCTTCACCTTGGAGCGATAAACAAGCCTCTGAACCTCGTTCGTTATGTCAACAACCTGGCAGAGTTCCTTCGTCTCAATACTTATCTCGTACAGCATAACAATCACCCCAGCTCGGCAAGGAGCTTTCTGAGGAGGTGCTCCCTTTCGAGTTTCTCCTTAAAAACAACGGCCTTTAATACCACCGCGGTTTCGTATGCATCGAGGAGTTCAAATTTGCCGGAGCGAACCTCCTCCTTTAAAACCGAGTAAATCTCCTCGATGGCGTCCTTAAAGACGGGCTCATGAGAATAAACGTCGCTTCCCGCGAGGAGGAGCCCCACCAGGTCCTTAACGAAGTCAAGTCCTTCTCCGCGCCTCCCCATCAGAGCCTTCAACCTCTCCATGACCAGACCCCTCAACTTCTTTCTCAACGGCCTTTATGAGTATTTCCGACATCAGCAGAGAGGCAAACCGAGCGTCGCGGACTTCAAGGGCGGTGTCTATGGCTTCCTCAACCCGTCCGAGTTTGAGGTAGTGGTGGGCAACGTCGGCCATGACAATCGAACGAAGTTTGGGGTTCTGTAGAAACGCCCCTATTCCTCGAGCCGACTCAACGTCACCAATGAGAACGTAAAAGCGCGCGACTTTGGCCAGCATCTCCTCAGACCGGACGAACCTCGCTATGGTGTTCACGATTCTCTTCTTCTCTGGGGAGGGCTCCTCGAGAATCCTGTTCATTAAAACCCTGCCAACTTCGAGGGCCTCTTCGTGGGAGAGCGCCGAGAGCAACTCCTTAAGTGCGGAGGGGTTCTTATCGAGAACATCCAAGGCAACACGCTTAATGGACTCGAGTCCAAGCTTTCTCAAAAGCCCGACCGCAAGCTCCCCCCTCCCCGCGAGTGCGAGGGCAGTGGCCAGCTCGACCCAAAACTCCTCTCCAAATTTGCGGGATAATCCCTCCGCCAGGGACACGAACGATTCAACGTAGCGTTCTATAACCCCAAGCTCGCTTAACCTGAACGCCAGCTCCTTGAAAGCCTGTTTTGCCCATTCACGTGACCCCATGGCCTCGACCGCAGAGAATGCATCCCCGTAACTCCCCAAAGATATCAATCCCTTAGAGAGCTCTAAAAGGGCCTTGGAGCGGTATGGCTCATCCGTTATGTACTCCATGGCAAGCTTAATCTTTCTAATGCGGTAAGCGGTCTTCAGGGAGTTCCTCTCAAGGGAGCGGGACGCAGCCCTAACCACGGCCACGAGGGTAGACTGCCTCAAATCCCCGTTCGAGATTTCGAGGGCAAAGTTAATTGCCTCACCTACGTCCCCGAAGGAGACGAGGGCGAGGGAAGCCGTGCGGAGTATCTCATCTCTCTGGGGATGGGCAAGGAACCGCGATTCGTTTAAAATCCTCGCAAAAACTCTCTTATACGCCTTGAGTCCAGAACGACCAAGGGAACTCCCAATTGAAATCAGCGCCTTCATCAGGGCGTAGGGGTCATCGATGCCACTTAGGGACTCAAAGGCGCTGAGAAACGCTTCCCGGTAAAGGGGATTTCGAGCGACGGCGAGCTTTTCACCCATCTTCGCGTAAGTAACGGCCCTGATGTAAGGGTCCGGGATGGCCGCAACTGATTTGAGGGCTTCCTCGATGAGCATGTCGACCACCGCTTCAAGGCTGACCTTATTACTCGGAAGCTTTTTAAAAACTTACCCAAAGCGCAATCCATGTATGGAGTGATATTAGGCAAGAATCCCGAGCTTGGAAGAGCGGAGTTCTTCTCATTCGCGAGGCGCTTTGGTCTAAAGGTTAAACCTATTGAGGAAGGAAAAAACTGGATTGTTTTCGAGTCAAAGCCTTCAATAGAGAGGCACTTCCGCTGGCTCGGAGGGTCGCTCAAGCTCGTGAGAATCGTCGGAGAAGGAGAGGAAGCGATAAAGAACCTCGAATACGCCAGGCTCTTCACGGTCAGCCTCTACGGAAGGGACGACTGGAGGCTCTGGAGAAAGCTGGGGAGCGCGATAAAGAGGGAGTTCAAGAGGAAAGGCCCGGCCAAGTTCTTCAAGCCGGCAAAGGTCTACTCCATGCCGGCCGAGCTGATTCTGAAGGGTTTTCCAGAGGTTAAGGACGTTGTCTTCCTATTTCGCGATGATGGAAGCTTTCTCGTGGGCGAGACGGTTAAGGTTACCGACCCCTTCGAGCTGAAGAAGCTCGACGTGGAAAGACCGGTTCAGAGGCCAATCCTCTCGATTCCGCCGAGGCTCGCCCGGATAATGGTGAACCTCACGGAGGTAAGAAAGGGCCTCTTCCTCGACCCCTTCTGCGGTATCGGAACGGTCCTTCAGGAGTTCGTCCTCCAGGGGTTGCCCGCTTACGGAAGCGACCGCGACCCCGAGAGGGTGAGGGAAGCGAGGCGGAACATCGAGTGGCTCAGGCGGGAGTTCAGGCTCAAGAATTCGACCAGAATAGAGGTCTGCGACGCGAGGAAGCTGAAGCGCTGTTTCCGCGAGCGCTTTGATGCCATAGTCACCGAACCCTACCTCGGAAAGCCCCTGAAGAGGAACCCAGGCAGGGGGGAGGCGATAAAGCTCGCTAACGAACTGGACAGGCTGTACTTTTCGGTCTTCGAGAGCTTTAGCGATGTGCTCAAGAGAAACGGAAGGATAGTCTTCGTCTTCCCTGCCTACAGGCTGAGGGACGGGAGCATCTACCAGAAGGAGCGGAGATGGCTCGGAAAACTGGGCTTCGAGGTTATATCCAGGCACCTCGACTACGAAGAAAGACACCGCTTAGTTAGGGATATCCATGTAATAAAGAAAAGGGGTTAGGAGAGCTCCTCGACAGGGAGCCTCATCCTGCTCGATGCCAGCAGGAGGAGTATTCCGAGCAGGGCCATGCCGAGGTAGATTATCATCCCCGTCGTGACGCCCTTCACGAGGACGAACATGACGTTCGGGGCTACCGCGTTCGCTGAGTTCGAGATTAGGCCCAGGGCGAAGCTGGCCTCTGGATAGATTTCCTTCGGGTAGGCCGCGGGGGCGGTGGTCCAGAAGGCCGGACCCGTTCCCTGGACGATTCCGGTTATCGCTATTCCGAGGAGTGCCAGCGTGTAGTCGTTGGCGAGTATCGCCTTCCAGACAATGAAGATTCCCGCGAAGGTTACCGCGTAGGAGAGAGTCATGACGCTGACGATGGCCTTAAACAGACCGCGGTTGCTGGTGTTCTTAACCGAGAGGCGGTAGCCGAGGTAGCCCATGATTATCGACCACAGGCCCATTGAGACCTCAAGGGTCATGACGAGGTTGGCCACCTGGGAGCTGCTGAAGTGGACCCTGTTGAGGGTGAATGAACCGAGGGTGAAGATAATCCAGAGCGCCGGGAAGAACGTGAACCCGAATACCCAAGTGAAGGGCATCTTCCAGACGCTGCCCTTGGATGAGCGCTTCTCCTTTGGAATCTCGAAGTCCTCAATGAAGAGCCACCAGATTGCCAGCATGACGTACATGAGTACGGCCGAGATTAGGAACGCATGGGTGACTGATGACCAGCTTGCCTTACTTCCACCGGCCCACTTGGCGAGGTTTATGCCGTAGATTCCACCCCAGAAGATTCCCGAAAGGATTATACCCTTCGCAAAGGGCCTCTCGGCCACGAAGAGCCTTCCAATCTGGTTGCTGAAGACCGCTATGAGAGCGACGATAAAGCCCTGGAAGAAGCGGAGTGCTACAACTCCCCACCAGCTGGGCATGAAGGGAATCAGGAACTGCGGAATCGCTGCGAAGCTAACTATTAGAGCCACGCTCCTCTTGAAGGAGCCCTTAAAAAGGCTCGTTCCGCCGAGGAGGAACGCGACGAAGAGACCGACGACGTACGCGGTCTGCTGGTAGCTCATCATTGCCTCGGTAATTCCGTAGTGAGTCAAAACCGCGTCCTTAAACTTCTCGAGCATGTGCATCGTTCCAAAGCCGGAAGCAAGGAGAGCGGTGTTAAGCAATACCGTTGACCACCTCTTGTCCATGGCAACCACCCCTAAAGCTTTCCAAGCAGCATGAGGACGCCGAAGACTATGAAGAGCACCCCGGCGCCCTTCCTAATCAGCGATGCGGGCAACATGTTACCAAGCTCTTGGCCAATGAGGGCTCCTATCAGGTTAACGGCCGCAAGGCCGAGGATTGCACCCAAGAAAGCAGTTTTCCATCCGTACTTCGAGGCGAAAGCTATGGTAGTCAGCTGGGTCTTATCCCCAAACTCGGCCAAAAAAGTTGTAATAAAAATCATGAGGAGGACGTTTTCCATCGAACCACCTCACAGCTTGGAGAGCGCCCCCTTCATCCTCTCCATTGCCTCGATGAGCTTCTCCTTCTCGGTTGCGTAGCTTATCCTGACCCAGCCCTCACCCTGTTTTCCAAAGGCGGTTCCGGGGATTACCACGACCCCAGCGTTTTCAAGGAGCCAGTCCGCGAAATCCTCGCTCGTCATGTCGAGCTCCGGGTCAATCTTGACCCAGACGTAGAAGGCACCCTTTGGTTTGAAGGCCTCGAGGTGCGGCACTTCACTTAGATGCTTCAGAACGAGCTTCCTCCTCTCGTCGTAGACCTGCCTCATCCTCTCAACGGCTTCCCAGCTCCTCTTGTCGCGGAGTGCCGTTATGCCCGCAATCTGGACGAAGGACGTAACGTTGCCGACGACGTAGGCGTGGAGCTTAATCATATCCCTGATGACCTGCTTGGGAGCGATGGCGAAGCCAAGGCGCCAGCCGGTCATGGCGAAGGTCTTCGAGAAGGAGTTGGCCAGAATCGTGTTGTCAGGGGCGTACTTAATCATCGGGTAGTGCTTCGCACCCTCGTAGAGGAAGTGCTCATAGGGCTCGTCGCTGAGGATATAGATGTTGTAGTCCTGGGCTATATCTGCTATGGCCTTGACGACGGACTTCTTCATAACGGCTCCGGTCGGGTTGTTGGGGTAGTTGATGACAATCATCCTCGTCCTCTTCGTTATCGCCTCGACGAGCTCATCAGGGTTGAGGCGGAACTTGTACTCCTCGCGGAGGGGAATCCTAATGATTCCGGCCTCGGCTATCTTAGCGTCCTCCACGTAGCAGACGAAGGCAGGGTCCGGGATGATAACGTCATCGCCCTGTTCGAGGATGCTTTGGAAGGCCAAATAAGTTGCCTCGTAAGCACCAGCGGTAACGATAATGTTCTCAGTTTCAACATCAACGTTGTAGAACTCCTTGTAGTACTCCGCTATGGCCTCCCTAAACTCGGGGATGCCCGCGTTGGGTGTGTAATGCGTGTAGCCCTCGTCGAGGGCTCTCTTAGCGGCCTCTTTAATAACTTCCGGCGTGTCGAAGTCCGGTTCGCCTATTCCGAGGGAGATAACGTTTTCCATCTTCCGGGCCTTCTCGAAGAGCTCCCTAATCTTCGAGCGCTGGATTATGTTTATCCTTCCGGCGAGGAAGTATTTTCTCTTCTTGTAGCGCATTCATCATCCCCCCGGGCACTGCGGGGGTGTAAAAGGGGCGGTATATAAACCTATCCTTAACCAAACGTTGGAACAAGGGAAATTTCACCTACAAAACTTCGACGAGGGCTGATTTTTCAAAAAAAGTTTTCGCGATTTCGTCGGGGCACTCATCGATGGGAAGCTCTTCCAATCCAAGGTCCTCAAGGACACGCTTCGTGTCAGCCTCGTCCCCAAAGACGACGAGATAATTCTCACCAGGTTTCACACCCACTTCCATTATCGCATCCTTAATCTGGAGTGTTCCAGCCAAGCGAAGGAGCAGTTCTCCCCCTAGGGTCTTTGCATGGTTGGTTTTTCGCTCAAAAGCCCTCAAAGCCAGTATCGAGGCGAACGCAACGGCTCTCCAACAGTTGGTATTCACCAGTTGAACGTCACTCCCAAGGTAAGGAAGGACCGCCTCAACGTTTCGAACCAAAACCCTCGTAATGAACACTCCATCCGTTACGCGAATCACTCTCGAACCACCATCTTTTCGTTTAGATTCGAACCTTAAAAGAGTTTTTCAAAAAATTTTTGAAATTAATATTATCATAATATTAAAACCAAAGCACAAAGTATTTAACTAATTAATCACTATCTACTCCAGCGGCTTAATGAACGTGGTGGTGCAGGAATGAGCAGGATGAGAATCATAAGCGTCCAGCTCCCGCAGGGGCTCATAAACGCGATGGACCAGCTCGTTAAAAAGGGTGTTTACCCCAACAGAAGTGAAATCATCCGCGAGGCTATACGCGAGCTTCTGAAAAAGGAACTGTACCGCCTTGAGACTGAAAACCGCTCAACGCCTGACTACATCATAAAATAAGCCGCTTTAAATCAGGTTTTAAATCAGGGCATTAAACCCACGCCATACTTAACATGGGGGTTGGGGCGATGGTGTTTAAACTGCTTGAGCAGGCGGGAATAAAGATAGACCTCGACGACGAGCCAAAGAGGCCAAAGATGGAAGAGAGTCTCATGGAGGATGACGACGACTTGATAAAGATTGTAATCGTTGGTGTTGGTGGCTCCGGTAACAATACCATAACGCGCCTGTACGAGCTCGGCGTCCAGGGCGCGGAGCTCATAGCGATGAACACCGACGCGCAGGCGCTGAAGCACGCGAAGGCCCATAAAAAACTCCTCCTCGGTAAGGAGATAACCCAGGGTAAGGGTTCAGGTGGAGACCCCGAGATAGGCTACCGGGCCGCCGAGGCGAGTGCCCATGAGATTGCCGAGACCATCGGTGACGCTGACCTCGTCTTCATAACCGCCGGAATGGGCAACGGAACCGGAACCGGGGCGGCGCCTGTTGTGGCAAGGGTCATCAAGGAGCGCGCCAGGCACAACGGTAGGTTTAGAGAACCCCTTGTCGTGAGCGTTGTAACGTTCCCCTTCAAGAACGAGGGCAAGCTGAGAATTGAGAAAGCGAGGGCAGGAATAAAGGCCCTTCTCTACTACTCGGACACCGTTGTGATAATCGAGAACGACAAGCTCCTCCAGCTCGTTCCCAAGTTGCCGATAAACGCGGCCTTCCGCTTCGCCGACGAGATAATAGCCAGGATGGTCAAGGGCATAACCGAGACGATTAAGCTCCCGTCGATGGTGAACATCGACTTCGCGGACGTTTACAGCGTTATGAAGAACGGTGGAGCGGCTTTGATTGGAATAGGCGAGAGCGATTCGAGCAACAGGGCCGTTGACGCCGTCAAGAACGCCCTCCAGAACAAGCTCCTCGACGTCGAGTACGGAAGCGGTGAGAAGGCCCTCGTCCACTTCACCGTTGGCCCGGACGTCAGCCTTGGTGAGATTAACGAGGCCATGAACATCGTCTACGAGAAGCTCGGCGAGAAGAGCGAAATCAAGTGGGGTGCAAGGATTGACGAGGATATGGGCAAGATGGTCAGGGCCATGGTGATAATGACCGGCGTCAAGAGTCCACACATTCTCGGAGGCGAAACGGCACTCCAGCTCGCACCAAAGGAGTCCCTCCTGCCGGCAAAGCCCAAGAAGACCTTCGAATCCTTCGAGGACAAGCTCTACAAGACGATAGCCAGGAGGGAAGAGTCAAAGGGTGGGCTTCCAACCTACGTGAGCAGGGTCCTTGACGACTTTGAGGACCTTTCCTGACTCTTTTAACTCATCGGGTGAAAACCATGGCAGTGGTAATCAGCGTTGCCAATCAGAAGGGGGGAGTCGGGAAGACAACCCTGACGATGAACCTCGGCTACTCCCTGGCTGATATGGGCAAGAGGGTCCTGCTCGTTGACGTTGACCCGCAGTTCAACCTAACCTTTGGTTTAATCGGTATGAAAGTCCTCGACTACGCCGAGAGGCACGTTGGAACGCTCATGACAAGGGAGAGCGAAATTGATGAGAGCCTGATAAGCGTCCGGGAAAACCTTGACCTCATTCCGAGCCACCTAAACCTCTCGGCCAAGGAAATCGAGATAATCAACGCCTACAACCGCGAGAGGAGGCTTGAAAAGGCCCTACTACCAATTCTGCCCGACTATGACTACGTTCTAATAGACAACCCGCCGAGCATGGGAATCTTCCTCGTCAACTCGCTGACGGCTTCCGACTACGTGCTCATCCCGCTCGAGCTCAGCTACTTCGGTGTCATAGGAATGCAACTCATGTTCAACCTCATGAGGATGATTCGCGAGGAAACCAACGAGAACCTCAAACTGCTCGGACTGGTTCCCAACAAGTTCACAAGGCAGACCAAGGTTCCGAAGCTCCGCCTCAAGGAGCTCAAGGAGACTTATCCGGACGCGCCGATACTGACGACGATTCCGAAGGCGATAGCCCTCGAGAAGGCCCAAAGTGAGGGTAAGAGCATATTCGAGTTCGACGGTAAGAGTCGCGCCGCGAAGGCCTTCCTAAAGCTCGCGAAAGAGGTGGTTGAGATTGCCGAGGGATAAAATTCCAAAGCTCTTTGACGGCTCGATAGACGAGCTCACGAAGCCGACGAAGCCGAAGCCCAAGAAAAAGCCCGACCTGAAGAAGGAGAAGATGCAGAAGACCCTCTACATCAGCAGGGACATGAACATGAAGCTCATCCAGCTCTACGCCGAGGAAGGGAGAAGGCAGAGCGCCATCGTTGAAGATGCTGTCAACCTCTACTACTACCTCCGCCTTGCCCTCGGGGAGAAGAAGTTCGAGGAGCTTTTAAGCGCCGTGAAGAGGGAGGACCCCGAGTTCCTTCGCGATTACATCTCAAAACTGAGACCCTGAACTCAGGGCCCCACCCCGGGTGAGGTCAAATCAGGCGAATAAAATAAGTCCTTCACTCGCAGAACTCCTCGACTATTCTCCTTATTATCTTGCTCGTCTTCGCCCGGTCGCTCTTGTAGAGGTAGGGAACTCGTATTACCTCAGCGTTTATGCCGTGCTTCCTCAGCTCCTCCTTGAGCTTCTCGCAGTTGAAGCTCTGGTCGGGACCAATTGCTATCACGTCCGGGTTTATGCGCCTCACGAGTTCGAAGTCTATCCCTCCGGGCGAGCCAATGTAAACCTCGTCCACGTATTTTATCGCCCTCAGCAGTTCCGCCCTGTCCTCGGCTGGGTTTATCGGGTTCCTCCGCTTGTTCCTCCTGACGGTCTCGTCGTGGGCGACTATGACTATCAGCTCGTCGCCCAGCTCTTTCGCCTGCTTCAAAAAGTGTATATGCCCGACGTGGAGGATGTCAAAGACTCCACCGGCTAAAACGCGGATTCTCCGGCCTTTAGATTCCTCCATCTCATCCCACCGTGACGTTCCAGATTTTATCCTTGGCGTGGTGGATGTTCTTCACTGCCTTCCCCTTGGGCTTCTCCTTCATCGCCTTACCGCTCATGAGGGCTATGCCTATCGCGAGTGGCCTTCCGTACTGCTCTTCAACCACGAAGACGAAATCTCCTTCCCTGATGTTCTCATCGGCATCAACTATGCCCGCGGCCATTACGTCTGCACCGTTGATGATGTATGGAACCGCCCCCTCGTCAACGACAACGCGCCTCGGCCACTTCCTCAAGTCCTCCTCGTTGGACAGCTCGTAGAGCGCTATGACAAGCGGGAAAATCAGGCCCTTTCTCCGTATGAAGAAGGGCTTTCCGTTGACGAGAAGGATTTCGGTGGTCTTGTCGAACTCAGCCACTTCAACGCGGTCCTTCTTGCTCAGCATCTTCTCGGCTATCTCCTCGCCGAAAATCTCGGCCATCTCGCGGATTATGGCCTTTACCTCCTTCTTGCTGAGGGGGTGCTTGACCTTCAGCTCCACGCTCTCACCTCCTCGTAAATCCGTCTCGCGCTCTCCCTCGGGTTATCGCTCGCGTAAATCGAACGGCCCACGATGATGTAGTCGGCACCGGCCTTTAAAACCTCGCCCGCCTTTCCACCCTGCGCCCCGACTCCGGGGGTTAGGATTTTGATTCCAGGCTTGAGCCTCGAGCGGATGTAATTGACACGCTCGGGCCTCGTGGCCGGAGCTATGATCCCAAAGGGCTCGAGCCGGTTGGCGAGCTCTATTAGCCTATCCGTCACGGGCTGTATGAACTCCCTCGCCCCCGGATGGCTCATCTCGACGACGATTATCGTCTTCCCGAGCTCCATAACCGCCTCAACGCTGTCGCTCCCGACGAAGCCGTGCGCTATGATGTAATCCGCCCCCGCTTCGAAAACCTTCCCCGCTATAAGCCGGTTGGTGTTTGGAATGTCCGCGAGCTTGAGGTCGGCTATGACCGGAAGGCCGGTCTCCTCCTTGAGTTCGGGGATTATGCTCAGTCCGGAACCGATGATGAGGGGCCAGTTCACCTTAATCGCCCAGAGGTAGTCCGCCGTTTCGCGGGCTATCTCAAGGGCCCTCTCGCGCTCGTAGACGTCAAGGGCAAGTATAAGCCTGCTCAAGCTCTCACCTCACGAGAGACTTTATCTCATCGGGAACGTCCTTGAGGAAAACCGCCACGTGGTAGGCGCTCTTCATGGCGTCAGCCGGGTTCTCGGCCCAAGTAACGACGACCATGTCTCCATCATCAGGCCCAAGAACGGAGAGCTTCTCAGCCAGCTCCGGCATGGTCTCCCGCAGGGGCCTGCCGTCCTCCGGGAAAACTATCTCCCCGTTTTTAACGACGAGAATCATCGCACCCTTGGCGAAGAACCTTATTGCCTCATCGCGAAGCTCGATGCTCTTGAACTCGGGAGGGTCCTTTACGATTAGGGCGTAGGCAGGAAACCCCTCAACCCTTCCAACAGTGTGAACTTCGGAAAAGGCCCGGGAAAGCCTCTCAACGAGCTCCCTGCCTTTCTCGCTGAGGGTGTGGCCCCTCTGGGAGGACTCTATGAGTTTCTTCCACGAGAGCTTTCTCAAAAGCGTCCTGACGCTTCCCTCCCCTATGCCAAGGAGCTCCGAAATCGTCTTCCTCCCAACGGGATTCTTCATCAGGAACAGAACCGCGACCGCGTCTTCAATCGTGAACTCAGGATACGCTCCCCTCTTCCAGCTCATCCTCACCCACCGAGAAAAGTAGGAAAAGGGAGTTAAAAGCTTGCCGTCAGAGCCACTTGGGCTGGAGTCCGGCCCAGGCGCGCATCTTCTCGTGGGCGATGATGCGCGGGATGTTGTGCATCTCCTTCGGGCCGGGGTTCTTCATGTAGAAGGCGTTGACCTCGTAGACGGTTCCGAAGGCCTTCTTCTCGATGGCAATCTTTCCAAGCCTGACGAGGTCGACGAGCAGACCAGCGAGGGCAGGGCTGTCGTTTATCCTGCCCGTGATGACGAGCTCGTCGTGGGCGCCGTTGAAGCTGACGTACTCGATGTGCATGGCGATGAACTTCTTGTCGCCGAGGGGCTCAAGGAAGCCGGTCGGCTTGATGTAGTGCGGGGCGTCGTAGCCGAGGAGGTCCTTGACGATGGAGCTCTTGGTGAACTCCTTGCTCTTGTTGCGCTCCTTGTCGGTCAGGGCAAGGAAGTCGTTGTTTCCGCCGATGTTGAACTGAGCGATGTCAAGCACATACCTGTTCCTCTGGGCGAGGTGCGCGAGGACGTCAGCCGTCAGCGGGGTGGCGCCGGTGGCTCCGTCGTCGCCGAAGATAACGAGGTTGTTCTCCTTCGCGAGCTCGACGAAGGCCGGGTCGTTGGCGATGAGAGTTGGAATCGCGTTGACGAAGGCCGCACCGCCCACTTCCTTGGCATACTTGGCGGCGGCGTAGACGTAGACTTGGGTAGCTGTGAGCCTGTCCTTCCTGTCCTCCGCGATGGCCTTCTCAAGCTCCTCCTTCTTCTCGAACGGGACGAAGGCCTCGGTGGTGCAGACGTTGACGAAAACGTCAGGCTTGAGCTCCTTCCACTCGTTGACGAGGTGCTCAACGGCCTCGCTGAGGGTCATCTCGTCGTCTAGACCGGTAGCCTCAAGCGGGAGGTTCCTGAGGCTTCCGAGGTGTATTCCCTTCCTGACGGTGATGCCCCTGAGGCTCTCCGGGGCCTCCGGGTCGTAGGCCTTGACGACCTCGTAAAGGTCCTTGCCGACCTTGGCCTTGTCAACGTCGTAGGAACCGACGATTTCAATGTCCTTAATCTTAATCGGGAGCTCGTCCGCCAGCGGGACGCCGTAGGGCTCGAGCTTTCCTGCCTTTATCTTCTCAAGACCGCTCGCGAATATGCTTGCAACGTAACCCTGGCCGAGTATAACAACCCTGACCATTACACCCACCTCCTTTTCGTTGTTCTCAAATATTTTACAGTGGTTAAATAGTTTTTGGTCGCGAAACCTTTCTGGATACGAGGTAAACCGTCGCCCCGACGCGGAGGTTCGTTAGGACTGCGAGGAGCGCGAAGAGTGCCCTGACGGCGAGGCCCGAAGGAACGAGCAGGAAGGACATCGTCAGGAAGACCCTCTCGTCCCTCTTTCCGGGGAGCTTTCTGAGTGCCGGGACTTCCCGGTAGGCGTCCCTGCAGAAGGCCCCCTTAAAGCGCTCGGTCGAGTAGCTCACCATGACCGAACCGAGCAGAGCTAAGAGCGCGACCAGATACCAGAGGGGCTCTTTCAGAGCCGAGTAAGCTAAGAGCGCGAGGAAAGAGCCGTCAACGTAGCGGTCGAGGATTGAATCCACGTAGCCGCCGAGCCTGCTCGTCCTCAGCTGGGCCCTCGCGAGCTCGCCGTCAACGCCGTCGAGGATTGAGCTCAGCTGGTAGAGGATTCCAGCTAAAGGCAGGCTGACGAGCGTTAGGAAGGCCGAGAGCACGCCAAGGGCGAAGGTAACGACTGTCATCTGGTTTGGGGTGACTCTCTCAACGAGGAGATAGCTGATTCTCGTCGAGATTTTCCTGTTGAGGTGTCGGCTGATGAATCCGTCACCAGTCCCCTTGACAGCCGTGAAGACGAGCATCTTTCGAGCCCTCTTTAGCTCCTCCGGCGTGTCCACATCGGTCCAGCCTAGACCGTCGACGAAGGTAACCGGAAGCCTAGCACGCCCGACGACCTCGCTGAGTGAGTAGTCACCGTTCTTCTCGTTTTCAAGCTCCTCCGTTACCTTGAAAATCTCGTCGTCGAGGACGAAGAAGCCGGTATCAACCGCGTCCCAGTCCTTAAGGCCCTTTCCGATTCGCTCGACCCTGCCGTCCTTCACCCTAACCTTCGTCGCCTCGTCAACGTCAATCCACCTCGGCCTTCGGTCCGCTATGAGGCCGTTTCCCTTTATAGCCTCAGCAACGAAGGCCTCGCTGTAGACGTGGTCGCTCATGACGAGGACGAACCGCCCGGAGATGTGGCCCTTGGCGAGGTGGAGTGAGTGCCCGTTGTCCTTCTCGGGCTCGGGGTTTATCACGAGCTCGGCGTTGAAGCCGTTCCTCTCAACGAACTCGCGGTAAAGGGGCGCGTACTTCTCGTTGGTGACGATTACAAACCTCTCAACGCCGTTCCTCTGGAGGAGGTGCATCGTTCGGTACAGAATCTCCCTTCCGGCGACTCTAACGAGTCCCTTGGGCTTTCCGCCCATCCTTGTCCCAAGGCCGGCCGCGAGAATCACTGCCGTTTTTGGAGTCATCGACATCACCTTTTTAAGGTCCTCGAAGAGGCCCCATCAAGAGAACCAAGATTAAATTAACCGAAGGTAATTTAAAGCTTTCGGTGGTGGAAATGCGCGTGGCGGTCCTTTACTCGGGGGGCAAGGACTCGAACTACGCCCTCTACTGGGCGCTCAAGCAGGGATTCGAGGTAAAGTACCTCATCTCGATGGTGAGCGAGAGGGAAGACAGCTACATGTACCACGTGCCCAACATTCACCTCACGGAACTGCAGGCGAGGGCGATAGGGATTCCGCTCGTCAAGGGGTTCACGAGTGGCGAGAAGGAGAAGGAAGTTGAGGACATGAAGGCCGTCCTCGAGGGCCTGAAGATTGACGGCGTCGTTGCCGGCGCTCTGGCCAGCGAGTACCAGAAGCGGAGGGTTGACAGGGTCGCGAAGGAACTCGGCCTTGAGAGCTTCGCGCCGGCCTGGCACAGGAACCCCGTTGACTACATGCGCGAGCTGATTGGAATCTTCGACATCGTGATGGTCGGAGTTTCGGCCTACGGGTTGGACGAGCGCTGGCTCGGGCGGAGGATTGACGAAAAGGCCCTGGAGGAGTTAGTAAAGCTCCACGAGAGGTACAAAATCCACGTCGCCGGGGAAGGCGGTGAGTTCGAGACCTTCGTCCGCGACGCGCCGTTCTTCAAGGCTCGCATAGTGTTTGATAAAGTCGAGAAGAAGTGGAACGAGTGCAACTATTCGGGGGTGCTTGAGGTGAAGAGGGCGCACCTTGAGAGAAAGTAAAGTCAGGGCTTCACCCTGACCCGGAACCACGCCTTCGAGCAACCGCCCGAAACGCCGCAGCTCGGGAACTCAAGGCTCCACTCCTTGGTCGGAATCGCCGAATCCGGCTCCCAGTCGAAGTAGTCATCGTCGAAGAGGAGCGTTATGGAAACCTGCCCCATCGGGTCGTCATCGTTGCCCCAGTTTCCGGCATCCTCTTCCCAGCCGTCGTATTCGAGGTAGAGGAACGGCACGTCCGCCCTCGTGTGGCCAATAATCAGAATCTGCGGTCTCGTGGTGAACCTGTTGCCCGAGAGCACGCCCGACTTTGGATACCTATTGACGGGCTGAACCGGCGCCATTCCCGTAGTCCTCTCGGCCGTTATATCGGGAACGTCCACTTCCTCCTGCTTGAAGGAGATGAACCCGCTCGCGTAGAGGTAGTACTCGTCGTCGCCGAGCTCCGTGTCCTTCGTGAACTGAACGGTGTCGAGGTAGGCCTGAAGGGTGTTGTAGCGGAGCGTCCTCGGGACTTCAACGGTTTGGACGAGGTAGGTAACCCTCATGTTGCCGTCCGTTGACCAGACCTCAACGAGCACGCCGTCGCTGTAATCGGCCCTCGCGTCTATCGCGTAGCCGGAGTAGCCGACCATATCAGGTTCGGTCCCGAAAACGGCCAGAATCCTTGAGCCGTAGAACTCGCTCGCGCTTTCTCCGGTGACGAGCTGGTTGATGAACATGACCCCGTTGTAGCCGTACTTCATCGCGGTTCCGATTTCGCCGGTGGCGAGGCCCAGGGCCGTATCAACGAGGAAGCCAGCCCCGAGCGTTACATACTTTCCGGGGCTGTCGATGTCCCAGCCAGCTGTATGGACGTAAATTTTCCGGTATTCCCTAACCTCGTCAAGGGGCATCGCGAAAATCGGGTAGCCGTTGATGAAGGGGTAGCTCACGCTTATCGCCCTCTCGTCGTGGTATAAAAGCCGGCTGTGGTCGTCCGCCTCGACCCAGCGCTTTGCCGGATAGCCGACGGCGTAAATCGGCCCGTACTTCCAGTTCAGGTCGTTCTCGTGCTCCCAGTAAACAGGGAAGGCCCATGAGACGAGCTGTATTTCGCCCTCCGCGCTGTCCTTGTTGCCCTTTATGTAGACGTCCTCGACGACGATGACAAGGTAGCGGTCGACGTCTTTCTCTATGCTGAGCCCGTTGGTGGCGTTCACCCACAGGTTGCTATGAGACGGGAAGCGGGGCTTCATCGAGGGAGCATAGACCTGGCCCGAGAACCAGAGGCGGAAGTAGCGCCAGGGGACGAGGGAGAAGAAGTTCTCGATGGTGAACTCGACGACGTGCCTGTCGTTTTCGATGTAAGTTTTAACCTCCCCCTCGCGGTAGACGCTTCCGTGCGCGTCCCTTAACTTGAAGGAGTCCTCGTCTACGTAGGCAATCCAGTCAGCTTTACCGTTGTCGGTGCTGTCGAAGAAGACCTTCATCGGCATCATGTCGCGGTACTTGCGGTCGTCGAGATAGACCCTTATCATCAGGTCGTAGCCCCTCGCCTCCATGTAGAGCTTGCCTTCCCCAGTAAAGAAGCTAGCCGGCGAGTAGTAGTCAATCCAGCCCTTCCCGGCCTCGATTACGAAGCTCCCGGTGTAGGGATAGACGAGGCTCGGGCTCTTGTCGGCCATCGTGCTCCCGTAGATTCTGAGGTAAACCCTGTCGGGGAAAATTTCCGAGAAGTTCTCAACGGTGAAGCTAACGCGCCTTCCGTCGAGCTGGACGTTTCCGGCCCCCACTTCAACCGGCCCCTCTCCTGTCAGCTCGTAGAGGGTGAAGCCCGTGGAGTAAAGGTGGAGCTCCCAGATTCTCCCGAACTCGTCGCCTTCATCAAAGCGGAGAACCGTCGGCTGGTAGGTGTACTTCCTGCCCGAGAGGTCTATGAAAACCGGGATGTGAACGTAGGCGTTGGCCAGGCTCTCGTTCTCGAAGGTTATCGTGAATTTAACGCTCCTTCCGGGGTCGGTTGAGGACGTTAGGAGCGAGACCCGCTCTATACCCTTCCCGTTCGGCTCGAAGGCGTCGCTCCAGATTGGACCGGCGTAGGTTAGGTTGACGGTGAGCCTGTAAACGGGGATTATCACAGGCTCGAGCGTGACGTTGAGAAGTCCTATCGAGAAGCCCGGCCCGGTTCCGTTCCCGTTGGTCTCCCCGGCCTCGCAACCGGAATCGGGGTCCGAGCTTTCATCGCAGAGAACTTTTCCATCCTCGTCGTACTGAAGGCTCGTGTTCGATGAGGGCGTCTCGGTTGGCGTTGGTGTCTCGGTTTGGGTTCCGGTGTCGGTTTGCGTTTCAGTCGGCGTTTCGGTTATGGTTGTAGTGTCAGTCGAAGAACCGGTCTCAGAGTGCGCTCCGGCATCTTCAGGAGGTGAGCTTCCGGTATCGTCTTCCCCAGTTCCGGTCGGAACACCGATGCCGTTCCCGCCGAGACAACCGCCAGCCAGCACTAACCCTGTCAGAAGAAGGAGGAGCAAAACCCGTGAGAATTTTCTCATATACACACCTCCAACCCAAACCTCGGCAAGAAAAGAAAGCCACACAGGTTTGGACTGTAGGTAGTAGGCACTCATTCTATTTAGGGCTTTTCATGAATGTCTCTTCACACAGAAAAGTTATTAAAGAAAGTGCAGAATTTACCCCGGGTGGTGGTGTGATAGAGGTTGAGAACCTCGTCAAGCGCTTCGGCGGGAAGGTTGCGCTCAAGGGAATTTCCTTCACCGTCCACGACGGCGAAATCTACGGCCTCTTGGGCCCAAACGGGAGCGGTAAGAGCACCACGATGAGGATTCTGGCCGGGATTATTCCCCCGAGCGAAGGAAAAGTCCTCGTTGAGGGAATAGACGTCGCCGAGAACCCGATTGAAGTCAAGCGGATAGTCGGCTACATACCAGAGACGCCGGTCCTCTACGAGAGCCTGACCCCGATGGAGTTCTTTTCCTTCGTGGGGAGCATAAGGGGAATTCCAAAGGGGGAGCTTGAGAAGCGTGTTGAAAGGCTCGTGAAGGCCTTCGGAATCGAGGAATATCTCGGCGAGCTGATAGGAACGCTCAGCTTTGGAACCCAGCAGAAGGTTTCGATAATAGCCGGTTTGCTCCACGACCCGAAGGCCCTAATCCTCGACGAGGCCATCAACGGCCTCGACCCCAAGAGCGCGCGCATAATGAAGGAGCTCCTCAACGGCTTCAAGGAGGAGGGAAAGAGCATAGTCTTCTCGACGCACATACTCGCCGTTGCCGAGGCGTTATGTGACAGAATAGGCATAATCTACAACGGCGAGCTGATAGCGGAGGGAACCCCTGAGGAGCTCAAGCGCTTCGCCCACGAGGAGAGCCTTGAGGACGTCTTCCTCAAGCTGACCGAGAGTCAGGAGGAGGTAAGCTCCCTTGTCAGGGCCCTAAGGGAGGCCTTCTGATGGAGTGGGAGATAGTAAACGTCCTCTACCGAGAGATGACCTACAGGAGGCTCAAGGCAAATCCCCAGCTCTCAACGGACTGGAACAAGTTCATCAAGGCCTTCAAGCGGAGCGGGAGCCTCAAGAGAACCCTGCTGAGCCAGTCAATCCTCTTCGGCATCTTCGGCCTCATGCTCTTTCCGGGCGTCTACTACGTCAAGGACCCCTCAGGCTCGGCGGTAATCTACGCGAGCTACTGCATGCTCCCGCTGATAATGGCCCTCTATGGAACGGCCGTTACGGCCCAGTACGCGGTCTCGCTCGGCCTCTTTGAACCCTTACTCTCGCTCCCGGTTAGCGTCGGCGGGAAGTACCTCAGCGTAATGCTTTTGATTACACAGCTCCCATCGGTTCTCTTCCTCCTCCCTCCGGCAGTGGCCTTATCTCTCAAGCTCGGGCCCGTTGCTGGAGTCCTCGGCCTCGCTTGGGCGTTAATGGGGGCCATGCTCGGCCATACCCTCGGCCTGCTCATCTACGACAGGTTTGGAAAGGCCTCTGGCGGGAAGTTCTCCGGCTTAAAGACGGCCCTCAAGGCCTTTGGGATACTCCTCATGATGTCCCTCTTCTATGGCCTGAACTACCTCCAGCGCTACGTTGCAAGCCACTACGAGGCGCTTAAGGGCGTTTTCGAGAAGTATTCCATGGCATATCCCTTCTCGGTAGCGACCGTCGAGAAGCCCCTCCTCTCGCTCGGCCTTCTGGCCGTTTACGGCCTTGTGGTTGGAGTGGTCTACGTTTCAACAGTCAGGAGACTCTGGAGAAGGATAAGCGAGGGAACGGCAACTGAGAGAAGAGGCGGTAAGGCGAGGCTCTCGCTCCACAGCCCGGCCCTGGCGCTGGCGCTCAAGGACTTCAAGATAGCAACGAGGAACACGTCCCTTCTAACGGGCCTTCTGATGCCCGTTGTGGTCATAATCCCATCCCTCGCAGGTGCGTTGAAGTCGGGAAGCGAGGACTCGGCCCTCGGCTTTATCTTGGCGATTGGTTGGACTTCAGCGATAGCGATAGACGCCGTTTTGAAAATAGACGGCAGGGCATTTGAAGTCCTTCACTCGCTCCCGCTGAGCCTCAGGACGTTTCTGAGGGGCAAGCTCGTGACGATGACCGCCGTTCCGGTAACTGCGGGCCTGCTGGCGGTTCTGGGTCTCTCGCTCATGAACCCGGGCTCACTGAAGGTCCTTCCCCTCGCGCTCCTCCTGCCGGTAGCGACAGCAGGAACAACGCTGACAATCTTTTACTGGGGAATCAAGGAGGTGGCACTACCCCAGACGACGTGGAAAAAGATGCTCCTCGCCCTGTTCGCAAACGGGCTGATAATTGGAGCTACAGCGGAGCTGTGGTACGTTGAGTGGTTCCTCTCGCTCCCCTTCGTGCTTCTCGTCGATGCGCTGTTGCTCTGGCACCTCAGCAGGTGACGTGGAAGATTCCAAGGACTCTTTTCTTTTCGTTGAGCTCGTTGAATAGCTCCACCGCTTCCCCGGTGGGGAGCTCATAAACTTTCTTGTCCTTGACAAGCTCCCTGCTCTCGGGGAGTAGCGAGAGGTAGCCGTAGTAGCCGGTGCCGACGATTAGAACCTCGAAGTCCTCAGTTAGGTACTCCCTGAGCTCGTCGGGGTCAAGCTTGTGGCTCGTCCCGTGTTTGTTTTTGCTCAGCCACTTCTTCCTCTTCTCAACCCTTCCGCTCGGATAAACCACGATGTCGTGCTCATATGTTTTTCCGTCAACCACTATCCTCCCGAAGGAGGGATATTCGAGCTTCATGGCACTCACCAGCAGTCCTTTGAGTGCAGTGCGTCCCTCAAAATCTTCGCATGGTCAAAGGCCAGCGGAAGCTTCTCAACCTCGTCAATCGGGACGACGTGGACTTCCTTCGCATCGTCACCGGCTTTAAGTTCCCCTTCGCCGATGCAGAGAAAGGCGACCGAAACGGTGTGTCCCCTCGGGTCCCTGCCAGGGTCGGAGTAAACGCCCACCAGTTTGAGGATTCTGACGTCCAGGCCAGTCTCTTCCTTCATCTCTCTCTTCAGGGCCTCTTCAACGGTCTCGCCGTACTCGACGAAACCGCCGGGGAGGGCGTAGAAGTCCTTGAAGGGCTCGTGCTTCCGCTTTATGAGAACGACACCGCCCCGATAGAGTATGACACCATCGACGGTTAAGCCTATGCACCGGTGGAGCTCAGCCTTGAGGCCGTGTTTTTCTGCGAGGGCCTTAACCTCCTCGCGGAATTCGCTTACCTCAGCCCCCTTCGGGGCTTTAACGAGCAGAACGTAACGGTCCATCTTTTTCACCTCAGGGAAGTCCCTTCTCATCAGCGTTCAGCGTGCTGACGTTTCATCATCGGTCGGTTGAAGTTATGTCTAATCACTTAAAGCCTCAACGGTTACACCCCTTGCGAGCTCGCTCACCTCATCGAGGCTGAAATCCACCGAGCGATACTGGAGGAACAGCGCCGTAAATGCGACGGCCCGCTTCAGGGATTGAAGGAATGGACATTCCAGGTAGAAATCGGTGAAAGCTCCGAGGAAGACGTCTCCCGCGCCCGTTGATTCATCTACGTCAACCTTCAGCGGAACGAAGCGGTATGGCCTCCCGTGGAGGTAAGCCTTTCCCGGGTTCGGACCGTCCGATAGGAGGAGAACACCAACTGAGCCGGGGTCAAGGTTCACGTGGGGGAACTCCGCGACGTCGGCGTGCAGAATATCAACCCCCTTAAGGAACGACCCGTCGCGCTCGATGAGCCTCACCGGGCCTTTCTCGGGAGAGCGTATGAACCCCTGGAGGTCGGCCGAGACGAGCCCTGCCCGGTTTAGAGCTTCCCTCACGATGCCCTCTGGAATCTCGTTGGCAACGGGGTTGAGGATTATGGCATCGTACCTCCGGGCCGGGAGCTCTGTAATGGGGGAGGCGCGTGAAATCAGCCTCAGCTCCCTCCTGTTGGAGTCCAGGTAAGTCAGCTCGTAGGAAGTTGTTTCATCGGAGGGTAGAACGTTCAGTTTGCCCAGGGAGCGGAGCTCGTCAATCCACTCCTCGGGGAGCTGGGAAAAGCTCGTGAGAATCTCAACGTCGCAGAAGCGCGAAAGTGCCAGGGCGGAGTAGTAGGCACCGCCACCGAGTCTCTCCTCGATTTTCGAACCGCGCCTTATTACATCCCTGACGACGTGGCCGACGACGAGGCACTTCATTTTTACCAGTCCCAATCTTATACTGTTTGTGAGTGCATATTAAAAACCTTTCCCAAATTACCGAAAGGCTTTTAAGGGGAAAAGCGAAAAGTTTAAAAGGAGATGTCGTTTTGGGGTGGGGCTATGAAGCGCTTAGGGAAGGTTTCTCACTACGCGAAGCAGGGCTTCCTCATAGTCAGAACGAACTGGGTTCCATCGCTCAATGAGCCCGTCGTTGACAAGGATTTGAAGCCGGTAGGCATTGTTAAGGATGTTTTTGGTCCCGTTAATTACCCCTATGTTGCCGTTAAACCCCGTGTTAAGGACCCCGAGAGGTACGTCGGTGCTCTTCTGTACGTGGACAAGAGGAGGAAGGATAAAAAGCCGGGTAAAAAGGCTAAAGTCAGAGGCTCTAAGGGTTCTAAGAGGCCCAAGCGTTCTCGCCCCGCCCCCAGGAGAAGGGGGTGAGAGCGATTACTCCGAAAAGGGTTTGTCCCGTGTGCGGGTCAACCGAGTTTATATACGACCCCAGGAGGGGTGAGATAGTCTGCAAGGTCTGTGGCTACGTCATCGAGGAGAACGTCGTCGATGAGGGGCCGGAGTGGAGGGCCTTCGACCCGGACCAGAGGGCCAAGCGCGCAAGGACCGGCGCGCCGATGACGCTGATGATACACGACAAGGGCCTCTCGACCGATATAGACTGGCGCGACAAGGACATACACGGCAACCAGATAACGGGAATGTACAGGAGCAAGATGAGAAGGCTCCGTATGTGGCAGAGAAGGATGCGCATAAACGACGCCGCGGAAAGAAACCTCGCCTTCGCGCTGAGCGAGCTCGACAGGATGGCGGCACAGATGCGCCTCCCGAGGCGCGTCAAGGAGGTAGCGGCTTCTCTATACAGGAAGGCTGTCATGAAGAAGCTAATCCGTGGAAGGTCAATAGAGGGCATGGTTTCTGCCGCTCTCTACGCAGCGTGCAGGATGGAGGGCATTCCAAGGACCCTCGATGAGATTGCAGCGGTTTCAAAGGTTACGAAGAAGGAAATCGGGAGGAGCTACCGCTTCCTTGCGAGGGGTCTCAACCTGAACCTCCGCCCGACGAGCCCGATAGAGTACGTTGACCGCTTTGGAGACGCCCTCGGCGTCAGCTCGAGAACCAAGGAGAGGGCGAAGGAAATCCTCCGCGAGGCCATAAAGCGTGGCATAACCAGCGGAAAGGGCCCAACCGGACTCGCAGCGGCGGCGCTCTACGTTGCCTCGCTCCTTGAGGGCGAGAAGAAGACCCAGCGGGAAGTGGCTGAGGTCGCGCACGTCACCGAGGTCACCGTCAGGAACAGGTACAAGGAGCTCGTAGAGAAGCTCGGTATAAACGTACCGATGTGACGATGATAGCGGTTTTAAGCGACACCCACGTGGGGGACAAGGCAAAGGCCCTCCCAATTCCCCTTTTGGAGAAGCTTGAGGAGATTAATCCAGAGCTCATTCTCCACGCCGGCGATGTAACGTCACCGGAAGCCCTTGAGACCCTTGAGGAGATAGCGCCCGTGATAGCGGTCCGGGGAAACGTTGACCACCTCAACCTTCCGGAGGAGGAGACCATTGAAGTCGAAGGAATGAGAATCGGCGTGATTCACGGGCATCAGCTTCTAAGTCTAAACGCGCAGTTTTTAAGCCTGAAGGCCCTCGACATGGAGGTTGACCTACTCGTCTTCGGCCACACCCACCGCTTCTACTTCGATTCTTTCAGCGTCTACGGAAGAAGGGTTTACCTCCTGAATCCGGGTTCGCCGACGTTTCCAAGGTGGGACGAGGCCGGCTTCGCGGTTCTAAAGCCCGGAAAAGAGCCGACCGTTAGAAGGGTCAAGCTCTGGTAAACGGAAAAGAGAACGGGAAAAGGACATCAGCTCTTGATGGCAAGCTTGATGTCCTCGGCCTTGACGGTCTTCCTGCCGGCGTGCTGGGCGAGGGCGACGGCCTTCTTGGCAATCTCAAGGGCCTTCTCTTCAAGGTGCTCGGCGAGGACCTTGGCGGCCTCCTCGCTGACGCGGGCGGCGCCGGCCTTCCTTATAAGCCTGTCAACCGGGGCAATTGGAAGCTCAGCCATTCACAACACCTCCTACTTTCTTTTTGCAGGTTTCTGCGTTCTATTCTAGGAGCGAAGGCCTATATAAACCTTTCGGAAACGGAGGCCTCTGGGTGGGCCTATCGGCGGGATTTCAGTTAATCGTCGAGAATTCCGAGTCCGTCGGGCCCATCACTATTTTACACGGAAATGACAACCCACAAGGGAAGATTAAAAATGGCCAGAGAACGCTCCAAAAGTCCTGCGGTGGCCCGAAAATCCTTCAAAAAGAGCTTCACTTATGTAAAAACCAGTCCATCAATCCTCAAAATTTGCCAGTAGGGTTTTTATAGTCATGGATGATATATAGTGTTTACCAAGGAGGTGTTGCGAATGGTCGAGAAGTTCGACAAGATATACGACTACTACGTGGACAAGGGCTACGAGCCGAACAAGAAGAGAGACGTCGTGGCCGTTTTTAGGGTAACCCCAGCGAAGGGCTTTACAATCGAGCAGGCCGCTGGGGCGGTAGCGGCAGAGAGCTCGACGGGAACTTGGACGACCCTCTACCCCTGGTACGAGCAGGAGCGCTGGGCCGACATGTCGGCCAAGGCCTACGACTTCGTTCAGGTGGGGGATAACGAGTGGATAGTCAGGATAGCCTACCCGGTTCACATCTTCGAGGAGTGGAACATGCCAGGCTTCCTCGCGAGCGTCGCGGGCAACGTCTTCGGAATGAAGCGCGTCGAGTGGCTCCGCCTCGAGGACCTCTACCTTCCAGAGAGGTTCCTCAGGGACTTCAAGGGGCCGGCCTTCGGTATCAAGGGCGTCAGGAAGAAGCTCGGCATCGAGAAGAGGCCCCTCTACGGCGTCGTCCCCAAGCCCAAGGTCGGCTACTCCCCTGAGGAGGTTGAAAAGCTTGCCTACGAGCTGTTCTCCGGTGGAGCGGACTTCCTCAAGGACGACGAGAACATAACGAGCCCCTGGTACAACCGCTTCGAGGAGAGGGCCGAGAGGATAACGAAGGTCATGGAGAAGGTCGAGAACGAGACCGGCGAGAAGAAGACCTGGTTCGCCAACATCACCGCCGACATTCGCGAGATGGAGAGAAGGCTGGAAATCCTGGCCGACCTCGGAAATCCGCACGCGATGGTCGACGTCGTCATAACCGGCTGGGGAGCGCTTGAGTACATCCGCGACCTGGCGGAGGACTACGGCATAGCCATACACGCCCACAGGGCAATGCACGCGGCCTTCGACAGGAACCCCAAGCACGGCATCTCGATGTTCGTCTTGGCCAAGCTCTTCCGCGTCATCGGCGTTGACCAGCTCCACATCGGAACGGCCGGCGTCGGAAAGCTCGAGGGTGGCAAGTGGGACGTCATTCAGAACAAGCGCATAATCACCGAGAGCCACTACAAGCCGGAGGAGAACGACGTCATTCACATGGAGCAGAAGTTCTACCACATGAAGCCCGTCTTCCCGACGAGCTCCGGTGGACTTCACCCCGGCAACATCGAGCCCGTCATAAGGACCCTCGGAACCGACCTCGTCCTCCAGCTCGGTGGCGGAACGATGGGCCACCCCGATGGACCAAGGGCGGGAGCAATGGCCGCGAGGCAGGCCATCGACGCCATAATGGAGGGCATTCCACTCGACGAGTACGCCAAGACCCATAAGGAGCTCGCTCGCGCCCTCGAGAAGTGGGGCCACGTCACACCGGTCTGAGTTTGCAAATTACTTTTACACTATTTACTTTACTTTTCAAACTTTTTAATGAAAAATACCACAGCAATATTTTTAAAATAATTGTTTCTATCGTCATATGGTGAAGTGAATGCCAAGATTTTATGAAATTAGAGACCCAATATATGGAACTATCAAATTAACTAAGTTAGAACGTGCTATTATTGATTCGGAGCCATTTCAGAGGCTAAGACGAATAAAACAACTTAGTCTTACAAACTTTGTATATCCCGGCGCTAATCACACCCGATTTGAGCATTCTATTGGGGTCATGCATTTAGCTACTTTGATGTTTGATGCTATAATCCAGGATGAAGAAAATATGAAACTCTTGAAAGACTACGAATATATAGACAACGATGGGGATATTCAAAGGTATAGGCAGGTCATTAGATTAGCAGCATTACTTCATGACATTGGTCATGGTCCATTTTCTCATAGTGCCGAAGAATTATTGCCTAATGGACACAAGCATGAGGACTATTCTGCAAAAATTATCGATACATTTTTTGATAAAATCTTAGCCAATAATGAACTTAATGAATTTGAGATAACTGCAGAAGAAATTAGCTCTTTACTAAAAAAAGGTGATCCTCAAGGGATTCGTAAAGGTGAATATTTTTGGAAACTGCTTATCTCCAGTCAACTAGATGCTGACCGTGGGGATTACTTGTTGAGGGATTCTTATTATACGGGGGTTAAATATGGCATTTATGATTACCATAGGATCCTTGAGAGCATGACTATTGCAAAGAATAAAATGGAAGGTAACGACGACCTGATTATCGCCATCAAAAAGGGAGGATGGCATGCTGCTGAATCTTTACTTCTATCACGGTACCTAATGTACACTCAGGTGTACTTTCATAAAACAAGGCTTGCATATAATTACCATATTCAAGAGGCTCTCAAGTTCGTGTTGAAACAAGAAACTGGTGAGAACACATTTCCCCAACCAAAGTCAAAACAAGAGCTTGAGGAATTTTTGCACTGGGATGACTACTATGCATGGGTAAAGTTCAGAGAATATAAAAAACAATGCCCACATTGTGCGGCAATTGTGGATAGGAATCATTTTAGATTGGTTTATTCTACTATGGAGACCCCTAATGATTCGGATTTAGAACTCATCGAGAAAATTGAAACAAAACTTCAGGAAAGGAATATTAAATATTTTAAATATTCGGGGTCTCGGGGATGGTACAAGCAAGAGCGTGGAGAAGAGATTTATATCATGGGGATGAAAAAAGATGAGTTATACCCCCTTTCAATGTATTCACCCCTTGTTTTAAAATTAAGCGAACTTCACTTTCAAAAGATTAATATATATGTGGATCCTAATTATGTGACCGCCGCTAAAAATATTGTGAGTGATATCACTAAGCGTCAAAAAGAAAAGTCTTAAATATCCTCTATGCATTTGTAGAATTAATGGGGGGACGTAGGATGGTTAAAAAAAGATTGTTAGTGGAGCAATATTTAATTTCGAAGCTTGCCCAGGATGGGATACCTCTCGGGAAGACCAAATTCCAAAAGTTAATGTATCTGTTAACTGTGAAAAAGATAGTTGATGTGCCAGATTACCAACTTTATCATTTTGGTCCGTATTCGTCTGTTGTGGACTTGGATTTAACATATTTGAAACATGATGGTACCGTGCGGATCGAATGGATTGACTATGGTAGTGGATATTATGGATACAGGATCTTACCTGAAGATACAAAGGGCATTATTTTAACAGAACGCAATATTAACACTCAAGCCATAGATAAAATACTTGAAGGCTTTGGAAAACTTAACACCAGAGAACTCTCGATTTTAGCTACTGCAATTTACCTATATGAACAGGGTATTACAGATAGAGACGTGCTTGTGGATAAGGTTCACAAACTAAAGCCTAACTATTCCAAAGGAGAAATCAAGTCTATATTAGATAGATACCTCGATGAGTTTCTTGAGTTATCCCTCTAAACTCTACTCTTCATTACCGGATGGAATTCAATTCAAAGTTCCTATAAACGCCTCCTTGCATACTACAATGAGGTTCAGTTCTTTCCGATGGGTATCGTTGACACGCTCAACGAACTCGCCGACGATGGCGTTTACGTCATAGCAAGCGGTCTGAACCTCGACTTCAAGGCCGAACCGTTTCCCGTAATGAAGGGGCTCCCCGTCAGGGCAGACAACATAGTTTACCTTACTGCAGTTTGCACGGTCTGCGGAAGGCCGGCGACGAGAAGTCAGAGGCCGATAGACGGAAAGCCGGCCCCAAGGGACTCGCCGGTAATAATGGTGGGAGGAAAGGAAAGCTACGAGGCGAGGTGCAGGTTACATCACGAAGTCCCCTGAGAGAACCCTCTCCCACGTCTTCACGTCCTTGAGGCCGTGTCCGGTTGCAACTACAACCACGGTTTCGTCTTTGTCTATTACTCCCTCCTCACGCATCTTCTTGGCGAGGGCGAGGGCCGTTGCCGAGGACGGCTCGACGAAGATTCCCTCCCTTCCGAGGAGCATGCCGGCCTCCGCCGTCTCACTGTTGGTGACCGTGTCAAGGTGGCCGTCGCTTTCCCTCACGGCCCTTATCACGTTCTCGCCGTCGACAGGTTTTTTAACCGCTATGGCACTCGCTATCGTCGGAACCTTCTTCTGGACCTTCTCAATCGGCTTGCCCGTCTTCCAGGCCCTCACTATCGCGTCGTAGCCCTCTATCTGTGCCCCGGCAATCCTCGGCAGGTCCTCAACGAGGCCGACCCTGTGGAACTCCTTGATGCCCTTCCAGATGGCGCGAAGGTGGGTTCCGGCCCCTATCGGAACGATAATCCAGTCCGGGACGTTGTAGCGGAGCTGGTCGAGGATTTCGAAGCCTGTCGTCTTCTGCCCCTCGACGCGGTAGTGGTAGTTGCCCGTCAGGTAGTAGTCCTCCTCCATAGCCTTCCGCTCGGCCTCCGCCAAAGCTTCATCGTAGGTCTTCCCGAAGACCTCGACCTTCGCCCCGTACATCTTCGCCTGAGTGAGCTTCTCCCCGGGCGTTCCTTCGGGGACGACAATGGTAACCTCGAGTCCGGCTTTGGCGCCGTAGGCGGAAACGCTCGCCGCCATGTTGCCTGTCGATGCCACTATAACCTTCCTCGCGTGGAATTCCAGGGCCTTGGTTATCTCGACGCTCGAACCCCTGTCCTTGAAGGCTCCCGTCGGGTTCTCGCCCTCGTACTTGACGTAGAGCTTTCCAAAGCCGAGCTTCTCCTCAAGGCGTTTGAGCCTGTAAAGCCTCGTTCCGCCCTCGTTGAGCGTGACGATTCTCTTGAGGTTCGAAACCGGAAGGAACATCCAGTACTTCCAGACGTGCGGGCTCTCCCTGAACCAGGGGTCGTCGTCCTCAATTAGGTTCGCTATGTCGTCGTAGTGGTAGGTAACATCGAGCGGAGCGCCACACTTGGGGCATTTGTAGATTCCGGAAGCGAGCGGGTATTCGGCACCGCAGTGGGTGCAGACGAGTTTTGCCTCGAACATCTCAACCACCTTGGTTTACATAGGATAAGGTGGGTTTTTAAATTCAGCTTTTAAACCGAAAAAGGTTTAAAGGATATTTTCTAACTTCAAGTTAGGGAAAGGGGGTGAGAGCATGGAATCGGGCGAGATGGGAAAACTGCTCGACATACTCGGAAACGAAACCAGGCGAAGGATTCTCATCCTTCTCACCAAGAGACCATACTTCGTCAGCGAGCTGAGTCAGGAACTCGGAGTCGGACAGAAAGCCGTCCTTGAGCACCTGAGAATCCTCGAAAAGGCAGGACTCATTGAGGGCCGAACGGAAAAGATACCGCGAGGAAGGCCGAGGAAGTACTACACCATAAAGCGCGGTTTCAGGCTTGAGGTACTGCTTACCCCCTACACGTTCGGCACCGAGATGTACGAGCCGAAGAAGCCGAGGCAAACCGCTGAATACGCCCAGGCGAGACAGCTCATAAAATCAACAGAGCCCGTTGAGACGAAGATAGGGGAGCTCCTCCAGTTCCTCGGCGAGATAGAGAGGCGCGTTGACGAGGTCCTGAGAACCAAGCAAGAGCTCGAAGAGGTCAGACTGCTCATAGAGACCTACATAGAGAACCTCCTCAGGAGGATAGCCCAGGAGAACGAGAGGGAATTCGAGAGGCTCATGCGCGAGTTCGGTCCGAGGCTTCCGAGGAAGATAGTGGAAGACCTGAACGACTTTTAGGAAGCGGATAGAGAATAAAGAGGGCCGTTAAAGTATCTTGCCCTCTTCCTTCATCCTGACGAGCCTGGTTATGTAACCGGCAATCCTGTTTCTGATGGTCTTGCTCGTGACGTTGGTGAGCTCCTGAACCATCTTCTTGTTGTGCTCGAAGTCCCTGGTGAACTTGTCCGGATACCTGTCAAAGAGCTCGCGAGCGGTCCTCTTGATGAAGGTCTGCTTTATGTTCCCCATTTCCATCACCTCTAACCTGACCCTGTGGCCGTATCTCAAATCAAGGGCATCTTTTAAAAGTTTTCCCACACCGCCGGAAACCCAAGGGTTTTATAGTGCCACGAAAAGCTCAACCCATGCTGAGGGAGGTAATCCACTGCAGGGGGCACGAGAACGTAAGGGCAACTCACCGCTCGACGCTCGAGATAACGACCGAGGACTTTCTAACGCCCCGGGGAGACTGCATAATCTGCGTTTCCGCCGACAGGGCTTTGAGCGACCTGAGCGAGGAGTTCAAGAGTGCCCTCAGGAGGGGCGCGAGGCTCCGCGTGGTCATACGCGCCGGAAACCTTTCCGATGAGCTCACCGCATATGGAAGCCCGGAGCTGAAGCTCGAAAGCCCGGTTTCGATGGTGGTAAGGAAGAGCGACTACATAGACGCCAGAACCCTCGCGATAAAAGCTACTAAGTCCGCGAGGGACATAAAGCGGGAGCTCGTCGAGCTCCTCAGGAACCCCGAAACCATTGTCACGGTCGAGCTCATAATCGAGGAAAAAGCTTAAAAGCTTCAACTCTTTTATTTACTTGAGGTGAAGAAAATGCTCGAGGGCTACTACATAGTCGAGAACACCGGAGTCGTTCCGGCCGAGAGGAGGTTCAAGTTCAAGGACCTGAAGGCGTGGGGTTACGACCTGCACCTCGGAACGATAGACGGAAAGGAGGCCTACTTCGTCTCAAGGACGGGAACCCACGAGGAGGGCGAGACCTACACGCAGGACGGCAGGGAGTACCACATCAGCGAGACCCAGAGGGAGATACCGAAGAACGCAAGGCTTTTGGCGAGAATCGTCATAGAGCGCGGTCAGCCCTACCTTGAGTTCTGGCTCGATACGGAGGAAGCCAACTACCCGCTCGCCAAGGAGGACCCGAGGCTAATCCTGCACCGCTTCTGGACGGCCAAGAAGTTCAACCAGCTTGAGAAGCACGTTGGCAGTGTCGGCCTGACCACGGACTTCTTCAAGGACAACGTCTTCGTGAAGAGCCTTCCGCTACCTTTCAAGGAGTATCCGCCGAAGGTGAGGAGGGTTCTGAGGGAGGTCAGGGACGTCCACCGCGACCTGACCGGCTTCGGAAGGTTCGTCTTCCAGTACTACGGCGAAGAAGACAAGACCCACAACTACCGCCTCTGGTGGCTCCTGCCGACGATACACCTCTTCGACGTCGAGGTCTCGAACGAGGTCGACAAGATTCTGGCGATGCTCGACTGATTTTTAAGGCTTCCCTATCAATTTTATCCCATGAGGGAAGTCGCCCTTGAACTCGTTCGAACTGCCATACGCTTGGCCGACCCTTACTTCTCGGTGAAGCGGAGCCTCAATTTTGATGGAAGGAAGCTCACCGTTCTGGGCAGAGAGTTCGAAGTGAAGGGCAGGGTTTACGTCCTCGCCATAGGAAAGGCCTCCTGCAGAATGGCGAGGGCGGTCTTTGAGACCATCCCGGGTGAGCGGGTAAGGGACGCGCTGATAGTTACGAAGCACGGCTATGCTATGGATTGCGATGGAATTGAAGCGAAGATAATCGAAGCGGGCCACCCGATTCCGGACGGGAACTCCCTGTTGGCCGGAAAGCTGGGCCTTGAGCTCGCGGAGAATGTTGGCAGAGACGATATCCTTCTGACCCTCATCTCCGGAGGCGGAAGCGCACTCTTCGTTTATCCGGCAGAAGGAATAAGCCTCGAAGACCTCATCAGGACGAACGAGCTCCTACTCAGGAGCGGGGCAACGATAAGGGAAATCAACACCGTCAGAAAGCATATATCTAAGGTCAAGGGCGGAAGGCTGGCAAAGGCTGTGAAGGGAACCGTAATCGGCCTGCTCGTGTCGGACGTCGTTGGTGACGACCCGAGCTTCATAGCATCGGGCCCAACCGTGCCGGACCCGACAACTTACCGAGATGCCTACGAAGTCCTTGTAAGGCGCGGAATCTGGGATAGAGTCCCAGAGAGCGTGAGAAGAGTCATCGAGCGGGGCATGCGCGGGGAAATAGAAGAAACGCCGAAGGAACTCGACAACGTCCACAACTTCATAATCGCAGGCAATGCGAGGGCCTGCGAGGCCGTCGCAAGGAAAGCTGAAGAGCTCGGCTTCAACTCGACGGTGATGACGACTACGCTCGAAGGCGAAGCTAAAGAGGTCGCTTTGGCGGTCGGCTCGATAATAGAGGAGGTAGCAAAGCGGGACAGGCCCGTTAAAAAGCCGCCGTCCTCGTCTTCGGGGGCGAATGGACGGTGACCGTCGGGGACGCGAAGGGCCTCGGTGGACCTAATCAGGAGTTCGCACTGAGCATTGCCCGAAAGATAGCGGGTCTCAACGTTACCGTTGTTACCTTCGACACCGATGGAACCGACGGACCGACAGATGTAGCGGGAGGAATCGTGGACGGGGAGACCTTAAAGAGGCTTGAGGAAGCGGGTGTTGACGTTGAGGAGGCCCTCCAGAACCACGAGAGCTACCGCGCGCTCAAAAGGATCGGCGCGCTCCTCAAGACGGGCCCAACCGGAACGAACGTGAACTCGATGGTCATAGCGGTTGTTGGAGCTCCCGGGGAAAACCGATAAATACTCCCACTCCGATGATGTTAGGGTGCAATCAATGGGCTTGAGCAGAAGGGAGCTTGTAAGAAAGCTCTGGCACGTTTCACCGGGAATCCTCGGCGCTCCGATAATACTCTTCACACCGAGATGGGTTACCCTGCTCGTCGTCTGGTCGTTGGCTTTCCTCTACACGCTCCAGCACCTCAAGCTCCTCCGGGGCTGGAAGTTCACCGTTCCGGTAGCGGACCTCAGTTACCGAACGATGGCGAGGGAAGACGAGCGCGACAACTTCCTCGGGAGCTTCCTCTTCTGGGTGACGATGGGGATTATCTGCACGGTCTTTCCAAAGCTCATGGCGCTCTCGGCCCTATGGGTCTCGACCTTCGGCGACTGCTTCAACGCCATAGCCGGACAGGCCCTCGGCGGACCGAGGATTCCCTGGAACCCGCGGAAGACCCTAATCGGAAGCGCAACGATGTTCATTGTTTCAGTTCTGGCCCTCTGGGGTGCCCACAGGGTTCTCTCGCTCGACCCAAGCTGGAGCCTCATCGCCGGCGTCGCCCTCGTCGCCACTGTCCTTGAGAGCCTTCCCCTCCGCTCGGCCTACGACGAGTTTACGGTTCCGTTCACGACTGCCCTCCTCCTGTGGCTCGCCTACGGCGAGCCCCTGCTGTCGCTGACGTGGTGATTAAACCCGCACAAACCCCCAACCTCTAAAGTGCGCCTCTATGCCCTCCGTTTTTATCCCCAGCGAGCGAACCTCGTCGCGGAGCTCCGAGATGAAAACCCTGAAAAGCCCCTCGCTGGTTAGAACGCTGTAGCTCTCTGGAAACTCGGAGTGGAGCGTCTCTCGAAATTCATTCCCGGCCTTTCGGAGGTTTAGCACCTCGAAGAAGTAGTAATCGACAAAACCTCTTGTCTCCTCCACAATCCCCGAGACGTCTGTAACCCCCGGTATTATCGGGCTGACGAAGGCGTACGTTCTTATTCCTTCATCATGGAGCCGTTGGAGGGCGTTGAAGCGGGCTTTCATAACCGGTGTCAACGGTTCGAGTACGGTTTTTTCACGACCCTCAAAGGAGTTGAGAGTTAAGCCGACCTCAATCGAGCGGAAGAGCTTAAGAGGTCGATGTCTCTCGTCACGAGGGGCGATTTGGTGAGTATTGAGAGCTCGTTCCTCTTGTCCATGAAGCGGAGCGTCGAGCGGGTGAGCTTCAGCCCGGCTTCAACCGGCTGGTAGGGGTCGCTGACGGTTGACATCACGACCTTCCCCTTCACGTGCTTCCTCGCAAGTTCAGGCGCGTTGATTTTAGCCATCACCCAGCTCCCCCATTCCTTCCCCCTGAACTCACGAACGATGCTCCTAGCGTAGCAGTATGGGCAGGCGAAGGAGCAGCCAACGTACTGGTTGACGCTCCAAGAAACGCCGGGAATCCGCGAGCGCGTGTAGATGGATTTGGCCTTCCGCTTTATTACCTCAACCTTCATAAGCACGGGTAGTGACTACACCTTAATAAGGTGGTCGCATGGAAGTCGAGGTTCGCCACAGGCCCGTCCGCTATGCGAGGCTCGAAGTCAAGCCCGACGGGAGAATCGTCGTGACGGCGCCGAAGGGCTTTGACGTAAATGCCTTCATCAAAAAGCACGAGAGGTGGCTGAGCAACAGGCTGAGGGAGCTCGAGGAGGTCAGGAGGGAATCGTCGAGGGGCTTCCCGTTCTTCGGCGAGTTCTACCGGCTCGAGCTGGGGAACGTTCGGGAAGTTGAGTGCAGGGACGAGAAGCTAATCCTCCCGGCCGAGCGCGAGCGGGCGCGAAAGGCCCTGAAGGAGCTCCTGCGGGACAGGGTAACAGCGCTCGTCGCCCTCTACTCCGTCCTGATGTGTGTTTCCCCGGGCAAAATCTACATCAGAAACCAGCGGACGAAGTGGGCGAGCTGTTCGAGCAGGGGAAACCTGAGCTTCAACCTCCGCCTCGCGGCCTTACCCGAGAGGCTGATTGAGTACGTCGTAATCCACGAGATGGCGCATCTACGCTACCTCGACCACTCCAGGGCTTTCTGGAGGCTCGTGGGGGGATTTTATCCTGACTACAAAACGGCCAGACGGGAATTGAAGCGCTGGTGGGGGGTAGTTGAGGTCAACGAGGGATGGAGATGGCTGGAGGGAAGGGAGTGATTGGAAGAATCCTTAAATTCATCGCGCTAATGGCGGACGAGATAATCGTTGCCATAGTTCTGCTCGCCGTTCTTCCAGCCCTGGGAATAGAAGTGCCGGCCCTCGTCACGGGATTGATTCTGGGAATCCTCCTCGTCAAGGACGTTCTGATAGCTCCGTACGTGCTCGGAGGCGGGCTCGAAAAACGGCCCCAGACGGGGCCAGAATCGCTTGTCGGCAGAACCGCTATTGTCGTGGAGGACCTCTCGCCCGAGGGCCTCGTGAAGCTCGACGGTGAGTTCTGGCGCGCGAAATGCCTTCACGGGACGGCGAGGAGGGGCGAGAAAGTGAGGGTCGTGGGAGTTGAGGGGACTAAGCTCCTCGTTGAACCCCCAGCGAGCGAAGAACCTCGGTGAGCTCCTCCGGGCGGTTGGTCGAGAACGAGACGTCCCAGCCCTTCCGCCTCTTGAGATAGACGCAGGCCCTCGCCGGCAGGGTGAAGTGAATCTTCGCCGGGCAGCTCGTCCAGCCTTCCCTGACCGCGAACCACTCGATTTCGTCAATCCTAATGGTTTTTCTGATGAAGAGGCCGAGGAAACCGCTGAGAAATATTCCCTCCTCGTAAACCCTCACGCGGAAGGCCATCGCCTCAAGGATTACCGCTATCGTGAGGGCCGTTGCAACGGTCATTATGAGGACGCCCTGGCCGGTGGCGAAGCTCTCGTAGAGGCCGATTGACATACCTATTATCGGAGGGACGAGCAGGGCGATTATCCACTTGGAATAGAGCGTTTCCTCGTAGAGCATGGCCCATCGGTAGAGGTTCCCGCCAACGCTTTAAACCCCTTCCCAAACCTATGGTGGTGATACGATGGTTAGGATAATGCCCGTTGACAGGCTGACCGACGATGACGTGAGGGAGATTCTGACGAAGTACCGGAAGATAGCCCTCGTTGGAGCTTCTCCGAAGCCCGAGCGCGACGCGAATGAGGTCATGTGCTACCTCATCGAGAAGGGCTACGAGGTCTATCCCGTTAATCCCCGCTACTCCGAGGTTCTCGGGCGGAAGTGCTACCCGAGCGTCCTCGACATTCCCAACGAGGTCGAGATAGTTGACCTCTTCGTAAGGCCGGAGTTCACGAAGGACTACGTTGAGCAGGCGATAAAGAGGGGCGCGAAAGTTGTCTGGTTCCAGTTCGGGACCTATGACCGGGAAGCCTTCAGAAGGGCCAAAGAGTCCGGCCTTATCGCCGTCGCCCACCGCTGTATCAAGCAGGAGCACGCGAGGCTCATCGGGGACTGATATTGGCCTTTAATCCAACTTTTTCCAGCATTGGATAACATCTTCTCAAAGCGAACCCCCCAAGCAAGCTTTTTCCCAAAAGCTTCACCAAGAAACTTTGCAACAGCCTTTGAGAAAGGCTGGCGAAAGAAATGCTCCTTCTAGCCAAAGAGCAGAAAACAGTCGTGCAATAATCAATCAAAACTTTGAAAGGGGTTTAATCCCCCAAACAAACATTTTTCAAGCAGTTTCACATTTTTATCGGTGCCCTCTGGGCGCTTTTTCAGAGTGAAACACTCACCAAAGGGCAAGTTGAGTAGAAACCCATCTCAGAACTTGCCAATTCTTAGAAAGGCACGCATCTTCCGCCAGCGCTGAAGCTTTTGGAAAAGCTTCACCAAAGAAACTTTGCCCGGCAAAGTTTCATCAAAGTTTGTGATTCTTTTTGTAGGGGCTCCGTTGAGAGTGTTTGCGCTTTTAATGGGCTCTTGTAGTGTGGCGAATTCCTAAATTTTGGAAGCTTTCTCACGCGGGTTTACATTTCCCCGCGCTCCGAAGGAGCGCCTCCTAGAGAAACCCCTCCTAAATAACTCCTTTTAAAGAGAATTCCTTGAGAGTACTGCCACTTAAGAGTACAAACTCCTTAAAATTTCATTCTTAGAGAAGAATCACGAACCTTGGTCAAACTTCGCGCTCAGCCTTTGAGAAAGGCTGGCGAAAAGAACGCCCTTCTTCTCAAAAAGCAAAAAGTCAGTCGTGCACTGACCGAGTGCAAGTTTAGACCGGGTTTACCACCAAACAAGGCTTTTCAAGCAGTTCCAACTTTGTCATTGGCGTCCGAAGGACGCCGTTTAAAGAATGGAACACTCGCCTAAAAGCAAGTGAATGAGAAACCCACTCAGAAATGAATACTTCAAAAAGGCACATCATCTTCCGCCAGCGCTTGCGAAGGAAGCTTTTGAAAAAAGCTTCACCAAAAGCTCGTGATTCTTCTTTAAAGCTCCAGCATAATAGGATTTCAAAACCAAGCCCGCCGTTGGAAGTTTGAATTCATTTGGATTAAGGCCTTCCACGCGGGTTCCATTTACCCGCGCTCCTTTGGAGCGCTAAAGACGTGAACCCACTTAAAAGGCGCTTTTAAAGGAATTCACCCCTTCAAAGGAGCAACCCAAAAAGAAATCCACTCAAAGAATTAGGCTTTTTTCAACAAGGGAATCACGAACTTTGATGAAACTTTTCACCAGAAAAGTTTCTCCGCCAGCGTTTTCGTCAGAAAAAGCTATTAGGGGGTGTGGGGGCGTTAGCCCCCCGGAGTTTTAAGAGAAAACGGGGTTGTGGGGCGAAGCCCCACTCCGGGGGTTTGAGAGTACAGAGAGATAAGGGGGCGGAGCCCCCTTGTCTTTCGTTATGGTGCGGGGGCCGGGATTTGAACCCGGGAACCCCTGCGGGACGGGACCCTAAATCCCGCGCCTTTGGCCAGGCTCGGCTACCCCCGCGCGGAAGTGAGTTTTCGCTCCACCTTTAAAAGCTTTGAGGGGAAAGCCTTATAAGGACGTAAAGGAAGCTTTACGTAAAGGAAACTTTACATGGTGGGAGCATGGATAGGTGGAAGCTCATTGGATACGCAATCCCCACAACAACGGCCCTCCTGCTGAGCCTCGCACTGTGGAAGGGAAGTGTTCTTCTGGCCTTCGGAGTTCTAGCGGCTTCAATTGCATCTTCGTTCCTCTACGCGGAGTGGCTCCAAAAACGCGGTGAAGTCATAAGCGATGAAAGAACACTCCGCATCGAGGAGGCCGCCTCGCGGAGAACTCTCCAGGGGGTCGTGCTGGCAATGGCATTTTCCGTAGTGGTCCTTTCGGTTCTCTCCGAGAGGGAGCCGGGCCTGAGGAGCGCCTACTACCTCGCCCTTGCCCTGATGGTTTTAACGTCTGTCCTCAAGCTGTGCATGAGGCACTACTACTCGCGGGTGATGTGAATGGGGTTCAAAACAATCCACTTCCTGTTTCTCTTCGCGACTATGTTGCTGATGAGCTACTATTCCGGGATAAACACCTACCTGAGCTGGCTCTTCTTCACAATCACATGGCTCGGGGCGTGGCTCCTCCTGAGGGTGTACAACAAAAGGGAACCAGTAACCGACGAGAGGACAGAGCTGCTAACCCTGAAGAGCCTCTACAACGGAATGGGGATTGGTCTCGTGGTCTTCGGCTACGAGCTGATATGGCTTATTGGCCACGACTACGAAACGGCAGTTCTGCTTTCTAAGTGGCTCATTTTGCCCCTGCTTGCAGGCGTTTTGGCCGCAGCAATTCTGAAAGCTTACTACGAGAGGGTGATGTGATGCACAACAGGTTGCGCGAGCTTAGGGAGGCGAAAGGGCTAACTCAAGAAGAGCTCGCAAGGGCCTTAGGGGTTACGAGGCAGACGGTTATTGCGATTGAGAAAGGGAAATACGACCCCTCCCTAAGGCTGGCCTTCAAGATAGCGCGATTCTTCGGCGTTAAAATCGAGGACATCTTCATCTACGAGGGTGATGAAAATGCTCGTTGAGGTTGAGAACCTTGAGAAGGATTATGGAAAGGTAAAGGCCCTCAAGGGTGTGAGCTTCTCCATCCGAGAGGGCGAAATCTTCGGTCTCATCGGGCCGAACGGAGCGGGAAAGAGCACGACCCTCAAAATCCTCGCAACGCTCCTGAAGCCAACCGGCGGGACGGCGAAAATAGCGGGCTATGACGTCGTCAAGGAAGCCGACAGGGTCAGGGCACTAATCAGCTACCTGCCCGAGGAGGCCGGAGCGTACAAGAACCTCACCGGGAGGGAGTACCTGGAGTTCATGGCAAGGCTCTACGCCAAAGACGAGCGGAAAGCCCGGGAGATGCTTACGCTGGGTGTTGAGCTCTCCGGCCTCGGGGAGAGGCTCGACGACAAGGTTTCAACTTACTCCAAGGGAATGACGCGCAAGCTGTTGATAGCGAGGGCCCTCATGGTGAGGCCGAAGTTAGCCATCCTCGACGAGCCGGCGAGCGGGCTCGACATAGTGAACGCCTACGAGATAAGGAAGACGATAAGGCGCTTCGCGAGGAGCAAAGGAACGACGTTCCTTATTTCGAGCCACAACATGCTCGAAGTCGAGTTCCTCTGCGACCGCGTTGCCATGATTGCCGGCGGAAGAATCGTCGAGATTGGTACGCCGGAGGAGCTGAAAGAAAAATACAACGCCGAGAACCTTGAGGAGGTCTTCATGAGGGCCATCGGCGTGAGCATTCCGGAGCCGGTCGGAGGTGAGGGCTCATGAGCGATTTCATTGTCATGGCCAAGAAGGAGATAAAGAACCTGATGCGGGACAGAAAGCTGATTTTCGGCCTTATAATCGTGCCCCTTATCGTCTACCCCGCCCTTGGAAAGATGATGCAGTTCGGTTTTGAAAGCGCGACGAAGGAAACGCACGTGGCGATAGTCAACTTCGACGATGGAAAGTACGGCGAGTTGCTGATAAAGGCCCTAAACGTCACCCCCAACGTCACGGTAACCGTCATAAGCGCGGGTTCGGTTGACGACGCCCTGAGAAAGGCACTCCAGGAGAACCAAAACGTTCTGGTCGTGATTCCTCATAACTTCAGCGAGAGCATTGAGTCCGATGAAGTGGCGACGGTCCAGATATACGGGGTCTTCAAGGAGATTGGCTCGGGAATGAGAGAGAGCGTGAGCGAGGGCAGGATTAACGCCGTGATAAACGTTCTCTCGGAGGAGATAGCAAAGCTCAAGGTTCAGGAACTCGGCGCGAAGAACCCGGACGCGGTTCTGCATCCGATAAGGGCGGAGAGCAAGTCTTACCTGCTCGGTAGAATCGTTGACGCTCCCCCAACGGTTGTCTCGCAGGTCCTGGCTTCCCAATCCTACGGACTGCCCCTCATAGTCTTCCTGATGGTCATGATAACGTCCCAGATGTCGGCGGGGGCTGTGGCGAGCGAAAAGGAGAACAAAACCCTTGAGACGCTCCTGACGCTCCCGGTGAGAAGGACGACTATTGTGGCATCGAAGATAACGGGAACGGCGGTTATGGGCGTCATAGCGGCCTTAGCTTACATGATTGGCCTCAAGCAGTACATGGCGGGTTTCGGAACCCAGACTGGCGTTTCGCTGAGTGAACTCGGCCTCTCGATAACACCAACAGGCATGGCACTCTTCGGCATCGTCGTCTTCCTGACGATAGCCTTTTCGCTGAGCCTTGCGATGCTCCTCGCGGTTTTCGCCGAGGACGTTCAGAGCGCCAACACGGTGGTCAGCTCGATTATACTGCCACTCGCCTTCCCGTCGTTCATTCTGATGTTCGTTGATATCAGCCAGCTCCCGGCACTCTGGAAGTACCTCCTGCTCGCCAGCCCCTTCACTCACCCTGTCGTGGACTACCGCTACCTCATAGCGAAGGACTACACGGCCCTCGGCGCGAGTATAGCCTACCTCGCCATCGTCGCCGGTGCAACGCTCTACGTAACCGCGAGGGTCTTCGCCAGCGAGAAAATCCTGACCGCAAGGCTCGGATGGGGAAGGCGGAAGGGGAGAGAGTGAGCGGGTTTTCTTTTCTAATTCTCTTTGAGTCTTATTGCAACCCTCTTTACGAGTATAAGAGCACGACTTCCCATTCCTTTCAATTCTCCTTGAGTCTTATTGCAACGCATAGAGATACACGAGATGATAGACTCGGAAATGACTTTCAATTCTCTTCGAGTCTTATTGCAACGACTCCCCACGGAGCCCTACCATCCCCATCTGTCCCCCTTTCAATTCTCCTCGAGTCTTATTGCAACTCGTCCCTGTCCTCAAATTCAGTGTAGTAATAGCGAGCTTTCAATTCTCCTCGAGTCTTATTGCAACTCAAGCAGGAGGGCTATGATTTGACTTTTTTGGGCTTACTTTCAATTCTCCTCGAGTCTTATTGCAACTGCCGACCACAACGCCGGTCCTGGAGTAATACTTAGTTCTTTCAATTCTCCTCGAGTCTTATTGCAACAGTCGGTCGGCAAGAAAGACGACGACGATGACTTAGTGCTTTCAATTCTCCTCGAGTCTTATTGCAACAAGGCGCGAAACTCGCCCTTTCGCCCAACAGAGAAAGACGGACCTTCTAATATTTAAGCATTTCTGGAAATCGGGCTTTAACCCGGACCCTTTGTGGCTTGTCCAAACCGCTTGATGGGCACTCCCACAAGCGCGAACAACCCTGATTGGTGCTTCCCTCAGTCAGTGGAATACCTTACCGCGATTTCCCGGGGTGTTACTGACCTCTGTTGGGTTGTCCAACGGCTATCCTGCGTCTGTCCCAAAAACAATCCAATTTAAGCAGGTTTTACGGTCGTTTAGGCGCGGGAATGCATCATTAAGACTGTCCGAAAATATCTCGTTACACAGACCAACAAAATCATTCCAATAAGTTACGTCTACATAACCACAAAAATCGATTTCCGGGGCGGACCTGTAAGGGTATTCCCCAAAGGAAGGCCAAAGCGAGCCAAAAAATTGTGAAGAACCGCATTTGTCGAGGTATCACTCAATCGGCACGCCGTCCTTTGTCCTCGGGGCGAGCCACTTCATGAGCTTCCTCGGGTTCTTCGTGCGGATTATTATCGTTATCGGGCCTAACGGGGACTCCTCGTTGAAGTTCACCACTCCCGCGTAAGCGGCCTGCTTGTTCACCTTGACGATTATCTCCTCACCGAAGTAGCCCTCCTCGAGGAAGGAGCGCGCGGTGTCGAGTATCGCCTGCCCGCGGAACAGCTCGTAGAGCCTGCTCAGCGCTTTCCTGCTCCTCGTCTTTCCGGTGAGGATTACGTAATCGCCCCGGTCAAAGGCCTCGAACTCCAAATCCGGCACGAGGTTCAGCATAGCCTTCTTTACCTTCTCAAGGCTTTCGGTCGGGTAAACGTACGCCTCAAGCTCGACTTCCTCAAACAGCTCCTCCATGCTCCCACCGGGCCTAATGTCGAGGGAGGACTTATAAAGTCAACCGTTCTGACCCTTCTTGAGTTCGCGCGTGATGTCCTCAATGAGGGTCTCTACCTTCTCCTCGTACTCCTCCTTGCTCCCGTCGTTTATCAGCATGTAATCTGCCATCGCTATAACACCACCGATTCCAAAGCGGAGCTCCTTCCAGTCCCTCTCCTCGAAGTCCTCCCAGCTCTGGGGGTCGTCGTGCCTCCCCCTAGCCTTCAGCCTCTCGAAGCGGAGCTTCGGCGGTGTGTGGACCGCGACGATGACGATTTTCTCCCCGGGAAAGGCTCCTCTGAAGGTTCCCACCTCGTCGAGGGAACGGACGCCGTCTATGACCACTAACGGGCTCTCCTCCAGAAGGGCCCTCACCTTCTCGACCGCGAGCTTGGCAACGGCGTTCTGGCCGAGTTCCTGCCTCAGCCGTATACTCACCTTGGCGACGTTTTCCTTCGTGAGCTCGAGGCCCCGCTTTACCGTCTCCTCGCGGACGATGTCGCCGAGAGAAACGCTTGGAAATCCCCTCTTCTCGAACTCCTTCACGATCCTGCTCTTTCCAGAACCGGGCATTCCGGTGACTATTACTATCATTGAGCCCACCCCGAGTAGCTCGAATGGGATTTAAAAAGATAACCCTCACCGAAGAAAGTCCTCCAGCGTTCCCTTTCTCTTCGGCTTTTCTTCGGTCACTCTTTTCTCGATTCCAAGGTAGCGGTAGATTCCGTCGAGGATTTTGGCACCTATTCCCTCGACTTCGAGGAGTTCAGCGGGCTTCGCGTTCACTATCGCCTCAACGCTCCGGAAGCCGGCGTTGTAGAGAGCCCTTGCCCTCTTCCTTCCGATGTTGGGAAGTTTGACGAGTTCGAGGAGCTCTTCCCTAACGCCGTGCTTCAGGCGGAGGTGCAGGTCGCGGAGGTAGTTAAGGATTTCCTCCTTCGGCTCGAAGAGCTTGTAGAGCTCGATGAGGGAATACATGAGCCAGTCGGCAAGCTCAAGGAGCCTGTAGAGGTCGCCGGGGTCTATTAGATATGTCTCGTAAATCCTCGCCTCGGGAACCTCGTTAATCCAGTCGAGGAGAACCTTTGCCGTCTTCACCTGGCCGAGGAAGCCCTGGAAGCGTGAGTCCTCGTAGTAGGGTATGCTCGCGTAGAGCTTGTCCTCGAGCTCGTAAGCTAAGTCGAGGTAGTCCTCCATCTCGCGCCTCCTCGCGTTCAGGGTTGCCATGTCAGGCGTTGAGGCTATGAGCTGGAAGATTCCGAAGGGGTTCGGATTCCGCTCGATTGCCGGAAAGGCGTCCTTGAACTTCTTGGCCGTGAGCGGGTCTATGTAGAGCTGAGACGTTCTCTTGCCGAAGGGCAACGGCATGAAGCTGTCGTCGAGGTCAAGGTCGATGAACTCGTTCTCTATGAGGAAGTAAACCACGTCTTTGGCTTTGTACTCGAGCGAGCTCAAGTCCTTCCTCTGGTGGGCGTAGAAGGTTTTCTCAAGGAAGCGGACGAGCTCGGGGAAGCTTTTGATTCCGAAGTTGGTAATTAAGGCTAAAACCTGACTCCTAAAGGCCTGCTCGTTGGCGAGCATAGAGAAGAGCTTCTCAGGCTTTCCGCGAATGTAGCGCTCCATAAGCTTGCCCGGCTCGTCGGTTCTGGCAACTATTATCGCCTCGCCGTATTTGTCGTACCTCGGCCTTCCAGCCCTTCCCATCATCTGCTGGATTTCCAGAACGGGAATATCCGTCCAGCCGAAGCCGGCGTAGCGCTTGGTGTCGCGGATTATTACTCTAAATGAGGGGAGATTGACACCCGCTGAATTGTGCACAATAAAGCCGACGCTGTAGCTCTCATCGTCCTCGACTTCAAGGTTGTAGACTTCTCCCTCGTAAAACTCTTCCTCAACGGAGCGAACTTTGAATAGAAGATAACCGTTCCAGATGGTGTTCACGTTGTAGGTCCTGTTTCCTTTCGGAGGAACCTCAAGACCGAGTTCTTCGAGCAACATATAGTAGGAGCGCCCGCTGATTTTGACCTCGTAAATTGGCTTTCTGGTTTTCCCAATTCCCGACTTGCGTATGCTTCTCGAAATTGAAGAAACATATCCAAGGGAGCCAATGAGGAGCTGAATCTGGTAGGCTAAAGTGGGAGAAACTGTGGTATAGCTTATGTAGTTGACCCTACCGGCACCGTTGTCTCTTTTAATGTAGCCATCTCCCTCAATGAGGCCCCTCAGAAGGCCGAGTCTAACTTCTCGATTCCTGTTAAAGAGAAGCACGTCGGGAATCCGCTTCTTATGGGCCTGGTGTCCGATGTTCTCTCTGAGCCATTCTGCAAATCTCTTGTTGCAGAAGCGGACAGTTCTCCTGTTCCGCTCGTGGTCTTCCACAACAACGTTAGCATGTGGGAAATACTTTTTAATAGTTTGAACGAGGAATTCTGTAATCTCTATTTCGTGAGTACCAATAGCAAAGCTTATAGCACCTGTTTTAGACGTTGAACCTTCGGCAATCCACAGGCCTAACAGCCTCGCAGTTTCAAAGTTTAGTGGTAAGAATTCGGGGGTTCTCCTCACAGAGGGATGCAATTTATCCGTTTTTCCGAACTGATTTGAGACATAACTCGGTTTCCGCAGAGGAATTCTGTCCACCGTAACTTTCGGCTCTGGAATTGGCTGAAGGAGCATGTACGATACCTTTTCGTCCCTGTTGTTTTCAACGAGTTCCTTGAGTTCTTGAGCGGTTATCCACTCCGGCCCCTTGAACTCCCACCATATCACCTGCCTTCCATCGGAGTAGTGGGCCTTGTGGCGGATTCTTTTAACGACCCACACCATATGCTCAGGTGTTATCCTCACGGGAAGGGTGCCTCTCGCTTTGATTACAAGCATCCTGCCCTTATGTGGCCGTTTGATGGGGGAGATGACTCTCTTAAAATTGCCGCTGTGAGTCAGGACTTCATCTCTTTCACTGAGCTCACTTACTTTTTTAACGCCGTTTTTTGTTATTACTGGCGTTTCTGGGTGCATACAGAGGGTCGGCGTCGCTGTTATGACTTTAATCAGTCCATCCCGGAAAGCGTCCTCGATGAGGGTTCTCTCAACCCTGCTCAGTCCAGCGTGATGGAAGGCGACGCCGCCCCTGAGGGCCCGCTTTAGCTTCTCGCTCGTGGGGTTGTCCTCGAGCTGGCTGGTGAGGCTTTCCAACGCCCGCTTCTCGGGCTTGGTCAGATAAGACGATACGAGCTTTGAGAGGGCCAGGGCTTCCTTCTCTGCCGAGCGCCTCGTGTTGACGAAAACTAAGGCACCCTTGCCCCGCTTTACGGCATCGGTAACGAGGGAGTACCAGTTCTCGGGGTAGCTCTGGACCTTCCCGTCCTCCCAGATGAGCGTTCCGAGGTGGAAAACCCCTTTTCTCAGCTGAACGGGTCTCCAGTCGCTGACGACGAGGGAAGCGTCGAGCCACTCAGCCAGCTCCTCCGCGTTGCCGACTGTGGCGCTCAAGGCCAATATCTGCGCCCTGCCGAGCATGTGCGTTAGAATCATCTCGAGCGTCGCACCCCTGTCGTAGGAGCCGATTAGGTGGACCTCGTCGGCAACCACGAGCTTAACGTCGTCAATCCACCTCGCGCCGTGCCTGAGAAGGGAGTCGAACTTCTCAGCTGTGGCAACTATTATGTCGTACCTCCCGAGCCAGTCGTCGGTCGAGTCGTAATCTCCTGTGGTCGCCGCGACCTTCAGGCCCAGCTTCTCCCACTCCTTGAACTCGCGGTACTTCTCCTCGGCGAGGGCCTTGAGGGGGACGAGGTAGACGGCTTTGCCTCCCTCACGGAGGAGCTTGTTCACCATGACTATCTCGCTCACGAGGGTTTTTCCGCTCGCCGTTGGGATTGCCAGAACGAGGTTTTTACCTTCTAATACACCGCTCTTCAAGGCTTCAGCCTGCGGTGGGTAAAGCTCCTCTATTCCCCTCTCCTTGATGACGGCCTTAAGTCTCTCGTCAACGGGAAGTTCGTCAACCTTCATTTCGACCGCAATCCTTATTGAGGGAGCGGTTAAATAGGTTTGGGATGGGTATGGAAGTTCCGTACGTTGTTTTTGAAGTCTGGAAGAAAGACCGGGAAAGAGGCACTTATGCCATTGACGCATACTTCACGGAGTTTGTTTCTCTGACCCCCAGGAAGGTAACGCTTGTTAGGGACGCTAGGTCGCTCAGAGCAGTCAAGGCAACAAATCCCCTCCCCGTTCTACTGGGAAGGCCAGTTGAAGAACTCCTAAAAGAGCTTTATACGGTCCTGCAGGGTGCATCCATCGAGGCTCGGGAGAAGAGAGTCGGCCACATGAGGCGCTGGAACGTCTGGAGAATACTTGGAATTCCAACAGGTCACGGCAGACATATAGCAATAGATGAGGAGCTTGCCAAGGTCGAGCGTGAGAATACACTCGGACTGGCGCTCCTTGGGAAAATCCTCGGAGTAAAAGGAGAAAGTGAGCTGACCGAGGTTAGGGTGAGGGAGAAGGGAGTTGTCTACCGCAGGCTGTGGCTTGAAGGGGGCGAGGTCGTAGGTGACGGGGGAACAGATAAGGTCTACACCAACCTTCTGAGGATGGACCCAACGTTTAGAACGGCGTTCTATTCAGCCATTCTCAGAAAAATAACTCTAACGGAAGAAATAAGAAAGGGAGCTCAAGCCTTCGCGTACAGCCAGCAGGCGACGTAGTGGTCTGTCTCCACCTCAACCATTGGAGGCTCCTGCTTGTCGCAGAGGCCAGCTTTGGCGAGCGGGCACCTCGGGTGGAAGCGGCACCCCTTCGGCGGGTTAATCGGACTCGGCGGCTCGCCTTTGATTTCCATTTTCTTCTTCTTTCTCGCCAGCTCCGGGTCGGGAATTGGTATGGCCGAGAGGAGCATCTGGGTGTAAGGATGGAGTGGGTTCTCGAAGATTTTCTCGGCTGGACCGACCTCGACGAGCTTTCCAAGGTACATAACGCCCATCTTGTGGCTCATGTACTTAACGACACCGAGGTCGTGGCTTATGAAAAGGTACGAGAAGCCGTGCCTTCTCTGGAGGTCCTTGAGGGTGTTGAGTATGTTCGCCTGCACCGAAACGTCTAAAGCTGATGTCGGCTCGTCGAGGACGACGAAATCAGGCTGAAGGGCGAGTATCTTCGCCAGCGCTATCCTCTGCCTCTGACCACCGCTGAACTCGTGGGGGTAGCGATAGAGGTGCATCTCGTTGAGGCCGACGCTCTCGAGGAGCCTAATCACGAACTCCTCCGGGTCGTCAACCTCGATGCCGTGGAACTTGACCGGCTCCATTATGATGTTGAAGACCGTCTGCCTCGGGTCGAGCGACGAGTAGGGGTCCTGGAACATTATCTGGGCGTGCCTCCTGAACCAGAGGAGCTCCTTGCCCTTGAGCTTGGTCACGTCCCTGCCCTTGAAGGTTATCTTTCCGTCGGTCGGCTCGATTAACCTGAGGATTGTCCTCCCCGTGGTGGTCTTTCCACAACCGCTCTCGCCGACGAGTCCAAAGGTTTCTCCGGGCTGAATCTCGAAGCTGACGCCATCAACGGCCTTAACCCACGCCACCGTTCTCAGGAGGCTCCTAACCGGGAAGTGCTTCTTGAGGTTTTCAACCTTGAGCACTGGCTCCATCATCATCACCTCAGTACCTGTGGCAGGCCACGAAGTGGCCCGGCTCTATCTCCTTGAGCTCTGGAACCTCTTTCCTGCACCTCTCCTCGGCCAGCGGGCACCTCGGGTGGAAGCGACAGCCCTTCGGTGGCGTTATGAGGTTCGGCACCGTTCCCGGAATGCTCTCGAGCTTCTCTATCTTTCCGAGCGGGTTCGGGACGGCCCTGAGGAGCGCCGCGGTGTAGGGGTGAAGCGGGTTGTGGAATATCTGGTCGACTGTTCCTATCTCGACGACCTTCCCGGCGTACATGACGACGACGCGCTGGGCCGTCTCAGCAACGACACCGAGGTTGTGGGTTATCATGAGCACGGTCGCGTTGTACTTCCTCTTCAGCTCGTTGAGTAGCTCGAGTATCTGGGCCTGAACCGTGACGTCTAAGGCCGTCGTCGGCTCGTCCGCTATGAGCAGGCGTGGATTGTTGGCGATTCCGATTCCTATGACGACCCTCTGCTTCATACCACCGCTCATCTCGTGGGGATAGTTCTTCACCCTGTTCTCCGGGTCTGGAATTAGAACCTCGCGGAGTATGTTAACGGCCTTCGCTATGCCCTCCTTGATGTTCTTGACCTTTCCGTGAACCTCCATAGCTTCTCCAATCTGGTAGCCGACGGTGTAGAGCGGGTCCAGGGAGGAGTGCGGGTCCTGGAATATGTAGGCTATCTCGTTACCGCGGATTTCCCTGATTTCCTCATCGCTCAGCTTGAGCAAATCAACGGTTGAGCCGTCGTCGCGGTGGTAGATGACCTGTCCGTTCACTATCTTTCCCGGACTCTCGATGAGCTTGGTTATCGCCCTTGATGTGACGCTCTTTCCACAGCCGGTCTCGCCGACCAGTGCCAGGGTTTCACCGCGGTATATGTCGAATGAGACGTTCTCGATTGCCTTGACCACTCCCGCGTAAGTGTAAAAGTAAACGCTGAGGTTTCTAATCTCTATGATTGGTTCAGGCACTGGCCTCACCTCCAGTGGACTTCTTCTTGAGCTTGAACTCGAGGCTCCTCCTCGTTCTCGGGTCGAGTATGTCCCTCAAACCATCGCCGAGGAGGTTCCAGCCAAGGACGACGGTGACTATGACTATTCCCGGGAAGGCGACCAGCCACCACGCCTGTGGGAACTGCTGAGAGCCCTGGTTGATGAGGTTACCCCAGTCCGGTATCGGTGGAACCGCACCGAGTCCAAGGAAGCTCAGACCGGCCTCCGTGAGGATGATTCCACCGAAGTCCATTGTAATCATAACCAGTATCGGGCCGATGATGTTAGGAAGAATGTGCCTGAAGAGTATCGTCCTCGTTGGCAGACCTATAGCACGGGCGGCTTCGACGTAGAGGTTCTCCTTTTCGGTCAGCGTCGAACCACGCGTTATCCTCGCGTAACCCGGCCACCAGACTATGACAAGGGCAACGAAGACGGCCAGCAGTTTTCCGAGGTTGTTAACGTCCCTTGGATGGAGTGCGAACAGCTTGAGCACGAGGGTTTGCGCCCATGCGTGTGCGTTGAGGAAGTTCTGAATCCTGCCGGGCAGAACTGCGGAGAGGGCTATTGCGAGGATTAATCCAGGGAAGGCAAGGAACATGTCCGTTATACGCATTATGAGCTCGTCAATCTTGCCGCCGTAGTAGCCGGAGATTAAGCCGAGGATTATGCCTATCGTCGGGCCTATCAGGATGATGAAGATGTCCAGCACGAGTGCCGTCCTCGCACCGGCGAGCAGGATGCTGACGAGGTCCCTTCCGTAGGTGTCGGAGCCAAGGAGGTAGTGAATGTGGGTCGTGTAGTGGACTATGTAGCCGTTCTCTATCGTCGTCACGTTGAGGAAATACGTTGAGCCGGGAGGCGCGAGTTGGGCGGAGTAGTTGTAGTTGACGGGGAAGAAGTCGTAGGGCCACGGGGCCAGATATGGGCCAAAGATTCCGATGAAAATGTAGATGATAACGATGAAGAGCCCTAAGAGCGTCGGCGGTGAGCGGTTTATGGCGTAGGCCATCAGCTTCCATTCCTTTATCCTGGACTGATTCTTACGCTTCCAGTCCTTTTTGATGTGGTCCATAAGGGACGCAAAGCCGTCTATTAGCTTGTCGCTGAACCTGTCAAGTATGCCCATCTCGTATTCTTCCCTCGTCTCGTACTCCTCAACATTGGTATCGGCCATGGCAACCACCTCAGAACCTCACCCTCGGGTCTATGACCGCGTAGAGGATGTCTGCAACGAGGTTGGCGGTAACGAAGACTATGGCGTAGAGGAAGGTCACGCCTATTAAGGCAGGGAAGTCGAGGTACATTATCGCCTGGAGCGCGTAGCGACCGATTCCGGGGAGGTTGAAGACGGTCTCGGTAATCGGCGTTCCTGCGAGCAGTCCTCCGAACTGGAGGGCGAGGATTGTTATGACGGGGACGAGGGCGTTCTTGAGAACGTGCCTGTAGAGCCTGCTCTTTGGAACTCCCTTGGCTTTGAGGAAGAGCGTGCTGTCCCTGCTGTAGGCCTCAAGGAAGGAGTTCCTCGTGAACCTCATGAGGACACCCGCCGCGGCGATTCCAAGCGTAAAGCCCGGAAGCCAGAAGCGCTTGACCTGCTCGACGAAGTTGCCCCAGTTGAGCGTTAGTATGTCGTCTATGACGGGGATGTGTGTTATCTTGTGGGGCGGACCCGGCGGAATTCCCGCGAGTGTCGTCATGTTCCAGTGAATGAAGAAGAGCCATATGAAGAGGTAGGCTATAACGTAGATTGGCGTTGAGATGAATATCAAAGCTATTATCCTGAGAACCATGTCCGTGGTTGTGTTCCTCTTAAGCGCGGAGATTATACCCAACGGGAGGCCCATTAGGACCACGAACAGGAACGCAAACAACGCCAGTTGGAACGTTACAACGAAACGATTACCTATGTTCGTAAAAACCGGCTCCTGATTCAGGGGGTCGAGCAGGGAGTTTGTAAAGAGACCCTTAACAAGGAAAATGTACTGGTCGTACCAAGGCTGGTCGAGGTGGTACTCCTTTTTAATCATCTCGATTGCGGCCTGAGAAGCCTTCTCACCCCCGGCCCAGGCTCGGACGGGATTGGCCGGGATTACGTAGGCTATTACAAAAACGATGAGCGTGACTCCGATGAGGGTTGGGATAAAAGTCAGTGCCCTTCTAACGAGGAACTTTCCAAGCCCTGCCACGTCCTTTCCCTCCTTTAGCTTCTACGTTTAGAACAATCGAAAGAAAAGAAAGGGAATCAGCCGTTTATAACCTCGTAGTTGAGGCTGTCAAAGACAACCGCACTCTGGAGGAACGGGCCAATGTAGTCGTCCGGGTCGAGGAAGTCCGGGGCCCATCCGACGATGTAGACGTCGAAGTCGCCGCTGGCCGTCTTGCTGAGGAGGGTCGGCCAGGAGAGCGGCGTCACTGAAATCTTGAAGCCGAGCTGTCCCCAGCTGTTCTGGAGGAGCGTTGCCAGCTTCTCACGCTGTGAGTTTCCAGTGTTGTAGTAGATGCTTATCGTGTACTTCTTCGGGTCGATTCCCGACTTCTTTATGAGTTCAAGGGCCTTGGCGAGGTTGTAGGTGTACTTGGTAACACCGTAGGTCGTGTAGCCGAGCCATCCAATCGGAATCGGTCCGTAGTTGGGCACCATGTAGCCCTTGTAGACGGCCTGGTAAATCTGCTGGTACGGGGTTGCCCATGCGAGGGCCTCCCTGACGAGCTGGTTGTCGAAGGGCTTCTTCTGGACGTTGAGGACTATGAAGAGCATGTCCGGAGTTACGAAGGAGTCAATCTTGGACTGGAAGTTGCCGAGCTTGAGGTTCTTGACGGCGTTGAGCCTGTCAACAGGGACTGCGGCGATGTCGGCGACGCCCTTCTGGAAGAGGCTTATCCTCGTGGTAGCGTCGTTGGAGATTACGTAGATGACGCGCTTGGTGGTGACGTAGTTCGGGTACTTCTGCTCAAGCTTCTTCCAGACGCTGGCGTTCCAGTAGTACGGGTTCCTCTCGAGGATTATGTAGCTGTTCTGCTTGGCGGCCTTAATGTAGAACGGCCCGGTGAAGACACCGATGAGGTTGTTCTGGAGCATCTTGTGAATCGGGTCGTTGGAACCCTGCTGGATGTACTTGTTCCAGGCCTCGGGGTTCCTGCCCCAGTCCGCCGCCTTCATGGCCTCCTCATACTTGTCGCCGAGCATGTACTTGGCAGGGATGACCATGAGGTACGGGTCGGCAAGAACGCTGAGTATTCCACCGTACGGCTGCGGCAGGACGAGCTTGTAAACGCCGGCGGTGGGTCCACTGTAGCCGAAGAACTGGAGGAGCTCATTAAGGCTCTTAACCTCCTTGGTCTTGCCGTTGTAGTCGGCTATTATTCCGCCCTTGGCGAGGACCTTGTTGAACTCCTGGTCGCTCATGGCGTAGCTCTTCTTGAGGTCGGTGTAGGTAGCAAGCATCCAGTTGACGGAGTAGCCAGCCCTGAGGATGCGCCAGAACTCGAACTCGACGTCGGTGGCGTTAATCGGGTAGAGTTTGCCGGTCTTGGGGTCGTAGGCCTTGACTCCACCGCGGATGACGAAGTACCAGACGGTTCCGTTCTTGTTGTGAGCCCAAGCAACCGCAAGGTCGGGTGAGACCTTCTTGGTCTCGTTCTCCCAGTAGGTAACGAGCGTGTCACCGACGTTGTGGTAGAGGGCCCATCCGAAGGTCTCGTAGTCGAAAGCCGGGTCGAAGGAGCTTGGCCATCCGATGGTGGTTTCAACTATCGTTCCAGGCTCGTTCTCGTAGTTGCCTATTCCAATCTGCACCTTGGGGGCGTTCTTGTCCTCCATAACGAGGTCCCAGCGCGCGGCGAGGACCGGGTTGTAATACCAGTTGTGGACCCAGCTCCAGTAAACACGGGTTGCTTTGTTGTCACCGATGATTATCTCGGGAACGAGCTTGTTGGCGAGGATGTAGAGGGCGTTGTAGAGGGCACCCCTAAGGGTTGGGTCGGTAACCTTCCTCGCTACCTGGATGAGGGCATCGAGGTCAGGGTCGCGCATGAAGGCGGGGTTAATCTGACCGAAACCCTGCTGGTTCTTCATGAGCTCCTGAATGGTCGGAGTCTTCTGCTCGTTGACCTTGTAGGAGACGACTACAACGGGCTTGTTCGGCAGGTTGCTAACCTTTGCACCGCTTCCCGCTGGACCAACGACAACCACGTACTTCGGAGTATCAACAACGGTCGCCTTGGAGAGGTGCTCCTCTATGTACTTAACCGCCTTGGACTGCTGGACGGTTGTGGTGGTTGTTCCAGCCGAGGAGCTTGAAGTTGTGCTTGAAGTGCTTGAGCTCGCGCTGGATTGGCTGGATGAGGAGCTTGGGGAAGCCGGACTAACGGTCGTCTTGCTAACACTGCTTCCTCCAATACAGCCGCTGGCCACTACAGAAAACGCAACCAAAAAAACTACCAAAAGCACTACTGCGGTTTTACCTTTCATAAATGCCCACCTCTGTCTATTGAGGCAATAAGAATTGTGTCGATGAAGTAATAAAGCTTTCGCTGAACGTTTCATCATGGTGATGAACTACTAACCCCAGTAATGATGTCCATCTGGACTCAAGACATTTACAGAAAAGCTTAAATGAGCGGCCCTCCAATTAAAGAACGAAGAAAATTTCGGCGGTGATGCCAATGGTCAGGTCGTATGTTTTGTTGACTGTGGAAATTGGAAAAGTTGAGAGCGTTATCGAGGCCCTCAAGCAGATACCGGGCGTTACCAAGGCCGACGCCGTCACCGGTCCCTACGATGCCATCGTCCACATCGAGGCCAAGGACCTCGGTGAGCTGACGAGGAGAATCCTCCACGACATCCACAACATCGACGGCGTTATAGACACCACTACCGCCATCGTCGTTGAGATGGAGGAGGAGTGATTACCTTCTCTTCCTCTTAGCCTTGCCCTTCTTGGACTTTGCCCTCGAACGGAGTTCTCTAATCTTCTCCGCAATCATTTTGAGGCTCTTCCCCTTTCCGTAGGGGCTCTCAACCCTCAGGAAACCGTAGGTTCTGAGCTCCTCGTCGAGGCCAGAGAGACGGGGGTTGAGCTTGCTGTGGTCCTTTTCAATGACCTTCATCCCAAGGATTAGAACGGCGTCCTCTACCTCGGAGAGCTTTGGGGCGTCAACCGCGACGTTCTTGGGAACGGTTCTCCCGTACTTCCTGCTGAGTCTCGCGTCGAGCTCGCTCGGCCACACCGCGAACTTCATCTTCCCACCCGGCAAGATTTAAAAGACCGGCCGTTAAAAACCCTTTTGGTGAAGGTCATGGCCATCAAAAACCTTGAGAAAGACGTGCTCAGCTTCATGACCCCCGGAGACGTTGTTTTAATCGAGTATCAGTCGCGAGAACCAATAGAGAGCCTCGCGTGGGGAGAGCTGTTACCTGCCATAAACGCCGGCGGGGTAGTCGTTGTTGACTTCTTTGGAATGGGCGAGATTCTGCTGAGGAAGTTCATGAGGAGGGGAGATGTTGATTACTCCGGCGTTCTGGAGCTCCTGAAGGACCTAAGGGTCGTGAGGGTCGGGCCGGGAACGGTAACCTACGGCGAAATCCTTGAGGACGTTGTGCCGAGCTACGACCCGCACACGTTCCTGAGGAGCTACCACTCCATCATGAGCAAGATATCACGGCTTCCCCAGAAGCCGAAGTACATGGTGACCTTCGGACTCGGCCACTACATCCACTTCAACCCCGAGAACGCCATCAAGTCAATACTCACGGCGGTGAGCACGATTCCAGCGGAGGACCTCATCATAATCAACTTCGTGAACGCCGACGTCATAAAGCGCGCTCACCTCGCGATACTCGAGGAACTCAGCACGGCAATAGTAGAGGTCTCCGGAGGGGAGTTCAAAGTCTACAAGGACGGTGGGATTGGTGATTGAGGAGGGAAGCAGGGTTCTTCTCGTCGATAAGAGGGGAAAGCGCTACCTTGTGAAGGTTGAGGACCGGGAATTCCACACCGACCTTGGAATCCTCAAACTTGGCGAGCTCATAGGAAAGCCCTACGGGAGCAGGATAGAGAGCCATAAAGGTGAAACCTTCGTGGCGCTCAAGCCAGACATCAATGACATAATAGCGAAGATGAAACGCGGACCACAGATAGTCCACCCCAAGGATGCGGGCATAATAATAGCCTACGCCGGCATTTCACCCGGCGACACCGTCATAGAAGCCGGCGCCGGGAGCGGGGCTTTGACAATCTTCCTCGCCAACGCCGTAGGACCGGAGGGAAAAGTGATAAGCTACGAGGTCAGGAAGGACTTCTACGAGATAGCGAAGAGGAACATTGAGCTTGCCGGCTTCTCGGACAGGGTTGTTCTGAAGAACAGGAGCATCTACGACGGCATAGAGGAGGAAACCGCCGACCACATCGTTCTGGATTTACCGCAACCGGAGAACGTCCTTCCGCACGCGGTTGATGTTTTAAGGCCCGGTGGCTACTTCGTGGCCTACACACCCTGTATGAACCAGGTTCACCGCTTCTTCAGGGCGCTGGAGGAGTACAGGGAGCACTTCATGAGGCCGAGGGTCGTCGAGGTCCTCGTCAGAGAACAGGAGGTAAAGAGGGACTGTATGAGGCCGAAAACGACGATGCTGGCCCATACAGGCTATATAACCTTCCTCAGGAAGCTGTGAGCTCTTCTTTCTTTCCGTCCCCAAACGTGAGGTAGGCTATTAACCAGCTGAGTGCTATCACCGTCACTGATTTAATGAGGGGATTGCTCCCGAGGAGTTCCCTGACAAGGGGCACCGCCCCATAGAGAAGGGGCAGAAACATCCCCAAGGCCGCCACAATCACGGCGATGTGATACACAACCCGCTTCCATTTCATTTTCAGCACCGCAATAACCTCCATATCAGCATTAAAAAGCGTTTCCTTCAGGTTTCAAAGTCCTCCCTCGAAATCCCTTCGGAGTTCTCAACCAAAGGTTGAGCACATCTTTATAAACACTAAAGGTTCTGAACCTTTAGATGTCCAACTTTGGGCTCATGCACGGAGGTGTTCATCGTGTACCGGATACTCGAGAAGAAGGAGCTCTCCATGAGGAACATCTGGTATAAGGTTGAGGCCCCCCACGTGGCCAAGAAGGTCCAGCCCGGCCAGTTCGTCATCGTGAGGGCCTTCCCGAACGGCGAAAGGATTCCCCTCACGCCGGTGATGTGGGACAGGGAAGAGGGCTGGATTGTCCTGATAACCTTCATCCGCGGAAAGACGACCATGAGGATGGCCAACGAGCTCAAGCCCGGCGATTCAATCCTAAACATAGCCGGCCCCCTCGGAAACCCGGCCGAGATGGAAAAGTTCGGTAAGATTCTCGCGATTGGAGCCTACACTGGAATAGTCGAGGTCTATCCTATAGCCAAGGCCTGGCAGGAACTTGGAAACGACGTCACGACGCTCCACGTCACATTTGAACCGATGGTCGTTCTCAGGGACGAGCTTGAGAAGGCCGTTGGAAGGCACGTCCTCGAGACCGTTCCCATTGACCCGAACCTCGACTTCCCGACCAACATGAAGAACGTCACCAAGAGGCTCGTCGAGAAGGTTCGCGAGATGCTTGAAAAAGAGGATTACGACCTCGTCTTCATGGTCGGCCCGGCCGGCGACCAGAAGGCCGTCTTCGAGGTCGTCAAGGAGTTTGGAATCCCGATGAAGGCCGACCTGCACCCGATTATGGTAGACGGAACCGGTATGTGCGGTGCCTGCCGTGTTACAGTCGGCGGTGAGGTCAAGTTCGCCTGCATAGACGGTCCCGAGTTCGACGCCTATCAGGTTGACTGGGACGTTCTCATAGCGAGGACCGGTTATTACACTGACATGGAGATGAGGGCGTTTCAGGAGTACATGAAGGCCGTCCAGGGAGGTGAGCAGTGATGGCCGTCAAGAGGAAGCTCATCAAGGAGCGCGTTCCAACGCCGGAGAGGCCGGCGGAGGAGAGGATTAAGGACTTCAAGGAGGTCAACCTCGGTTACACCTTCGAGCTTGCCGTTAAGGAAGCGGAGCGTTGCCTCCAGTGTCCGGCAAACTACGCGCCCTGTATAAAAGGCTGTCCCGTCCACATAGACATTCCGGGCTTCATCGGCAAGCTCGTCCAGTACCGCGACGACCCGGACAAGGCCGTGAAGGAGGCCCTTCAGGTCATATGGGCCTGCAACTCCCTTCCGGCCACGACTGGTCGCGTCTGCCCACAGGAGGACCAGTGTGAGATGAACTGTGTCATGGGTAAAGTCGGAGACAAGGTCAACATCGGCAAGCTCGAGAGGTTCGTTGCCGACTACGCCCGCGAGAAGGGCATAGACGAGGAGCTCCTCTTCGAGATGGTGCCGAAGATAGAGAAGAAGGGACAGCGCGTAGCAATCATAGGGGCCGGTCCGGCCGGACTTACGGCAGCGGGAGAGCTGGCGAAGCTCGGCTACGACGTTACAATCTACGAGGCCCTTCACGAGCCCGGAGGAGTTCTGATGTACGGCATTCCCGAGTTCAGGCTCCCCAAGAGCATCGTCGAGAGCGAGATTGACAAGCTCAGGAAGCTCGGCGTCAAAATACTCACCGACCACATAGTTGGAAAGACCGTGACCATAGAGGAGCTCCTTGAAGAGTACGACGCCGTCTTCATAGGCTCGGGCGCCGGAACTCCAAGACTCATCAACGCTCCCGGCATAAACCTCAACGGAATCTACACTGCCAACGAGTTCCTTACAAGGGTTAACCTCATGAAGGCCTACCTGTTCCCCGAGTACGACACTCCTGTGAAGGTCGGGAAGAGGGTAATCGTCATCGGCGCCGGAAACACTGCAATGGACGCGGCTCGCTCTGCAAGGCGCTTCGGTGCCGAGGTTATCATCGCGTACAGGCGCGGTGAGGAGGACGTTTCCGCCAGGGAGGAAGAGGTCGAGCACGCCAAGGAAGAAGGTATAAAGTTCGAGTACTTCGTCAATCCGGTTGAGTTCATCGGCGACGAGAAGGGCAACGTCAAAGCCGTTAAGTTCGAGAAGATGAAACCGCTCGAGGAGCGCGACAGCAGGGGCAAGAGGAAGATAGTCGGAACCGGCGAGTACGTGACGATTGAGGCGGACACCGTCATAATAGCAATCGGCAAGCACCCCAACAGGCTCATCATCAACACGCCCGGCCTGAAGGTCGAGCGCGGAAGAATCGTAGTCGATGAGAACCTTATGACGAGCATTCCGGGAGTCTTCGCCGGCGGAGACGCGATAAGGGGAGAGGCAACGGTTATCCTCGCAATGGGCGACGGAAGAAGGGCCGCGAAGGCAATCCACGAGTACCTCACAAAGAAGAGGGAAGGCCAGAACGCGTGAGGGGTTCCTCTCCTCTTGTTTTCTTGTTACTTAAACACCGCCTCAAGCACCGGGTCAGGGATTTTGTAATGGACGTTCCGGCCCTCTTTGACCTTCTGGAGGAAAGAGGAATCTACGAGCGCCTTTAGAAGCCTCGCCAGCACGCTGTCGGCTATGCTCTTGCCTTCTTTCCGTTCGAGGTGCTCTTTTATCTCTTCCCACGTGTTCCTTCCGCTCGCAACTGCGCGCATTATCTCCAGGTAGCGTTTCCTTGCCGAGGGTCTCTTGGAGAGGAAGTTCTCGAACTCCTCCAGCGCGAGTCTCTTGGCCTCTTCAAAGACATCCTCGACTATTTCACTGGAGGGCCCCTTCTCGAGAACCCTCCTGCCGAAGAGGACGAGCCAGCCAACGATGCCGTCGAGCTTCTCCACCGCAGCCTCGATTAGCTCTTCTGGAGGGGTAACCCTAACCTGTTCGAACCCCTTAATCAGAAAGTCCTTGCTCTGCTCCCGCGTGAACCTTGAGAGTGTAACCTCGTGGAAGTACCTGCCGTAGAGGGGCGCCTTGGGGTCGTCCACGCCGAGGTAGTCGTGGAGCAGACCAACTTCGGAGCCGGTCATGACGATTCTCAGGTTCGAGTAGTCGTAGAGGTGAGCGATTAAACCAGAGAACTCGCTTCCTATGGGGCCCCTCAAATACTGCACCTCATCGAAGGCCAGAACGACGTTGTGCTTCTCGAGCTCCCGGAACAGGGCTATCAAGTCCGTTTTCTCCTCGCGCCAAGAGAGATTGACGCCGAAGCTTAGAACTCGAAGGCCCGTTATGGTCCTGAGGTTCTCCTTGAGGTCCTCCCAGAGGCTGCGGTTCTCACGGAAGAAGAGGTTTAACGCGCTTTCTATCCGCTTGTAGACGTCCATTCTGGAGTTCGGGTTCACTCCTCTGAAGTCCACGAGAACGTAGGGAACGCCGAGTTCGTTCAGCCCCACGAGGAGGAGAGAGGTTTTCCCCAGCCTCCGGATTCCAGTGATGACCGTGAGGGGATTGTTTGAGCGGAGGGAGTTTTCAAAGTCGCTCAGCTCTTTCTCCCTGTCGTACAAATCCTCGCGCTTCCTCTTCGGTCGGGTATCGAAGTACGTAACTACCACCCCAGTAGTTAACTACTGGGGCAGAAGTTATAAGGGTTTGGTTTTTAAGTCGCTGGTAGGAGTAGGGAAGGCGATGACGAGCCTCACGGTAGCTGAAACGTGATGAGGGGTATACTGACGGAGCCGTTAGGCTTTTATCCTCCCCTTCTTGAAAGAAACCGAGCGATGACGACCTCTAGGGTATCTGAGTCCGTGTTTTACACGGCAAAAATGATGAGAGCTAAGGGCCGAGCTCACTCCTCCTCAAGCTCTTCAATCTCCTCAAGGATTTCCTCGAACTTCTTGAAGTCCTCGGTTTGGGCGAGGAGAGTTATGAAGTCGTCTATCTCTTTCTTCTCCAGGAACGCTCCAGCTAAGAGCTTTCCGGTGTAGCGGTTGTTCTTAATCTCCCAGAACATATAGAACTCGGGGAAGTTCTCCTTTATCTTCCTGTAGGCGACGCCGTACTTTGAGTCCTTGAGCGGGTTCTGTTCGAGGTAGAAGTGCCCCGGCTCCAGTTCAATCATGTGGAGAATCGCTCCCCTCTTTGTCTTAACAAGCTTCACCTTAACGTCCCATTCCTTCAGAACCTTCATAGTAACCACCAAGAAGAATAGGCAAGAAGATACTTAACGGTTGCGGAAAGGAGAAGGTCAGAGGCTCTCCAGATACTTCGCGTAGGCCTCTGCATCCATGAGCTCCTTGAGCTCTTCCTCGAGGTTGCTCGGCTTGAGCTTGGCAATCCAGTGCTCGTAAGGCTCTTCGTTGAGAACCTCGGGGCTGTCCTCAAGTTCTTCGTTGACCTCAATGACCTCGCCGCTGACCGGAGCGTAGACCTCGCTGACTGCCTTGACGCTCTCGAGTTCACAGAGAACGTCGCCTTTGTTGACCTCGGTTCCAACCTCGGGAAGCTCGACGTAGGCCAAATCGCCCAGCTCCTTCTGGGCGTAGTCGCTTATGCCGACGAGAACGGTTCCGTCGTCGAGGACCTGAACCCACTCGTGGTCCTTCGTGTAGTAGAGACCTTCCTTAACCTTGTAGTCTCCAACTTCAATCATGAACATCACCGTCCACCCTAACAACTTTGGGCATTTAAACCTTTCTCGAAACGGAAGGCTTATATCGCACCATGCCCAGAGTTTAGGGGACTCTAAAGCGAGGTGGGCCGATGCAGATTATAGGCTACGTTCTCATCATCATAGCCCTGTGCAGGTTCCTCGCGGAGCTCTTCGAGAGGCTCGGCTACCCGGGAATAGTGGGCGAGATAGCGGCCGGCCTGATACTGGGCTACGTTCTGAGCGGCGTTCCCTCCAACGAGATGAACCTCCTCGCAGAGTTCGGTATATTCTTCCTTATGATTTCGGCGGGGCTTGAGATAACGCCGGAGGAGCTCCACATAGGCGGGAGAAAGGCTCTGCCAGTCTATGGGGTGACGTTTGGCGTCATGCTTCTAATCACCCTACCCTTCACTGATTACAGCATCGGAACCGGAAACGTGCTTGCCGCGGCAATCCTAGCGGTTGCTAGCGCGCCGATAGTGGTCAAGCTCAAGCGTTTCTTCGGCGACGACTACCTCCACGTTGCCCTGTCCTACGCGATAATCAGTGAGGTCTCAATACTGATACTAGTGTACATCCTGGCGAACTTCAAGGGGGCAGAGAGCACCCTAAATCTCTTGACGACGATAGCGAAACAGGTTCTCTTCATCGGTGGCGTGCTCTACATCAATTATAAAATCGGAATCCAGCACAAGGTGTGGCTCATAAAACAGCTCAGAAAGCTGAAGAGCGACGAGGCCGTCTTCGGTATCTTCATGGTCTTCGCGGCGACTCTCGGATTCATAAGTGAGGAAGTGGGAATGCACTTTACAATCGGCGGTTTCCTCGCAGGGTTGCTCCTCCACAGCGATTTGGTCGGTACAAAGCAGTACGAGAGGCTTGAAACGATTCTAAGCGGTGTGACCAGCGGAATCTTCGCACCCATATTCTTCGCCTGGCGTGGGATGAACTTTAGGGCGGAGATAACCCCCGTGGTGCTCTACGGGTTCCTCGTGGTGTACTCCGTCCGCTTCCTGCTGACTGTAATCCTCGAGTGGGATGGGCGGCCAGTCAGTTCGCTCGCCAAGGCAACGGGACTCGTCAGCTTTGGAATCCTTGGCCTGCTCGTGGCGGACCTCGGAAACAGCTACGGCGTTTTAACTGGAACCCTCTACTCGATAACCGCATTCACCTCAGTCGCGGGGATATTCCTGTCCGCCACGATTGGAAGAATCCTCAGCGCAGCCCAGAAACCCTAAGAATTTTTGGGCAAGGTTTATAAGCTCGCCGCTAACCGGTGGAGTGATTGAAGAAGTTTTAAGGTGGTGAAAATGAGCTGGACTACCCCGAAGAGGGCATTCATGGGTGCCGCCGCCGCAGAGGGCGGAACCAAGCTCAACGCCTTCGACAACGCACTCCTTAAGCTCGGCATCGGAAACGTCAACCTCGTCAAGCTCAGCAGCGTTATTCCGGCACACATCGAGTGGATGGAGAAGGTCCACGACGTTCCAATTGGAATGCTCCTGCCGACCGTATACGCACACATCGAGAGTGACGAGCCAGGTATGACAATCAGCGCGGCCCTTGGAGTCGGAATAAGCAAGAACAACGAGGGTGGCCTAATCTACGAGTACGCGGGCTACTGCAGTGAGGAGGAGGCCAAGGAAATCGTCAGGAAGATGGTGGAGGAAGGCTTTGCAAACCGCGGCTGGGAGCTCGGGGAGTTCAAGGTGGCGAGCGCCGAGATAACAGTCAAGGACAAGCCCGCCGCGGCCATAGCGGTCGTCGTCATGTTCCCCTACTGAACCCTTCTCTTTTCAACGAGGGTGAACTCCCTCTCCCCCGTTCTTTCAAACACCATCTCGTATCGGACCTTTCCCTTGACAGCCCAGACCTCAACGATTGAATCCCCGGTCATCCAGAGAACGTCGAAGCCGAGCTTTCTCAGCGCCTCACCCAAGGGGCCTTCAAGCCTTACACCGGGAAGGAGAAGCCTCGGGACGCCCTTTCCTTGAAGGAAGCGCCATAGCGACACGAAGAGTGCCCTCGGACTGCCCTCGTCAGCGGGAAAGACGAAGAAGAGGACCCCATCGTCGAGGAAGCGCTCGAGGCGGTAGTCATCGAAGAAGGCAACGTTTAACTCAACGCTCAATTCCTCGCCACCGCTAATCTCTCCCACTAAGTGCGGAATTCCAGTCCGGGCTTCCTCACTGATTTCAGCCCAGAGTTCGGCAATCCTCTGCGCCAAAAGCCGTCTGAGCTCTGCCTCGGCCATCGCTACCAACTCGCGGGAGGGCTTTAATAACTTTGCCCCGTGAAAACCCATAGGTTTAAAACCCGAAGGGCGAGCTAAGCTCAGGTGAGGTTCATGGGCTACAGCGAGGAGGAGAGGGCCTTTATCGAGTGGTATCCGAGGGGCTACGGCGTCGGTTTCAAGGTTAAGGAGAGACTCTTCGAGACGCAGACGAAATACCAGCGGCTGGAGCTCTACCAGACGGAGGGATTCGGCAAACTGCTCGTTCTCGACGGGACTGTTCAGCTCGTTGAGATAGGCGAGGAGAGCTACCACGAGGTTCTCGTTCACCCGGTCATGCTCGCGCACCCGAATCCGAGGAGGGTGCTCATCATAGGCGGCGGCGACGGTGGGACGCTGAGGGAAGTGCTCAGGCACGAGAGCGTTGAGAAGGCCACGATGGTCGAGATTGACGAGATGGTCGTCGAGGTCTCGAGGATTTACCTCGGCATAGACAGGGGCGCCTTCGACGACCCGAGGGCCGAGCTGATAATCGGTGACGGCGTGGAGTATCTGAAGGAAACTGAGGAGAGCTTCGACGTCATAATCGTGGACTCAACCGACCCCGTCGGCCCGGCGAAGCTCCTGTTCAGCGAGGAGTTTTACCGCTCGGCCTACGAGAGGCTCAACGAGAAGGGCCTCTACATCACCCAGGCAGGGAGCGTCTACCTCTTCACCAACGAGCTCATAGACGCTTACAAAGCGATGAAGAAGGTCTTCGACAGGGTCTATTACTTCAGCTTCCCGGTGATAGGCTACGCGTCCCCCTGGAGCTTCCTCGTGGGGGTTAAGGGAGACGTGGACTTCAGGAAGGTGGACGTGAGCAGGGCCCCGGAGAAGCTCTACTACTACGACCCCGAGAGGCACGAGACGCTATTCCAGATGCCACGCTACGTCAGGGAACTCCTTGAGAAGGAGTGAAGGGTGTGAACTGGAAAAAACTGGCAACGCTGTTGCTCACAGTCGTTATAACCGCCTACCTGCTCCACAAGGTCCAGGCCGAAGCCTCCAGGGTTAGCCTTAGCCTCTCAACCCTTCTCTCCCCATACTTTCTCCTGGCGGTTCTCATGGGTCTAACCGGTTACATCCTCTACACGCTCCTCTGGTACGTCTACGTCCACCACGCCTCGGGGGTTTCGTTCAGAAGAACCCTGCTCGCGACGCTCTCAGGAACGTACCTTGGCTTCTCACTCAACAACGCGGTTGGAGTTCTCGTGAAGGTCAAGCTCCTGGGCACCGATTACTGGTACACGATGGGCGTCGGCCTGCTTGCGATAGCAACCGAGTTCCTGTCTGGTCTGCTCCTGGTTGCCCTCATCGGGAGGAACCCCGTGGCCCTCGTTCTGGCCGTTGCGCTCATGGTGGCTATGGTCTTTGACGCCGTGACGTACTACACGCTCGCCCCGGTATTCAAGCTCCTCCGGGCTGGGGAAACATTGGACAAGATGTTTTCGGGCTGGCACCGGGCAAGGGGCGACACACGGACGGTGCTGTTGGCCATCGGAGCAGGGATGGCTCTTTCTCTCAACAACGCGGCCACCCTTTATCTCGTCGGACGGGCAATGGGACTGACGTTCCCGTACCTAAAGGCAGTTGAGGCGATACTCTACTCGAACTTCCTGGGCGGAATCCTTGGGACCCCCGGCGGTGTGGGTGCCAACGAACTCGGCGTCACGATGGCGATAGGCGACAATCCAGATGGAATCGTAACGGCCTTCCTCTACAAGTTCATAACACAGTACGCCTACGCAATCATCGGCGCGGTCGCTTTCTACCGGGTCGTTTCAAAGGAGCTGGAGTGAAAACCTAATTAACCATGACCTCGAGCTTAAACCGGTGGTACCATGAGGCTCGAGGAACTCACGTGGCCCGAGTTTGAGAGGGTCAGAAAGAACGTGAAGGCCGTTATAATCCCCGTCGGAAGCGTCGAGGCCCACGGGAGGCACCTGCCCCTCGGCACTGATGTCTTCGCGCCGGTGGAGATAGCGAATCGCGTTGATGAGAAGCTGAAGGAGAAAGGCGTTGACGTCCTCGTGGCCCCTCCGGTGTGGTATGGGCACACGTTCGTTCTCAACGTCTACCCCGGGACGATAAACGTCTCAGCCGACGCGCTGAAGGCCTACGTGGCCGAAATCCTGCGCGAGTTCGCGAGGGAGGGCTTCAGAAGGCTCGTTCTCCTCAACGGGCACGGCGGAAACCACTCCCCGCTGGTTCTGGCATCGGAGGAAGTTGCGGAGGAGTCCGACGTAGAGATATGGCTGATAAACTGGTGGCTCGACTTCAGGGAGGAAATCCTCGGGGTCTGCTCGAGCCAGGGGCACGCAGGCGAGGACGAGACGTCGGTAATCCTCGCGATAAGGCCAGAACTCGTGAAGATGGAAGAGGCCAGAGGAGAGAGGAGAACGAGGAAAGTCCGGGTCATACGGAGGGACATCGGCTTCGAGCTCTTCCCGGACGGGGTGAACGACGACCCGAGGAAGGCGAGCGCTGAGAAGGGCGAGGCGATACTCGAAAGGGTCAGCGAGAGGATAGCCGAACTCCTGGTGGAAGCGGATGAAGAGGGAAAGGGTTCTTGAGGAGATTGACAGGAGGATAAAGCGCCTTCAGGCAGAGATTGAGATAGCGGAGGCGGGATTAAGGAGAATTGAGGAGCTCGGGGCCAGGGCAAAGGGGCCGGAGGTGAAGGACTACTCCCCATATTACCTCGCGGGAATGCTCCTCTGGTTCGCAATAGGCCTCGTCCTCCTCGTGGTCATCTCAAGGAGGGCGCCCTCAGGTGTTAAGATACCCACAGGGCTCTACGCGCTGATGATTGTCGCCTTCAGCGTGCCCCTCGCCTACTACCTCCTGACCCGGGAGAGGAAGGAAGAACCGGGAAAGAACCTGCTTGAGAGGGAAAGGATGGCAAGACTCGTTCTCAGGGCCTTCTACGAGCCCCTGAGAAGGGCCGTGGAGAGGGACGACAGGAAGGCCCTCGGGACCCTCGCGGATGAGCTCCTGAGGAACCCCCCGCTCGCGAGCGCAATCGAGAGGCTCGGTGAGGGCGACCCGAAGGTCATCGCCTACGCCCTGCTCCTCTACGCGAACTTCAGGGACGGCCTTGAAGACGAGGTTGCGGAAACCGTGGAAAGGGTTCACAACAAGCCCGTAAAGGCCCTCCTCCAGTCCCTGCTCGAGCCGAAAGGTTATAACGGTGAAGGGCGCTCGATAGAGGGGGAAGACCATGAGGTTTGAAGTTCTCACCAAGGACGATATGAACGCCCTTTCGCGCGAGCTCAGCAGGGCGGGAATAATGAACAGGACGAAGGAAGAAACCAGGGCCGAGATTGAGCACTACGTTGTAATCCGGGGAACCTACGCCGAGCTCGTCGAGGTGGCCTCAGATGTTCCGGCCATAGGTGAGGAGCTTGAGGCCGTCAAGCTGGCCTACGACGAACTTCTCGAAAACTGGGAGCCCGGCGAGGTTAAGGAGCTCGGAACCCTCTTCGAAGAGCCCGACCTGCCAAAGCTCTCGGTTGTGAGCGCGCTTATTGAATCCGGGGCGATAGAGGAAACCGACGGGGGCTTCCTGCTGAGGGAAAGAGTTCCCCTCGATGCGCTGAGCCTTGAGCTACGCTTCCCGATTGAGGAAATCGGCGACGAGCTTGAGGAGCTTGAGGAAAGGTTAAGGGCAACGCTCGTAACCGAATACACCCTTGAGAAGCGCTACTACGTTGAGGTTTTGGAGGTCGAGAGGGAGCTGATAGAGACTGCCCTTGATATAGCGGAGGACTACGCGACCGAGGAGAGCTACGTCGAGGCGATGTTCGACGGAATAGCCCGCTCCGTTTTGGCGGAGAGAATCCTTGAGCTGGCCGAGAAGTACAGGAGGAAGAACGAGCTCATCGAGGCGATTATGGAGCTCGAACCGATAACCGTCGAGGGCAAGAACGAGAGGATAAACATCTACTACGACGAGGACGCGATAGAGGACTTCCTGAAGGTTCTTCAAACGCTCGGCTACCTCAAGGTCAAGGGCAACAGGATATGGATTTAGCAAAGTTTAAAAGCCCGAACCAAAACTCCGCTCGGGGGTGGAGGAGATGGCGGTGTTGAAGGCCATCAAGATTAAGGACAGGGACGGGGAGATACTCTTCCGCTGTCCGAGGTGCGGAATGGTCTTCCGCGACGCGAAGGCCTTCACGAGGCACGTGAACAGGGCTCACGGCCATCTCTTCCGCAGGTGATTTCCTTCTTTTCTTGCGGGATGAAGAAACAGCCAGGACCCTGAAAAGTGATGAGCGGAGGGCTTGGCCGACCGCTACTCGCGCATGACGATTTCCTTCGTGAGGCGGACTATGAAAGTTTTTCCGACCTTCTCCCTCTCGACGAGCTGTTTCTTCTCGAGCTCCTGGATGATTCTGCTTATCGTCGGCCTTGAATAACCTGTCAGTTCCGGCAGTTCCTCCTGCTTTACCGTTCCGCCCTTGTCAAGGATTGCCTTGACGACTATGCGCTCCTTCTCGGTTAAAACCTCGATTGGAACCTTGTTGGCGGACCACTTCTTCTTGGCGTAGTAGAGGGAAGCCGGAATCGCGACCGCAAGGGTAAGTATCACCGCACCGATGACGAGGGTCCAGTTGGTTCTCGCGGGCGGTGTCGTCGGAGTAATCGTTATCTTCAGGTTCTCCTTGACCCAGTAGGTTTGGTACCCGAGGTGCTGTAGCTCGGTTTCGACGTTCTTTGACATGCCCGCGCCGATGAGGACCACGAGGTTGGGGTGGAGCTGCTTAAGGGCCGTGATGACGGACTGGGAAAGGTTGTCCGGGTTGGTGAGGAGGAGAGGGTTGTTGTAGTTCATCGCCCATCTGGCCGCGGCGAGAGCAGAGCCGTAGTCGCTTGCACTCGCGAGGATTACAGTCTTAGCGCCGTTTGGGTAGAACTCCTCCGCGAGCTTAACGGCCGTGTCAACCCTCGTGGCGCCGCCTATTCTCGTGACTTGGAACCCCAGGTTGATGAGCTGCTCTTGAACGGTTTGACTTATGGCCTTGTAGTCACCTATGACGAGTACCTTGTACCAGCCGAACTGTTCATAGCTCTGGAGCTGGGCAAGGGTCGTTGAATCAAGCTTTTGGGGGTTCACGGGGAGTATTGGGACTCCGAGCAGCTTTGAATATGGAAGCGCAACTATGTAATCTATCAAGTTATCGTTTCGGACGATTATAAGGTCATACGGTGGGGTTTCGCCCGTGGACTGAGCGAGAACTGGACGGGTGAGCGGGAGGAGAAACACAAAAACCAGCACGATTACCGCGAAAACCCGAACGTACCTTCCCATTTCACCACCTGAAAAGGAGATAAAGGGAGGCTCTTAAAAGGTTTTTCAAAGCTCAAGCTCCTCGCCGGGCTTGAGGATAACTACCTCCGCCTTGTCCCCGACGAGCCTCTTGAACTCCTCCGGGTCGGCTGAAATCGGGGGCCAGGTGTTGTAGTGCATCGGGACGACCTTCTTCGGCTTGAGCAACTCGACGGCCTTCGCCGCTTCCCTCGGACCCATCGTGAAGTGTCCGCCTATCGGGAGCAGGGCAACGTCAATCGGGCCGTAGAGCTCGCCGAACAGGCCCATGTCGAGGAACACGAAGGTGTCACCGGCGTGGTAAATCGTCTTTCCATCGAGCTTGACTATATAACCGCAGGGGTTGCCGATGCTGTGAACGCCGTCACTACTAGAGTGCCAGGCCGGAACCTGGACGATTCCGACGCCGTCAACCTCGGTGGGCCCGTAGTTCATGCCGATGACCTCAACCCCCTCAGCCTTCTGGGCGATGTAGTTCGCAACGTCGAACATCGCAACTATCTTTGCACCGGTCCTCTTGGCTATCTCGACCGCGTCTCCAACGTGGTCACCGTGGGCGTGGGTAACGAGTATTAGGTCGGCTTCAACCTCCTCCGGCTTCACCGCAGCCTGCGGGTTGTCACTGAGGAACGGGTCTATCAGGATTTTCTTGCTCCCTTCAATCAGAAAAGCCGCGTGTCCAAGGAACTTCACCTTCACCATGACCATCACCTCGAAGATAAAATAACCAAAGCACACTTAAATGTTTCGACTAAACCTCCACCCCAATCTTTATTCCCTCGTCCTTCTCTATCTCGCGGAGGAGGAGAACGACCTTCTCGGGCGGAAGCTCCATCCTGGAGAGCAGTTTTTTAGCTTTTCTAACCTCTTCCCGCTTTTCCCCGCTTGACCTTCCCTCAAGGTAGTCGAGAACCGCCAGGAGGGCCCCTTTAAGGCTCCTGTCGCCGAGGGGTAGGGGTCTCCAGCCGTTTTCGTGAACGTAGACTGCCTTCGGAACCTCAACGCCCGACAGCTTGTCCACGGGCACTATGGAGGGTTTGCCCCTCGCGCGGAGGTAATTGAGGAGGACTTCCTCCCCAAACCCCTCGTTGAGCAGGCTCTTGTAGGCTATCTCAAAGGCGTTGAGAAGCGTGGCAAGGCGCTCCAATTTTCCTATCCTGTCCTTGGAGAGCAGGGAGAGCTTTACGAGCACCCGTTCAAGGGGTTCCTCCTCCAAATCAACGGTGAAGAGAACCCTGTCCCTGAGGGAAGTTCCCTCTGCGAAGGCCTTGGCAACCACCCACTTGGCGCCGTTAGTGAGGATTCCGTAGCGGACGCCCCTGCTGAAGCAGTAGCGGGCGAGCTGGCGGAGCGGTTCGTCGCGCTTTATTACGTTCACCGAAAGGTTCTTCGCCTCAAGGAAAGCCACAATCTCGCCGTTGAGGAGGAGCGCGTAGTCGGCCCTCCCGTCCTCGGTCCTCTCCTCGGGCCTGACCTCCTCCGGGTTGTTCCAGTCCCAGCCGAGGGCCGTCATTATCTCGCCTATCAGGTGTTGCTTTACCGCTTCCTCGTTCCTCTCGTAGAGCTTCCTGTGTAGACCAATCCGCGACATAACGTTGAGAACCGCGCGCTCCATCCCCTCACCTTTTCCCCGTTGGTAAGGCCACCTAAAAGCTTTTGGGGTTTGAGAGCTTAGATATCTAAGGTGGAAACCGTGTGCAGGATACTCTTTGCCATGGGGCCGGGGGAGGGGATTGAGCCCCTCGCTAGAGCGTTCATGAAGTCTGCCGAGAAAGACCCCTACCGCGCGAGGAGAAGCGGTAAGAACCAGCACCGCGACGGATGGGGCTACGTCCTCCTGAGCGATGGAAGCGTTCATCACTACCGCTCGGCAAGGGCAGTCTTTGAGGATGGGAAGGGATTTTCAAGGCTTGTTGAGCTCCTCCGGGGAAGCGATAATGCGGTTCTCCTTGCCCACGCGAGAGCGTCTTCCCAGGGCTCGCTCGGGCTCTTCAACGTCCAGCCCTTTGCATTCTCCACGAGGCGCGGTTTTTCCTTCTGGTTCCTCCACAACGGCGACCTCGACAAGGAAAAGATTATCGAGCTGGCGGGGTTCGAGGGAGAAGACCTGAGGGAGGCATCGGACAGCTACGCCTTTTCGGCCTACCTGTGCAGGGCCCTTCAGAGGCCTGAAAATGAAGAACTCCTGAAGCACTACTCACTCGGGACGTCGCTGGCGAAGACAACCTTCAACACGGCCACGCTCTTCCTCCTTTCCGACGGGGGCTGGAGGGCTCTCGTGACGGCATACATGACCGACGAGTACTGGAAGAACGACCTCCACAGGGACTACGCGAGGCTGATTGAGCTCGACGGCGACGTTTTCGCGGTTGCGAGCTCGACCCTTGAGCTCTACCACGATGCCCGCTGGAGAAGCATCCCCAATGGTACCGCGCTTTTAATAACGCCCGATGGAATCGAACGCTTTCCCCTGGGGTGATGGTATGGACGAGAACGCCCCGATTAGGGTTTACATGACGCGGAAACTCATCGGCGTTTCGCCGGAAGATACGGTAAAGCGGGCCTGCGAGGTCATGATGGAGTTCGACATAGGCTCGCTCGTCGTTGTGGAGAACAACGAGGTCGTCGGCTTCTTCACGAAAACCGACGTCATAAGGCGAGTCGTGATTCCGGGCAAGCCCAACACGACACCGGTTCGGGAGATAATGACGCGGGAGCTCGTTACGGTGGACGCCAACACCCCGCTTCGCGAGGTTCTCGACATAATGGCCAAGAAGGGCATAAAGCACATGCTCGTGAGCGAGAACCGGAAAATCGTCGGGATATTCAGCCTCAGCGATTTGCTGAGTGCGAGCAGGAGAAAGCTTGAAACCGCCATAGCGGCGGAGTGATGTGCCATGATAAGGATTGCTCACATAAGCGACACCCATATCACCGGTGAGAGCGCCTACAAGGGCTATGCCTACGACCTGATAGCCAACGAGGTGAACAGGCTGAACTTTGACTTCGTCGTCCACACAGGAGACGTCACCAACAACGGCCTCCGCGAGGAGTACGAGAGGGCCGAATACGAGCTCAAGAAGATTCAGAAGCCCCTCGTCGTCGTTCCGGGCAACCACGACGTCAGGAACGTCGGCTACGACCTCTTCGAAGAATTCATCGGCCCGCTCAACGGCGTCTACGAGTTTAAGGACGGCGTCCTAATCTGGGTGGACTCGACGATTCCGGATTTAAGCGACGGCAGAATCGGGAAGCACAAGTTCCGCTGGATGAAAAAGAAGCTTGAGGAGTACTCCGACAGGAGAATCAAGATAGTGGCCGCGCACCACCACCTCGTCCCGCTCCCGAACACCGGACGCGAGAGAAACGTCCTATTCAACGCTGGCGACGTTCTCGATTTGCTTCTCAGGAACGACGTCACGCTCTACCTCTGCGGTCACAAGCACGTTCCCAACGTCTACCGCGTCGAGGACCTGGTTGTTGACAATGCCGGCTGTACCTCCTGCCGGAAGACGAGGCGTGGCGACGTCAACAGCTACAACATCGTTACGATACACGACGATGGCAAAGTGGAAGTCACGATACGGCGCGTCACCGGCGAGGAGGTTAAAGCGGAGCACAGGCCAGTTAAGCCAAAGCTCTTCGTTCCCAGGGGAAGAAGGCTCCTCAGGATAGTCCAGCTCAGCGAGAGCAAGGTCTCGGACAGGGTTTACTTCAGGAGGAAGGTACTCGAGAACGTTGTGAACCTGATAAACAACCGTCTCAGGCCAGATATCGTCGTCCACAACGGCGACGTCGTCGACATGGGCATCGAGCGGAACTTCCAGCGGGCCAGGGAGCTTTGGGATAGGATTGAGAGGCCAAAGCTCGTCGTCCCGGGCCACAGCGACATGACATACCTCGGCTACGAACTCTTCCCCGAGTACTTCGGAGAACCTGAACCGCTCTCCTTCGACGGATTCACGTTCATTCCGGTCTCAACACCGCAGTACGAGACCGAGATAGGCGTCGTGGGGAGGTTCGGCCAGAGGAAGCTGGCGGAGGAACTGGACAACGCCGAGAACTTCCGCGTTGTCTTCATGCACCACAACGTCGTTCCGATACCAAGGAGCAGGGAGCGCGGGTTCCTTGAGGACGCGGGCGACGTGCTGAAGCTCCTGACAGAGAGGGGCGTTGAACTCGTTCTGACCGGGCACGGGGGCAACGCCTTTGCAGTTCGCGTAGAAAACACAATCGTCATAAACGCCGGCTCGGTCAGCTGGGAGCTCCACAGGAACCCCTTTGGAAACAGCTTCAACGTGATAGACGTCTACCCGTGCATGGTGATAGCCTTCGAGGTCCAGGCCACGTGGGGGAGCAGGAGGCTCCTCGGAGTGTGGAAGCTCAAAGGCTCTCGCGGAGGCGCTCCATGAGGTCCTCCATTATTTCGTTCACGGTCTTTTCAAGCTCGACGTTCTCTATGACCTTTACTCCGTGCTCCCTGGCTTTTCTGACTATGTACTCCTGAAGCCAGAGAATCTCGTCGAGGTGTTCGAGGTAGTACTCGGCCGGCCTCTTGCTGTAGCGCGAGCGCTCGTAGAAGTGGGCCTCCAAAGCCTTCCTGTCGCTCACCGTCAGGATGTACATGAAGGCGTTCTCGTTGGTCTCGATGAAGCCAGGAATTAGGTGTATCCCCTCGATTATCGCGTTCATTCCCTCACGCTGAACCCTGTCGAGGACGGCCCTGACGCCAACGGAAACGTGCCTGACCTGGCTCTCGAAGCCCTCAATCAGACTGCTCGCCCCCTTGAGCTCGCGCCACGCTAAAAACGATGAGGCGTGCAAATCGGGCAGAAGCTCCCTCGCTATTATTTTCCTCATGACCTCTCGAACGGTGTCGGTGCCGATTATAGTCCTTATCGAGAGCCTGAAGGCCAATTCCGTCGCTATCGTGGACTTTCCGACGCCGGTAACGCCCCCGAGGAGGACGACGAGCGGAATCTTTTTCCTCCTGAATTCGCGCCAGAAGAGGTAGCGCTCTGCTTCCTTCTTGAGCCCGTGCTCGATGAGCTTCCGGTAGGTGAGCTCCCTTATCTCGTCAGTGCTTACAACGCGCTTCCTCTTCTCCACGAGCTCCCTCTGAACCTCGCTCGCGATTATGTAAGCTATACCCACATCCACCCCGGCCAGGGTTATAGAACGAGTTAGGATTCCGCGCGAAAACGGCAACTGCACCCTCCTCTCGGGGTCCGTGACGATTATCATCTCCCCACCACCCTCCTGGCGAGCTCCAGAACTGCCTTCCTTAAGTCCTTGCCGTCCACGTTGACCGGCTCGTTGGCGAGGTAGATTACCTCGATGCCCCTCTCAAGGGCCCACCTCGTCACGACGTCAACCGCCGCGGCTTTCAGCTCAACGAGGACTGCATCAACCCCCGCTTTTCTCCCGAGTTCCACGAGGTCACCCTCAAGTGAGGGCCTCTTCGAGAGGTTTCCGCTGGTGAAAACAACCTCGGCACCGAGTCCCTCGATATCTCCAACGGCCCTCTTAATTGCTCTCTCGGAAGTCATGAAGAGTGCAACCCTCTTCCCCGAGACCTCGCCGAGCGGTTTCGGCGTGAACCGGACCAAGTGGACGTCAGCGTTGGGATTAACCTTCCTCACGAAGTCCTGGAACTCCTTGGCCTTCCGGGGCTCAACGTCCGCCATGGTGATTACCGTTATGTCAGCCAGACCAATCCTGAAGGGTCCGAAGAAACCCTCAACGGTTTCCCTTGGCTGGAGGGCGCTGAGGACGGTGATGTAGCCGTCCGCCAGAACCGGCGGAATCGTTGCCCCGCTTCCCTCGGCTATGATGATATCGTGAGGAAGTCCCTCGGCGAGCCTTATCCCCTCGTGGACGACGTGGAAGAACGGAAAGCCCGCCATTCCTCCCCCACAGCGCCGGCACCCGATGGTCGTCACTCCAGCGACGAGGGCATCTTCGTAGTGGTCCGAAGCGGCGTGCTTGCCCATCTCCGCGAGTTTTAGGAGGTTCTCTGGCGTCAGCTCTTCCCTCTCGCCGTCTATGAGCTCCGGTCTCTCCGGCCCGCCCCTGCCCATCGTGACAACGACGGGGCGGTACCTCTCCTTCAGAACCCTCGCGACGAAGCTCCCTACTGCCGTCTTCCCGACGCGTTTTCCGAGGCCGAGGACGCTTATGGTCGGCTTTGACGACTTTATCAGCTCCCCGGGCCTGAACTCGAAGTCGGCTCCCCTGTATGTAACTCCATTGCGCAGGCAGATTGACGCTATCCGGAACCTCGCGCTGTAATCGACAACGGGCTCATCACTCAGGTCAACGACCTCGTCAACATCGTTCTCCGAAAGTGCAAGTTCAAGAGCTTTCAAAGGGTCCTCGTCAACGTAAAGCCTTACCCCGAGTTCTTCCGCAAGCTTCTCGGGCGAGCCTATCTTCTCACCACCCCCGAGGAAGACCGCACAGCACACGTCGCCGAGTTTTTCAATTGCCCACCTCGTCACGGGCGGGTAGTGCTCGCCGTCGATTAGGGCGAGCCTCCTCATTCCCTCACCTCATACTCGATTACCTCGGGTTAATTTAACCTTTTCCGTTTTTCCAAGCACTCTCTGAGGAGAAAAGTTATAAAGGGGAACGATGAACTAAGGACGGCCTCAAAGGCCAGATAAGGAGGTGTGTAAAATGGCCGAGTTGATTGTTAAGTCCAAGGTTAAGGAGCTCGTTAAGAACATCGACCCCGAGATGAGGGTCAGCCCGGAGTTCTACGACGCCCTTGAGGAGGAGCTCAAGGCCCTCGTCGAAAAGGCCGTCAAGAGGGCCAAGGCCGAGGGAAGGAAGACCCTCTACGCCAGGCACGTTTGATGCCCCTTTTCTTTCCTTCCAAAGCCTTTTATTGATTGGTTCCTAACTTCTCCGGTGGTTTCATGGCGTTGAGAAAGCTCGGCGATTCTGCTTACCTTTACCCCGGAAGTCCCTCCACGCTCCTTCGGGTCGTCGATGGTGGGGCCGTTCTCGTTGACCCCGGCCACGGGAGCGGGAGGCACAAGGACCTCAGGCGAGAATTGCGGAAGCTCGGCTTTCCCCTCAAAGCCCAGCTCGCGACGCACGGACACGCTGACCACGTGGCCGTTTCTCCGAAGCTTGACGCCCCTCTTTTCGTTCACCGATTCGAGTTCTCCATAGCAGAGAGCCCCCTCAACAGGGAAATCCTGACCTTCGGTTCGAGAGCTCCACGGGGTTTTCTGGCGTACTCTGCCGGCGAGGTGAAGGCTCAAGCGGTCTTCGAGTGGGGCGATGAGCTTTTCGGACTGAAGGCCTTAAAGCTGAACGGCCACTCTCCTGGAATGACTGGGTTCCTCGATGAAGAAAACAATCTCCTCTACGCCGGTGATGCGTTCTTCGGCGAAAAGCTCATAGGCGCGGTTGGCGTTCCATACCTCGTGGACTGGGCCCTTTTCAGGGAGTCCCTCACAACTCTCAGGGACTTCGCCGAGAGGGGCTACCTACTCATTCCCTCGCACGGAAGGCCCGTGAAGGGCGACGAAGCCGTTGAAACGCTCGAATTCAACCTCAACCGCCTGGATGAGGTTGAAAAGCTCGCCCTTGAGTTCCTCCGGAAGCCGATGACCGTTGAAGAGCTCGCGCTCGGGATAATGAACCACTACCGCGTTGAGGTTACCCCTCAAAAGCTCGCCCTGAACCTCGTGCCCCTTCGGGCCCTTATATCGGAGCTCTACAACCGCGGGCTCATTGAAGCGGTGGTTGATAACGGGCTCAGGTGGGTTGTGAGGAGGGAATGAGCCGTTAAAAACTTCCACAGGGGTACAACCTCGACCGTAACCCCGTCCTTTACCAGCTTTTCTTCGTCCTCCCACGTGACAACAAGGCCCCTCTTAACCCTCAGCGCTTTTGAGACTCGAACGAGGTTGCTGAGCTCCCTGTCGGAAGTCCCTTCCAAAGAGAACGTCACTTGGATGGGGAGCATTTCGTCCGTCCGCAAGATGAAGTCCACTTCCCCTTTTTCATCCCTCCAGTAAAAGAGCTTCCCCGGCATCAGCGAATAGCTGAGCTGGCGTTTGAGCTCCAAAAACACCGCAAGCTCAATCAACTTGCCACGTGATGGATGGCTCTTGAGCGACATCGCCGTTGCGAGTCCAGTATCAACTGGGTAGACCTTTCTCGGGGCCAAGAGCTGTCCCTTCGGCTTGAACGAAAACCGCCTGAGCTGGAATATCAGATAAGCGTCCTCAAGGTAGGAGACGTAGTCCCGGACGGTGTGGACGTCCTTGAGGCCAACTATGGAGCCGAGCTTGGAGTATGTGAACTCGGAGGAGCAGTTGGAGAGCAGGTACAGGGCGAGCTCCCTCAACGCGCTTCTGTGCCTTACCCCGTGCCTCAGAACAACATCCTTTTCAACCACGTCCCGGTATATCTGGTTCAAGTATATCCTGCCGAACTTCAGGGCCTCGGGGAAGCCCCCGATGTTGAGGTATTCCTCTAAGAGCCGTTTGACCCTGCTGACTTCCCTGTCCGAGTACTCCCATTCTTTTGAGAGTCCAACCCCCCTGAACGAAAGGAACTCCCTGAAGGAGAATGGGTAGAGCGTAATTGAGAAGTGTCTCCCCGTCAGATAAGTCGCCAACTCGCCGGAGAGCAGGCGAGAGGACGAGCCAGTAACGATGACCCTTTTGTTGAGCCTCAGTCTCGAAACGAACCTTTCCCAGCCCTCAACTTCCTGAACCTCGTCGAGAACAACGAAATTAACCTCCCCCCAGAGCTCCCTTGAAGCGTTTAGGAGCCTTTCAAAGTCTCCACTTGTAAAGCCCGTTAGCCTCTCATCAAAGAAGTTCACGTAGAGGAAATTATCGCCGGCCAAACGCCAGGCCATGATTGATTTTCCGGAGCGTCTCACGCCCAGTATTGCCAAGACGTTTGGAGTAGCGAGGAGTGACTTCGCGCTTTCCTCTGCTTCCCTCGGGATTATTCTCTCACGCCCCATGAACTCAAGCATTTCCTCCCTCTGGGAGACGAGTATCCTCTTCAGCTCTTCGACTCGCATGAATCTTTTTGGGCATTGGTGCCCTTAAACTTTGCGGTCACCAACCTCAAAGATTGGAAGAAACTTTGTGATTACCAACCACAAAATTCACTCGTCCCCTGGATAGCAGAGGTAGCGGTAGGGACAGAACTTGCAGGCGTAGCTCCTCCAGCCCTCTGGCGGTTTCCCTTTCTCGTAGGCCTTTTTGACCGAATAGAAGTGTCTTAGCGTCTCCTTGAAGAGCTTGCTGTCGTAGGGAATCTCAAAGGCCCTGAAGTTCGGGCCCTTTATCACCGGAAAGTTCGACATGTCGAGCTTGCCGATTATCTTCGTCGGCTCGTCGTGGAGTTTAATATAATACAGGTATCCGTATTCCGCCTCGGCCCACCGCAGGTAGACGTTGAGCTGGGCAAGGTGGTAGTCATAGGGCACCTTCGGCAGGCTCGTCTTCCCCTTAATCTCGATTGGAAACTCGCGAAACGCATCTATTCTCCCGTGAATCTCGAAACCAAGCTTTCTTGAGCGCAGGACGAGATGTCTCTCGAGCTCGAAGCCGAAACGTTTGCTAAGAATCTGTCCGAGGACCTCGTGGGTTTTAACGCCCTGATTAAGCCTAACCTTGACGTTCTCGGGCCACCTTGGAGGGTAGCCCTTCAGGCGGAAGTATATCCGCCTCGGACAGGTCAGGGCTTCGCTCGCGTAGAACTCTATTAGCCCGTCGTTTTCAGCGCTTCCGTTGTTTCCCACTTCTCTTCCCTCCGGTGGGCGGTTCATCGGCCCGCGAACCTCCCCGCCCCTGCGTCAGCTAATACCGACGTCATCACAGTTCAGACTGGGCAAGGGTCGTCATCCGCGAAGAGAGGTAGAAGGGAAGAATTTAAAGCTTCTGGTCCGTTAGAGAATCATTCTCTTCTTTTTCTTAATCGAGTAGCTGAGCCCGTAGGCCGGCCAGATGCTCGGGGGTTGCTCGTAGTGGTGAAGGTTCCTCAAAATCTTCTCGGCCGACCTTTTATCCTTGGCCTTAACCCTCAAGACGCCTTTGTCGAGCTCAACGACCCCGTCCGCGAGGCGAACCGTCAGTTTCGAGCCGTCCACCTCGGGCCTGGCCCGCATGAGAAGCCTGCGGTAATCTTCATATGCCTCCTCGCTCAGCCTCTGCTCAAGAAGTGCCTCCTCCTTACGGCCAAACAGCCTCGAAAACAGCCCACTATTCGGGGGCTCGTCCTCCATACCGTTCATCGACCTCCGATGGTTCTCACCCTAAATCCGTCCTTTAAGTTTTTAAGGCTTTCCTATCGCTTTTTGACGAAGGGACCAAGATGAGAGCGAAGCGAACCCAGGTCATAAAACCCCGCATACGGGAGATACTCTCGAAGGAACTTCCGCCTGAGCTGGTTAGATTGCTCCCCAAGCACTGGATCCAGATTGGCGACGTCCTGATTCTGCCCCTCCGGCCGGAGCTTGAGCCCTACAAACACAGGATAGCCGAGGTTTACGCGGAAGTTCTGGGCGTTAAAACCGTCCTCAGGAAGGGTCACATACACGGCGAAACCCGGAAGCCGGACTACGAGGTTCTCTACGGCGGGGATACAGTTACCGTTCACGTTGAGAACGGCGTCAAATACAAGCTCGACGTTGCCAAAATCATGTTCTCCCCGGCCAACGTCAAGGAGCGCGTCAGAATGGCGGAAGTGGCGAGGCCGGGCGAGCTGGTCGTTGACATGTTCGCGGGAATAGGTCATCTGAGCCTCCCGATGGCCGTTCACAAGGGAGCGAGGGTTATAGCGATTGAGAAGGACCCCTACACCTTCCGCTTCCTGGTCGAGAGCATCTGGCTGAACAACGTCCAGGACCTGATGACGCCCTACAATATCGACAACCGCGATTTTCCCGCTGAAAACATAGCCGATAGGGTTCTGATGGGCTACGTTGTGAAGACTGCTGAGTTCATACCGAAGGCCCTGAGCATAGCGAAGGACGAGGCGATTATTCACTACCACAACACCGTGCCGGAGAGGTTGATGCCCGACGAGCCCTTTGCGACCTTCAGGAGGATAGCTAGAGAATATGGCTACGAGGCCGAGAAGCTCAACGAGCTGATTATCAAGCGCTACGCCCCCGGCGTCTGGCACGTGGTCGTTGACGTTAGGGTGTTCAAGCGTTAGGCTTTTAAGAATAAGCAAAATTAGTATAATGGTGGTTATACTAATGGCCATTATAGAAAGGCCCGAACTCGACGTTGCCCTCAAAGCGAAGTGGTTGCTCCTCTACGGGCGCAGGAAGACGGGAAAGACTTTCTACGTCCGCGAGAAGAGTAAGTACGCGAGGTATTTCATCGTTACGAGGGGCTCGGAGCTCATCGATGTGGATAGCGGAGAGAGAATGACCCTTGACGAATTCATGAAGTTTCTCCCGCTCCTTCTCCAAACAGGTAGAATAGTCGTTGACGAGTTTCATCGCCTTGGAGAACCGTTCTTTTCTCTTCTCCAGGGCCTGTCGGGAAAGGGTGAACTGACCCTCATAACCTCGACGAGGCATTACTTCAGGAGGTTCCTCGGGGAGAGCAGTCCGTTGCTGGGCCTCTTCCACGCTCAGGAGGTGGGTCTCGTTAGACCCTCTGACGCCCTAAAGTTCGTTCACTCCATTGGTTTTGAAGGCAGGCCCCTCGTAGAGCTCGCCGTTCTCGTTCAGGAACCGTGGCTCGCTCCTACGGTGGAATCCTACGGCGTCGAAACCTTTGACGTCCTCGGTACCGTTCTCAAGGACTATGTTCCCGGCCTCGTGGGCGAGATATTCACCGAGGAGGAGCGCGAGCTTACCCGGAGATACTGGGCAATCCTTGAGGCCGTTGCCGGGGGAAAGGTAAGCACTGGGGAAATAGCGGGGGAGCTATCTTCTCGGGGATTGATGGAGAACGCTTCCCCGGGAGCTGTTGCGCCATATCTCGAAACCCTCGCGGGAATGGGCCTGCTTGAGAGAATCCCCGTCTTCGGAAAGAAAAGGAAGGTCTACCGCTACCGCCACGTATCGCCCCTCGTGGACTTCGCGTACTACCTGAACGCAAAGTACGGTTTCTTCGAGACGGGTCTTCCCCAGAAAACTGTCCGAAGAGTGCTGGGGGAAAAACTACCCCACTACGTTGATGTGTTCTTTGAACGTCTCTTCGCCCAGCACTACGGCCTTCAGCCCGTCAGGATTGAGAAGCCGGAGCTTGAGCTCGACGTTGCCCTTGTGAAGAACAGGAGGCTCTATTTGGTCGCCGAGGTCAAGTGGAAGGAGAAACTTAGAGAGCGGGACATTAGAAAGGCTGAAAACAAGTTTGAGAGTGCTGGAGCGGAGGTTAACATCCTCGTCGTCCCGGACAGGAGCGTCCTCCCACGGGAGCCCGAGAATGCAAGGGTCTTTGACTGGAGGGACGCTTTAGCGCTCGCCCCATAACGGCTCCCAATCATCACACACGAAGTTCATGTGGACGGTCTTCATGTGCTTCCTGCACATTCCATAGGTCAGGAAGTAGGAATCAATCGGCCCGAACCAGCGACAGTTCTTGCAGGCCTTTGAGCTTTTCGTCCATTTTCCCCCACCGGGGAGAATAAGAGGGGAGGGGATAAAAACCTTCAGATTCCCGCTCCAATGTCGTCCGCGATGTCCGGCAGGTCGAGGGCCATGAGCTTGGCCTTGGTCGGAATTCCGTCCCTGCTCCAGCCCCTCGCCTGGTAGTACTCGTCGAGCATCCTGTCGAGCTCCCACGGCGGGACGTGGAGGCCCTTGCTCGGTCCCTCCGGAATCGGCTCCCACATAATCCTGTAAGGCAGGGTATCGTCCTTCCTGGTGAAGCCCTCGCGGACGTTGAAGGCGCGAGCGATGTTCATTATCCTCTCTCCGATGACCATCAGCTCGGCCTCGCCGATGTTCATGCCGGTAACCGCTTCGACGAGCTCGGGGAAGCCCTCAAGGAAGTACATGTGCCTTGAGAACTTACAGACGCCGGTGGCGTCGTAGATTGCCATAAGGTTCTCGTGGAAGGCAATCTCAAAGCCCTTGTTCTCGCCCTTGGTCCTGTCAACACCCTCAAACTTCCACCACTTGCCGACGAGCTCGGTTCCGTAGGCACCGCTGGTGAGGTGGTCGGCACCGCGGACGTTGACCGCGAAAGCCAAAGCCATTCCCTTTATACCGCGGACGTCGTAAGCTGGAGGCTCCATGCCCTTGACGTGCATGGCGAACTTCTCGCTTCCCCTGCCGAGCCTCTCGCTTGCCCTCTTAACACCGTCGGCGAGAAGCTTTCCAAGGTTGCCCTCACGGTAGGCCATCTTCTTGAGTGCCTCGACTGCGGCCTCGCCGTTGCCGAAGGTCAGCTCAAGGCCGTCCGCCTCTTCTTTGGTGAGCAACCCTCTCTCGTAGGCCTCCATGGCCCAGGCGATTGTGACACCGGCGGAGATTGTATCAAGACCGAGCTCGTCCGCGAGGTAGTTGAGATACGCGACGGTCTCGAAGTCGTCGAGCTCGAGCGCGCCACCGAAGGAGTAGAGGGTCTCGTACTCCGGACCGTCGGTCATAAAGGTGCCCCACTTCTCGCTCTCGACCTTAACGTACTGACTGCAGGGCTTGTTACACATTGGACAGGGTCTCCTTCCGACGCGGTACTTGGGCGCCCAGTAGTAGGGGTCAATCTCAATGTGAACCCTGAACTGGAGGCCCTTCTCCTGCATTTCCTTGAGCCTTTCATAGGCCTTCTTGAAGAAGCCCATCTGCCAGTTCCTGGTCGGGAAGGTTCCGCGCTCGCGGTTCATCCAGTCGAGGAACTCCCCGCTTCCGTAGTCCATGTCCGCCTTGGTCGCAGGGTGGTCCTTGAATATCATGGCCCACTTCTTGATGAGCTCGCGGAGCTTCTCGGGCTCGGCAATCGGTATCTTCTTGGTGCCCTTGACGACGATTCCCTTGAGCTTCTTGCTTCCGAGAACTGCTCCAGGGCCACCCCTACCGGCTTGCCTCTCGTCGGTGTCTATCGTCGCGATGAGGCTGAGGTTCTCGCCGGCCGGACCGATGAAAGCGGTCGCGAAGCCCGGGTACTCCTCCTTGGCCTTCTTTCTCGCCTCGCCGGTGGTGAGGCCCCAGTACTCGTTTGCCGGAACGAGCTTGACCTCATCATCCTTGATGTAGAGAAGAACGGGCTCCTCGCTCTGCCCCTCGATTATGAGAACGTCGTAACCGGCCTTCTTGAGCTCCTCACCCATCTTGGCGCCAGCCATCGAACGGCCGTAGGCACCGGTGAGCGGGCTCTTGAAGTTGAAAGCGGTTTTGGAACCGGTTCCGATTCCGGTTCCGACGAAGAGACCGGGGGTAATAATCATCTTGTTCTCGGGTCCGAGCGGGTCGGCTCCGGCCGGAACCTCGTCGTAGAGGAGTCTCGTTCCAAAGCCGACGCCGCCGAGGTACTTCCTCGGGAAGTGCTCGGGAAGGGGCTCGACCTTAATCTCTCCCGTCGTCAGGTTGACCCTCAGAATCTTACCCCAATAACCACCTTTGACTTCCATATGATACCACCTCGAAGATTTTTCGGGGAGGGGAATATAAGGGCTTCGAAAAGGGGTACATTTGACAAAACTGGGGGAGTTAAGTCCATTCGTTAACTTGAGCGAACTTTCATGTACATTGTCATTCAAAGAACTGGGAAGGGAGAGTTAATCATGAATAGAGTCTCAAAGTTAGTTCATGAGGTTTCAAAATCCAACATAAGAGGACAGAATGTGCACTAACCAAGTGCAACTTTGACTGGGGTTTAACACTAAACAAGGATTTTTGTTATTGGCGTCCTTCGGACGCCGTTTTCAGAGTGAAACTCTCGCCAAGCAAGCTTTTGGGAAAAGCTTGACCAAGGAAACTTTGCCCACAGCCTTTGAGAAAGGCTGGCGAAAAGAGCGCCCTTCTTACCAAAGAGCAAGAGGTCAGTCGTGCACTAACAAAAGGGCAAATTCACAGGGGGTTTAATACTACAACAAAACTCCTTGAGATTGTTTCAACTTCATATCGGCGCCCGAAGGACGCCTTCAAAGGGAGAAACACTCACTAAGCAAGCTTTTGGGAAAAGCTTGACCAAAAGGGTAAAACCCTCACGGGGGGCAAAGATGGAGTGCATGCCTTTCCAAGTAACCTGTTGGTTTTTGGGTTTGCTTTAATAAGGGCTCTTGGGAAAGGTGTTTAAACTCGAAACGCGCCCGAAGGGCGCTAATGGAAAAAACACGCTCGAAAACGGCGAGTTTAGAAGCAAACCCTCGAAAATAAACTCTTTTAAAACGCATGCTTCACTTTAATGAAACTTTTACCAAGCAAAAGTTTTCCCCGCCAGCGCTGAAGCTTTTGGAAAAAGCTTCACCAAAAGTTAGTAGCTCCTGATCGAGGGCTCAAGTAGAGCAGATTTTGCTCATAAATCGCACTTTCAAAAGGAGAACTCTCTCAGAAAGCCTCTCCAAGGGGTTTACTCTCCCTTGACGCCCTTCGGGCGCCGGTTTAAAGGTAAACCCTTCCCCCAAGAAGCAATATTAAACGGTTCTCACACTCAAAGGGCCCCCGCCAATAAGGAAAATCCCTCAAAAGTTAACTCCAAAGAAGGAGCTACAAACCTTGGTCAAACTTCGCGCAGGCGAAGTTTGTGTGGTGCGGTGGCCGGGATTTGAACCCGGGTCACCGGCTTGGGAGGAGTCTCAGTTTGAACGAGATGTGGGTCGCGTACAGGGCAGAATTCGAGAAGGCTCTCCTGGCTGAAGTTGCAGAAACTACTGCGAAAGACTACCTAAGCGCGCTCAACCGCTTTTTCGGTGCCCACAAGATAAAGACCACCGAGGACCTGCGCAATTCCTACCTTAAAGAGGGCCAAAAGAGGAACCTTGGAAAAGGCCTGAGGAAGTTCTTCACTTTTCTTTATCAGCATGACGCCATTAGCTTCGAGCTTTACCAGAAATTGAAGAACATCATTAAGCTGAAGCCCACAAAGGCCAGCGGGAAGTTCATAACAACCGGGGAGCTCCTTGAAGCATATGACTACTTTAGAAAGCATGGCCGTCCCGAGGAGCTTCTTCTGTTCAGGATTTTGGCTTACAGCGGGATAAGGCTAAGGCATGCAGTCCAGCTCCTGAATTCATTCAGCAGAGACAAACTGATTTACCACGAGAACTTTGCTAAGTATCCGCTTTTCAAGCACGAGGGAACAAAGGTGGTTTACTACGCTTACATGCCTCGTGAACTCGCGGAGGAGCTTTTCCAGTCGGGCTATACTGAAGACATGGCGAGGAAGTACCTGCGTTATGGCAAGGTCTCGGCCTCGACAATCAGGAAGTGGTTCTCAACATTCCTGGTCTCAAAGGGAGTTCCGCCCGCGGCAGTGAACTACATCCAGGGCCGGAAGCCCAAGAACGTTCTCGATGCGTATTATGTCCAGCTGGAAAAACTCGCCGACGAGGCGTATTCTCGTGTTTTGCCCGACCTGAAGAAGGTGCTGGAGGATGGGGAATGAGCATGTTGAGGATTACATGTCGTGGGCAGCATTGGAGGAATGCAGGGGTTGCTCTTTGGATATTAGGGGGAATCTATGGGAGTATGGCAGTGGTGTTGCACCTGTCAACACTACCAGCATTTTTTATGCTCGCCATCGCTGCCTTGCTCGCTATCCGAGCTGAGAAGGTGCTGGAGGGGTGATTATGAAAAAACTCTTGGCTTTTGTTGTCGCCCTCGTTGTTTTCTCTGCAGGTTGTCTTGAGAAACCACACTCATACAGGTACACCTTACCCCACGCGAAGGAGGTTATCGTCGTCAAGGACTTCAAACTGACGCAGGGCGTTCGCCTCGGCGGTTCTGCGGTCGTTCCACAGATTGTCGTTGACTTCAAGACATTCCAAGAGCACGCGACCGGGACGGTGTATGTTGACGTTGTCGACAGCTACTCCCCAATCTTTTCTCTCGGCACTAATGTGGAGCTCGGCTTCTACACTATTGTGAACGGGACGGTGTGGGTCTCGTATGTGGTTGCGGAGAATGCTCCCATTGATTACACGCTCGTCGTGAATGGGACGACCGTGATTGTGGAAAGAAGGAGGGGTGATGTATCTTGACAGTTGACCCGAAGAAGGCGTTCCTATTAAGATACATAAAGGAACCCAAGACGGCGGGCTACGTGTACTTGCGCGAAAACGAACCGCTAATAAAACTCGCCGAGAAGCTCGCTGAGAAATATAACCTCGATTCGAGGCAGAAGGTCTATGAACTCGCCCTCCTTAGCGTCGGCCTCGGCATTGAGCCTGAAAAGCTCGCTCCGTTTCTCCAAAAGCGCACGAAGGCCAACTCGCGCAAGGTCCTCTTCGAGGTCTACGAGGCCCTTCTCGAGGCCGAGCTGTGATGCCTCGCCCGACCGGCCCCTGACGACCTTTTTCTTTGCAATCTTTTCGTCTCGATTTTTCGCGCATTTAATAATAGTATATTATGTCATCTGCTATTAGAATGATAGCTTTCACGAGTGCAGTCTTTTCATCGCTCCTACGCTTTCAAACGCCCTTCGTTCTGTCCGACAAACCTATTTAAGCCCGCACCGTAGTTTGTTATTTTGAACCACCCTGTTGGAGGTGGGTTTGTTGCTTGAGGTCTTGAGACGTGCTTGGAGAGATGGGTTTGAACGTGGAAAGAAACTGGCAATGAAGAGAAGGCGCAGGGGTTCTCTCGACCCAAGGATTGGAATGGCTCTTGCAGCGACGTTCATCGGCGGGTTCATAGCTCTTCTTGTTGTTGCACAGGTTCAGCCGCAGGTTGACCAGTCCATACCAGCGAACAGTACACTTTATACTTCCTACCAGACCTTTACTGGATACGTCGGCAAGAGTTTCAGCATGTGGGGCCTAGCAATCTTCATTGGTGTTCTTGGAATGGTTGTCGGAGCAATCTACGGCTTCTTGGGACGTGGTTGAAGTCCTTTCATTCTTTCCCACACTTTTGAGTTTGAGGTGGTCATCATGCTCACGAGCATTTACATGTTCATTGTCGCAATCGCGGTCACTTTGTTCATCATAGGGATACTTGAGAGTGAGCTGTCATTTCTCTCAATGTCAGTTGTCCTCTTCCTCGTCGCCGGTTTCTACAGCTTCAATCTCACTTACATAACTGCTAATGGTGATGTTCTCACGCTCAACGGTGCCGAGTGGGCGCTCGCGTTTATTTGGTGGGCCTTTGCGATGATTGGAATCCTCGCGATAGCTCTTTCTGGCTTATCGTTCAGAAGGAGGGATGTAAATGCCTGAAGAACCAAATCTCAATGACATCATTGAAGAGTTTAGGACTGAGATTGATGCCACGCCGAGCTTTGAGAGTCATGACGTCCTGATTGCGGCAATAAAAGACAACGAGCGCTACTTCCCTGCCTCAATGTCAAAGTTCACAGTGCTGAAGAATCCTGGTCTCGCTCTCGCAAATCTCTCGGATAAAGAAATCGCAAAGTTTCGGGCCTCACTCGCAAAGTTCGAACTGCTCGAGGTCAGTAAGATACCCCGCTGGCTTGATGAGGATTTGAGGCAGACGATTGAGGACTTTGAACAGATGAAGCTCTACGTTGACGCGCACCTCAGCCTCGCGAGAAAAGGCCACCTTCTCGACAAGATAACGCAGATTAGCAAGATAATTAGCTATCAGGCGAACGTGCCAACCCGGCCAAAGCGCCGTTTCTCCCTGTTCGGCTTTGGAGGTGATTGAAAGTGGGAGTTCCAATTCTCGTGAACTCAACAATCCTCATGGGGTTGATATTCTTTGCGATAGTTGCAGCATTCATAGCTTTCCTTGGCCTGGCCCTTGGAGGTCCAATACTGCGCGGTCGCCTTCCAGGAGCGGGAGCGTGGTATCTCCTGTATGGAACGGTGACGAAGTTTGGCTACACTACAAACATAATCGGAAACATTCTGAGAATAAAGCTCGGAAAGTCAAAGCTGAGTTTTATCGTCAACCCTGCTCATCGCACCTACCTGTGGGGAAAACCGCTCTACATCCTTTCAACTGAGTACGGGACAAGCATTCACCCCTCTATGCTCGCAATTCTGACAGCGCTCAAAGAACTTGGCAGAGAGGACATGATAAAGGATTATCTTGAGCTGAACTATGCTTACAACAAGCTTGCGAACAGCATTGCCAATGTCGAGGACAATGAGCAGAAGGAGGAGCTTGAGCGGACGCTGGAGCAGATTGAGAAAGCGCTGAAGGCAAAAGAGCAGGAGATGAGGGCTTTTGTAGACAAGAACGCTCATGTTGTCGAGGTTAAGCAGAACCTCGAGTTTGAGGAACTCGCGAGCGACAAACAGGTTCTTGTTGTTCGCCAGGTAGACCCGGCCCTAATTGGCGAGTACAGCACAGGAATCACTTCGCCGAAGCTCACTGGCAACATGGAGCTGTACGCTCTCGAAATGAGTTCTATCCTCAAGAGCGACGTGGTGAAGTTCGCTTTCGCGGCAATGCTCATCATAATCGGCATAGCGTTCGCTTACATGCTTCTGCACGGCAACCAGCCTCCGAAAGTGAACGTCCAGATTTCTCCAGAACTTCTCCATCAGCTGGCTAACGAGACGGCCAAGAACGCCACGAGGGTGGTGAAGGTATGAAGCTCGACGTTTTCATGGAGTATGAGGCGCAGGCCTTGAAAAAGAACATGGCAATGCCTCACGAGGCCTTTCGCCTCTACATGACTTTTTCCCTCCTCGAGCTGAACAACATACTCGCCCAATTCAGAAGCAGATTCCTGAGCGGAAACTTCAGCATGAATCTGTTCCACGAGCTCTATACTGCAACTGATGAGGCCTTCACGCTCATTGAACCGAAGATTTCACCGGATGAGCTGACAGAGAAGGAGCAGAAGGCGTTTGAGACGTTTAAGAAGCTCAAGAACCTCGAGCTGAAGCCCGAGAAGCTTCCGCTTGACGTGAAGGCAAACGTTCTCATCACTGTCGCAGAGGCTCTCGTGAAGTTCGCTGTGAAGCACGGCCTTCTGGACATCATGCAGTTGAACGTCCCACAGACCCTTCCAGCCGAGGAGGGATGAGTATGAACAAGTTGAACAAGTTCTTCGAGATGGTCGGGCGGGCGTTTGACGAGGCCATGAAGAACCATGAGGACCTTGTGATTCTCGTCGATGGAAGGGAGAGGACTGGAAAATCGGCCCTCGCGAGGAGCCTTGCGTATTACCTCCGCGACAACCACGGCGCTCGCTTCGGCCTCTCGAAGAACGTTTACTTCACAGTCGCAGACGTTGCCATGATGTTTAAGTCTCTTAGGAGCCAGAAACAGACGCCCGCGGGAACAATCCACATCATAGATGAAGCTCAGAACGTCCTCCACCACAGACGCTCGATGTCCACATTCAACGTGCTCTTCGACGAGGCTATCAAGTCAATCGGTGCTCTGAGGCAGGTCTTCATTTTCTGCACTCCTGCGTTTTGGGAGCTGGACATTCTGCACCGCCGTACTGATATCCTTGTCCATGTCTACCGCCGTGGCTATGCTGGAGCTTGGATCCCTCCACGCTTGTGGCAGTTGTTCTCTGCAACGATGACGCTGAAGAGGAAGACGAAGATAGTCAGCTTCTCGCAGATTGTCTCGCAGACTGGCATAGTACCCACGATGAACTTCCATTTCTCGCCCCCTGGCGACGAGGCCGACTACAACAAGCTGAAGAACAAGCACATTCGCGAGTTCGCGAGCCAGATTGGCGACAAAATCATCGAGAAGCTCGGAATTGCGCTCACGTTCGAGCAGATTAGCGAGAAGATTGAATCAGTTGATTTGGACGAACTGGTGAGTAAGGTGGTGAGCTGATGCCTTCCCTCGGAAGAGGTCCTAACTTATATGTTGACGGCATTTCGATACGCTCTCTCATAACAAAAGCAAAAGCACAAGCTCAGAAAAGCCAGCAGGCCACATCCTCCAAGGAAACAACTACTACCGCTTCGCAACCTAAGACTCAAGTTACCACCTCCGCCAGATTGCCGCGAGGGAAACTGTACATTGATGGAGAATGGGACATAGCGACAGGACCGCCTGCAACAAGTGGGAATACTGCGAGCAAAAAACAAGACGCTTCTCAAAAGAGAACAACAGCGCTCTCACTACTCGTTGAGAGCGGGGATGCTAAAGAAGTCAGCACGCCCAAGAACTGGTTACAACTCGTTAAACCCAACCAAAGAAACACTCATCGTAGCTACAATGTAACTGTCGACCCAAATACAGTAACTGAGGGAACATTTGACGCATATCATCCGAGCACTACTGAGAAAATTAAATGGTGGTTTGATAGGAATATTGACAAGATTCCAGTATTGAACTTTTTCCATTTGATGCACGAGCAAACTGAACGTGCCAAAAAAGAGACAATGGTAGAACTGGCGGCAAAAGGGGAAACAGGATGGAAAGCAAAAGCAATGGGCTTTTTATATGGGGAACTCGTGGATCCAATAGTCAACCTTCCTGGTGCGGCATATGATACATTGAATTCATTATGGAAGTCCATTCCTGCCAATGACATGGGACCAACTGGCATCAAACATGAAACAAACTCGGAAAAGATCATTACTGGAAATCCTGATGAGGATATTGAAAATGAGTTAATCCTCGCCAGGTATGCACCAAGAGTGTATAAAAGCAGAACCAACCTTGAAAAACAGATAGAAAAATTGAATGAGCAAGCTCTAGTGTTATCCCAAAAACGAAAAGAGTTAGAGGAGCAAGCAAGATGGTTTGAGCAATACAGGAAAAAGGCAGAGCAAGACCCTGTATTTGCCAGACTATATAACTCAGAAGCCGCCCTATTTAATCAGCAAATCAACGAATATAATGAACAAGTCAATGACCTCCTAAGTCAATACCAACAATTAAGTCCAGACCTAGCGAGGGTCAATAATTTTAATAAAAACCTTGAGAAAGCCTCGAAGAGTTTTGCAATTGGCGAGCTTGTTGGAAGTCTTGTCTCAGGAACATTGCTATCAAAAACCGCAGGCGACACTCTTACCTTAATAGCTCCAGAGAAGACAGTAGAATCTGTAAAAATAAATCCCGACATATTACATGGCAACCCTGCAACTAGAGTCACCTTAAAAGAGACAGTATACAAAGGCTGGCTTAGAAAACGGCCAATTGAAACAAAATACGTTACAGGACTCGTAGACAACCTCGTTCCTCCAGATGAAGCAATCTCGGCAGTAAAAACCGGAAATGTTGGGTTCATGAAGTCATTAATGACAGATGACAGTAGTGCATTTCTAAAAATCGCAGGTAGGGACTCAAGAGAATTTACAATGACAAAAGTATGGTCCAAAACTCCATTTAATAACCAGGGAGATGTTCTCGCCCCAAATGAATTCATCACGCCTGCAAAGTTTGAAAAAATAACAGGGAAGCCCTGGACAATTGGGGCTGAAAAAATCGATGACCTCGGCATAAGTCTTAAAAGTGGTGGGGAAATCGTAGATGTTTATTTCCCTGGTGCAACACCCGACACCACTTCAGACGCCCTCGTAGCCGTTAGAAAAAGCAAGTTTTCACCTCAAAAGTTCACGCCAGAGTTCACACTGCAATTTGAGAAATCTCCCGGTCTCTCTGCAGAAGACTGGAAGCTCTTAACAAAAATAACAAAGGCCGGAGCTAAAAAAGCAGGAAATAAGTGGTTAAAGGTCTCTAAGTCAGGAAATGTCTTCCAAAGTTTTTATGACCCGCCAGTCGAGACAATACAGACAGAGAAACTCTCATACCAATTCAAACCTGAATTAGGCAACTATAAAGTAAACACTCTACCAAAAGGCGCCTCATCAAAGTTTATTCCGACGCCAATGATTGTAGGAGATGTAGATTTGCACATTACTATCCCCCAACTCCGCCAACTATCCTACTTATCGCTCTTTAAGACAGTATCCCCACAGAGCTATGCTGATTCTGAGCGAGAGACAGAGACTAACACATATTGGGAGCTTGACTACGACATTAACAAGCTAAAGCAGAAATTGAAGAGGCAAACAAGAGTAGGAACCTCCTCACAGAACCAAGGAGACATACCCATAACGATTCCAGACATATCACCGGAATATGAGGAGGACCAGAAAACTAAACCAAAACCGTGGGTCCCGATTCCACCTCCGAATGTTCCTCCAGTAGAGACACAAGTAGAAATACCGGGCGTTCTACCATGGCAACCGCCGAAGCCTCCAAAAACCAAGCCCAAGAATGAGATTCCTCCATTCTTCCCGCCGGGGAAACTTCCTCGGCCAAGAAAACCGAGAGTAAAGCCACCCGCCGTTCCAATTCCATTCGCAGGAGGAATGTTCGCGGGGAGTGGGAGATACGAAGGCCCATGGATTGGATGGGGCAGGAAAAATGACACGCCGTTGTTCACTCTCACGCCAATAAAAATCCCGAACCCCTTTGCTCCCAAATCGCGTGGAAAGCGCAGGAAAGGAGGGAGGAAGCGTGGGATTCTATAGAAACGCCCTTCTTGGGCTACTCTTCATTTTCTTCGTCATCTTCGTGTTCTCAGTCTTCAGTTTAGTGCTCAGTGCTATCAACGAGCCAATAATCCAACCTGCCATGCAGAACTCCCTAACTGCACCTTTAGTTAGCCAGTTCTTGGACCTCTGGAACAAGACTCCTCTCGTGCTGATTTTCGGCGCATTCGTCGCGATAATCGTCGGGGCGTTCTACTACGAGAGCCAACAAAGGCAGGTGATGTGAATGAAGCGCTGGCTGGCCCTCTTCATTACATTGGTCTTTACTGCCGGGCTGGTTAGTGCGGAGCAGGTACTTTACCTCAACTTTGATAACATTATGATCTCAAACACTGTGTCGTCAGGTTCTGCAACCTTTTCATTCCCAATGACTGTATGCATTGTTTCAGTCAGTGTTGATAATCTTTCCACTGGAGCAACTGTCCATACTTCTATTATATTAAATTCAAATGTGTTGTATGATGTTGCAAGTACATCGAGCTCGATTGTCTCGATCTCAACACATGTGTGTGGGGATTCTTTCACGATTAATGTAGATCAGTCGGTAAACTCTGAATCAATAGGGTGGCATGGGCATGTGCAAGTTCTTGTAGTGCCAGCGGATTCTCCATTTGAGTCGTTTAAAACGGGGGTGTGGGTATATCTTCCTCCCGGCGCGGAAGGAACACCTCAAGGGCTTCTTTTGAACGGAACGGAAATAACCCTGAACACAACATATACTCTTTCAGAAGGAGCAATAAAGTTTTGGCTGAAATGGGACGGGACAAAACCCCTTCCAATACTCCTCAATGGCTCAAAAGTTGTTGTAGGGGTTGATAGCAACGGATATCTCTTCGTGAACTCTTCAACAGGACAAGTATACACTTTGCAGTCGCAAGTTCCTATCGGTAAATACGTTCCAATTGGAATCGGGTGGAAGAACGGCTTTGGTTACATCATGCTAAATTCGAGCATCGTTAAAGTGAGCTGGAATGGTGAATTAGTGTTCAACAAAATTGGAAATGGGATTAAGACTGCATCAATCATCGATGAGCTTGTAGTTTACAACACCTACATCGACTACCAGTACTTATCACAGCTAACAGGAGTCACGACTGCAATTTTGCAGTACAGGGGCGAGAAAATAACAGTCTATCCGGACGGCGGGACTCATCTGCCTGTTCCTCTAACTTTCAATTTTTACTCTCAGAACGGCACTCACCTCGGCTCATTCACCTGGTACGGCTCTAGTGACACCATCCTAGTTCCAAACGATACTTACAAGCTCATAATTAGCTCGGGAGGAGCCAGCTCGATTTATCTGCTAGCACGTGTGACGAACAGCATTGCATTCCTCTCGAGCGACGCGAGCGGAACTGTCGAGCCAATCTATGTCGTCCCCTCCGAGCCGGGAATTTTGGCAGTGAAAAACGCTCAGGGACAAATAATCTACGCTGACGAGCTGAAAAGCTCAAACGACGTGATAGGAGTCCTCGGCGGGAGCTATTACGTCTCATTCACGGACGAAAACAACGTAACGAGGGCGGCGGGCTGGTTCACGTTCACAGGGAAGGGCCTGACACTCTTGCTCTCATCGAACTTGCAGAATGTTACGGGGACATACGCAAACGCCTGGTGGGACAACGGCACGCTGAAAATAGAGTTCGTAGATGGGACTGGAAAAACTAATTCTTGGAATCTGACGGTGCAGTATTATCAGAGTGCGAAGCTCATGAGCAGTTTCACGCTTCCTGAGACCTCGCGGAAGTACATTGCAACCTTTTTACCTCCCGCAGGGGCAGACGAAGCAGTTGTGAAAATCTCAACAGATTCTGGCTTTTCCAAGACAATGACTGTCTACCTCGCGAAAGAGGGAACAGGCCTCATTCCATCACAGGTGTTCCCCTGGTGGCTCCTCATGGGGCTCTTCGGCGTTGGGGGCCTCCTCATCGCCCCGGCCCGCTGGAAGTTCCTTAGCCCGCTCATCACAACAGGAATCCTCGGCTTCGCAGAGCTCGCTGGAATGTTCAGCACGCCGGCATGGCTTCTCGGCTCGCTTACGGGGCTCGCCCTGCTGAGTTTGATAATCTACAGGCCGTCATCGAGAGGTGATTGAAATGGGGTTAACTAATGCCGGACTCAACTTCATGTATTTCATCTTCATGCTGAACTTGGCAGTGGCTATAGTAGGGGCTGCTTATCCACAGTTCAGCTACGTTGACACTCACCAGTATCCACAGCTGAATCAGAGCCTCGAGAAGGTTGAGAACATCAATCCTGACACTCCACTACAGTGGAGCGCCTATGATGTCATCAAGACGTTTTTCTCGAACGTAGTTGGCGGAAACTACTATCTCTGGCGTGCTCTCGGACTGAATGACGTTTGGGCGAACGCATTGAGGATTCTCACGTATCTGAGCTACATCATCGTGATAATAGCAATACTGTTTGGGAGGGTGCTGTGATGAGGCGCGCTTCCTTCCTGCTCCTCTTCATTGTGCTCGGCTCGCTCGCGGTAGTGACGGCCCCGGTGCGGGCGGCGGGAGAGCAGTATTATGGAGTGCAGTTTAACAAGAGTTCATACGTTCTCGTCAAGTCTTCATCGTCTCTTGATTCAATTACGAGCAATGGCGCATTTACTGCGATAGTATTTGCAGTTTCGTACAATGACAGCACGAACGGTAACGTCTTCGCAAGAGCTGGTAATTTAGGGTGGAGGGCAAGATTTAACGCGAATCACAAGCCTTGGTTCTTAGTTGGGAATGGTAGTGGTGCATTTAAAATTCTAATCGGGCACACTACTTTGCACCAAGGCGAGACTTACATGCTCGCTTTTTCGGTTAAAGTTGGCGGGTACATGAAGATTTATGTGAATGGGAAACTCGATGCTTCAATGGAATATACTTTGAACAGGATTGGAGGAAATGGGACACCCTTATATTTAGGAGCAGTGGTGCCTACAGCAGAACATTTGATTGGAAAGGAATACGAGGTCCTCATCTACAACCGTGCCCTCAGCGACGAGGAGATAAAGCAGATTTACGAGAACCCGCTCGACCCGCCTCGTGACGGCCTCGTGCTGGAGTATCTCCCAAGCTCGGTGGACATGGTGAACAATGTCTGGAAGGACCTGAGCGGCAACGGTAATGACGGCTCAATCGTGGGCGCTTCGTACGTGCCGCTTCGGCCAATCAGCGAGGCGCAGTTCACAGAGGATTGGGGGCTGAATTTCACGAACGGGCGCATGAACGTCGGCAATCTCAACGATTTCATGTTCACGAAAGCCGTCTCTGTCATTGCTGTGATACGATACGACCCCTCTGAGCAGACGCAAGTTCACGCGTGGATTGTCGGCAAGGGCAGGGATGTGGAGAGTGGATTTCACCTTGATGTCTTATCAAAAACTCGTCTTGAGATGCGCGTTGGCGTAAATCAGAGTGGAACAACGTCTGTCATAACCTTCGGCACGAGTTTTACAAACTACTATAATGACACGGTTATGGTTGCAGGGGTTTATGATGTCGGCACTGGAGGAGCTCTGTATATTAATGGGCAGAAAGTCGCAGGGACGACTGTTGCCGCAGATGAGATAATATATTCTCCAAACACTGTGCTTGGTATCGGGCATGAATCGTTTGGTTCGAATCTCCTGTATCCGTTTCCGGGCGATATTTACCTCGTCATCATCTACGCCCGCGCCCTCAACAGCTCTGAGATTCAGCAGATTTACGAGCACCCGCTCGACCCGCCAAAGGACGGCCTCGTCTTGTTCTACAGCCCGTATTCCTACGACCCCGAATCGGGGCGCTGGTTGAATGTTGCGCCCATCTTTCCCACGGTGCCCTTGGCGGAGGAGCTGGACGCGACCAACTACGGCGCCGAGCCCGTGAGAGTTTCGATTCCTCAGCTGGCCGTTTACGACATCGAGAACAACTCTGAAATCCCGATTAGCAACGTGAGCGTCGCCATGCTCGAACAGAACCAGACGATAAGCCTGATTCCAAGCCTCCTAACTCTCCCTTACAACTCTACCATCACGCTGAACGTCAGCGCGACCGGGTACTTGCCGAGGACCTTAAGACTATCAACTCCAGTTAGCGCGCTCACGATTTATCTCCAACCTCAGAACAAGAGCGAGGCCTTGAACGTCGAACAGGGCATTAACGCAACAGAAGTCGTCAAGAACATCACCTCCTACGTCTCAATAACTCCGATAAACTCCTATGCGAAGGCATTCATGGACTCTGGCGGGAGCTTTGGAGATACGATAAAACTCGCCCTGAAAGGCGACTCCCTGATGAGACTAATCCTGCCGCAGGTTCTCATTCTCGCGATTGTCATCGTCGTCCTCGTCCAGACCACCAGCCCACTCGCGGCCCTCGGCGGTGCCCTGATAGGATGGGCCATGAGCCTCGGAATCCTCGGTGAAGCGCCGAGCCTGAGGAACAGCGGCATGACTTTTATGCTCGTGGTCTTCCTCGTGGCCTGGACCCTGTGGGACCTCTTCTACAACTACTCACGCGAAACTTAGGGGGTGGAAACATGACTCGGCGAACCAAAAAGCGGAAATGGAACCCCGTCAAACACCCCGGAAGCCTCGAGAAGTACGGGTACAGCCTCCACGCCCCGGCCAAAGTCAGGCACCAGGCCCTTGGAAAGGCCGTCCGCAGGTACGGGTACAAGAAGACAGTCGAGAAAGTTGCCTTCCTGGCCGGGGCCGCTCGGATAGCTCCCTACCTAAAGGCCCGCGCCCGGGCCGATTTGAACTGGCTGAAGAAAACGTACGGGAGGTGATGTGGTATGGCGAAGAAGAAAGACACTTCCGAAAGAGTCCTGCACATCCTGGCCAAGAAAGTGGCAGAGGGAAAGAAGCTAAGCAAGCACGAGAGGGAAATCCTTGCAGTGGTCACCCACGAAGCCCTGAAGAAGGATCACCGCAAGCACCACAAGAAGGCCAAACACCACCACAAGAAACACCACAGGAAGCACCACAAGCGCAGGTGAAGGGGCGCTTTTCGCGCCCCAACCCCCATCTTTTTTGGAGGGCCAGAAGTGGGGAAGCGGAAGAAGAAAAAGAAACAGAAAAAGAACATGCAAAAAGTTCCAGAACCCTTTAACGACTTGATAATAGCGATTGATAGGAGCCAAAAATCGGTGAAAACCAAGAAAGGAAAATCCGTGAAAGTCACCGTGTATTCATGGGTAGATATTCCTGAAACAAAACTTCCTGAGCTCATAGCTAATATCGGCAGAGATAGAGACTGGCTCAAACATGCAAAAGAACAGAACAAAGGATACAAACATAAGTTTGAGAATAAATTTCTGAAAATCCGTCCCCTCTTAAACAGAGTTGAGATAACACCAAACCAGAGGCTGATTAAAGAACGGCTGGAGAAAGAGAGCTACAAACTTGTACTCTTAGAAGACAAACTCTACGAGAAAAAAGGATTCCCCACTGAAAAAGCAATGAGAGAAAGCATTGCAAAGAAGCATAAAACCTACAAGTACCTAATGACAACAGCCGATAACGTGGCTTACTTCGGGCGCGCGATCTATGAAGAAAGATACACACATGAGAGAAAACTCTCAGAGATTAAGGCGCTACTGAGAAAACTTGGGATAAATCTTGTAGAATGAACAACGGGGGAACGGCGTTCGCCAAACCCCCTCACGGAAGCCCCGGCCGTCATCATGTTTCCGAACCGGGGGTCCACTCGGGGGTAACCCCCGCCTAGTTTTAGATTGAAAACAAGAATATATAAAGCTTACTTCCCGCTAAACCTTCAGCGAATAATAATCCTGCGCGCCCCCTGCTTGATGATAATCTCCTGCCTCCTGTTCTTGCCTCTGCGAATCTGAACCGGAATAACGACCGCTTTTGCACCCTTGCTCCTTATCATATTAACAAAGAAGTCCAAGCCCACGTCCTTCCCTACATCAAAAATTACCGCTATAACCGTACTGAAGTACATCTTATCTGTATCAACCTCACCCATAAGGTCCTTCAGAGACTGCTTCCCCTTAGCAATCTTAAGCTCAATCGCAATAGAATCCCAAACGACAATGTCAACCTGTCCATGCTCAAATGGATACTCTTCTACAACGGCATCCGCTCCAAACCTTGAAGCCAGCCATGACGCCAAACGAGCCTGTAACTCCTTCTCCCTTCTGATTGGCCTTGATGGCTTAAACTCCTCAATTGCCCTAAGAACCCTTTCTACTTCAGCAAGCTCCTCAACTTCCTCCTTTTCCTCCTCATAGATATCCTCAAGAATATCCTCCTCACTTCTACTGCGTGGGGCCTCCTCAAACAACTCCCGCCGGAACTCCTCCAGCTCCTTGACAACATCAGAATACCTTATCTTGTATCTCTTGGCCAAACGAACAACATCCTCAAAGCTCAAATTCCTCGCCAGCTTGTCCACAATCTCGGCCTTAGTCCTCAACGCCCGACGCTCGCCAGTAAGCGGGTCAGTCTCATACAATGAAATCCTCTTCGCGCTGGCAATTCTGCGCAACTGCTCAACCTTAAACCGTGAGAGAACCTCCCGCTTCGCCTCCCCAATACGCTTCCGCCACTTAACCTCCTTCGCGGCCCTGTCCATAGCCTTCTTGGTGGCGCTACCCACCTTCTTGAGAAGGTCCTTGAACCCCATTTACGCTCCCTCAGAAGAGGCTGAACGGGTCTTTCTTTTTCTTCCTCCTTCTCTTAGCTCTCTCCTCTTCCCTCTTCATCTTGCCCATGAAATCAAACGTCGACGGGTCCAGAACCTTCCCAAAAGGAGTGTCCACCTTGTGAACCTTCGTGATATGCTGCTGGAGGCCCTTCTTCGTCTTAAACCACTTCCCACAATAAGGGCACTCTGGCATGAGTACCACCCTAAAAAGAAACGATGTTAATAGTTATAAATTTTTTCGCTAAAATGTGAAATTGTTTAAATCAAGAAGGAGCATAAGAGAACTCCAAGAGGTCGACCTCGACAATGTCCCCCTCCCTGAGACCAAGAGCCTGCATTATATGCTTAGGAATCGTGATTTGTCCACGTGACGCGACTTTTCCATAAACTACTGCCTCTGAAATCCGTCTTATTGTCAACTTTGATTCGTCAAATTTGACTTTTTTAACCCGTATTTTAACAAAATCTCCATTTTTAAGCTTAAGATACTTCCTCGAAGTCTCTGGTAGAGTTATCCTGCCCCCACTGGAAATCTTTGCATGAAACCTCAGCAAGACCTCTTCTGCCATATTGCTCTCCTCCATCGAGTTTATGTGGGAGATTCCTTATTGTGTGAATGTCCAGCATCATATATATCTTTTCCCACGACTGCTAAAAGCTCCCAATCGTTTTTGTTATTTTATCACATTTTCAAGAGAAAACCTTAAATATGCTGAGTATTCTAATTAATGTGAAAATATCGCATTAAGGTGATGAACATGCGAAACAAAGAGCCAATCGCAATATATTATGCCCGTCTCATGAAAAACGGGAGGATAATTATCCCCGAAGGAACCAGGAGCTTTCTCAAACTCAAGGAGGGAGACCAAGTTGAACTGAAAATTAAACCCGCCAAAGACGATGTATCTGCCCTTTTCATAAGCAACGTTGGAAAAAGAGGCTTAGTAGTGATTCCTAAGCACATTAGAGAGAGACTTTCTCTCAAACCCGGCTCTTGGTTGGAGGTCACCCTTCTCGCAATATACAGACCAATAATACGCGCCGAGGGGAGCGTATGAGTGAGGAAATAAAACTCACGCCTTCCGACTTTGAGGAGCTGAAGGAACTCATCGACTTCATGCGAGAGATGGGCAGGGACAAGGTCAAGGTCATGACCCTGACTCTCAACTTCCGCAATGTCCTGTACAAACTTGGCTATTCTGACAAAGACATGATATCAACACAGGAAATAGAGAAGCATGTCAAAGAGAGTTGGGAAAAATATTTCCCAAATTCCCAATTTCCCGAGACTTCCCAAGACGAAATAAAGGCTTCGGGAAATACTTTCCCAATTTCCCAAACAGTTTCCCAAACTGATGACCAAGTTGGGGAAAGTATGGACCTCTGGCTTGAGGCTATAGGTAAAGTTATCAATACTGCTGACAGGCCGGTGAAAAGACTGGCTGTTTATCTTCTCTTGAGAAACAAGGAAATGTTTGACCCTGACCTCAGGAGAGAGCTTGCACAGTTAGGAACTATCTTCTCTCGCAAGAAAGAGCCGTATGATTCTAACACGATAGCAAAGGCCATCTCCTTCGTCCGCAACTCTCCTCACGTCTGGTCGAGCAAGGACCCGACGACTGGAATGTTCGTTTACCGCCTGAAGGAGAAGACGGCAAAGAAAATCATCGATACTCTTCAGATTATTCTCAAGGAGAAAGAAGTTCTTCAAAAGCAGGAGGAGCTCAAGCAGGCCGATAGGGAGAAAGTCATTGAGGCGGCCATTGACTTCTACGAGAATGTTTACAAGCAGAAAATCATTGAATTGACTACCTTCACTCACAAGGATTACCTCTTGGTTGACTGGCAAGAACTCCGCTCTTACAACCCTGAGCTGGCAGAGTATGTCGTCGAGAACCCTGAAGATGCTATCGACGCCTTTGAAACGGCCCTTAAGATTTTCCGCAGAGACCGCCTGTTCCTTGAGCCTGGTGATTATGCCGTCCACTTCACGAACGTGGGCGAGCCGGTTCGCGTGAAGAACCTCAAGGACAGACAGCTTGGCAAGATGGTTACTGTCAGGGCCATGGTTTCAGGCGTTACGTCAAAGAAGAAGCTGTTCTACAGGAAGATGGTCTTTGTCTGCCAAGACTGTGGTTGGGAAACTGCAAGGATTCAGGACCCGATTGCTAAGGTCGAATGGCCTGCTAAGTGTGAGGCCTGTGGCTCAAGGAACATTAAGGTTGACCCGAAAAAGAGCGAGGTTAGAGATATCGTCTTCTTTGCCCTCCAGGATATGGTTGAGGACCTCGGCAACAAGGAACAGCCGTCGAAGGTTTCTGCTTATATGCTCAGGCCTCACGCTTCGCTTGCCCCTGGCGACCGCGTTCTTGTTACTGGCATCCTCAGAGACACCATCCACAAGGACAGGAGACAGAACAATGACATGGTTCTTGAGGTCCTTCACGTGGAGTTTCTTGATGACATTGGCGTGGGGGAGCTCTCCGAGGAGGATATTGCCGAGATTAAGAAGCTGAAGGAGAAGTACGGCGATGAGCTTCCGGACGCGGTGGCCCGCTCTCTTGCTCCGGGCATCTTTGCGGACCCCAAGCTTCTTCCTGAGCTTTGGTTCTTTAAGAAGGCGATTGTCTACGCGATTGCCAGCCCAAAGGAGCTTGGACCTGGCGACGAGAGGCTGTGGATTCACGTCTTAGCGGTTGGAGACAAGGGGACCGGAAAGAGCCGCATCATCAGGGACATCAAGAACGTTACCGTGGCCGTATATGGAGAAGGAGGCAACGTCAGCGGTGCGGGCCTCATTGGAATGCCAGAGCGTGAGGAGTTGACTGGCGAGTGGGTTTTCCGCGGTGGCTTGATGGTTAGAGCCAACGGTTTTGTCCTCGCTCTGGACGAGTTCGAGAAAGCGAAGGCAGATGATTACGCAAGAATGCACGGTGGAATGAGTTATGGAACTGTGGACTTCTCGAAGGCTTCAATTTCCACGACACTTAAAACCATGGAGAGTGTTATTGCCGCCGCGAATCCAGTCGGAGGATACTTCAATGACTACAAGGGAGTTTTTGAGCAGATTACTCTTCCATCTTCACTCCTCGACAGGTTTGATGTGATTTTTATCCTCCGTCAGCCGAAGGATCCAAAGGTCATTGAGGCCATATACGACCATCAGGAGAAGTTTGAGAAAGGGTTGATAACGCGCGAGATTCCTGAGGACCTTCTAAGGAAGTTTTTCCTCTACGTGCGCGAGCTCCGGCCCGAGTTTACTGATGAGGCGTACAGAGAGATTAAGCGCTTCGGCCTGATGGTGAATAAAGCGCTGGTTAACGCGGGTTTCAAGTATAGCATGAGGTTGAGGGGAATTTTGAAGCGTCTTTCCCTTGCAAATGCTTTACTCAGGCTTTCAGAGAGAGTTGAGCTTAAGGACGTTCTGGCGGCGGAGGAGGTATTTACTGCAGCCATAAGGTCGTGGGGCGATAAAGACGTTGATTGGTCTATTCTCGGCCAGATTGAGGCTCAGGCGAGCAAAGAAGAGCTTGAGCTTTTGGAGAAAGTTGAAGCAGTCTTCAAGAAACTCCATGAGTACTACACAATTATTCCAGAATCGGAGATTATTGAGGCCCTGGAAGACTTAGGCCTCGATTCTGAGAAGGCTCGCTATGCTCTGGAGCTTGCTCATGAGCGTGGACTGGTTGTTGAGAGGGAGAAAGGGTGGATTTTGGCTTCACGCGCATGAGGTGGTAGCCATGGTTAGGACGTTGGTGTATGCTGGCGACACCCTGGCGGCCCTTGTGGCCGAGGCCAGGTGGAGGGAGCAGGCCCGGGAGGAACCGCCTACTATACTTGAGTGGTTGGAGCAGGAGATTCAGGAGGCTCGCGAGGCAGCGTTCAGGCAGTTCGCGCGCAGGGAGAACGCGGAGTACTGGACGGGCTACGCGGACGCTTTGCAGGACGTGCTGAACGCGATAAGGAGGAGGGAGGTGAGGGCATGAGCATCAACATACAGGCAATTAAACAGCGCGTCATGGAGATATTTGAGAGCTACCGCGACCGCGGACTCATCGAGGAACAGCTTGAGCTTGCCGGCTTCCAGCTTTGGGGTTATCTGAACGACCATTACGGCCGTCCAAACAGGGACGAGCAGATATGGGCTTACGACAAGGGCGTTCCGAATGGACAGGTTCTTGTCCTCGTCAACTGGATTGAAGGGTTCTACTGGATTTACGAGAAGACAGACAGGGGGGATTTGGTATGAGCATTCCAGCCCCGTTTGAGGAGGGTCGCTCATGACGACCCTGAAGCCCTGGCTCGGCGGGTCCCGCCCGGTCCTAAAGCATGAGGGCCAGCATGTTGTTCCCATCAACGGCCCGTGGCTCATGGCCTTCGACCCGCCCGAGGTGCAGATAATCGCGGTCGGCGAGTTCCTGGTCATCTGGCCACCAAAGTTCGAGTACAGTCCGAAGGAAGCCCTCAAAGAGCTGACAAAGGCCACACAGGAGGCTCTGAACTGGCTTGAGAGGAGGGAGCGGGCATGACCCGCTTTATCACTCTTTCCGAGGAGCTTGCCGTGAAGCTGGAGGAAGCCAGAAAATCCTGGCAACTCAGGAAAGTGCAAGTCCTCATCGAGGACGATGACGTGCCAGAAGGGCACCGCGTTAAACTCCCGCTCGAGGACCTTGAGAAATACCTCGAGGGCCTCTCAGTGCCCACAAAGGTTTACGTGACGCCCGAGGTTTACAAAATCAAACTCAGGGAGCGCGTGAGCAGGGAAGAATACAGGAAAATTCTCGCGGGCTTGAATGCTCTCGCGCCGGCCCATTGGGACCGAGATGTCAGAGCCGTCATCGTGGCCCGCGTGGAGGAGATTCCAGAGGAAGAACAGCTCGAGGTCGAGGAGATTGTTATCACGCCCAAGGAGGTGCGGGCCTGATGGCCTCCCGTACGGCTTTTGTTTATCAGGACGCGCTCAGCATTGACGACGCTTTCACGTACTTCAAGAGATTGATGCGGGACGCTGAGAACAGGGTTCACTTCAGCCGGGCGCTCCAGAAGGCCCGGAAGGGCCTGGACGTTCACATGTATGTTACCGACGTTGACAGCCTCATCGTACAGTATCTCAGGAGAAACGGCGTCAGGGGCTTCCGCTTCACCGGCTTTGAGCTGAAGAACATGAACCCGCGCTCGGCAATCGTGAACGAGCGCGTAAAGGTGAATGGGAAGCAGTACGAGGGGCACAAGTGGTTTGCTCAGAAGGCTGACATCGATTTCTACTATCTCGTTAACCTCGGCAGGGAGTTTCTCATCTGGAATGTCAGGAACACTTACGCGGACTTCATGTGGTACGGCGAGGGGCACGCTCATGATTACTATGCGTTCGTGGATTTGGATGATGTTATTCGTGTTCCCGCTCAGGAGCTACCGGAAACGCTCAGGTTCCTGCTGTGGGGGAGGTGACGGGGCGTGGTTGAGGTTTATTGTCATCTATCTGCTGAGGAGGCTGAGAAGATTGCACTGGAGATTTATAATCGCTACAAAGCCGAGGTGGACAAGAAGTGGGAGCAGTTCAAGAAGGAGATGGAAGGAGTCCCGCCGGAAATCCTCTACGACCAGGAGCTGTGGGAAGATTGGATGATGGACCGGTGGATTCAGCTCGTGGACGAGATTGATTATCTCTCTATCCTCGAGGAGTACAGGAAGAGGGGCATCAGCGTTTTCCTTGAGCATGAGGAGGATATCAGGGTAGTAGTTGAGTCGAGCGGATTCAGGATTGAGGTCGTGAATGGAGAACCAAACTTTGAGTGGGGAGGGTTTAGATCCTGGAAGTACTCTCCAAACTGGAACAGTGCGCGCAGAATTGACTTATTGAGAGCCTGGATGGGCTTTGCGAGGCTATTCTATCCGGAGGGCTTTGACAGGGGAGCTTTTGACCATGACCTCTGGCTCGAGCTCGAGGTGTATTGGGATATGTGGGCGAATGGAGCATGGAAAGAAGGAGGGGGTAATAGTCTATGGGACGTGGCATGACTCATGTTAACTTTCGTATGAATGTTAACGTTCGGGATACTAACAGCCTCTGTATATTATCCATCTTTCCAAAACATCTTCCTCACATGACCAACTTCATTACCCGGAAAACCCGGCCAAATATACACCACCTGTACTTATTCCCCACGACTTCCGAAGCGTCCTGGCGCCTGAAAAATATAAGTCTCGCTAACAAAGTAACAGAGGTGGTATAATGCCCCGCAGGAGAAAGTTTCCCGACTATGTAGAAATACGAGTTCCAGTTTACCAGCCACCGGCCAGCACCCTCGAGCTCCTCTTCGAGGGCAAAACCCTCGACATAGCAAAGCGCTTCGTCGAGTATCTCAAAAAGAACGAAGGCATGTTCAAGGACGAGTATCAAGAGGTCCTTGGAATTGAAGGCGCTGATAAGGTCCTCTACTTTAGGGTCGTGAAGAAGCTCCTCGCCCTTGGCATGATTAAAGAGGACAGAGGAATGTACAAGCTCTCAGAACGCTTCTCGGAAAGAATGGAAAGCCTGGCAAAGATGTGGAAATTCGAGATAGGCAAAGTCGCTGAATTGTGGTGAATGGCCATGGAAGTATTACCAATAGCAGGTCTACTCCTTGGGGTCTTTATTATTATATATGAACACTTAACAGGAGATAGGATATTCTTCAAAGTCGTCGCCTCTGTTGCCATCATTGGGGCTTTCATCGTCGACGGGCCAATATGGGGGCATATTTTGCTAGCTCTCGTTGCACTCGGAGCGTTGTTGGCAGATGTTAGTGGGGTAGAGGGGTGATTCTCATGACCGCAGTGTTTATCTCACTCCTGGAGCATTTGATTTTTGGTGGGTCAAAGTGGGCAAAGTGGCCACTCCAGAGAGAGGCTCTCACACACCCCAAAAGGCCGGAAAAGGGTGAAAGACACGCATTCATATCACCATCGATGAAGAGGTGGTCGGTGCCATGAACGAGATGGGCATCAACAAGTCGCAATTCTTCAATGACACGGCGAGGTGGGTCTTTTTGGGAGAAGAGATGCCAGAAATCATCGTAAAACTGGAATGGTGCGGTGGCCGGGATTTGAACCCGGGTCACCGGCTTGGGAGGCCGGTGTCCTGGACCAGGCTAGACTACCACCGCACGCCCGTTATTCTTAAGGGGAGGGAGCTTTAAAAGTTTTACTCTCAGCGGGCTTCCGCGCGACGATTAAACGGACGATTCCGCGGTAATAGCGCTCCTCGCGCTCGATTTCAAAGTGCTTCGAGACCAGTTTATGCGTCTCCCTGAGCGGGTCGTCATCGAGGAGCAGCCTCAACGGCAACTTCAGGGGAAGGAGAAACAGGTAGTTGAGCAGAACCGAGTCACTCTTCGTGTGTTCGAGGAAAATCGCCCTTCCACCTGGCTTCAAAACGCGGAGGATTTCTCTCATCCCCATCTCGGGGTTCGGAACGGTGCAGAAGACGAAGGAGCTCAGAACTGTGTCAAAACTACCGTCGGGAAAAGGAAGCTTCTCAACGTCGGCAACCTCGAAACAGGCGTTCAGGTTAAGCCTTCTGACTTTTTCTCGGGCGATTTCAATGACCTCGGGAACGGCATCGACGGCGCAGAGCTCAACGTCCTTTGGGTAATAGCGCAGCGTTTTCCCGACGCCAACGCCGACTTCCAGAGTTTTTCCCTCCGCAAAGGAAACCGCCTTCTTCCTCAGCGGACAGAAAAACCTGTCGAGGGGTTTCTCGAGGGTCTCGTAGTGCCCGGCAATGCGCGAGTACTTCTCCCTGAACGACATAAGCCTAACTTGGGAAGAGCTTTTAAAAAGTTGAACCCAAAGCCGGGCGGTGAGAGAGCATGCCGTACCTCGTCATAGAGCACCTCGAGGAGATAAGCGACTGGCTGTGGCTGGAGTACAAGCATGTTAGCGAGTGGTGGAAGGATAAGCTGATTTTCACCAACGTCCTGCCGGAGGAGAGGGAGAAACTCGCGAAGCTCGGGAGCGTCATCGGTGAAAGCGTTACAAGGTTCCCCTTTGACCGCTCAAAAATCATAGTCCTTGACCTTCAGGCGGGGGAAGAGCTGAAGCCAGAAGACATCGAGGAGGACACGATAATAGTCGTCGGCGGAATCCTCGGCGATGCCGTTCCAAGGGGCAGGACAAAGGAGCTCATAACGTCGAGGATGGAAGGCGTTAAGGTCAGGCACATCGGAAAACCCCAGTTCTCGATTGACGGGGCAAGCATAGTGGCCAAGCTAATCGCGGACGGCAAGAGGCTGGAGGAGATTGAGTACGAGGAGAACCCGACGATAAGGCTCGACGAGTTCAGCGAGATAACGCTCCACTACGCGGTTCCGAAGCTGGACGGGAGGCTTTTGCTCACGCCGGGCCTCATTGAGCTCCAGAAGAGGGAGCTCGGCTACACCGAAGCGGACGAGGAAATAAGCGATGAGGAGCTAATTGAGTTCTTTGAGGGGAAGCGGGACCTTTAAGCCAGCACGGATGTAGACGTTTATTCCGTTCTTTGAGTATATGAGAACGTACTTTCCCCCCACCATCTCCATGAGCCTCCTCAGGTAGAGCCTGCCGTGATAGGTCTTCATGTCGAGAAAGAGCAAGTCCGGCTTTATGTGGGCTGGGTAGATGTATACGTTCGGTTTGACTGCGAGGGCAGGGTAGAATATCGGCTGGGTGTAGACCGAGAGGTTCGTCTTCAAGAGGACATCTATGACGTTCCACGCGGTTCTATAACCTGGGACGGGCTCAAGGACCGAGTAGTAAACGAGTTGGAGCGGTTCCTTGGGAGGTCTCTTGGCAATTGGCATCGTTGCCCAAGATGTCATGAGCCCAAGGATGAGAAGCACTGAGAGCACCTTCTTAAGCCGCGGGAGTTCGAGCTCTCTCAGGGCGAATACCGCACCAACGAACGAGAGCGGGACGAGCATGTAAGGGTAGTGGAAGCCAAAGGAGTACTGGCTGGTCCTTGAGGCAAGGATGTTCTCGAACCAGGGGAGGGTAAGGAGAACCCAGTTTCTCGGGAGGAAGAGTGGGAGGAGACCAAAGCTTAGATTGAAGAGCAAGAAGTAGGCGAGCTTTCTCCCAGTTATGTGGATGTGTTTGTAGAGGTGACCGTATATGTAACTCTTCCCGAAGTGGGGAATGACGAGCTTGATGGCGATTATGCCGTAGAGCCCGGATAGGACCGCGAGAACGAGAAAGCGGCGGTTTTTCTTCAGTCCCTCAATGGAAAGACCGTCGCGGAGGGCCCACCACACCGAAAGCGAAGCCACGCCGAGAAACGTGTCCTCCTTCACCGAGAGCAAGATGGCAGAGGTTGCGAAAAACGCCCGTTCCCGGCCGTCAACGAGGAGAATTGCCGCGAGAAGGAAGAGCGGGACCGCGAGGGAAACGGGGTGAAACTCAAAGAGGTTTATTCCAATGAGGGAGGAGTTGAAGGCGTAGAGCCCTGTCAGCGCGAGTGCCAGCCTCTCGTTCAGAACCTTTTTGGCAAAGACGTAGGCGAGGATAACGGATGTGCCGAGTGCAAGGCTCTGAACCACGAGAAGGGCCTTCGCGGAGGGGAATAGCTTGAAAATGGGAACAAGAGCATACATTATCGGCTGGAAGTGAACACCGAAGTGGCTGGTAACGCCGTGAACCTGCCACTCCACGGTGTTAAAAAACGTGCCGTTGCGTAGGAAGCTCGAGAGGGACTGCGTAAAGATTCCGAGGTCAAAGCTGGTGTAGCGGAAGTGCCTGAACTTAATGAAACTAAGATGAATCATAACGAGCGAGTAAACTAACGCAACGGACGCCGCGGTGACGTCGTAAGCTGATAACCGAGTTTTAAATTTAAATTTTGCCATCGGAAGTAGTTAAAAAAGGGGTTTAAAATTATTTCGCCCACTCGTCAGCGAGACGCACTACTTCTTCGCGGACTCTGGCACGGTCGGCTTTGTCAACGACGAGAAACACCTCCTGAACGCTCCCATCGCTCTTGGCGACGAGCTTAAGGCCGGTATGCGTCTCACGGGTTACCTTAATCTCGAAGCCCCGAGAATCGCTCGCGTAAATCCTTCCTGGGATTACCTTCTTGACGCCGGGAATCGAGGCTATCTCCTCAAGCGGTTTTTCAAGGCCCTTGAGGAAGTGGTGCTCCCTCTTGACGCCTTTGCGGAAGTGCTTGGGCATGGGCGTAGATTCAACCCGGGACTTTTAGCTCTTGCGCAAGGCTTAAGTTATCCTCAATGTCAAACTAAATCGGTGGGAGAATGGAGGACCTGTGGATTGTTAAAGAGTTTGAAAAAGTGGCGGAGTTGATGCCAGAGAAAGCCCTCCGCCTTATAAAGAGGGACCCAGACCTCTTAAAGGAAATAGTAATCTCAGCGTATCTTGATGAAATCATAAGTCTCGGAAAAGCCGCAGAAGTCCTCGGGGTAACGAGAGAGGAGCTTATAGAGGAATTTAAAAAACGGGGAATCCCCATCAGAACTCCCGACAGAGAAGACGTTCTCTCAGAGGTGGGGGTCATAGCGTGTTTGTAGTAGACACAACGGTGTTGTCCAACTTTGCAAAGACGAATTCGATGGACGTTCTCGGAAAGATTGTACAGACTCCTTCGCGCGAAGCTGGGAAAGGGAGAATCATCTTGCATAGCAGTCGCAAAACACAGGGGGTTAATTTTGCTCAGCGATGACTACGACGCGCGAAAGAAGGCGAGACTGCTCGGGGTCAAAGTATCGGGGACGATAGGCCTTCTCGTGCTTGGAGTCAAGAAAGGCATTCTAACGTTGGAAGAAGGCAACGAGTTGCTGGAGAAAATGATTGAAAAGGGCTTCTACTCTCCCGTGAAAAGACTTGAAGAAGTTATGCCCGCTTCCTCACCTTGACGGCGACGCCCTTCTTTGCCCTAATCATCTCCTCTCCAGCGAGAACGGCCTTGCCGACGCCGACGACCTTCTCGTCCCTCACGACACCAACTATGTCGTCCGGGCGAATCCTCTCGTCGGCCTCGTTCACGCCGACCGCGAAGACGTCGCCGCGCAGGTCGAAGTCAATCTTCACCCAGTAGGCCTTGAGCGAGTCGTAAATCCTCTGCATTCCGAAGGGCGTGACGCTTATGAGGCCCTCCCTGAAGGTTCCCGTCTGCTGGTTCTCAACGAAGAGGCGGAGCATTTTAGAGCCTTTAACATGGCCGTTATCTGGAAGGACGGCCTCTCCGGCGCCAACGCCAAAGTAGAAGTCGAAGACCTTTCTTATGTTCTCGAAGTAGCGGTAGGTCCTGTCCTCCTTCGTTCCCTCAAGGTGGAACTCCCTCAGGGTCTCGGTGAGGGATTTCAAACTTTCTTTGCTCGTCGTTCCACCCTCAACGCGGGTGAAGATTATCTCCCTGCCCGAAAGCTCGCTCGCGAGCCTCGCTATCTCGACGTAGGCCTCGTCGAGGTGCGCTACTATCGGAACGTCCTTCGGGTACTTCTCAAGGGTCTTCGCGAGGAGTTCGGCGGCTGGCTTAATCTCCTCCTCGCCCCAGTGGCCGGTGACGACTATGTCGTACTTTGCCAGCCACTCCCACTCCCTCGGAACCACGCCGAAGGGGGAAGTTAGGATTAGCTCGTGAACCCTGGCCGTTCCGGAGCCTAATGCTTCCTTCACGGCCCGCCTGTAGAGGGTGTGCGAGCGGGAGAATGAGTAGGGCTTCTTGGCCGAGCATGGGAAGAGAAGAACCAGCTCGGTGTTCTTCGGAGGAGTGAAGCGCTCGAGGACGCGGGAGTGCCAGCGCTTGACCTCGGGCCTCCTGATGGAGGCGTCGCTGATGAAATAGACCGTCTCCTTCTGAATCGGCGTGTACTTCTCGAGGTAATCGGCGTGCTCCAAATCCGCTATGCGGAGAATTCCAGCGTGATACTGGGTGTAGAACAGGTTCTCCACGAGGTAGCGGAGCTTACCGCCCTCAAGGGCCTTCCTCACGAGGAGGATAGTTTCTCTCGCGAAGTCGAGGGAGTTCGGTTCCTTGCCCCAGAGAAACGGGCTGTACTGGGTGAAGCCCTTGCCCTCGAAGTCGTAGAGCTTGAGCGAGCGCGTGTCGAAGGCGTCAACGCCGAGGTAAACTGCTAACGGATAGAAGAACGGCTCCAAATCCGCTATAATCATCAGGTTGGGGAACCTCTCGCGGAGCGCGCGGAGGGTTTTAACGAAGTAGCGGTACTCCTTGACGAGGATTTTGGAGTTGCCGAGGTAGACGGCATCGAAGTTGTGGCGCTCGATTATCTTGAAGAACTCCTCGAGGTACTCGGTTCTCCTCAGGGCTGGCAAATAGAAGGCGTTGAAGCCGTCATAGCTGACGCTCCAGAGCCTTCCAAGGGCCTTCTCGATGACTTCAGCGGGAGTGTAGAAGCCGAGCGGGATTGAGGGAGCCAAGTTAAAGTCGTAGTCGCCGGGCTCGCTGGGGTGGAAGAAGGAGTTGAAGGGCGAGAGCGTGAAGTCTACCCCGGCCAGAGAGGGGGTTCTAAAGGAGTAATCCCCTAAGCGAACTAACCCAAGCCTGCCGGGACCTTCGTGTTTGATGACTTCCATGGGCATCACACGAGGTTGTAGCGCTGGAGGAGCAACAGTTCGTCGAGGGTGAGCTTCTCACCGCGCTTGAACTTCTCAAGGGCCTCAACTGCCCTCTCGAAGCTTGCGTCCTTCTTGGAGCGCATCCTTGCGACGAGCCTGTAAGCTATGAGCTCCTTGTGCTTCTCGTCGTACTCGCGAATCTTCTTCTCGATGGCGCGGAGTTCCCTTCTGACCTCCCTGACCTTCTCGCGGAGCTCGACGACCTTGGCGTGGTACTCGTCGGCCTCCTTCTTGACCTCGTCGGCCTTGTTGAAGGCCTGAATCATCTGCTCGTGGTACTGCTGGCTCTGGTTGGCGAGCTTCTGTATCTCAAGGCTTATGGCCTTCCTGGCCTTCTTGAGCTGGTCAACCTTCTTCCTCGTTTCGACGAGCTTCTTGTGGAACCTGTCGGCCTGCTGGATTATCTCAAGCTCGGTCGCGAGAACCTGTATCTGGTCGACTATCTGCTTCTCCCTCTCAGGGGTGATGTTCGGGTTGGTCTGGAGCTCCCACTCGAGCTTCTCTATCCTCTCCTGTATCTTCTCCGGAGGCATGCGGAGCCTTCTGAGCTGGTTGTACTCGTCCCTCTTCGTCCTGTACTCAAGGATTTCCTGGTAGAGGAGGTCGAGCTTGGCGTTGATTTCCTCCCTGTTCTTCTTGAGCTCCTTTATCTTCTGGTTTATCTCGTCCCTCTTCGCCTTGTACTCCCTGCCCTTCTGCCTCAACTGCTGGACTTCCTTGTTCTTCTCGTCCCTCTTCTGAATCCAGGTCTGGAGCTCCTTTTCGAGCTCATCAAGTTTGGCCCTTATCTCGTTTCTCTCCTTTTCAAGGGCCTCCAATTCTCTCTTGATTCTCTTAATCTCCTCTGGGTCCACTTTAACCGTTGGCATCTCTCTTACCCCTCTCCCATTTTTAGAACAGCTCTGTTCACTCCAAACATCTGGACTGAAAAATGCAAGACCCAATAAAAACTTTTTGGCCGAAATCGAAAAGGAGTAAAAGGAAAGTAACTCACTTCGAGTTCTCGGCCTTCTGGGGATAGGGTATGAACTCCACCGTTCCCCTCTGCCTCATAGGTTGCTTGTAGAGCTCCATGAGAGCGTAAACTTCCTCGGGAACGTCGGTGCTCACGTGGAGGCCGAGCTCCTTGGCGTGCTCGTAGGTAATCGGATAGTCGTGCGTCCACCTGCCCTCGGTGAGTATCTGTGCCAGCTCCCTGGCCTTCTCCTCGCCGTACCTGTCCTTGAGGAGGTTGTAGACGAAGTCGCGAACCTGCTTTATGGCCTTCTCCGCGACATCGGCAAGGATTAGCGTCTGGTCGTCCACCTTGTCAACGCCCTTCTTCTCGACGGCCCTGACTATGCTCGGTCCCGGGTACTGGCCGAGCTGTGGGTCGACCGGGCCGAGAACCGCGTGGGGGTCCATTATTATCTTGTCCGCCGCGAGGGCTATAAGCGTTCCACCGCTCATGGCGTAGTGCGGGACTATTACACGAGTCTCAGCCGGGTGGTCCTTGAGGGCCTTGGCTATCTGGGTCGCCGCGAGGACGAGTCCCCCTGGAGTGTGGATTATCAGGTCAATGGGCTTGTCCTTGGGGGCCATTCTGATAGCCCTGAGGATTTCCTCGCTGTCTTCCATGCTGATGAAGCGGTAGAAGGGTATCCCGAAGAGTCCTATGCTCTCCTGCCTGTGAATCATCGTTATTACCGTCGAGCCCCTCTTCTTGGACAGCTGTTGAAGGAGCCGTGCCCTCGCCATCTGGAGGCTCCTGTACTGCATCTGTGGCCAGAGGAGCAGGTACAGGAAGAAAAGCCACCATATAAGCGAGCCGAAGAACCCGCTTGCCGCGTCACTCATGTTATCACCTAATAGAAAAAGATGGAGGAGTATTTATAGGCTTTGGTTCAGCCTTTTACAACCTGGGTTCCCGTCTTCCCCTCGAGGGCCTCGACGGCCCTATCGAGCGAGGCTATGATTCCCCTCTCGCCGCCCCACTCGACGAACCTGATAACGGCTAAAACCTTCGGCCCCATGCTTCCCTTCTTGAAGTGGCCTTCCTCGTAGTACTTCCTCAGCTCTCCAACGGTAACCCTCTCAAGCCACCTCTCGTCCGGCTTTCCGAAGTTTATCGCGGCGCCGTTGACGTCGGTGAGAATCATGAAGATATCGGCCTTGACTTCCTCTGCCAGCTTCTCCCCGGCCAAATCCTTGTCTATGACCGCCTCGACGCCCTTCAGCCCTCCGTCCTCCTCCACAACGGGGACGCCACCGCCGCCGCTCGCGATGACTATGAAGCCCTTCTCGACGAGCTCCTGGATTACGGGAGCTTCGACGTGTCCCTTGGGGTCAGGGCTCGGCACCACCCTTCTCCAGCCCCTTCCGGAGTCCTCAACGACAACCCAGCCCTTCTCCTTCGCGAGCTTCTTTGCCGTTTCCTCGTCGTAGAAGGGCCCGACTGGCTTGCTCGGGTTCTGGAAGGCAGGGTCGTTTTTATCCACAAGCGTCTGGGTCACTATCGTCGCGACTGGCCTGTCTATACCGCGCGCGCGGAGCTCGTTGATTAGGGCCTGCTGTATCATGTAGCCAATCTGCCCCTGCGTCATCGCGCCAGCCACGTCCATCGGCTGTGCCGGTATGCCGTAGACCTGCTGGCCCGCGTCCATGTGGAGGAGCAGAGCACCGACCTGCGGGCCGTTTCCGTGCGTTATAACGACTTCGTAGCCCTTCTCTATTATATCCGCTATCTGTCTGGCGGTTTTTCTCACGTTCTCCATCTGCTCCTCGTAGGTTCCCTTCTGACCTCGCTGGAGGATTGCGTTACCGCCAAGGGCTATGACGACTCTCTTCATGAGCATCACCTCCTGGGATGAAGGATTCTGTGCCTGGGCATAAAAACGTTCGTTAGGCCCCAACGGTGTTCATTTGAAAAAGGTTCGGTGAGCGGTGAACTTAATTTGCAAACGTAAAGAAAAATCGCGGAAGGCCTTTCCTTCACAAATACCATTCCGAAAAGCTTCCGAGACCGAGCCTTTCAAGCGTCCTCATCACGCCCAGCGCTATTCCCTCGACCTCTATCCCGCCGGGGGGCTTGTAGGCGTCGCCGACGACGTAGACGTTCCTTACCGGAAAGTCCTCCACGACCTGACCGCTGGCAACCCTGTTCACAGGGTTTCCGTCAAGGTAAGTCTGAACGAGAAGGATTTCGCCCTCGCTATCGAGGTTCGGGAAGATTTTGTAAATGTCCTCGATGCCCTTCCTCCGCTCGGCCTTGACGTTTTTACTTTGCAAAGCGTGGTGGAGCATTATCAGGGTGTAGCCCTCCCTGGCAAGCTCCGGGCTGAGCGAGGAGGGCTCATTGTAGCCGTTTATCCTCTCTGTGTCGAGGGTAAACACGACGGTGTTGCCTATCCTCGGCTTCCCCTTCAGGGCGACGTTGTATTTGATGCCCTCGCTCGGCTTCAGCGAATCAACGCGCTTCAGGTAATCGCGGTCAAAACTGTCACGGCCTATCAGCTCAACGGTTTCTTTGATTCCAGCGTTTGATATGAGGACGTCGTAGGGGAACTCCTCGCCTTCGGCGGTGATGGCCTTCTTTTCATCAACGTCGACTTCAACAACTCTCTTCCGCGTTAGAACCCTGCCCCCGTTCCGCTCGACGATTCTCGCGAGTTCATCGGTTACTGCACTGCAACCGCCCTTGATAAGTCCCGGACCGCCCCACTTAAGTGCCGCTTTGATTTCCCTCGCCAGCTCTCCAGAGGGAACGTCCAAGACGCTGTCGGCCCAGCCGAGGAAGCTTCTGATGAAGAGGTCAACGAACTCGTTGTCGCCTATCTTCTCCCGAATCCACTCGCGCCCGCTCATCTCGGCCTCTTCTCCCCCTGGGAGTTTGTTCCTCTTCACGTCGAGGAGCAACTTCGTCGCTTTGGCCTTCTCGGTGAAGCTTAAGTACTTCCAGCCCTCGCGGTAGTGGAACGTTTTGCCCTCATAGAAAATCATGCCCTTCGGGTTGGAGTTGACTATCTGGACTTTCGCGCCGAGCAGTTTCAGGAGATGGGCCAGAGGTCCGTCCTCGCCGTGGGGGAGCATATGGAAGGCACCGGTGGAGAGGCCGAAGCCCCTGTATGAAAGGTTCGCGAACCTGCCGCCGATTCTCGGGGACTTTTCGAGAACGGTAACCTCATATCCGTTCTTGGCGAGAAATGAAGCGGTTAAAAGTCCGCCGATGCCTGAGCCTATTACCACAGCCCTCATTCTACCACCGGGAAGAGGTTGGGGTTTTGGTTATAAAGGGTTTGGCTGTTGCATGGCCATGCAACTCCTTTACTCAGGCTTCTTTCGGGCAATTCTAATAGGAAAACATACGTTGGAATAAATTTATACTCGAAAAAAAAGAAAGAATGTTTACTTAAAATAAAGAGAAAGATTTATAAATAAACATTGGTCATAATATAATGCAAAAAATTTAAGGAGGTGATGATATGGAAGAGTTGATTGTACTGGAAAGGGGTTCAGCAAGTTTTGATGAACCCAACTTTTGTGGAGTTTTCTGCAATCCAGTGAAAGGAGGAGATAATCCTAATTAATGTGGAGGTTTAGACGTTGAGCTTTTTTATCTTTTTTTATTTAATCCCTTCTAATAAATAGGAGGTGATAAATAATGATAGATAGTAGTAAATTTAAGGCCTCGAAGTATATTTTAGACATTCCATGTGATATAGGGGACAATAGATATATAATATTATTTAATACCCTCACTCATTCTTTAGTTGCTGTATCAGAGAAAATTTGGAAGAAACTTAGAAACGATAATCTCAAAGAAATACCAACAGAGATTTTTGATGAATTAATAAACCTGGGATTTCTATTGCCGGAAGAATTAGATGAAAGGGAGATAGCAAGGACACGCATAAATTTATCAAAATATAACCCAACACATATGGGAATGTTTGTAAATATGACATCAAGATGCAATCTTGCATGTCCATACTGTTATCAAGACTTAAGAAAGAATTCAAACATTAATCTAGATTTAACAGTTGAAAATTGGAACAAAATCATGAAGTTGATTTCTAAAAAAGGAGATATTCTAAAGAAGATAAGTGTTGTATTCTTCGGAGGAGAGCCCATGTTGAATTATGATACCCTGAAAGTAGCAGTAAGAGATCTAGATTCTTTAAGGGAGATAGATATTGAAACTTCTATGTCCATAATAACTAATGGAACGTTATTCTCCAAGCAAACGGGTCAAGAGCTGGCACCTTTCATAAATTCAGTTCAGATCACTCTAGACGGAATGAGGGAGACTCATGATAAGATGAGACCATATCCCGATGGACGTGGAACATTTGATATTATCCTGAAGAATATCCTAGATAATATTGATCAATACAAAAAGAGAATCATATTGAGATCGAATATAAATGAAAGCAATATCGCTAGTGTTAAGTCCTTATTACATTATTTAAGAGAGGAATACGGGTTACATAAGTTGTTAGGAGGGGTTGGTTTTGAATACATATTTCCAACGCAAACGTCAATACATGCAGGTGAAAGCTATAAATTAAGCCAACACATCTCAAAACTACTAATTGAAATTTACTCCTACGCTGTGGATTTGGGATATCCAATAGGAAATCCCCTAGTACTCGGTCCATGTATGGCAAGCCATGCTTTTAGTTTTGCGGTGGATGAACAACTAAATGTATATAAATGTCCAGGCTTTTTATATTCAAACCCAGACGGATACATTGACGAAGATGGTAATCTTATCATCATGAATTCTAGATGGTATTCTTTAATAAACTTTGAGCCACCATGTGCTTTCAATTGTAAATTTGGCCCAATATGCTATGGAGGATGTAAATGGATGGCCAGTGCGTTAAAGTCTAAAATTTCTTGTAACATAGAGCACTTACAGAATTACAGCGAATTTTTGACACTTTATGTTAAGTCAAGATACAAAAAACTTCTGGAGGGTGAACAATGAACGTGATAGAAATCAACAACCTCACCAAAGTATATCCCGATGGTACAAAGGCTAACGACGGAATTTCGATAAACGTGGGAAAGAATGAAATCGTTGGTATTATCGGTCCCAACGGAGCGGGGAAGACTACCCTTATACGTCAGCTTTTGGGACTTCTAAGGCCTACTGAGGGCCATATTAGGGTTATGGGAAGGGACATACTGGCAAATCCGGGCATCATAAAGGAAACTCTAGCCTACGTGCCCCAATACCCTCTCAGCTTTCCATCGCTAAGGGTTGAGGAAGTTCTGGGATACGTGCTTAAAATGCGGAACGGAGACATTTCACCGGTGGAGATGAGAGAGAAGATATCTGAGGTTTTGAATCTCCTTGGACTCAATGGGGCGGCAAAGTTCTTTGGGTATCAGCTTTCCGGAGGCATGAAGAAATCACTATTGCTGGCAATGGCACTTGTTCAGGAGCTCCCGGTTCTCGTGCTCGACGAGCCCACGAGCATGGTGGACATCGTCACAAAACACCGCCTCTGGAGTGCAATAAGGAACTCAAACCGCGAGGGTATTCTACTCGCCAGCCACGACATGAACGAAGTTAAGGCCCTATGTGATAGGGTGTATCTCCTCGTCTACGGGAAGATAGTCGCCTCTGGCACGCCTGCGGACATCGTCTCAATGATTAAGATGCCTACTGAAGTTCGCCTGATACCTGAACGAGCGATATCCCCCAACCTTCTGCCTAAGGAACACAAAAGGCGCGGAGACCTCTACGAAATGGCCTTTGACACGCTTGGGGATGCGCTGAAGACGGTGGAGGCAATACTCGAGAGTTCCGGCATCGCATACCTTGAGATTGAATCCCCCTCCTTCGAGAACCTTGTGATAAGCCTCATCGGGAGGGATAGAGAATGATTCGGCCCCTAATCGGAATGGAGCTAAAGGGAATGAGGATTTACAAGACGTTCCTCCTAGTCAATCTCCTTATCATGCCGCTCGCCCTTTTGTTTATGATGATTATGAACTCCGGCTCAAGAACCCCCGAGGACATCTCATACCTCGTGAGCGGTTTCATCGTCGTTTCGCTGGTGAGCTCTTTCCTTGGAACACTGACGAACAGAGTCAGTAACATCTTTGAACCCAGCGTTCTTGAACTCTACTCGACGTTGCCACCAAAGATTTCCACAGTTATTCTTGCACAGTTCCTAACGTACTCTCTCATGGTCACTCCTCAAGTGCTAATAGGTCTCACCGTTATACTCTATTACCAAGGAGTGAGCAGGATAAACGTTCCGCTCTTAGTCCTGGCACTTTTGCTCACCTTCCTTGAACTAGGAGCATTGGCAGTCGCAATAGGAGCAAAAATAGGAAACCCCTACAAGGCAATGGCCGTTACGGGAATACTTCCCTGGCTCCTCGTGGTGTTCTCCCCTGCCTACTACCGCTCAAGCTTTCCGGCGCTCTACCTGAACCCCGTTACGCACCTTCTTTCCTGCATCCGCTCAGCGATTGGACTGCAGAGTATAAATCCCATTTCGTGGTTAGTATCGGGAGCCTTGACTGTTATTTTCGTAGTCTTGGCACTTAGAAATATCCGTTCCGGCTACATGCTTGAGAAGCCGTTTTAGCCATTTTTCATTATTCTTCTCATCAAAATTATCATTCAAAGAACGCCAAACGGAGAAAGAGAGGATAAAATCAGAGCCTCCACTCAACCCCAAGAATCTCGCTGTAGGCTTCCAGAACCCGGCTCAGGTACTCCTTGGCCGTGCCGACTTTGTCGGCCTTGAACTTCTCAGCCCACTTTTCGTTTCCAAACTCCTCACTGCCGGCTGAAACGAGGTCTATGACGCGCATGCTGTCCCAGAAGACCGGGGTGTAGCCGGCCTTCCTTGCGTACTCGATGAGCCTCTTGATTTGCTTTTTCGCATGCTCCTCCATGTCGACGTTCTCGCCGTAGGCGTCCATGAAGAGCGCCTTAAGCACGGGCTTCATCCAGCCCCTGTGGAAGCGACACCAGCCGACGTTGTCGTACCAGAACTCCCAGAGGGCCGAGGCGATTATCTTTTGGGCGAGCTCCTCGGGCTCAAGGAAGACGCCGAACTGGTAGAAGGTCCAGTAGCGACCCTGAATCGGGAGCGGTATGTAGTTGCCTATCGCCCAATACATAGTAGGCGTCATCTCGCCGTCCTCGCCGAGCGGAGTAAACACCGCGTAATCCTTGAAGCTCTCGCCGTACTTGAGCCTGTCCTTGAAGCGCTCGTCGAAGACCACACTCGCCTTTCTCTTGCCGAGGCCGATTATCCTCGCCACCTCGTTCTCGCCGAAGGCTACGCGGTGGGCCAGTTCAGCAACGAGCCTGGCGTTGATTTCACTCGCCTCGACCGGGCGTTCGATTAGGGCCTCCTTCGTGAACTCCGGCTTGCCGCTTAAGCCCACTTCCTCCGGCTTGAGCAGTCCGCGGTGAACGAGCTCAAGAACCCAAGCGGCGGTTCCTCCGAACTCTATCGCGTCAAAGCCCATGGCGTCAACTGCTTTCACACTTATGTCGCTGGCGCGGAGGCTTATGCTTCCGCTGAGCGGTCCGTTGGCCTCGTAGGGCTCGTACTCGACGTGGTGGCCGTTGCGGTACTTCTTACAGACCACAGGACAGGGCTCGCCACAGGTCGTCCAGTTCTTGGGCTTTATGGCCTCCTCGTTGAAGGACTCCCAGTAGTGCTTCATTATGTTCTCGTGGATTTTTATGCGCTCCTCCTTCGGAATGTAAGGCATCTGCCAGTTGAGTATCGGAACGAAGTCTCCCTCGGCCGGGTAGTTGCCTCCGAAGGTTCCACCGGTGTTGAGCTTGGGGTTGAAGCGGTACTTGGTGGTTTTCTCAGCAATAATCTCGTTGTAGGGCTTTTTGTGCACGCCCTCAACTATCTCCTTCGCCGTCCTGAAGTTCGAGATGTCCTCACCCGGGAATTTCCTCTTCCGAGGCCTTCCGCCGAAGATTATTCCAACGACGTTGTGGGCCCTGAGCAGAACGCTTCCAGAGCCACCCCTCGCGGCCCAGTCCTCGCTACCTACGAGGCGCTGACCCTTCCTGAGGGCCTGAGAGAATATCGCGCCGTAGTTGGTGTTGAGGGCAGAGGGACCGACGACCGCTATCCTGTACTCGAAGTCGAACCTGTCGCCAAAGGTATCAAGGAGATACTGGGTGAGGGCATAAACGCCCTCCTCGCCCTTGTAGCCCCTCCATATCTCGATGACTTTTTCAAGCTCAATCTCGTGGAGCTCGACCCTAACGTTCTCGCCATCGTTGTAGAGGAGAACCACGACGGGCTTCTCGGCTTTTCCCTCGAAGGTCACGAAGTCGACGCCGACGTTCTTGAAGGCGTACGCGGCACCACCCATCGCCGAGGGGAAGAGAGTCCCGTAGAGCGGTGAGCGGAAGAAGAACATGAGCCTGTGTGCTCCAGGAAGAACCGAGCCAGCGAAGGGACCCATACCCATTATAACGACGTTCTTCGGGCCATAGGGGTCAATGGAATGAGTCTCGAGAGCCTCGTGGAGCTCAAGACCGTAATCTATGACGCCGTAAATGCCATCTTTTTCGATTTCCTCGCTTTCAACTTTGTTCTCGTTGAGCTTTATATGTATGACAGTGAACTTCACGGCCACCACCCCTTTGTATCACTCTAAGTGTTAGGTCTCGCCAAAAGTTAATAAGGTTTTCCAAAAACATAAGAACTAACCCAATCGAGAAAAGTTAAACGGAAATGTTAATAGAAAAGGGAGGAATCACTCGATGTCCTCGAAGCGCTCCTCAAGCCTCTTCAGCACGCCCGGCAGGGTTGTGTACTCCATGTCCTCGAGCGGGAGCCTGTGGGGTTCGAACGGGCCGTGCCTGCGCATGTACTCAGTAATCTCGAGGGCCTTCTGCCTGGCGTAGTCGTAGGCCGGGTCGTCGAAGAGGTCAACCGGGCCGACGAGCTTTCCTTCGGGGCTTATCTGCCAGCCGAGCGCGACAACCCTCGGCGGGCCGTCGAACCTGGTCGGGTTGGCGTAGTTCATCGGAACGGGCATTATCGGGCCGTTGTGAGAGCCCCTCATCCATCCGCTCACGAGGTGCGGGAACGCGAAGGGCTCGAGGACCTCACCAAGGGCCGGAAGCCCGCTCTGGGCCCTGACTATGGCGACCGGGTCGTCCTTGCCGACGTACTCGCCGGCAATCTCGTAGAGCTTCTCGGTGCTGACAACAGCTACCGGCTCGTCCTTCGGGAGCGGGTGGCCTTCCTTCGGGTAAACGCGCTTGATGACGTACCTGCTCTTGGCTCCAATGAGCGCGAGAAGGTCGTAGACCTCCTCCGGGGTGTTGAGGATGACGCGCTTGTGCTTGAGGATGTCCCAGACCTCGAAGCGGAAGCCGGCGTGCATCTTAGGGTCGATGACGAGGCCCGCGGTGTTGAACGGGTCGGCGAACATCCTGAATATCGGCAGGTTAAAGGCTCCGGGCTCGGTCTTGTCCATGTGGAAGGTCACTATCGGCTCGCTCTTCCTGAGGGTAATCTCCATCTCGGCAACGCCCGGGCCCATTCCGCGGACGTTTCCGCTGAAGGCGTCCTTGAGGAGGTCCTGACCGGCGCCGTAGAGGCCGAGCTCCTTGGCGACCTTGGTTGCCTCCTCGAAGGCCTTCCAGGCGAGCCCGTGAACATCTGAACTGTCAACGCCCTTCTTGTGGGTCATTATCAGCTGGAGGTCGTCGCCCGCGTAGGCCACGTAGAAGTCGATTATCGTCCCTTCCTCCTTGGCCTTGGCAAGGACTTCCTCCGCGGTTTCTATCAGCTGTGGGTGCACCCTGGAGTGCCCCGGCCAGCCACCTATGTCGGCCTTAATTACGCTAATCGTTATCTTTTCTCCAACGGCCATGGCAACCACCCGAGGAGAATAGGGAGTTTTATACTTATAAAACGTTGATATCACCGTAGATGATACGGGGAGCCTAAAAATTGAAAGGGTTCACTCACAGATATCGGTCCAACCGAACTGCTCCTTGACAACCTTGATGAGGTTCTTGAGCTCGTCCTTCTTGATGTTGACGCTCGAGCTCGCACCAACGAGGGCTATGATGCCGTGGACCTCCTCCTGGAGCTGTATAACGTCGTCGTGGACTTTGACAACCCTGAGCTCCCTCCTCGCGGTCTCGTCCTCCCCAATCCTGAACCTGTCCTTTCCAATAACGATTGGCTCCTCCATGGCCACCACCTCGTAGTATTTTTGTGTGTCAAAGTTAATAAAACTTCCGGGAGCAAAGTTTATAAACCCGGGACGGTTAAGGTTGAGACGGACGGGGGCGTGGTGTAGCCTGGTCCATCATCGCGGGCTCCAGAGGTATGAGGACTTGCGGGTTTGCTGATTGGGGATGAGCCTTTGGAGCTCTGACCCGGAGAAACCCGCGGACCGGGGTTCAAATCCCCGCGCCCCCACCATTACAGCCCTTTCTGACGAAAGCGCTGGCGGAAGATTAAGTGCTTTTTTGAAGTATTCATTTCTGAGTGGGTTTCTCATTCACGTGCTCTTTGGTGAGTGTTCCTTCTTTAAACGGCGTCCATTGGACGCCAATGACAAAATTGGAACTGCTTGAAGAACCTATTTGATATTAAACCCCTTCTAAAATTGCACTTGAACAGTGCACGATTGACTTTTTGCCCGTTGGTGAGAAGGGCGTTCTTTTCGCCAGCCTTTCCCAAAGGCTGTGCAAAAGTTTTCTCCTCTGGCATCTTCAATAGCTTGGAACAAAGCTTGCTCACCGGTTAGATGTTTTCCTAACCTAAAAACTTTTAACCTTCCATGCTCTGTTAAGCTTTGGTGTTTACAATGAAGAGCTTTTTGACTGAACAACAGATTAAGATTCTCCGTCTTCGCGCGAGAGGCCTTAAACAGAGTGAGATTGCCGAGCTCCTCGGCACGAGCAGGGCCAACGTTAGCATACTGGAGAGAAGGGCCCTTGAGAAGATTGAGAAGGCCCGAAACACCCTTTTAATCTGGGAGCAGATTAACTCCAAAGTGAGCGTTGATGTGAGGCGGGGAGAGGACATATTCAACGTTCCAGAGAGGCTTTTTGAAAAGGCCGATAAGCTGGGTATAAAAGTTCCCTACAGTACGGCCGAGATAATAGCGTTCCTAGTCGAGCACGCGCCAGTTGACGACAGGCTGGCGAGGAGGGACTTCACGCTTTTTCTCGACGCCAACGATAGGCTTCGCGTCAGCGAGTGCATCTTAGATGATTTTGATGAGATACGGAAGAAGGACCGCGGTAAAGACTCCGTTCAGAGCCATGGCTAACCCGCTCACGGCTCCGGCCAATTCGTCCTCGGTTATTATCCTCGCCGTCCCAAGGCCGTGTGAGGAAACCCCCGTTGCCAAACCCCTCGCTATTCTGCCCCCCACCCCAAAGACGTTCAGCAACTCCGGCGCGAAGGCGTTGCCGAGCAGTCCGGTCGTTATCACCAGAACCGCCGTCAGCGAGGGAATTCCGCCTATCTTTGCGCTCACGCCTATGGCTATTGCAGTCGTCACGCTCTTCGGGGCTATGCTTCGAAGAACGGTTTCGCTCGCGCCGAGTAACTGGGCCGTCCAGTAGGCGCTCAGCACCGCGGTGGTTCCGCCGATTAGAATTCCCAGCGAGATTTCCTTTGCGTACCTGACTATAAGCGCCCTGTTCTTGTAGACCGGGATTGCCAGGCTCACGACTGCCGGTCCGAGCAGGAACTTGAGGAAGACCGCGCTTTCCATGTACGAGTCGTAGGAAACATTTCCGAGCTTGAGAACCACGGCGATTGTAATTATCGAGAGCAGGACTGGGTTCGTGTAGAACGCCTTTCTTCTCGCATGGAGCTCCGAGAAGACGTAGAACACCGCGAGCGTTAAGGCTATCCCATAGGGGTTCATCTCCGAACGACCTCCACGGTTTTTGCGGTCACGAAGAGGGTAACGACGAAGCTGAGAACCAGCGCGACCGATATTGGAACGAGCTGGGCCTTTATCAAGCCGAGATAAGTGACTATACCGACTCCCGGCGGGATGAAGAGGACGCTCATGTTCTTCACGAAGAGCTCGGCTTCGTTTTCAACCCACTCAAGCTTCACGGCACCGCTCAGAAGCGCCGAGAGCAGGAACAGCATCCCGAGAACGCTACCCGGAACAGGAAGGTTAAGACCGGAACTGACCATCTCACCGAGCGCGTAGAAACCGAATATTATCGCCAGTCCTCGATATGGCTTCATGGTTTGGAGTACGCGCTTTTCCAAAAAGACCTTTCGGAAGGGGTTTGGAGAAAGGGAAATATGGAGAAGCCGTCAGAGTTTGAATTTGCTGATGATGTTTCTGAGCTGTTCAACGATGTTTTTAAGGTCGTTTGCGGCTCTTTCGAGCTCTTCCGTTGCGGCGGTCTGCTCCTCCACGGCAGAGCTAACCTCCTCAGCACTGGCGGTCGTTTCCTCAGCACTCGCAGCCAAATTCTCCAAAGCACGCAACGCCTTATCAACCTCATCCTGCGTCCTGAGGACCTGCTCTTTCACTTCGCCCATCCTGCCACTGGCCTCCTGGAGGAGGTCGGCGATGTTCGTGAGGTATGTGACGGTCTCCCTGAGGGTCTCGGCACTCTCACCCACGACCCTGACACCTTTCTCGGTTCTCTCTGCAGCGTCCTTGATTTCGGTGGTTATCTGGTCGATGATGTTCTTGATGTTGTCAGCGGCCTGCTTGCTCTCCTCAGCAAGCTTCCTAATCTCCTGGGCAACTACCGCAAAGCCTCTACCAGCTTCTCCAGCCCTCGCCGCCTCAATAGCCGCGTTGAGGGCGAGTAAGTTAGTCTGCTCAGCAATATTCGTAATCACATCCGTAATCTCCTCAATACTCCTACTCATCTCCGCTATCTTGCTGACGGCGCCTTCAATGTCGTTCATCATCTCCTGGATGCTCTCTATCTGCTGGGCTGAGACCTCGCCTTTCTCCCTGCCTTCGGTGGCGATATTGACAACTTCGTTAACTGCCCCTTCAAACTCTTCTATGGCCCTGACGCTTTCGGCGCTGGTTTCTGCAACGAAGCGCATTCCCTCGGTTATTTCGTTGATGTGCTCCTGCTGCCTCTGCGCTTCAATGCTAACCTGCTGAACCGCCTCATTAACCTGATTAATCGCCTCGGTAACGTCGCTCGATATCTGTGCCAGAACGTTTGCCTTCTTTTCGAGTTCGTCGGTGACCGCCACTATCTCCCCTATTAGACCCTTGAGCTTGTGGGTTGTGTCGCGGAGGTCCTCAAGGATTTCCCTGAGCTCACCCTTGGCTTCCATGCTGAGGCCGTTGCTTAAATCACCCTCGGCTAGGCGTTCGAGTTTTGTTGCTATCGTGTTTAAGGTTCCAACGAGGTCCTTCCCAACCGCCTCAAAAGCCTTAATCAACGCACCAATCTCATCGTTCTCGAGGTATCTAATCTGTTTGAGCTTTCTGTTCACTTCACTCAGCCGGCCCTCGGCAAGGGCTTGGGCAACCTCGCGGAGGTTCTCCAGGGGCCTTAGAGTGTCTTTGAGTATCCTGTACGCCAAGACTATCATAAGGGCCCCAATTAAGGCCGCCAGCACTGAGCCTATGAACACTTTTCTCACGTTGTCATCAACGACAGCCGATATTTGGGTGTTTATTTTTGTGCTGCTCTCCTTCAAAGCTGAGTTTATGGCCTTGTCCATAGGACCGGTGAGTTCGTTAAGGGGCACGATTGCCAGAACAATCCATCCCGTCGTTTTCATCCTTTTGTAACCGGCGATTTTTTTGATACCCTGGAACTCGTAAACAACCCAACCGGAATTGTTTCCACTTTTAAGGGCCTCCGCTATTGGCTTGAGTGAGGGAACATCATAAATGTTTAATTTCTGGACAAGGCTCTGGTTTGGATGGACTATTACGGTTCCCTTCTGGTCAATTATGGCTATGTAACCGCTCTCACCGAGCTTTATTTGCTTCGCCTGTTCTATGAGCGTGGAAACAAAGACGTCTATTCCAATAACTCCAACGAACTTTCCATTGACGTAAACGGGCTGGGAGTACGTCACCATCCATTTTCCAGTTGAGGCATCTCTGTAAGGTTCAGTCCAGACCGGTCCGTTCTTCTGGACTGCCTCCTGGTACCATGGCCTCTTCCTCGGGTCGTAACCGGCCGGAAGCTTCTGCTCAGGATAAATGTACATGTTACCCGTAGAGCTACCAAAGTAAACGTTAGCTACGTTTGAGTCAAGGCTTTTGATGGCCTTAAACCTGTTGAGAAGAAACGTCTTGAACTCGGGGTTGTTGGTCCCGTAGTTTGTATACGCAACTTGGACCGCCTCCGTTGCAATCTCTCCCATCATCTTCATCTTATCAAAGTAGTCGTCAAAGAGCTTGGCTCCTAGCTCCGCCGACCCAACTGCTATAGTACCTGCCTCCTCAACTATAGGTTTTTCAATTTGCTTGGACATGACCTTGGGAAGTTCCTGGTTCAGTTGTTCATCAAGTGTTTTATGAATGGTGGAGCGCATGGTTATTGTGGAGTACCCAACTATCGCTGCCCCCAAAACAACCGTGACGAGAACCGCAACGATGAGAGTTGCGGTTATCTTTTTACGAAATTGCATCCCGCGCACCCCCGCAACCCAAGTTATAGTTGGGAGAATTACGGCGTTGAAAGTTAAATCGCTTTTGTGTAGGGGGCTGTGTAGGTGATTACTCTTCAGAAAAGGGAGAAAAGGGCGAAATCAGGTTCTCTCAAGGATGTTGTTCCAGGAGTAACTGGACTCAAGGAGTTCATCCACGGTCAGCCTCTTCTCACTTACAACCCTGGCGTTGAGGTCCTTCAGGGTTTCGAGGATTTTCTCCCTGGACAGGGCCTCTTCGTCGAATATCACGAAGCCTCTCCCGGTGTAGCTGTTGAGGAAAGCCCTCCAGACCTCAGCCTTCGTCAGGAGCTCGTACTGCTTTGCCGTTGCAAGCTCCCAGTTCCCCTTATCGAACTGGAGCTCGAGCCGGGTGAGCTTCGCATTCGGGTTAACGGCCATTCAATCACCCCCTCACTCCTTCGCAAGTCCGAAGTAATCCTCAATGTCGATGTAGGTCTTTCTGTAAACCTCACTGTTCTTCATCTTCTCGACGAACTCCTTGGTTCTCCTGTACTTGTCGCTCCAGTAGTCCCAGTCGGGGTGGAGGGCCTTCCACTCCTCCCAGGTGTAGCTAAACTGGGCCTGCACCTTGTCACGGTAAAGCTCGGGAATCACGTTGAAGGTACAGAACGGCACCACCCTTCCGTCGGGCATGGCGTAGTGGATAACGCAGCGCTCGACGCGCTCGACGTCGTAGTTGTACTCGTCCATAAAGTGCATCATCCCAATGAAGAGCGCGTTCTCGTGGAACTTGCCGAGGGCGTCGTAGTTGCCGTGCATGAAGGCGTTCTTTATCAGGTCGAGGACCTTGAGGCCCTTCGGAGCGTACTTGTCGTCGTAGAAGCTCTTGAACTTGAGGAATATCTCGGCGCCAAGCTTGAGCTTCTGGAGCTTGCCGAGCTTCTTCCACTTCTCTATCTCCTCGGCCTTCTCCTCGAGATACTCGACGAAACCCTCAACGTCAAGGAACCTACTTATTGGGATGACCCTCTTGTGCTCCCGGTCCAGGAAGATGTAGGTCGCGGCCCCACAGCAGTAGTGGCTCGTCATGTAGTAGCGTGAACCGGTGAACGCCTCGAAGAACCTCGCTATGTGACCTGCTATCGGAATCGGGTACCAGTCGTTCATCTCGATTACGCCGTTGGTCTGCTCCTCTATGCGCCTTATCGCTCCCGGAATCGTTATCCTAAACCTCTGGCGCTCCTTCTTGGGAACCCTTCCAACGAGGGAAATCGGCTGGAAGTTAACACCCCTCACTATGTCGAGGTGGTTGAGACCGAAGTTGATTATGGCCCCAAGCTCGTGGTCGTTGACGTTCCTAATCGTTGTCGGCACGAGGACTATTCCCGGCCCTCCGGCCTTCCTCACGTTCTCGAAGATGAGCGGAATCTCCCAGTGGTTCTTCCAGTTGGTCTGGGGCGTCATTCCGTCGTAGCTCAGGTAGAGGGTGTTGGTTCCGGCCTCGCGGATTTTCTTCACGAGCTCGGGCTCGAAGGCGAGCTTTATTCCGTCGGTGTTGAGCTGGACGTGGTCGTAACCTTCTTCCTTCGCAATCTTGATAATCTCAATCAGGTCGTCGCGGAGGGTCGGCTCACCGCCGGTGAACTGGACGGCGTTGGCTCCAACCGGGTACTGCTTCTTGGCGTTGCGGAGCATCATTCTAATCTGCTCGAGCGTCGGCTCGTAAATCGGCTGACCTTCCTTGGCGTAGAAGAAGCAGTACCAGCACGACAGGTTGCAACGGTTGGTCAGAACGATGTTGAGCAGGTTCGTATGGGAGCGATGCCGAGCGCATAAACCACAGTCAAAGGGACAGTTCACACCGGTGTTCTCCACGTTGACGCTCTTGAGCTTGAAATCGTACTTCCAGCGCTGGAAGCGGTAGTACTGCTCGACACTCTCGTAGTAGAGGTCGGTTATCATACCTTCGGGACAGCGCTTGGTTATCCACACTTTACCGTCCCGCTCCCAGACGAGGGCAGGAACCACGCGCCGGCTTTCCGGACAGAGGGAGTAGGTCCTATGAGGCAACGGGCCACCGTAACCCCTGCTAGCGGTTTTAAGCATTCCCTCAAACTCCTCCTCGCTTATTTCAGGGAACTCGACTATATCCCTGACCCTTCTAGTTAGTTGCTCAAACTCTTTCTCACCACTCGGTACTTCACCGATGTTCTGGGCCATAGTTCATCACCGCTACACTAAATCCAACGGGGAGGTATAAAAGCTTTTGCGTGGATATGAAGATTTTTCTGCATAGGTATGCCCCAGATGTGGGAACTCGGGCTAAGGTTAAAAGTTCCTCCACGAAAGCCAGTCGGGTGGTTGAATGCCGGCTCGTGAGATGAGGATGGAGATGTTCGTAAGAGCCCTTTTGAGAAGGGACTTCAGCAGGGCAAAGGGGCACATGGAGAAGCTGATGAAAATAGCGGGCAACGATGAATGGGGTAGAGGCTACTCAAGGGCCGTCGAGGGCATAATTAACGCCCTCAAGGACAACGACGCCGACTCACTTGTCGTCCAGTTGATTTCCAGCAACGACAGGGAGAGAGCCGAGGAGTTGCTCAAGAACTACTCAAAACTGGCCGGGCAGGACTTTCGTGATAACTATGAGAGGGGTTATTACACCGCGTGGACCGAGTTCTTGAAGGCGTACCTCAGCCAGAAAACGCTGACGTGATGCCTATGGGAAAGGAAGAGCTCATGAAGAAGCTAGAGGAGAGAATCCGGAACTGCCGGAAGTGTCCCCTCGGGGGTCTCAGGACAAACGCCGTCCCCGGCTCTGGAAGCTACGACGCCAAGGTCATGTTCGTCGGCGAGGCCCCTGGTTACTGGGAAGACCAGAAAGGGTTGCCCTTCGTGGGCAGGGCCGGGAAGGTTCTCGACGAGCTTTTAGCTGGGATAGGTCTGAGCAGGGACGAGGTTTACATAACCAACATCGTCAAGTGCCGCCCGCCTGAAAACCGTGACCCGACGGAGGAGGAAATCAAAGCTTGCTCCCCTTACCTCGACAGGCAGATTGACATAATAAGGCCAAAGGTCATAGTTCCACTCGGCAGGCACTCGATGCGCTACATCCTGGAAAAGTTCGGGTTCAAGCCTGAGCCCATAAGCAAAATCCACGGGGAGACCTTCGAGGCGAGGACTCTCTTTGGGAAAATCATTATAATGCCAATGTACCACCCTGCCGCGGCCCTCTACAGGCCTCCAATAAGGGAAGAGCTCGAGAAGGACTTCGTCAAACTGGCAAAAATCCTTGAGAAAATTAGCTGAGTTTTTCTTCACATTTCTGCAAATTTTGCGGTCGTCAGTGTTACGATTTTTCGTTTTATCCCTTTTGTACGAGCCAAGCTGGAACGCTTTTGGGAAAGGTTTTTATTGGTTCAATGTTCTATAATATACTTAGTCGCAATTATATACACTACACAGCCAGTAACTGTCCATTAGTGTACGTGGATTTTTTAGGGCTGTTCGAGGGGGACGCGAATATTGCCAAAAATTTTCAAGAAAATCTTATATATTACGAAAATCTCCGGCAGATTCAAAAAGGAGGTGAAAATATGTCGGACTTTGGGGTGCTGTCCCTGCTTCCCCCACTGATTGCAATAGTTTTAGCGATATGGACGAAGAGGGTTATCCTTGCCTTGTTTGCCGGCGTCTGGGTTGGTGGAGTCATGGTTTCTGGTTGGAATCCAATAAGCGGAACCGCCCAGACCCTCGACTGGATTGTTAAGAACGCTACCGACGACTGGAACGTTAAGATTCTTCTCTTTGACTTCCTGATTGGTGCCGGTGTTGGATTGATATACAAATCGGGGGGTGCTTTTGCGATAGGACGAGCGCTGGCTGACAGGGTCAAAACGAGCAGGGGAGCAGCCGTGATGGGTTGGCTCCTTGGAGTGCTGATATTCTTCGACGACTACACCAACACCATCATCGTAGGAAACACAATGAGGCCCATAACGGACAGGACGAGGGTTTCCAGGGAGATGCTGGCGTACATAGACGACTCCACAGCGGCTCCGGTCGCGGGAATAGCCATAGTCTCGACCTGGATAGGCTACGAGGTCGGTTTAATCGGTGATGCATTCAGCAAGCTCAACGTGGACTTAACCTCCGTGGGTGGTGCCTACGGTGCCTGGATGCACAGCGTTCCCTACAGGTTCTACTCTATACTCGCCATCATCCTCGTGTTCCTTGTGGCCTTCTTCCACAGGCATTATGGTGCCATGCTCAAAGCGGAGATGCGCGCTAGGACGACAGGAAAGGTCCTCCGCGACGGGGCAAAACCCTTGATGACGACTGAAGTGGACCTCGGAATGCCCAAGGAGAACGGAAGCGTCCACGTCTTCATATGGCCAATACTCACCCTGATATTCGTCACGCTCTACGGTATGTGGTACACCGGCGGTGGAAGTGCCGCCTACGCCAAGGGAGGCCTGATGAACGTCCTTGGAAACGCCGACTCAGCAAAAGCCCTCCTCTGGGGAAGCTTTGCAATGGTGGTTGTGGCCTTCGCTCTCGTAATCGGAATGAGGCAGATGACGATTGAAGAGGCTGAGGATGCGATAATCCGCGGTATGAAGCAGATGATTATAGCAAACACCATTCTACTCCTCGCGTGGAGCATAAAGAGCGCCACTGACGCCGTCGGCACCGCCCCGTACATAGTGCACATAGCCAAGAGTGCGGGGGTTGGTGGAAGCTGGATTCCACTCATAGTTTTCCTAATCTCAATGTTCATCTCATTCACAACGGGAACCAGCTGGGGAACCTTCAGCATAATGCTCCCGATAGCGATTCCGCTCTCCTACGGTGTCACTGGACACATAGGTCCCGACGTCTTCGCCAGCATCGGTGCGGTCTTCGCCGGCGGTATCTTCGGTGACCACTGCTCCCCGATAAGCGACACCACGATAATGAGTTCAATGTTCAGCGGCTCAGACCACATAGACCACGTTACCACACAGATACCCTACGCGGTGACGGCGTCGAGCGTTGGTCTAGTTCTCTACTTGCTCTTTGGAATTGGGCTGAAAGATTGGAAGATTCTCCTGCCGGTAGGCTTTGTGCTACTCATTGTGACATGGTACGCCCTCAGCGAGTGGTACGGCAAAAAGTACGGCGTTCCGCATGGCAAGGTGCCGGTGTACGTGGTCGAGGAGTGAACTCTTCTTTTTTAATTCTTAATCAAATTGGCTTCTATCTGTAGTTTCTAAACCTTTGGTTAATAACATAGAGTTTCTTACTAATTGGTAAAGAAAAATTTATGTATGTTCTTGGATACAAGTTGATGACAACTCTTGAGGGGGTGGTGATATGAACCCCAAGTACGTTGTATCGGGTAAGGACTGCAACGTCTGTGCTCTCTGTGCCCTCTGTCTTTCTGACGGCCCAATTCCAGACTTCGAAGGATTCGGTGTTTACGGTCTCTTTGGCCTCTTCTGAGGCCATTACTTTTTTGAAATACCCACTAGGAGGTGAAGGGATGCAGAATGTCATCAAACCTGCCGTGACATTGGAAACCCTCGAGGATAAGCATGTCTCTCTTGCAAAAGAAACCGTGCTTAGGGTTTATCCCCATCTCGCATCCATCCACAGAGGAAACATCAAACGAATCGTGAACCTTGATGCCGCCTATGTTCTCAGGATGTGTGATGGGAAAAGAAAAGCATCCGAAATCACAGACAGCCTTGCCCATTCTAAGGAGGAGCGTCATAAAATCCTTGAATTCCTCTTAACTGCCATCAAAAATGGTGATGTGATTGTTTCAGACATTCCAATCAATGTCCCAGTTGAGGTGGCTGAGCACGATTACATCCTCCCCTCACACGTAGTCTTTGAGCTCACCGAGAACTGCAACCTAAACTGTGCCCACTGCTATAGAATAAAAGAAAGGGTACCACTCTACATGCCCTTTGAGGCATTCAAAAAGATAATCGATTTTCTCTCAGGACACCTCCTCGTTGGCACTGAGTTAACCGGTGGAGAACCGACGCTTCATCCGGACTTCGTGGAAATCGTTAGGTACGCCGCAGAGAGGCTCGAGCTCGTTGGCGTCCTCACGAACGGTCTCTACCTTCCTCCAAGGACTATTGAGAAACTCTCATCGTACACGGACAAGCTCTTCTTCAGCGTCAGCCTCGACAGCCATGACCCCGCGTTTCACGACGAATTCAGAGGTTTGAAGGGTGCGTGGAAAAGGACAGTTGAAAACATAAAACGGCTCACCGACGCTGGATTTAATGTGAGGATTGCCATGACCGTAACGCCTGAGAACATAGAGCACATAGAAAAGGTCGCTGAACTGGCAGTTGAGTTGGGGGCTAAAATGTTCACATACAGCCCGATGCTTCCCTTTGGCAGGGCCGATGGATTCACGTGGTCCAACGAAGACCTGTGGCGTCTTAGTGAAATTGATAAGAAAGTTCGAAAAAGATTTTCTAAGATAATACCCGTTGTCCAGTTTGAGGAATTCGGGAAGAACATTGAAAACTGCGGTGCAGGGTGGAGAAGCTTAACAATAGGTCCCGACCTCTCAGTCAGGATGTGCGTTGTGAGCGACTCGACCAGAGATGTTATTGCTAAGATTGACATCAACGATTTGGAAGGCTCCTTTAGGAAGATAACCCCGCATCTTAAATTTCTCCATGGAATAAACGCCCCCGGTCCTGGAATCTGCGGAAACTGCAAGTTCATTAACTTTTGCACTCCCTGCATCCTGCGCGCACGCTACGTCCTTGAAAAGGGATTCACACCACTCAAAGGATGCCGATGGGCAAATACCGTTGGAGGTAAAGCCCTGAAAAAGTATCTCCGGGTGAGAACCAATGGATGAGAAAACGGTCCTTCTCCTTCTTGGTCTATACGGTTACGTTGCCTTCGCCCTCATCCTCCACACCGCAAAGAAAACCCTGCTGGGTGAACAATCCCGCTGGCCGCAGATAAGGAGGTATTCCGATGCAGTCGTCGGGTTAATCTCAGTCATTTACTCTCTTCAAATACCTCAGAAAGACCTCCGCCTTGCTACGGCCCTCTACGGCATCTCACTTCTGGTGAACTCCCTTCGCGGCCCCCTCGGCGTCGGGAAGTGGAATACCGGCGCACGGAAGGCCTTCAACTACGTGGCAAACTCATACATAATCCTCGCCCTCTTCCTGATGGCGCCGGCGGTGAAGAAGCTCACAGGACTCGAGCCGGTTCTCGTGCTAATTCCCCTGTTCCTCGGGACGTACTACCTCGTCTGGGGGTGGAGGAGGTGAAGGTCGTCGAGGTCAGGAACCTCAGGAAGTCCCTTGGGGGCAGAGAGGTCCTCCGGAGTGTGAACTTTGAAGTGGAGAGAGGCGAAATCCACGGCTTTCTCGGGCCGAACGGAGCCGGAAAGACAACGACAATCAGGACAATCCTCGGTCTCCTCCACCCGGATTCCGGTGAGGTCAGGGTCCTCGGCGAGAAGCCGTCAAGGGACATGTTCACCAAAGTTGGAGTTATGTTCGAGTACGAGGTTCTGAACCCCGACTGGACGGTCGAGGAAAACCTGCTCTTCTGTGCTTATTCAAAGGGATTCGACCGCGACGAAGTCACGAGGGTTCTGAGGGAGGTGCGGTTTGAAGAGGCCCACTGGGGGAAGAGGTTCAAAGAGCTCTCCAAGGGCATGCGCAGGAAGGTTTCCCTCGCCGCTGCCTTGGTGGGCAACCCCGAGCTCCTAATTTTGGATGAGCCCATGAGCGGGCTTGACCCCACCGCCAGGATAGTGATGAGGGAACTCCTCGCCAACCTGAGGGATGCAGGGAAGACGATACTGTTCTCCTCCCACGAACTCGCGGAGGTTCAGAAGGTGGCGAATAGGGCCACCATAATCAAGGACGGAATGACGGTGTCCACTTTCGGGGTGGACAACTCCGTTGACCTTGAAAAGATGTATATCAAACTCGTGGGGGTGGAATTATGAACACTAGGGGGCTCATAACCATCCACTTCAAAACGACCCTCAGGGACTCACTGTTCGGGATAGTCCTAGTTGGACTCCTCGTGTGGGCGTTCTCCTCAAAGAGCGTTCCCAAAGAGTTCACGGGGCAGGAGAACTTCACGTTCTACACCCTCTTTACGATGATGCTGGTTGGCTACGCGGTTATGGTTGCAATATCGTTCACGAGCATGATAAAACGCAAGACCGCCAGGTTCTACCACCTCCTGCTCGTCATGCCTGGTAGACTTTCCAAGCACGTCTTTTTTGAGCTCCTGCCTTCTCTGTTGCTTGGAGAAATTGCGTCAATAGCCGTAGGACTTGTGATGTACATGAACACGGAAAACGCGTCTCCCACATGGCTCTTCCTGCCCGTTATCGGCAGTTCGCTCTTCGTCTTTGGACTCTCAATGGTTTCAATGGTGGTGGTGCTTCAAGTTTCAAACGTGAGACTCATCAACATAATCATGTTCATCCTGCTCTTCGTCCTCGCAAGGGTTCCAAAATACCTTCTCGAACACGGTTACTCCATCTCGGTCGCGACCAACGTTATGATACTGATAGCCCTGGGCGTTGCAGTACTCGGCCCGTTGGTCATCTCCTCGATAAACACCGAGAGGGTCCTCCTCGCGTCGTGATGTTTTTAAGCACCTCACTTCTTTTGTTTTGGGTGTCATCATGCTCGTGAGGTCATTCGTTCCAGCCCATATAACGGCCTTCTTCGTCCCCCTCTTCCATGAGGACCCGCTCAAAGCCGGCTCCCTCGGTGCTGGAATCAACCTCGACAAGGGCACCAACGTCCTCGCGAGCATAGAGACTGGAACGCTGGAGAGGCATGTCCACATCGCCTTTAACGGCGAGCCCGTGAAGAGAGAAGAGGCTGTAATCAGCTACTCCGTCGCTGAGAGGCTCGTTCCTTCCGATTTTCTCGGCGAGGTTGAAATATGGCAGTACTTTGACTTTCCCAACGGTTACGGCTTCGGCAACAGTGCAGGAGGTGCTCTCGGCACGGCTTTAGCGCTGAGCTACGCCTTCGGGGGAACGTGGCTTAGGGCGTCTCAGATAGCGCACGAGGCCGAGGTAATCCACAGAGGGGGCCTCGGCGATGTCGTAGCCCAGCTCGCCGGGGGAATTGAAGTCCGCGTTAAAGCCGGTGGACCCGGAGTCGGCGTCGTTGACAACCTCTTCTTCGAGGACTACCGCGTTCTGGTCGTCCCCCTCGGAAAGCTCTCGACTAAAGAGGTTCTCGATGGCGACGTCGTGAAGGCGATAGAAGTCGAGGGAAAGAAGGCTCTGGAGGAACTCCTGAAGGAGCCAACCCCAGAGAGGCTCATGATCCTCGCAAGGGCCTTCGCCGAGAGGACGGGCCTGCTCACCGGCGAGCTCCTTGAGCTGGCGGGGGAACTCGACAGGGTTCTGAAGAACCCGAGCTCGATGATAATGCTCGGGAAGGGCCTGTTCGCACTCGTTCGGGAGAGGGAGCTCGAAAACGCGAAGGCCCTTCTGGCTGACCTCGACGTCCCCTACGACGTTGCCGAAATCCACGAGGGGAAGCCGAAGGTCGGGAGGTGGGTTGGTTAATATATTTTCACGCCCTCACCGAGAACGGTTCGGTGGAAAGAGGTGTCCCTCCACCTCTCAAACTCTTCCGGTCTTTCAACTATAATGTTGAGAACAACCCCATGTTCCATGAGAACTTCAAAGATGTCATCAATGAGGTCGTCAAGGGCAATGTCTCCAACGATGAGGAGGTCAATATCACTCTCCTCCCCATAGTCACCCCTCACGTAGGAGCCGGAGAGGTAAATAGAAGCTATTCTATCCCCAAACTTCCGCTTTAATCTCATAAGGAAGTCGTTTAAAGCCCGTTCGCGCGCTTCCATTTCCTAACCATCTCCTCGGCCTTTTCAAGAAATTCAAGGGCCATCTCAAGGACCCCTTCTGCTTCCTCGCGGGAAGGTGAGCACATAACGTTGTAATCCGCCTGACTTCTGAGCTGAAACGCCTTGTGAGTTCCCTATTTAACGCTTGGCCCAACAACCCTTTTATCCTCCTCGCCGTATTGGTTTCGGTGGTGAGAGTGGGTGACATGAGGTACTCCGAGCTGGCGGAGCTCTACCGGAGACTTGAGAAGACCACGCTCAAAACGCTCAAGACCAGGTTCGTCGCGGACTTCCTCAAGAAGACGCCCGACGATTTGCTCGAGATAGTTCCTTACCTGATTCTCGGCAAGGTCTTTCCGGACTGGGACGAGCGCGAGCTCGGCGTCGGCGAGAAGCTTCTCATAAGGGCCGTTTCGATGGCGACTGGGGTTCCAGAGAGGGAAATCGAGAACTCGATTAAGGACACGGGTGATTTGGGCGAGAGCGTGGCTTTGGCTCTAAAGAAGAGGAAGCAGAAGAGCTTCTTCAGCCAGCCCCTCACGATAAAGCGCGTCTACAGCACCTTCGTTAAGGTTGCCGAGGCGAGCGGAGAGGGGAGCCAGGACAGGAAGATGAAATACCTGGCCAACCTCTTCATGGACGCCGGGCCAGAGGAGGGCAAGTACATAGCCAGAACCGTCCTCGGGACGATGAGGACGGGCGTTGCCGAGGGAATCCTGCGCGATGCCATAGCGGAGGCCTTCAAGGTGAAGCCAGAGCTCGTCGAGAGGGCATACATGCTCACGAGCGACTTCGGATACGTGGCAAAGGTTGCAAAGCTCGAGGGGAACGAGGGGCTCTCAAAGGTCAGCATACAGATTGGGAAGCCGATAAGGCCGATGCTAGCTCAAAACGCCGCCAACGTCAAGGAAGCCCTGATAGAGATGGGCGGTGAAGCGGCCTTCGAGATTAAGTACGACGGCGCGCGCGTTCAGGTCCACCGCGACGGGGATAAGGTGATAATCTACTCGAGGAGGCTTGAGAACGTCACCCGCTCGATTCCTGAGATAGTCGAGGCGGTAAAGGCCTCTCTGAAGCCTTCTAAGGTCATAGTCGAGGGCGAGCTGGTTGCCGTCGGCGAGAACGGTCGCCCGAGGCCCTTCCAGTACGTCCTGAGGCGCTTTAGGAGGAAGTACAACATCGAGGAGATGATTGAGAAGATTCCGCTCGAGCTCAACCTCTTCGACATCCTCTACGTTGAAGGGGAGAGCCTCATCGACACGAAGTTCGCAGAGAGGAGGAGGAAGCTCGAGGAGAGTGTTGAGGAGAGCGATAAGATAAAGCTCGCCGAACAGCTCGTTACGAAGAAGGTCGAAGAGGCCGAGGAGTTCTACAAGATGGCCCTTGAGCTCGGCCACGAGGGTCTGATGGCGAAGAGGTTGGACTCCGTCTACGAGCCAGGAAACCGCGGTAAGAAGTGGCTGAAAATTAAGCCCACGATGGAGAACCTTGACCTCGTTATCATCGGAGCCGAATGGGGCGAGGGAAGGCGCGCACACCTCCTCGGCTCGTTCCTCGTCGCGGCCTACGACCCGGAGAGCGGTGAGTTCGTCCCGGTGGGCAAGGTCGGGAGCGGTTTCACCGATGAAGATTTGGTCGAGTTCACCAAGATGCTCAAGCCCCTGATTGTCCGTGAAGAGGGCAAGTTCGTCGAGATTGAGCCAAAGGTCGTCATCGAAGTAACATATCAGGAGATACAGAAGAGCCCCAAGTATAAGAGCGGTTTCGCGCTCCGCTTCCCGCGCTACGTGGCGCTGAGGGAAGATAAAAGCCCAGAGGAGGCTGACACCATAGAGAGGGTCGCCCAGCTCTACGAACTCCAGGAGAGGTTCAAGGCGAAGAGGTGAGCTCCCGCGGGTCCTCCTCTCCACCGTTTTCCCAGGTTTCACCGTTCTCCATCGATATTTCTTCCGAGTACTCCTCGACGTCGCTTTCATTCCTCCTGGCGACGGCTTTCCTCGCGTAGCTCACCGCGAATTCGAAGGCACCGTCTATGGAGTGGTAAAGGTATACGATTGCCCAGATTCCCGCGAGGATGAGGGGAACGCCTGCGGAATTTCCCGCGTAGAGTAGGAGCATCGGCGCGTCGTAGAGCCCATGTAGAAGCGACGCCCTGAGGTAGCCCTTCATAAGGGAGCCACGTAGGGCGTCCTCAAGGGCCACTGCCGTCCATGCAACGTGGAACATCATAACAATCATTCGAAAGAGCGCCCCGAGCAGGTTCCCCCGCGAGATAAGGAGTAAGAAGTACATGACTGCTTCGATGGAACCGAATACAAAGGCCGTCTTAACGGTAAGGCTCCAGCGCCTCATTGGTGTTTCCTTTCTTTTGGCCACAAAAGGCAGGAGTTTTGCTCCCTCCTCTATTGGGCCAACGAGAATTGCCAAGAGGACAAAGGCAGTTGTCCCTCCCCGGAAAGAGTACAGCACAATCGCTTCTAGTATGAGGGCCAAGAAGAAAGCCAGAAAACCCCACCCAACCATTGAGGCTGTCGAAACGGGAACAACGGTTCTGTCGGTTTCGGCGAACCAGGATAACGTTTTCGTGAATATCCTCACCCCAAGGAAGATTGCGAGAAGAACGTAAATGAAGACGAGCAACTCCGTAATCATGATACCACCGTTTAACTTTCATAGGTGGTAACTTAAAGTTTTCGGTTGATTGGTTTATGTCAACTTGACCGCTAACCCCATCACATTTTTAAGCGACCCTGCCAAAACCCACCGGTGGTTTCAATGGAAAAGAAGGACGAGCTCATCGAGGCCTTCTTCAGGGAGGGGGCAATTCTCTTCGGCCACTTCGTCCTGACGTCTGGAAAGGAGAGCGACTACTACATCAACGTCAAGAAGCTCATCACAAACCCCAAAGTTTTGAAGCTCATCGCCGAGCTAATGAAGGAGAAGGCTGAGGAACTTGGGGTCGAGTTTGACCACGTTGCCGGCCCGGAGCTCGGCGCGGTTCCCATAGCAACGGCCCTCTCGCTCGAAACTGGAAAGCCCCTTGTAATCGTCAGGAAGAAGCCGAAGGGACACGGCACGGGGAGCCAGATTGAGGGCGAGGTTAAGCCCGGGGACAGGGTTCTCCTCGTCGAGGACGTGACAACCACCGGGGGAAGCGTCCTCCGCTCGGCGAAGGTTCTTGAGAATCAGGGGGCAAAGGTATCCGCTATCCTCGTCGTCGTGGACCGGGAAGAAGGCGCCCGCGAGAACCTCGGAGACTACCTCTTTGCACCCCTCGTCACGGTCTCAGAGCTTTTCGCCAGAAGGGACTCCGTGAAGGACTGAGAGAAAGGCCTCCTTTATCCTCTCCCAGAGGCTCTTCTTTTCCCTTCTCCCAAAGACCCACTCGCTCAGAACCCTTCCCGCGGTCGTTATGTCCTTTGACGCCCTCGCGTGCGGGGAGAAGGCTATAACCGGCACGCCTTCGTTCTGGCTCGCCGGAACCGCAGGGTCGTGGGCGACGATTCCAACGACGGGAACGTTGAAGCTCCCCTCAAGGAAGTTCACGATGCCGTCTATCACAGGCTCGGCCTCGCGAACCTTGTTTATCAGCACCCCCACCTTGAGGCCGTACGCCTCACCGAGGGCCTTGAGCTTCTCGACCTCGTTCTCCACCATCCTGTGGAAGGAGTGAATGGGCCCTCTCTCCACCTCGATTATGATTAACTGGTACTGGGCCAGCCGGAAGGTAGAGATTGTGTCAAAGGGAATCCCCACGGGCGAGTCAATCAGCGTAACGTTGTACCTGGTCTGGACGTCCATCACTATCTGCCTAAGCCGCCTCTGGTCTATATCTAGGATATCGTAGAGCTTTGAGCTCCCGGGGAGAACGTCAACGCCCGTCCTCACATCCCGATATATGGATTCCTCGAGTCTTGAGTCCTCCTTCTTCAAGAGCGTGTGGAGGTTCGTTATCGGATTGTATATCCCGAAGTGAAAGGCGAGCTTCGGAAGGTAAAGGTCACCGTCTATTGCAAGGGTTCTCAGGCCTATGCCCGAGAAGTACGTCGAGAGGTTGGCCGTCATCGTCGTCTTCCCGGCCCCACCTCGCCCAGTAACCACTATCGCAACCATAAAGCATTTCTCCCATTCCCGTTGATTCAAAGAAAATGATTGAAGGTCAAATGTAGTCCTCAAGCGTCTTGGCCTTCACCATGATGGCCGCCTTCTCGCGGCCGTAGAAGACCTCAACGAGGCCCTCGGACTCCAGCTCCCGAACGGTCTTGAGCAGGGCCGGAGCGGGCGTTTCAAGCTCCGCGCTGAGGTTCTGCAGGGCAACGGCCCTCTTCTTGGTTGCCAAAACCTTGTAGACTATATCCTTACGGCGCCCAAACATGAACCCGGCACCGATAATAGTACGCTCTCGAACTAAATAAACCTTCCGTGGACAGTTTTGGCGAACGTACAAACGGCCATAAATGGGCAGGTTTATAAGCGACGGCGAGCATCGCCGGCCATGAGGGGAGTTATAGAGAGGCTTAGCGACGATGGGCTTGGCGTTCTCCCAGTGGGAAAGCGGGAAATCCTCGTCCCGCACACGACACCTGGGGACCTCGTGGAAGTTAGGAAGTGGAGGAGAAAAAAGAGAAAGCTCATAGCAACTGAATTCGAGCTAATAGAGCCCTCTGAAATTAGAACCGAGCCAAAATGTCCCTACTTCGGGAGGTGCGGTGGCTGTCTGCTCCAGCACCTGCCCTACGAGGAGCAGCTCCGCTTCAAGGCATCAAAACTCTCAAAGTATCTCGGTCTTGACGTCGAGATTATTCCCTCACCAAAGATATACGGCCATAGAAACAGAATTGATGTTGTCATTTCGACAACGGGGATAGGGTTCAGGCGCTACGGGACGTGGTGGGAGGCCGTTGACATAGCCGAGTGCCCCGTCTTCGGTGAGGCGAGCAGAAGGGTTCTGAAGGCCCTGCGAGAGTTCATCGAGGACGAGAAGCTTTCGCTCTACGACATACGGAAGAACGAGGGCTTTTTGAGATACATCGTCATCCGAGAGGGGAAATTCACCGGCGAGCTCATGGTGAACCTTGTGACGAAGGAGGGAACCCTTCCGGAGTCCTTCCCTGACTACTTTCCCTTCGCCACATCTCTCTACTGGAGCGTCAACAGGAGCGAGAGCGACGTTTCCTACGGCGATGTCGAACGCTTCTGGGGCGAGCCATTCATAAGGGAGAAACTCGACAACGTGACTTACCTCATCCACTCCAACAGCTTCTTCCAGACCAACAGCCATCAGGCGGTCAACCTCGTCAGGAAGGTGGCGGAGCTCGCCGACGGCGAAAGGGTTCTCGACCTCTACTCCGGCGTCGGCACATTCGGCGTTTACCTCGCCAAGAAGGGTTTCGCCGTTGAGGGAATCGAGATTAACCCCTTCGCGGTTGAGATGGCCAACAAAAACGCCGAGCTGAACGGGGTAAACGCCCAGTTCAGGGTGGGGAGCGATAGGGACGTGGAGAACCTCTCAAACTACGACACCGTGATAGTCGACCCGCCGAGGGCGGGCCTCCATCCGAAGCTAATCCGGAAAATCTTAAAAGACAAACCGGAGAGGCTAATCTACGTATCGTGCAATCCCAAAACGCTCGCCGAGAACCTCTCGGCTTTGAGGGAGAAATACAGGATTGAAAGCGCCGTCGGTCTCGATATGTTCCCGCACACGCCCCACGTCGAGGCCGTGATTGAATTAAAGAAGTTCGATACATAAACCAAAAAGACCGATACCTTAATAAGGAATGGGTGCGTAATTAGAACTTAGGTGGTGGATTATGCTGGACGAGAGGGATAAGATTATACTCGACATGCTCACCAAGGACGCGAGGACACCTTTCACGGAGATAGCGAAGGTCCTCGGCATAAGCGAGACGGCAGTTAGGAAGCGCGTCAAGGCGCTTGAGGAGGCAGGAGTGATAAAGCAGTACACCATAGTTGTGGACCCATCGAAGCTCGGCTACAACCTCGTGAGCATAACCGGGATAGATACCAAGCCAGAAAAAATTTTTGAGGTTGCAAGCAAGCTCAAGGAGTTCGACTTCGTGAGGCACGTTTACCTGACGAGCGGCGACCACATGATAATGGCCGAGATTTGGGCCAGGGACGGAGAAGACCTATCGGACATCATCTCGAACAAAATCGGCAGGATTGAGGGCGTCACCAAGGTCTGCCCGGCGATAATCCTCGAGAGAATGAAGTGAACCGAAGGGATTTCTTTTTAACTTTTGGACCGCTAGACGGTTTTAAACGCTCTTTTTACATGTTTCTCTCGAGAACGACGAATTAAGACACCATTTATAGTTTTGTTTTGTAGCCTCAAGAAGCGCTTAGAATTCTGGTGGTCCCGCGGCCCGGATTTGAACCGGGGACCTGCGGATCTACAGTCCGCCGCCACTCCCAGGCTAGGCTACCGCGGGACCCTACTGCTTGGCCCGAACCATTATCCCCGGGGCAGGTTTATAAATTTTTCCCTCCGAATATCGGCGGTGGGGAAAATGGAGGAGCCGATAACCGTCGCGGTCCCGCTCGCGAAGAGAATGATGAACGTCATGGTCACGGAAAAGCGCCTTCCAAGCGGAGACGAGGTCAGGGAATTCCTGAAGGAGCTCGGCCTTGAAGAGCTCTATATGGGCAAGGGCCTCGCCCTGCTCAGGAGCAGGGATGTCATAGTGCTACTCTTTCCGAGAGAGAGCCTGGTCGTTGATGTAATCCCCGCGAGCGGAGAGGTGAGCGACGCGCTCGAGGTAATAGCGTACCACGACAGAAAGCTCAACTCGCTAATCCTTGAGATACTTCCCGCGAACGACTTGGAGTACGAGGGCAACATCGGCCTCGAGCCGGTGATAGTCAACCTCGAAACCGGCGAACTCGAAAGCACCTCCGTTCTGGGCGACTTCGAGGAGGAAAAGGACGGGGTTTACCTCGTCATTGATAGCGAAACCTTCGAGCGCTGGAAAGATGCCGGAAACCTCGACACGTGCCCCCTCTGTGGCGGTGAGCTCGCGTGGCGCGGTAAGAAGGCCCTCTGTCTGGACTGCGGCTACGGGGTTAAGGTAAAGGGGTGAGTAAGATGAGCCGAATAGCAAAACGCCAGCTCGTCCTCTACTCGAGAAAGGCCCACGAGCGCGGTTTAACCGCCGCTTTCGGCGGGAACCTGAGCGCCCGCGTCGGGGATTTAGTGTTCATCAAGGCGACCGGGGCGGTGATGGACGAGATGACGGAGGAGCAGGTGGCGGTGATAGACCTCAGCGGGAACCAGCGCTCTGGCGTTAGGCCCTCCTCCGAGTACAGGCTCCACCTGGCCGTTTACAGGGCGAGGCCGGACGTTAAGGCAATAGCCCACCTCCACCCGCCTTACTCGATAGTTGCCTCGACCCTCCTCAAAGGCGAACTGCCGATAATAACGCCCGAGGCTGAGCTCTACCTTGGGAGAATTCCGATAGCGCCCTTCAGACCCGCTGGAACTGAGGAGCTGGCAGAAGTCACGGCAGAAGCTTTGAAGGGTGCGGACGCGGTTCTGATGGCGAAGCACGGAATCGTGACCGTCGGAAAAAGCCTGAGAGAGGCTTTTTACAAGGCGGAGCTGGTCGAGGAGAGCGCCAAGCTCTGGTACCTGAGCAGGAAATGAGCGGAAAAATCAAAGGCTCACTTAACCTGCTCGAGGGCGCCGAGAACCTCCCATATGATGGTCCTGGTGTGCATGGGCATGTTCGGGTCCTCACTAATCTCCTCGAGGATGGCTATAGCATCGGCCGCCCTAACCGCGGGCTCCTTGCTCTCGTCGAGGAGAACCTCTATTGCCTGCTCGGCGGCGCGCCTTATGTTCCTGGGAACGACAGTGTCCTGAACGACCTGCTCCTTGAGAACCTGCACAATCTGCTGAATCAGCTCGCTCATTCTATCACCCCCTTTCGATTATCCTAAAAAATTGTTACTAAAATCTCCCCGGCTTATCTTAAGCTTTCCTAACTAAAAAGCTTTTCGGTTCTTGAAGTGGACTTCAGTATTCAACGCCCCTCCTCGCGAGGATTCCCTTCTGGTACGGGTGCTTTACTTCCCTCATCTCCGTGACGTAGTCGGCCAGCTCAAAGAGCTCCTCCGGACAGTAGCGACCAGTTAGGACGAGCTCGGTTTTCGGGGCCTTGCTCTTTATGAGCTCCTTGACCTCCTCAACGTCCAGCATGTTGAAGCTAAGGGCAACGCAGATTTCGTCGAGTATCACCAAATCCCATTCACCGCTTGAAACGAGTTCCTTCGCCCTCGCAAGGGCCCTCCTAACGGCCTCTATATCCTCAGGCTCTGGCTTGCCGTGAACGAACTTCGGCAGGCCGAAGGACTCTATCAGTGCACCGCACTCCTCAATCTTCTTCTGCTCGCCGTAAACCTTCGGGGCCTTCATGAACTGGACTATCGCGACCTTTCCACCGGAGCCAAGCATTCTAACGGCAAGACCGAACGCGGCCGTCGTCTTGCCCTTCCCGTTTCCGGTGTAGATGTGAACCAAACCAAGCTTCTCCTTCCATGACATTGGAACCACCGTGGATAAATCCTCCAATCCTTTAAAAACCCCGCGAAACTGTTAAAAACCTGGGCATCAATGTACATACATGCCTCACGTGCTCTCGCTGGGTTACTTCCTCAGAGACCTCACGGTCCTGCTCCTCTCCCTTGCAATAGTCGTGATGTTGCTCACCGTTGAGAAGAGCGTCAAACAAAACCTTCGGGTTAGGTACTTCACCCGGGTCTTTAACCTTCTCATTGGTGCCTTCGTTCTCGTCGTCGTTGCGGAGTTAATAGGGGTGCTTCTGCGCACTTCAATCCTCTACGGCAACGAGACGTATATAATCGTTAGGTCCTTCCTCCTGACAGTTGGTGCCCTTCTCCTGTTCTTTTCCTCGATAATGCTGTACCTACCCTTCGCAAGGGGCCAGTATATCATAGTCCCCATAGCAACGGAGCCAAACCAGGAGATGGCGTACGGGGCCTACTGGGGGAGTAGTGAACAAACCGAAAAACTTTTCGTCGAGCTGACAAAGCACAGGCACCTTCCGGGAATTGCCGTCACAAGAGACCCCCCAGAGGTGTTTCGCTCAAGACTCGGCCTGAAAATAGTTCCAGTTCTGTGGGTCTCAAAGGTTAAGCACGATGAGGCCGTTGAACCCACGAGGCTCCCATACCTCCTTGAAAACCTCAGGACGTTTCTCGAGTCCACGAACCTGGATAAAGTCATCCTTATTGACTGCGTCGAGTACCTGCTCCTTGAGAACAAACCAGAGAGTGTTCTGCGCTTTATAGCTAGTCTGCGCGATTTGGCGAGTCTCAACAGAGGAATTCTTCTGGTGTCAATTGAGAAGGAAGCCCTTGACGAGAGAATTTTTAACATGCTGATTTCCGAGCTCAAACCTGTTAGGGAACTTGAGCGAGCGATTAATACATGACCCCTCGCTTTTTTACTTGGGTTGCTTTTCTTGCGCTCTAAAGGAGCGCAAAAAAGGCTTGAACCCCTTTAAAAGACGCTTTTAAAGGAATTCACTCTCCAAAGAAGCAAACTCAAAAAGAAATCTACTCAAAGAATAAGCTTTTTTCAAAAGGAATCACAAACTTTGATGAAACTTTTGCTTGGCAAAAGTTTCTATGGCGGGCCGGGCGGGATTTGAACCCGCGACCTTCGGCTCCGGAGGCCGACGCTCTGTCCAGGCTAAGCCACCGGCCCACCCGAAATAAATACCGTAGGGGGCTTAAAAATCTTAACCCGAGAAAAGCTTTTAGGCTTCAGGACCCAAGTTAGTTGGGGTGGAGAAAGTGGAACCACACGAGTTTAAGCTCACCGAAGAGGGCATCAAGGCCGTCCTCCCACCACTCGAGGCAGAGATAATGGAGCATATGTGGAAGGTCAAAGTTGCGACGGCTGGCCAGGTTTATGAGCATATGAAGGAGAAACACCCCGAGATAAGACGTTCCACGATAAGCATTCTCATGAACCGTCTCTGCGAGAAGGGACTACTCAAGAGAAGCGTCGAGAAGGGTAGAGGTGGGATGCGGTACGTCTATTCAATAACGACGACGAGGGAAGAGTTTGAGCAGAAAGTCGTCCAGAGCATCCTCGATGCCCTCATGACGAACTTCAGAGAAGCAACGTACGCCTACCTTTCAAAGATTAAGAAGTGATGCACCATGCTCTACTTCATCCTCGCCCTTGAGGTCATCTTAGTCCTCAAGGCGCTTGGTGACATCGGACTCATCATGGCACTCAGCGCAATGAGTACTTTAGCCCTTCTGTACGTGTGGGCAACCAGACACAAGTTTGGGGAGAACCTGATTCCCTTAGAAAGGGAGGAAATACCTTGGCTCTACGACGGCATAGCAGAACTGGCCAAGAAAGCAGGGGTTCAAATGCCGAGGGTCTACCTGTGCGATGACTACATACCAAACGCGTACTCCTTCGGCAACACGATAGTCCTCTCTCTGGGCCTCTTTGAAGTGCTCGACGAGGATGAGATAATAGCCGTTGCCGCCCACGAACTCGGCCACATAAAGAACCGTGACACCAAGTGGTTCCCGTTGGTGACCTACGGCAGATTCTTAATGCTCATAACAACGCTAATACTGTTAATAGCGGGCAATGCCGCGGTAAAGGTAGCAGCTCTAACGCTCTACATAGCATACGAGCTCGCGAGGAGCGACTTCATGAAGAAGAGGGAATTCCTAGCGGATGAAACGGCCCTAAGATTGCTTACGATACCTATGAGCCTCAAAAGGGCTCTCGAGGAGCTCAAGTACTACGAGGACCTGAGGATGAACGTCAGGGTTAACGCTGTCCCAAGCATAGAGCCTGGCATAGAGAGGGAAAAGCGCTTTGCCTTCTTCACCGAAACCCATCCAAGTTACGAGGAGAGGATTCTTAGGATAACGTTTGAGATGAACAACCTGATGAGAATAAAGCAGGTGCAGTGACATGGCCGTTGAGATTTTCCTCGACAGGGAAAAGGCTGAGCGAATAAGAAGGATACGACCAACAAAGGACGAGTACTTCATGCTGATAGCGAAGCTCGTCTCGCTCAGGGCCACCTGCCCGAGGCTCAGGGTTGGAGCCGTCGCGGTAAAGGACGGCTACATACTCGCCACCGGCTACAACGGCGCACCGAGGGGAATGGACCACTGCATAGACGTTGGCTGTCTCATAGTTGACGGCCACTGCCACAGGGCGGTTCACGCGGAGCAGAACGTCATAGCGATGGCCGCTCGGAAGGGGATAAGCCTCGAAGGAGCAACGCTTTACGTCACGCACTTCCCCTGCGACACCTGCTTCAAGCTCGTCATCAACGCGGGAATCAAGGAGATAGTCTACGAGGAGATGTACCCCAACGAGGCCACCGAGATACTGCTAAAGGAGGCGCAGGAGAAGGGGATAGTGAAGATAAGGCAGTTCAAACTGCCGAAGGAGCGTGTTAGGGCGTTCCTTGAAGAGCTCTTTGGGGAGTTCATTTGAGCTTTTTCTCAATCTCCTCCAGCCTTCTGTTCATTTCCTCGAGTTCTATAGCAACTTTCCTCGTCAGCTCGGTTATCTCGCGCTCGGTCTTGTCCACCGCGAGGTAGACCTTAAAGATTATCAGGTACGCGACCCCGATGGCCACGACGAAGAGTGCATCGAGTCCCCTGCCAAGGCCGAGCAGGTTTTTAACCTCGTTCGCAACCTTAATAGGGAATACTGCAACCAGGAGCAGGCCGATGAGGATAACCTCCCAGAACAGGAAGTCCCCCCACTCCAAATCCCCACGCCTGTACTTGCCGATGACGTAGAGCACGAGGGCAAGCACGATTGCGAGTGTAATCATCTGAACGACGTACATTCCCATCACCTCAGCTTGTCGAAGAGAAGGTTGAGCGCTATCTTAACGCCCTCCAAAACGTTGGTTCCTTTCTTCATCGAGTACTCGGTGTAGACGGCCTTAATCGGAACCTCGACGATTCTACATCCGTTCTTAGATGCCTCGATTATAATCTCACTTGACACGGCGTAGCGGTCGCAGGTTATCCTTATCTTCCTCACGCAGTCCCCGCTGAGGCACCTCAGCCCGCTCTGGCTGTCGCTGACGTACTTCCGGGCAAAAACAGCGGTCACCGCATCGAGGACGAAGTTGCCGAACTTCTTCACGAAGGGCATCTCGCTCGTGTCCCCCTTAAGCCTCGAACCGACGGCGAAGTCCGCTCTACCCTCCGCAACCGGCTTCATTACGCGGAGCGCGTCACTGAGGAGATGCTGGCCGTCGGCGTCGAAGGTCAGGACGAGCTTCGCGTTCCTCCTGACGGCGTAGGCGAAGCCAGTTCCGAGGGCACCGCCGAGTCCCCTGTTGACGAGGTGCGTTAAAACGTGAACGCCGTAGGAGCGCGCTATCTCCTCCGTTCTATCCCTGGAGCCGTCGTTCACGACGATTATCTCGTCCCGTCTGAAGTAGCGAAGGAGGTCCTCAATGACCGCGCCGATTGTCTTTTCCTCATTATAGGCCGGAACGACGACGTAGCTCGAGAACAGCCTTTCAAAGAGCTCCTTAAGGTGAAGGAGGTTCTCAACCCTCGAAGTTGGGCTCGGCCTCCACCTGAAAGCTCATCCTGCCCGCGTCGTGGCCGGTGACGAGGACGCTGAGCGCGCCGAGCTCCCTGGCGGGTATGATGTCGTAGCCGTGGTCTCCAACGACAACCGCTTTCTCCGGCGGGACGTTGAGCTCCTTAAGGATTCTCTTAAGCTGGCCGGGGTTTGGCTTCAGCTCCTCCGGAGGAACGTCGTCCCGCGTCGAGATTATGTCGAAGTAGTCTTTGAGGCCGTGAAGCTCGAGGGCCTTCACAGTGGCCTTCCTTGAACTCCTCGTCATCAGGGCGAGCTTTATCCCCCCGCCCCTGAGAAAGTCAAGGAGCTCCCTCGCACCCTCAAAGACGAAGCTCTCGTTCATTCTCTCGGTTTCAAGCTCGACGAGAATCGAGTAGAGCTCTTCGAAGGGTCTGCCCGTCTTTTTGGAGAGCTCTATGAGGCCCTCGTACATCGGCGTTAAGTCGCCTATAAGCTCCTCAGGGATTCCGAGGGAGATTAGCCTCTCCCTAAGCTCGGACTTTATCTCGCTGAAGGGTTTTTCCGCACCAACGAGGGTTCCATCGAGGTCGAAAAGGACCGCCCTGATGTCCATGCTACCACCGAAGGGTTTATTTTCGCTCCCGCGTAGGGAAGCCGGTGTCAGAGATGATAACGTTCCTCGCGCTTATAGCTTTAATCCTTTCGCTCGTCCTCACTGGATACGTCCGGGAGCTCATGAGGAAAGCGGGAATCGTTGGCAGGGACATACACAAGCCGGAAAGGCCAGAAGTTCCCGAGATGGGGGGAATTGCGATAGTCCTGACCGTTGGAATCCTCGGGGCGCTGGTGAAGCCCGACGTCCTTCCGGTTTTCCTGCTCTTCGGCCTCGTCGGTGTTATAGACGACCTAACCGCCCTCAGGCAGTCCCACAAGGTAATCCTCTCCCTCCTCGTCTCGATTCCGGTGGCGTTCCTGGACGTGGGTAGGAGCGTTGACCTCTTCGGCTACACAATAAACCTCGGAATCCTATATCCTGTTTTCGCGATTCTCTTCGTTACGGGCTCTGCCAACCTCGTCAACATGCTGGCCGGGTTCAACGGACTTGAGGTGGGCACGAGCGCCATCGTGCTCGGCTTTCTCGCGCTGATGACGGACGGGACGGCGAGGGAGCTCGCTTTGATAGGACTCGGAGCTTCCCTCGGCTTCCTTTGGTGGAACAAATACCCGGCCAGGGTCTTCCCCGGCGACACTGGGACTCTCAGCCTCGGAGCTTTGATAGGCCTCATCGGAATCCTCGGCAAGGTCGAGGTCTATACAGCCATCCTGCTGATTCCGCACTTCCTCGACTTCACGATAAAGGCTCTGAGCGTCCGCTTTGGTGTGAGAAGGCACGGGAGAACGGAGGTAATGCCAGACGGGACGCTGAAGGCCCCACCCTACCCAAGCTTCCTGGGGACAATAATGAGAAGGGTCAAGGTAACGGAGCCGAAGCTCGTGGCCATCGTGTGGGGAATCGAGTTCACACTCGGTCTTCTCGCCTGGGCTCTGAGTCAATTACTTTGACCATTCCAAAGCCATACCTCGTTTTTTCCCCAAAGCCGGTCTCGTAGCCGAACTTCGCGAGCTCCCGCGAGCCGGTGTAGCGGAACACCATGAGGGAGCTCCTGAAGTAGGTGTCCCTCACGAGAATCCTCACGGGCTTGAACTTGAGAACCTCAAGCTTGAACTCCTTGTCCTCCGGCATGTGGCCGTAAATGGCCGAGTAGCGCATCAGCATTACCTTGCGGAGCTTGTCAAAGAACATCTCGTCGCCGGGATACAGGTCCCATATCTTCATCCTGCCGTTGACGAACTTGACAGTCCTGACCATTATCGGGCTGAGTGTGGAGAACAGAACTTCGTCCTTGAGCTCGGGCTCCTTGAGGACCTTAACGTTGTCCGCTATGAACGTCGCGTCCCCAATCTTAAGGAGAGGGTCGTCGAGGAAGCCCTCGGCGATGGCCTTGATAAGCTCTCCAGAGTGGGACGAGACGTAGAGGGAAACGTCGTCCGAGAGAACCTTAATGCCCGCCTCCGGGAGAAGCTCCCTCTTGCGGACCATTATGCGGGAGAACGTGAAGTAGTCAGCGTGACTGGTTTCCACCTCGTGGGCCAACTCCGGAGAAACAAGGTATATTTTTTCAAGAATCTGGGTGTAGACCTCGTAGTTGTAGTTGAAGGGCAGTATGGTTCCTTCCTCCGCAGGCCTAAGCTTGATTTCGATTCTCATTTCACCCCACCCCGGTTTCAACCGGGAATAATTGGAATTTAGGGTTAATAAGAATTTCGTATGCTAAACGTCGATTTAATTACAACGTTAAAGAGTCAGCAATGGACGTTGGATATAGGATAGACTACGAAATGAAAAACGCCAAAAACGAGGCGGGTTTTAAAAACCACCCAACAAGGTTAAAAAGGGCTCGGATGATAATCACACATTGGAGAGAGGTGAGAGAGCATGAGCATTGAGGATGCAAACATCCATGAAGGTTACGATGATTACATCACCTTCCTAAAGAGGCGCATAAGGCAACTCGAGCTTCAGGTGAGGACGCTCGAGGCCGATAAGGAGAGGCTTGAGAGGGAACTCTCGAGGCTCAGAATGGAGATGTCAAGGCTTCGCCAGCCCCCTGCCTTCGCGGGCAACGTTATAGAAGTTCTCGACGACGAGAGGGCCATAGTCCAGAACTACAACGGACCGCGCTTCGTCGTCAGAATCGCCCCGTGGATAGAGAGGGACAAGCTGAAGCCCGGCTCAAGGGTAGCTTTAGACCAGAGAACGATGGCGATAGTCGAGCTCCTTCCGACGGAGAAGGACCCGAGCGTCCTCGGCTTCGAGGTCATAGAGAGACCCAGGGTCACCTACAAGGACATCGGCGGTCTCGACAAGCAGTTGCAGGAGCTCCGCGAGGCCATAGAGCTCCCCCTCAAGCACCCCGAGCTCTTTGAAAAGGTTGGAATCGAGCCCCCGAAGGGGGTCCTCCTCTACGGCCCCCCGGGCTGTGGAAAGACCCTCATGGCGAAGGCCCTCGCGAGAGAGGTCAACGCAACTTTCATTCGCGTCGTTGGAAGCGAACTGGTCAGGAAGTTCATCGGCGAGGGCGCCCGCCTGGTCCACGAGCTCTTCGAGCTTGCCAAGGAGAAGGCTCCAACGATAATCTTCATCGACGAGATTGACGCGATTGGAGCAAAGAGAATGGACGAGACGACCGGTGGTGAGAGGGAAGTCAACAGAACCCTGATGCAACTCCTCGCTGAGATGGACGGCTTCGACCCTCGCGGGAACGTCAAGGTCATAGCGGCAACGAACAGGCCCGACATACTCGACCCGGCCCTGCTGAGGCCGGGAAGATTCGACAGGCTGATTGAAGTCCCGCTCCCGGACTTCCGCGGAAGGCTCGAGATACTCAAGGTCCACACGAGGAAGATGAACCTCAAGGACGTTGACCTGCGCATCATAGCGGAACTCACCGAGGGCGCGAGCGGAGCCGATTTGAAGGCCATAGCGACCGAGGCTGGAATGTTCGCCATCAGGGACAGGCGCGAGTACGTCACTCATGACGACTTCCTTAAAGCCATAGAAAAGGTCCTCGGCGCTGAGAAGAGGCTCGCCCAGGCGATAGCGATGCACGAGGTCATGTACGGCTGACCTTTTCTGTCATTTTCGTCCCTTTTATTACCCCCCACGCCAGGGCGTAGAGAACCGCTATGGCGAAGAATGCCTCCCTATAACCGAGCCTGTCTATAAGCCAGCCTGTGAAGTACGGCCCGACGGTTGCCCCGAAGAAGCCTACCATGTTCACGAAGCCCATAACCGGTCCAAGGTTGTCCTTTCCGGCGGTTTCAGCGGTGAAAGCCGTAACCATCGGGCCGACCGAGTAGAATGTCAGGCCGAGGGCGAGTGCAGAGAAGAAACCGGGTTTCACGACGAGGAGAACGATTAGGAGCGCGTTGGAGAGGAAGGCGAGTTCAAGAGCCCTTCTCCCAAGCCTGTCGTAGAGAACCCCTCCTGCGAGGGAACCCGCGATGCCGACCAGCGAGAGGAGGGAGAATAGGTAAGAAGCCTTTTCAACACCCATTCCCGTCGAGGTCAGAAAGGCGACGAGGAATGTTAGAACGCCGAAGAAGGCCATCAGAGCGAGGAAGTTCGCCACCGCCAGGTTCACCGAGCCGACCTCGATTGAGAGCCTTGCTCTGCCCCTTCTTTCCTCAAGATTCCTGAGGGAGATGACGAGCAGGACTCCAACGACCGAGCTCATAACGGCCAGAATCGGGAAGGCATAGCGCCAGCCGAGGTTCAAAGCCACAGGCACGACGAGTAGCGGGACTATCCCGGAACCGACGGGCGGACCAAGCATGAAGACGCCGAGGGCGGAACCCTTCCTCGCCCCGTAGGTTTCGGCTATCAAAGCCGTTGCGGGGGCGTAGTAGAGGCCGGAGAAGAAGCCGTAGAGTGCTCTGAAGGCCAGGACTTCCCAATATTGGGAAGCGAAGAAGAGCATCGCGGAAGAGATTGAGTAGCCAAATATGCTCAACGCGAGGAGCCTCTTCCTCCCGAAGCGGTCGCCGAAGTAACCTGCTGGAACCTGAATGAGCGCGTAGGGGAGAAGAAGGGCTGTCATGAGAAGTCCCGCCTGAGCGTTGCTCAGATGAAACTCTGCCTTTATCATCGGAAGGAGCGGGGAAACGGCCATTCTGTGGGCGTAGTTGAATATCCAGCCGAGGGTTATCAGGATAAGCGAAACGAGCATGGATTCGATGAGGGATTGAGCGCTTAAAAGTTTGTTGGACAGAGGTGGCCGACGAAAGTTTATAAGAATCCAAGCGGTAGTAACGGGGGAGGAGAGAGCGAATGGTCAGCAAGCTGTTGGCGCTCGAAGCTTATCCTTCACTCAGGGACCTGGACTTCAGAATCCTCAGGGGAGTAGAGCTCAACATGAGGCACCACAAGTGGGTGCCGTTAGAGGACATAGCGCGCTTCGCAAGGGTGGACGTTGAGACTGCATCGTTCAGGCTCGGCAAACTCGACGACATGTCCCTCGTCAGGCGGAGGAGCGACATAGGCTACATCGGCTACCAGCTCACGATACACGGCTACGACGTTTTGGCCATAAGGGCCCTCGCGAGGAAAGGCGTCGTAGAGGCGATAAGCACGACGCAGATTGGCGTTGGAAAGGACGCGGACGTTTACGTCGGAATAACGCCAGCCGGAGAGAAAGTTGCCGTTAAGTTCAACAGGATAGGGGGCAGAACGGCTTCGCGGAGGGCAGGTTATCACTCCCACGTCTTCGCCGATAAGCACCACACGAGCTGGCTCTACGTCTCAAGGCTCATCGCGAAGAAGGAATACGACGCTCTGGTCCTGCTCAGCCCGATTGCGAGGGTTCCTAAGCCGATAGCCTGGAACAGGCACGTCCTCGTCATGGAGTTCGTTGAGGGAACCGAGCTGGCGGAGCTGAGGGACGATGAGCTGACGAGGGAGGAAGCAACGGAAGTCCTTGACAAAATCCTCGAGGAGTACCTCAAGATAGTGCGCTTCGGTATAGTCCACTCGGATTTAAGTGAGTTCAACGTCGTTTTAACGGGCGACGACATCTTGATAATAGACTGGGCCCAGCACCTGACCACCGCCCACCCGGAGAGCTACGAGCTGTTGAAGAGGGATTTAACGGTCATAATCAACGCCTTCAAGCGGAGGTGGCGGGTTGAGAGGAGCTTTGATGAAATCTGGCCGGCCTTTGAGAGGGCCTGGCACGAGAGCAGGGGGGAGGGGTATGGTGATTAAGTACGAGCCCCTTAACAGGCGCGAGAGAATCCTTAAGCTCTTCCGCGAGGCAATCGAGGCCGAGAACAGGAAGGACCTCGAAACCGCGAAGAGAAAGCTCGACGAGATACTCCACGAGAGCCTCGACGTTGAGCCGGAGTTCTACTTCGAGGCCTGCTTCCGCCTGGCCGACATATTCCTCCAGGAGGACAACTACCGGGGAGCGGTCAAGTGCGCCCTGAGGGCCATCCTGAGGGCACCGAGTGAGGACCACTACAGGCTCGGTGTGAAGAGGTTAGGAGACATACTCGCGATAATCAAGAAGGAGAACCGCCTGGCTGAGCTGGCGGAGAACATGGACGCGACGCTCAGGCTCATCGAGGAGGACGAGGAGCTACACCGCTTTACGCTCGCCCTCGTGAAGCTCGCGAGGGGAGAAAGGGTGAGGGAGAAGTTCATCCTGCCTGAGTTCAACGAGGTCTTCGAGAGCCTAATCGAGTGAGGAACTCCCTTACGTACTCTTTTTCCGGCGGAAACGGGAAGTTGTAGGGCTCTTTCTTTGGTCTCTCGTTGTAGTAGGGTCTGTTGCAGGCGGGACAGCCGTGCGTTGCGAAAACCGCCGGCGGAACCTCGATGTCAGCTAAATCAAAGCCCTCTATCGAGTCCCCGTCGAAGATTATCCTGTCGTCCAGGCCATGCTCGATTAGCCACCTCGCCAGCTGGACCTTCCGGTAGCGCTCGATGCTCGGCGGTTCGAGGTTCTCAAGCCCCGTTCCCTTCAGGGGGGTGAATGCGAAGAGTGAAACATCAGCACCAATCGCGTAAGCCCTCTTGAAGACCTCTACCAGCTCCCTGTCGGTTTCGCCGAGCCCGACTATGACGTGGATTAAAGCTTTTCCCGGGCCGAGAACGTCAACTACCCTCTCCGCAAAGTCCCACATCTCGTCCCAGTCGAAGTCGGGCTTTATCTCGCGGAAGAGTCTCTCGCTCGCAACGTCGAGGCCAACTCCAACGTAGTCAACGCCGAGTTCCTTAAACTCCTCAAGCGTTTCCCTCGAAACGGGCGTTATCGAGACCGAGACCGGCAAGCCGAGGGGCTTGAACGCCCTCAGAAGTGCCAGAACGTCGTCGAGCATCCCGGGATAGTCTATCGTCTGAAGGCATATCCTTCCGAAACGGCCGTTGGGAAGAGCTTGAACGACCTTTTCGAGCCCGAAGGCCGGCCAGGTGACGCGGGAGAGCCTGTCGAGGTTTGCCCTGCTGGAGCGCGCCTGAGCGCAGAAGGCGCAGTCGTTGGCGCACTTGCCGGGCCAGTAGGTCATCAGATACGCGGTCGTCGGCTTGGCCAGGAGCTTCGCCCTGATTAGGCCCATCGCTATCGCCGTTCCGTAGGAGACCCTAACGAGCATTGACCTTCCCCCAGATGACGGGCGCGTAGAGGGTTATAAACCCGACCCCCAGGATGAGCGGGAGGAGCGGGAAGACGTCGGCGTAACCGTAGAGCTGGGCGACGTAGCCGAGGCTGACCTGACCGGCGAGCGTTCCGAGGTCGAAGAACATCGTGTAGATTCCCGAGCCCATCGTCCTGATTCTCTTCGGAAGGTTGCCGAGGGCCATCAACTGCATCGCCGGAACCGCTAAGCCGAAGCCGGCCCCGATTAGGGCGGCGCTGACGTAGGAGCGGGGCGGGAGGGTGTAGAGGTTGAGCAGGACGTAGCCGAGGAGGAGTAATGTAAGACCGAGGGTTATCACGGGAAGGGGCCCCCGTCTGTCGGCGCTTTTACCGCCAACAACGCGCGTCATGAAGGAGAAAAGGCCGATGACCATCATGTAGTAGCCGAAGATGCTCTGGGGAAGGGAGAGGGACTTGTAGAGAGCCGGTAGATAGGTGGTAACCCCCGCGTAGCTCATCGAGAAGAGGAAGAGCGTCAGCGATGCCGAGACGAAGGTTACCCTCAACAGCTCGCGGTAGCTGGCCCTCTCGTGCTCCCTCGGCTTGACGATTTCACCGGCCTCGCGCCAAGCTATGAGCGCGAAGAGTGCCCCAACTCCAGAGAAGATTGCCGTTAGAGCGAACGCACCGGCGAAGCCCATCACGTCGGAGGCGTAGCCACCTATGGCCGGCCCGATTATGTTGCCGAGGGAGAACATCATGCCACGCCAGCCGAGGGTCTCGCCAACCCTCCCTTCAGGAGCTAAATCAACGGCCGTTGAGAGGCTCGAGGGAAAGAAGAGGCCCATCGAGAAGCCGTGAATGGCCCTTGCGAAGGCGAAGAGGTAAACGTTGGCGCTTACCGCTGAGACCACATAGAGGATTCCAGCGAGGAGGCCGAGTAAATTTCCGCCGACGAGGGCGTGAAAGCGATAACCTCTGTCGCCGACGGCACCGCCTATCGGCTTGGAGACGAGGGATAGGAAAGAAGTGACGCCTGCAACGAGGCCGACGAGAAAGGGCTCGGCGTGGAGGCTCACGAGGAACGGGGAAACTACTGGCGTTACGACGCTTATCCCAAGGAAGAAAAAGAAGGTCGAGATGTTGAGGAGCCAGACGTTCCTCATCGAGGCCACTAAACACCAGCCTCCGGTTTCTCCATGCCGTCCCTCATGAAGGCGTAGCTCATGTGCTTGGTGTTCTTGGCGAAGCCCACGTTGCCCTTCGCATCAACCATGATGATGCCCATGGTGTCTTCGCCAAAGTACTTCGTGGCGAGGCTTATCGCGGCGTCGCTCGCCGACTGGGCGTCGAGACCGAGCCTAACCAAATCGGTAGCGCTCTTCGCCAGAGCGAGCTTTATCGCAACCTCGCCGAGGCCGGTGCAGGAAGCTCCAGCGACCTCGTTGGCGTAGGTCCCGCCGCCGATTATGGGCGTGTCGCCAACGCGACCGAACATCTTGAGGAAGACCCCACCGGTTGACGTTCCGGCAACGACCTCCTCGCCGTCGAAGGCAACCGCTCCAACGGTGCTCCTTAGAACCTCGGGGTACTCCTTGATGAGCTCGTTGAGCTTCTTCCAGTGCCTCGTCTCGCCCTTTTCAATGAGCTTCTTCCTCAGCTCTTCCCACTGCTTGAGCCTCTCCTCCGTTACCGGGTCGTACTCCTCGAAGCCGAGAAGGCGAGCGAACTTCACGGCACCCTCGCCGATTAAAAGAACGTGGTCGGTCTTCTCCATGACCTTCCTCGCGACGCTTATCGGGTTCTTAACACCCCAGATTCCGGCAACGGCTCCCGCTTCAAGGGTCTTCCCGCGCATTATGGCGGCATCCATCTCGACCCTGCCGTCGAGGGTTAAAACGCTCCCGGTTCCAGCGTTGAAAATCGGATTGTCCTCAAGAGCTTTAACGGCCTCTTCAACTGCATCGAGAGCGGAACCCCTCTTCAGCTCGCGCCAGCCCGCTAAAACAGCCTCCCTAACGCCCTCGATGACCTTTGGAATCCTCTCCTCCTTCCGTATCGTGCCCGCTCCCCCGTGAACTATTATCGCGGCCATGAAAACCACCGAAAAAAGTTCCCTCGAAGGGTTAAAAGGGTTGTGGAAACGAAGAGAAATCAGCTGAGGGCCATGTTGATTATCGTCTCGCCGATGTTCTCGATGTACTCAAGGATTCTCCGGAAGCTCTCCTTGGCTATTGACTGCCTGTAGTCGGTGGCCTTAATCGTGGCGCGGAGTTCGAGCATGAGCTTGTCTATCGCCTTGAGGTCGCGCTTCTCTATCTGGGCCACCATTGCCTCGAACTTCTCCCTCAGGTAGGGCACGTCAACCTCGCCGGGGTTCTCGGCTATCCTGATGATGTGGTCGCCTATCCTCTCGATTTCCCTCGCTATGAAGAGGATTCCCATGAGGTCAAAAGTCCTCTTGACGATTCCGCTCTCCTCGGTAACCGTGTGCTTGCTGAGGAGCCTGTTAACGGTTCGGATTATCAGAAAGTAGAACCTGTCGAGCTCGTTTTCGAGGTCGTTTATGTCGCGCCTTATCTCGCCGTCCTCACCCTGGATGAGCAGTTCGAGGTCGCCGAGCATTGAGACCACGAGGGAGCGAATCCGCCTGAGGAGCTCAACGAGGTTCACCTCGTCCTCGTCGAGGAGGCTCTTTGCCACTATCCTGCTGGGCTCGTCGAGGATTATCTCAACGCCCGGGAGGCTCTGGAGGACCTTCCTTATCTTGACCTTGTAAATCGGCATCTCCTCGGTGAAGTGAATCTCAAGGACGTCGTAGCCCTGAATGTAGGCGGAAATCACGAGCCTTATGGCCATGTCCGGCGAGAACTCCTTGGAGAGTCGCAGTATCTTCTTCTCGCTGACGTCCCTCGGCTCGCTGGGGAAGATGGTTATACTGCCGTCGGGGTTTATAGTCAGCGGTATAGTATCGCCCTGCTTGAGGTTGTGCTCCTTGACCCACTTCTTTGGGAGGGAAATTATGTATGAGCTCCGCCCTGTAAACTGTATCTTTCTGAACTCCATAGCCCGCACCGAACGCTATATAGTGGTAGTGGTTAAAGGCTTCACTTCGATAGACTTATAAACGCTATGAGGGACGTTTCATCATGCTCTCGGAGTACGGCAGGGACGCGAAGATACTCATAGGCGCCAACGCACTGGGCCAGACGTTCCTCTGGTTCTCGTTCTTCATAATGCCCTTCTACCTCAAGGCCCTCGGTTACGACATGAAGGCGATGGGGGCATTCTTCTCGGCCCAGACGATAGTCGGTGGCCTCTTCTTTCTCCTGGCGGGCTACCTTTCGCTCCGCCTCGGCTATCGAAAGACCCTGCTCCTGAGCGCGCTCATAGGGCTCATCGGAAGGCTCCTCCAGGTGCTCGCTTTGAACGCAACGGTCCTCTTCCTCGGCTTCGTCCTGGTGGGAATCAACATGGGGCTGAGACAGCCAAACTACAACGCCTACCTGAGCGAGCTCGTTCCGGATGAAAGGAGACACGAGGCGTTTTCCAAGAGCTTTGGACTGGGAACGCTCTTCAACTCCCTCGGCGTTCTCTTGGCGGGCTTTCTGCCGGGCTACCTCATGGGGCTGTCGCTGGCGGAGGAAACCGCCTACAGGATAACATTTTCACTCTCGATACTCCAGTTCGTTTTCGTCGTTCCGGCGTTGCTCCTCGTGAGGGACGTTGAGGTCAGGGAGAAGAGGATAAAGTGGGAGAAAAGCCTGGTTCTCAAAATCCTCAAGTTCTCGCTCCCGAGCGCGCTCATAGGCCTCGGCGCGGGGATAACGATACCATTCATGAGCATCTACTTCAAGCTCAAGTTTGGGGAAACGTTGCAAGCGATAAGCTGGATTTTCTTCTTCCAGCAACTGGCGATGGGCCTCGGCTCCTTTGGCCTGCCGGAACTCGTGAGAAAATGGGGCCCCGTGAAGGTCATAACGTCCTTCCAGGGGACGGCAACGTTTCTCTTCGCAATATTCCCCTCGATAGAGACCTTTGCGCTCGCGGGAGCGGTTTACGTCCTCAGGGCGATACTGATGAACATCATCTGGCCGATATACAGCTCATTCATGATGGGCTTCTTCAAAACCGAGGAGAAGGCAACGGCCAACGGGATACAGCAGGCCTTCTCGACCTTCATGCGAGGAGTGGGCAACTCCATCGGCGGGACCCTCTTCGCGGTTTCATTGGCCTATCCTTTCTACGCCACCGCACTCCTCTACGCCACTGCGACCGGATTGTTCTACGCCTTCTTCATAAAGCACAACGAAGAATGAGAAAACCGGACGGGAAAAACAAAGATTAGGCCTTCGCGAGTTCCTCACCGCGCTCAAAGGCCCTGAAGTTCATCTCCCAGAGCTTCTCGCGGAGGGTCAGCCTTATTCCCTCAAGAAGGCTCTCGCGCTTGAGCGGTATCAGGCCCTTTCCGTAGGCGTAGCCGAGCATCAGGACGCCCAAAGTTCTCGGGTTTATCCTGTCTGCCTCGCGCTGGAAGTTCATCATGTGGACCGGGCAGATTCTTCCGATGGCTTTTTCTATCTCGTCAAGCTCCGGGTAGCGCTCCTTCCCGACGAGGGTCGTCGCCGTGTGGATGGGATAGGCGTTCACTATGGCAACGCTGTCCTTTCCGAGGAAGCGCGCGTTCCTTAGGGCCTCGGCAGGCTCAAGGGCGAGCATGAGGTTGGCTTTGCCCTCCTCGATGAGGGGCGAATAAACTTCCTCTCCAAAGCGGAGGTAGCTGAGCACGCTACCGTAGCGCTGGCTCATTCCGAGGGTCTCGCCGATGCGGACGTTGTAGCCCTCGACCATGGCCGCGTTGCCAATTATCCTCGAAAGGGTAAGACCGCCTTGACCGCCGACTCCGGTAATGATGAGGTTGAACTCCATGAGCACCACCTTGGGGAGTTGGAGGGGGAGAATAAAAAGCTAAGCTCAAAAAAATTCGCTCAGAGGATTAGCTCCTCGAAAATTCTGAGCTTTTCACGGCCTTTAATGTTTACCCAGTCAAAGATTGAGCCACCGCTCTCCCTCAGCCTGAGGCTCTCAACGAGTTCTTTGTAGATTCCACCGGCTATGCCGTTGGCTATTATCGCGCTCCCCTCGGCCGCTTCCTTGGCCTTCGCCCTGCTCTGGAGCTTGAGAACCTCGACCGAGAAGCCGTAGCGCCCGAAGGTATCCTCAAGGGCGTCCTTGACGTCGCTGAAGAACTCCGGAATCCGCGAGAAGCGACCGCTGATGTAGATGCTCTCGGGTTTAACAGAGGGAAGCAGTGAGAAGACGTCCTTGACGATGGCCTCTATCATCGCGCTGTAGCCCTTTCCGACCCTCTCGTCCTCCTTCGCGAGCTTTACGAACTCCTCGGGCGAAACCGAGAACGGGTCTATCCCGGCAACGTAGGACGCACCGCCTTGGAAGAGAACGAGCTTTCCGAAGTCGTCGAGGGCATTAGCCAACGCATACGCCAATTCGCCGTCCATGAAGCCCATCCCGAGGTAGCCGGGGAAGCCGGCCGTTCCGGCCATGGCGTCAATGATTTGGCCGTTCTTGACGGCCATCGCGGAGGTGTAGGCGAAGCCGACCTCAACCGCTATGAGGTTCGTCTCAGAGTAGGGGATTCCCTTTCTCTCGGCTTCCCTCACCATCGCGAGGGCAACGGTGAAGACCTTGTCGGCAGTTCCGAGGTCTATCCTGTTGGCCTTCCTCCACTCGGGAACCGTCGGGAGGTGTATGACGCCGGGGGTGAAGTAGACGTTGAGGTCATTTGCCTCCCTGAGGAGGAGCATGAGCTCCCTCAAACCGACTATCTTGAGCCTCCTCTTAACGTCGGCCTCGGTTATGAACGTGGCTAAAGCTATCTCAGCATCGGTGGCTTCCCTCGCGGGTTTGAGGGGTATCCCGTAGCCGCAGGGACCGACGATGGCGTCAATCTTCCCGTGCTCCTCCTGAACTTCACGAAGGAGTTCAACGATTACGGCCGGGTTCTCGGTTACCCTGTTCCTGTCCACAGAGACGTCGACTATTACCTCCCCGGTCTCGTCGTCGAAGCCGAACAAATCCATGCTCTTCGTCCCGGAGTCTATACCAACTGCCTTAACCACGCTCCACCACCATCCCCCTGTTGTCAACGCCCGTAACGAAGACCTCTCCGCCGTCGCCATTCTCGCGGAGGAAATTCTCCACGATGGATTTTAGCCTTTCCGCTTGAGCCTGGCCTTTGACTAGGCCGTAGAAGGTCGGCCCCCAGCTCGTCTGACAGGCGCAGTAGGCTTCCTTCAGCATCAGCCTTATTCCCTCGTTCACGATGTCGCAACAGTAAACGTTCTCCTGGTAGTCGCTCCAGAACTCCCCGAGGAGATGGTTGAACTGGTAGAGGCCCTCCCCAAAGGTTTTTATGTCCCGCTCGACGAACGCTGGCAGGATTTTCATGAGCACTATCCTCGACAGCCTGTCGGCCAGCTCCGGCGGCATCTTCTTGAGGTTTCCGAGTATCTCGTCCTCGCGCTTCCTGATTTCGGCGAGGGCCTTCCTCGGGGTCTCCGGGATTGCCACGACGAAGAGCCAATCGTCAGGAAAGTCACCCCGAAAAATCAGCGGGGGAACGACCTTCTCACGCTTGTCCACAGGGAAGCCGCCCTCGTAGATGAAACCGCCAACCTTGAGGGCGTAGAAGCCGAGGGCAGTTATGAGACCGCGTCTTACAGCCAACGCCACTTCCTCAAGCGAGAGGTTAAGGCCATAGAGCTTACTCACGGCCATTCCTGTGCTCAGGGCGAGGGTGGTGTGGAAGCCGATTCCAACCCACTTCGGGATGTAGCTCCTCACGGTAACCTCAACGGGCGGGAAGTCGTAGCGCTCGCGGAGCCTCGTCAAGAACTTCAACGCATCTTCGTCGTTGGAGCGGTCTTTTTCAGCTTCTCTGACCTCTATTTCGAGGCGTGGCTTTTCTATGGCGAAACCAACCGTTCCGTAGAGCCGTCCCATGTCCCCGCTCAGGTCGGGGTTTCCAGTGTGCAGATGAGCCGGCGCGCTAATCCTCACCACCATGTCCATCACCGGAAACTTCGGATACCTATTTAAGGACTCGTGAGGACTCAAAAACATGACGTTCAAGGAGTACTACTCGGCCTTCAAAGCCTACAGCGACATCTATTCCGACGAGTACAGGAAGAGGATTGAGAACCTTGAACCGCTCCTGATGAAGTTAATGAAGGAAAAGGGGAAAGTTCTCGACCTCGGCTGTGGGGCGGGGGGCTTCTCGTTCCTGCTTGAGGATTTGGGCTTCACCGTCGTTGGCGTTGACAACAGCGACTACATGCTCTCCCTCGCAAGGGGTTTTGCCAGAGAGAAGGGCTCGAAGGTGGAGTTCATCAAGGCAGATGCGAGGGAGTTGCCATTCGAAGATAACACCTTTGACTACGTCCTCTTCATCGACAACCTCGTCCACTTCGAACCCCTCGACCTCGGAAAGGCGTTCCGCGAGATGGCGAGGGTTCTGAAGCCGGGAGGAAAGCTAATCCTCCAGTTCACCGACCTGAGGGCGCTCCTTCCGGTTCTCATGAACGGACAGGTAATCGGCGCTGAATACTGGATTAGCAAGGTCTTGCCAGACAAGGACGAGAAAACCGTCCTGATAGAGTTCCAGAGCGAGGAGAAGTCCTTCAGAGTTCGCTTCAACGTCTGGGGAAAGACGGCGGTGGAACTGCTCGCGAAGCTCTACTTCAGGAAGGTCGGGGAAGAAAAGATAAACGAGCACACCTACTTCCAGGTATACCTGCCGAAAAAATGAATTAGGCCTCCAAGCGGAGCCTTTTGACCACGAACTCCTTGTCGAGCGAGGCCAAGAACGGGGCCAGCCTCGGCCCGCGGTCCTTCCCGATGAAGAGGTTGTAGAGTGCTTTGAACCACTCCTTGCTCGGGATTCCGCGCTTCTTGGCAACGTCGAAGATTGCGTTGTTGAGCTCATCCACGGTGAAGGTATTGGCCTCAATCCAGTCCGCCAGCTCTCTCATCGCTTCTCTAATTTCGGGCTTGAGTTCGAGCTCGGGGAGCTTTTCGAGAAGGCTGAACTTGACGTTCTCAGGGGCGTACTTCTCCACCCAGTTCCTGGCGAGCCTGATGCGGAGCCTTATCCTCTCAAGGTCTTCTTCATCGAGTTTTTCAGGAACGTGGCCCTGCTCCTGGAGAACCCTGATTATTCCCTCCTCGTCGAGGTGGGGCATCTGGACGAGGGTGACGAGGAAGCGGAAGGGCGCCTGAGCGATAAGCCTCTCCGGAACCTTCGGCATCGAGAGCTCGTAGGTTCTCTTGAGTTCCTCTTCCTCCTCGGGGTTCTTTGCGTGCTCAAGGCCGAAGTAAATCCTCTCGACCTTGTCAAACTCGTCGTAGAGGTTGAGCAGGCCGAGGCCGAGGTCTATCTTGAGTTCCTTGTTGGGCCTTGCCTTGGCGTAGATGAAGCGGATTATTCCCGGTTCGAGGACCTCGTAGAGGTCTGAAAGCAGGATAACGTTGCCCTTTGAGCCACTCATCTTGCCCTTCTGCCCCTTGATTCCGACGAACTCGTACATGAGCGTCATCGGCGCCTTCCAGCCGAAGACCTTCTCGGAAATCTCCTTCCCTGTGTCGTAGGAGCTTCCGGCGGCGAGGTGGTCTTTCCCGGCGGGCTCGAAGTCCACCCTGAAGTGAGCCCAGCGCATCGGCCAGTCGACGCGCCAGCGGAGCTTCACGTTGCCCTCCCTTATGTCTGTCTCGCCCTCGCTACCGCAGTGCTCACAGCGGTATTTAACCTTCCATCCGCCGTCCCACGAGACGAACTTAGCCTCGCGCCTGCACTTCGGGCAGTAGACCATAACCGGTTGCCAGTCGTCCTCAAGGGGTGGTTGCTTGGCCCTCTCACGGTACTTGTCGAGAACGGCCTTAATCTCGTCGCGCTTTTCGAGGGCAAGCCTTATCTCCTCGGCGTATTCACCCGACTTGTACAGCTCACTCGCGTAGAGGAAATCAACCTCAATGCCGAGCTTTCTCACTTCCTCCTCGAACTTCTCCATGAAGTGCTCGGCATAGCTGTCGTGACAGCCCCAAGGGTCGGGAACTTCCCTGACTGGCTTCGTGAGGTGCTCCTTCCACTCCTGCGGGACGTTCTTGGGGACCTTCCTAAACCTGTCGTAGTCGTCCCACATATGGATGTGCCTGACCTTCTTTCCCCTGTCCCTCAGGGCGTGGCCCACTATGTAGGCCGTGAAGAACTCTCTAAAATTACCTATGTGAACGTAACCGCTCGGCGTGATTCCGCTCTCGACCACGTACTCCTCCTTGTCGCCCCTTTCGCGGATTATCTTTTCGGCCATGTAGTCAGCCCAGTGAACCATTCTCACCACCGCGCTTAGCTCCTCGAAAGGGCTTTTAAGGTTAGCTTCCAGTTGAACAACTTTCCAAGAGAAACATTTATAAGTGCAAAAAGTAAAAACTACCAAACAATGTAAAAGGTGAACGCCATGGAGTTCGAACTAATGAGAATGAACGTCTTCTTTCCAGCGTCGCTGGAGCTTCAGGAGGAGCTTCTCAAGGCCGGCTTTAAGGTGCCCTACGACAAGGAAACCGGGAGAAAAACTCCCGTTCCTGTTGTTTCAAGCTCAATGGAAGGGCGAAAGCTGAGACGGGGAAGACTGCTGAAGGCCAAAGATGTTGAAATGAAAGACAAGTTCACGGTGATTCCCGGGGAGAGGGCCCTCATCGAGTTCGAGGTTACAGAGAAGGGCTTCCTGGTAATAAGGCCGAAGCCACTGGAGTACCACCTCGAGGAGCTCGGCTTTCTCTCAGTTCCACCAAGACTCTGGGGAACGTGGGCGGGCTTCTCACTGCCCTTCTCAGCTTACGACGCGCTCCTCTCAGAGCTGGAAGAGTTTAAAGGAGAGAACCGGGGCTTTTACACAGCCTCAAAGGGCTCGAGGGGCAGAATTGAGGTCTACGTCTACAAGGGGAGGACTAGGAAGGACCTCGGAATTCCGGTTTTTGGATACTCCCTCGGACTCCACGGCTTAAGCCTGGCGGAGGAGTACCTGAGGGAAAAGGCAGAAGAGAACGGCGTCCCGGAGGAGAGGCTCCGCTACCTCAAGCTCGGCCTGAGGAAGAGGAAGGAAACCAAGGCCGGCCTCAGGGTCGGAATCGTCTGGGAGAACGGAAAGCCAGTCGAGGTTACCCTCAAGCTCTCGACAACGGAGCCGAGGGTCAGAATTCAGGGCCTCTACGGCGAGCTGGTTGGAAAGTCAAGGGGAGAACTGACGAGAACGGACGACTGGTACATCGTGGTTCACGCTTCCGACTTCATAACCGCCCTTGAAACCGTTGGAAGGGCGTTCGGATAAAGTTATTAGCCCCAACCTTCTTCATTTTTTGGTGGAATGGATGTTGATGTTCGGGTGGTTGCCCTACGCGGGAATTGCCGCGGTGTTAATAGGGATTGCCATAGCGTTTACCAAGTGGCTTGGAGACGAATGGACGTGGATAAACAGAAAGATAATTCACTTCAGCATCGTCCCGGCCATAGTGATGTTCTACTTCGGAAAGATTCCGGCGGAGGTTTTCAGCGCTTCGGCTTTCGTTTTCGGCCTGTTCCAGCTGTGGCCACACATTAAAAAGAGGGAGTTCTCCTGGTACCAGATAGAGCACAACTACGGAGAGGTCTTCTTCGCGTTCTCGGCCTCGGTTGTTCCATTGGTTCTTCCAAAGGAGTACGCAACGGCGCTCCTCCTAGCGATGGCCATCAGTGATGGGGTAACCGGGGTGGTCAGGCACTACTACTTCAGAAGGCACGGCTTCAACGTGAAGCTCAAGAAGCACTGGACAGGAAGCCTGGCGTATCTGATAACCGCCCTTGCGATAGCACTCGCTTTCCTCGATGGAGACGCAATAAGAAAGATGATGTGGGCAGGGTTGCTGACCCTCGCCGAGTATCAGCCCTGGCTCGACGACAACCTGGCCGTTCCGCTGGTGGGAAGTTTGCTGTTCATTCTCTACTGAGCCCACCTGACCTTCAGGCTGTCCTTCTTCACCTTTTTGAACTCCTCAACGAGTGCCCTTCCGGTTCTCTCCATGAACTCCTCGATGTCGATGATGCCAACTTCCCTGAGGCCTATTGCATCAACGCCCTCTGGAATACCCCTGGCCTCAACGTTTATCCCGATGTGGATTTTGACGCTTACCGGGGAAACGGTTGCTATCGAGATGCTGAGCTTTCTCCCGTTCACGTAGATGTCGTCGCCCTTTCTCTCGGTCTTCACGCCGTATTCAGCTAGGACCTCGCAGAGCTTAGCTATGAAGAGCTTCTGGAGCGTTGAGGCGAAAAGCGTGTTGACTAAATCGAAAACCTCAATTATGTAGTGCACCATGTCGTCGCTCCTGATTTCCTTGCTCGCGCGGAGGTCCTCTATGTCAATCATCTCCTCGACCTTGACGTCGCACCTTCCGCGGAAGACGACGAGCGAGTTTCCGAGGATTCCGAAGTTCCTGTAGGCCCAGTGGCTCCCTATCGCGGAGCCGTCGTAGTCTATGCGCCTATCCTTCACGATGAGCAACTCCATGATATCACCCCAGCTTTTGGAGTAGTTGTTTAAGCTCCTCAAAACTTTTAGTGTCTTTCCACATGCGGATGAAATCAACGCCGGGAACTGCCATTTTGACACCATCGATGTGAATATCTCGGTCGTCGATGTAAATGACGTCGTCAATATCGTAGCCGAAGGAGCGAAGCTCCTCCATGGTTCTTCGAATCATGTCGCCCTTGTCAGGATGGCCTTCGATTTTTGGAAACATGAAGTAGTCCCACAACTTGAAACCCTCGAGAATCGGCCTTACCCTCTCCTCAATGTTCCAGCTCGCAATGCTTAGAATGAACCTTTCGCTCGCCCATTCGATGAACTCGCGAACACCAGGAAAGAGGCAGAGTTTTTGGCCGAGGGAATCTGTTAAACAATCACCGCTAAACTCGTAAGGCGGAACCAAAGCAGAAGCGTCCTCGTGGTCCCAGAGAGTGCCGTCCAAATCAAGAACGAGCAGTCTCATCGGAATCACCGGGAGAAGGTATCACAGAGAATTTTAATTTTTGCGGATTGAGTCTTACAGAAGAGTCGAGTTAAGTTAAGTCATGATGAGGGCCGTGCATAGGCGAGCTGGTCTCTCAGACGCCCCGCCCGGGGCACTCGGGCTGTTGGGAGCGGCAGACTGAACGGGTCGGTTTCCCTTCCCGCTTACATCCCCGCCCCATCAAACGGGTCTTCTTCCCGAGCCCTCGTCCTGGGCAACGGACCGGTCACCCAGGCCCAAACGCCCAGGAATGGCCGCCTATTTTCGGGGACCGCTTCGGCCTTAGATGCTTTCAGGCCTTATCGGACGCGGCGTAGCTGGCCCGGCTATGCCCTGTAGGACAACCGGTAGACCAGAGGCCGCGGCTCCCTGTTCCTCTCGTACTGGGGGAGCCTTCCCCTCAGGCGGCCAGCACCCCCGGTAGATAGCATCCGACCTGTCTCACGACGGTCTAAACCCAGCTCACGTTCCCCTTTAATGGGTGAACACCCCCACCCTTGGCCCCTGCTGCAGGGCCAGGATGGGAAGAGCCGACAGCGAGGTAGCAAGCCTCGGGGTCGATATGGGCTCTCGCCCGAGACGACTCTGTTATCCCCAGGGTAGCTTTTCTGTCATCCCTGGCCCCCACCGGGGAGGCACAGGGGTTCGCTAGGCCACGCTTTCGCGGCTGGACCCGCCTCTGTTACGGGTCCAGTCAGGCCGGCTTTTGCCCTTGCACTCTACGGCGGATTCCTGACCCGCCTGAGCCGACCTTAGGGCACCCTCGATACCTTTTCGAGGGTGTGCCGCCCCAGCCAAACTGCCCACCTACCGCTGTCCCCCCTTCCGGGGGTTAGCCGTACGGCAGAGGGTGGGCGGTGTCTCATGGACGGCTCCACCCGCCCCGGAGGGCGGGCTTCGACGCCTCCCGCCTACGCTGCGCACCCCCCGCCGTACGGCAACGGCAGGCTGCAGTAAAGCTCCATGGGGTCTTCGCTTCCCACCGGGGGTCCCAGGCATATGCGCCTGGCAGAGGTTTCGCCGGGCCCCAGCCGGGGACAGTGGGGACCTCGTTACGCCATTCATGCAGGTCGGCATTTAACCGACAAGGAATTTCGCTACCTTAAGAGGGTTATAGTTACCCCCGCCGTTTACCGGTGCTTCACCCGGTTGTACCCGGGCTTCACATACCGGCACTGGGCAGGCGTCGGCCCCAGTACAAACCCTTTCGGGCTAGCTGGGACCTGTGTTTTTACTAAACAGTCGGGCCCCCCTAGTCACTGCGACCTGCGGGTTACGCACCCGCAGGCACCCCTTCTCCCGAAGTTACGGGGCCAATTTGCCGAGTTCCCTCGGCTGGGTTTCCCCCGACACGCCTTAGGCTTCTCACCCAGGGGCACCAGTGTCGGTTCTCGGTACGGTCGCGGTGGATCGTTCCGAGGGGCTTTTCACGGGCCCCAGGGATCGGCGGAACCCCCCTTACGGGAGGCCATTCGCGCTTTCATCCGGTTCTCGCCATTACGGCACTCCCCGGACTTATACGCTTAGCCGGCCTTGTGGGCCGGTCCGCCTACCCCGAGGCGTCACCCCCCGGGCTTGCGTTGCCGCGCCTACCACCGCGGTACGGGAATATAAACCCGTTTCCCTTTCCCCGACGCCGAGTTACGGGTCGGGTTAGGACCGACTAACCCACGGCTGACGAACATTGCCGTGGAACCCTGGCCCCTACGGCGGCCGGGATTCTCACCCGGCTATGCTGCTACTCCCGGCAGGATCCGCAATACCGACGGGTCCACCGGACCTTACGGCCCGGCTTCCACCCCATCGGCACGCCCGCCTACCCGATCACGAACCAATCGGTCCGTGCGCCGGGGTCTCGGCGGCCGGCTTGAGCCCCGTCCATTTTCGGGGCCCCTGACCTCGACGGGTGAGCTGTTACGCACTCTTTAAAGGATGGCTGCTTCTAAGCCTACCTCCCCGCTGTCTAAGGCCAGGGACACCCTTTGGAGTAACACTTAGCCGGCACTTTGGGGCCTTAACCCCGGTCTGGGTTGTTCCCCTCTCGGGTGACGGCTTACACCGCCCCCCTACTCCGGCCATCTACGGCGGCGGTGGGTTCGGAGTTTGACAGGGGGCCGGGGGATTTCTCCCCCTAAACCCCCAATCAGTGCTCTACCCCACCGCCTACCTCCGGCA